>NZ_JBFUPM010000001.1:0-964217 GCF_041355255.1 Paraburkholderia sp. RCC_158 | reverse complement strand
GCGTGATAGAAGAGCGAGAGCAGCGTGACGAAGGTGGCGAGCTTCATCCATTGCGTCGCGAAGATCGACGCCCAGCCTTCGTAGGAGAAGTCGCGCGCGCCGAAGAACCAGGCGAGCAGGATCACCGTGTAGAGCGCCATCACGCACGCGGTGATGCGCTGCGCGAGCCAGTCGCGCAGACCGTAGTGGGCGCCGACGACCAGACGCTTCGAGCCGATTCGGTTATTGGCTGCCATGTTTAGAATGCTCCGAAGAGTTTGAGCGCGAACACGATGGTCAGCAGCGACGACACCACGAACACCACGATCGAGGTCTGCTTGCCTTTCTCTTTGGTGACGGCTTCATGGTTGGTGTCCATCAGCAGGTGGCGAACGCCGGCGCAGAAATGGAACAGGTAGGCCCACGCGAGCACCAGCGTGATGAGCTTGACGATGAGGTTGGAGAGAAAGCCCTTGAAGACTTCGAAGCTCAGCTCGGAAGTCAGGCTCTGGTCGAAGAGGTACAGCAGGAACGGCAACGCGACGAACAGCAGGCCGCCGCTCAGCCGATGCAGAATCGACACGCGCCCCGCAAGAGGCAGGCGATACGCCGTCAATATCTGCCCGATACCGATGTTCCGGAACTCCGGCCTCGGTTTTTTTACCGCTTCAGCCATGCTAGACCCCCTGCTATGTAGTTCACACCAATCCGCAATTTTAGCGCCTTTTCATTTCGCGCTGCAGCGAAAACCCCGACAGGTCCATTGCAGCGCGCGCAATAAAGGCGCCGTCAAACGGCGCGCGCGTGGGACGCCGCGCCTTCAATCCAGCTCAGTCCGGCCCGATTTAGCTGAGATCGTTCTGATAGTAGTACCCGGTTGTGACATACCAACCTCGCCGGACTTCCACCGGCCGATCCCCATAGGTGTAGGACACGCGCTCGACGGACAGCAGCGGAAAACCCGGCGGCACTTGCAGCAGATCGGCCACCGACGGCTCGGCGGCGACCGCGCGGATTTTCTCCGTGGCGCGGATCATGCGCGTGCCGAACTCCGTCTCGAACATCGCGTAAAGAGGACCCTTGTATTCCGACAACCGCTCCAGCGTCAGCCCGCGAAACACGGCGCCTGGCAGCCAGATTTCATCGAGCACGGTCACTTCGCCGTCGAACTGCAACAGACGCTTGATCAGCACAACGGGATCGGCGGGCTTCAGGTCAAGTTGCCGCGCGATGTCCGCCGATGCACGCAAGCGCCGACACTCGAGCAGGCGGCTAACGTGCGGATGTTCGGCGCCGTCATCGGCAAGTAACCGCAAAAAGCGAAACTGCGCGCGATCTTCGTTGTGCGTCGCAACGAACGTGCCCTTGCCCTGGCGGCGCACGAGCAGGTTCTCGGCGGCGAGTTCGTCGATCGCTTTACGCACCGTGCCCTGGCTGACCTTGTATCTGGCCGCTAATTCGACTTCACTAGGAATGATCTCGCCGGGCTTCCATTCACCGCTTTCGAGACTCTGCGTGATCAGCCCTTTGATCTGCTGGTACAGCGGGCTGAAAGTGGGTGACGCAGCGGGGACGGCCGCGGATGCACCTTCGCCCGCGGCCGCCTGGCCGCCGGGATTCGTGGTGTTGGCCGGGTTCGAATTCATGCGCGCATTTCATCATAAAGCGCTGGCTCGCGTCCAGCGTTTCCCCGGCAATAGATGTGTCTTATATAAGACATAAGATAATGTTGACTTTGCCTCTGGCGACTCCTACACTCCTTGTCGAGCAAGGGTTTGCGGGCGTTTTGACGGCTCTGCGCTGCATCCGGTTTGGCAGCGCCGCCACGCACTGGCAGCCACTCTGCACCATGCTGTTCCCACGCAGTCCAGGGTTTCGATTCGCCGCCGTTCGTTGGTCCGACGCTTGCCGAAACGCGCTGTTTGCAGGAGCCCGCACCGTGCAGCGGCTGCCCCGGCGCCTCAATGACCGCTCCCGCTCTGAAGAAACGGCCGCTTCCCCGTTTGATATGTCGGCGGAACAGGGGCGAAGCGCCGGCTCGAGAGAGCTCAGCAGTACCGGTTTCCGGCATGGCGGTCTTGCCGCAGCGCCGCTTTCGGCCCGCAATTAACGGGCCGGCAGCGAGCCTCCCGCGAACAGCGAATTCCGCCGTGTTTAACAACGCTTCGCTGAACGCGCATATAGAATGGCGTTTTCCCTAGCGTCTAACGCATCGTCCTGGAGATTTCTCAATGGCTAAGCCCGCAAAGCGCGTTGCCGTCACCGGCGCCGCAGGTCAAATTGCTTACTCCCTGCTGTTCCGCATCGCCAATGGTGATCTGCTCGGCAAGGATCAGCCGGTGATCCTGCAACTGCTCGACCTGCCGCAAGCGCAAGGCGCCGTCAAAGGCGTCGTGATGGAACTGGATGATTGCGCATTCCCGCTGCTGTCGGGCGTCGTGATCACGGACGACCCGAAGGTCGCATTCAAAGACGCCGACGTCGCCCTGCTGGTCGGCGCGCGTCCGCGTTCGAAGGGCATGGAGCGTAAAGACCTGCTGTCGGCAAACGCCGAGATCTTCACGGTTCAAGGCAAGGCGCTGAACGAAGTCGCCAGCCGCGACGTGAAGGTGCTGGTGGTCGGCAACCCGGCCAACACGAACGCCTACATCGCGATGAAGTCGGCACCGGACCTGCCGAAGAAGAACTTCACCGCCATGCTGCGTCTCGACCACAACCGCGCGCTGTCGCAACTGGCCGCGAAGTCGGGCAAGCCGGTCGCTTCGATCGAAAAGCTGGCCGTGTGGGGCAACCACTCGCCGACCATGTACCCGGACTTCCGCTTCGCGACCGCAGAAGGTCAAAACCTGACCAAGCTGATCAACGACGACGAATGGAACCGCAACACGTTCATCCCGACCGTCGGCAAGCGCGGCGCGGCGATCATCGAGGCACGCGGTTTGTCGTCGGCGGCGTCGGCGGCTAACGCTGCAATCGACCACGTGCGTGACTGGGTGCTCGGCACGAACGGCAAGTGGGTCACCATGGGTATTCCGTCGGACGGCTCGTACGGCATTCCCGAAGACATCGTCTACGGCGTGCCGGTGATCTGCGAAAACGGCGAATACAAGCGCGTGGAAGGCCTGGAAATCGACGCGTTCTCGCGCGAAAAGATGGACGGCACGCTGCAGGAACTGCTGGAAGAACGCGAAGGCGTTCAGCATCTGCTCGGCTAAGCACCTGATGCAGACCAACCGGAACTCCGTAGCGTCACCGCGGCGGGTTCCGGTTTTTTTCGTGCGAATCGAGCAGACCAGTCGATTCGCACCTGATCCGAGCGCGTTTTGCCTGTCTGCCTGTACGACCGGACAGAGCGCGCCCGAATCGGTTTTTCCTCAACAAAACCCACGCCCCTGACGCCGAAGATGCGCGCCCTCACACCCGCCGAAGTGCTGTTTGACGGCGAAGTGCCGCCCGCTGTGCTGCCTGCCTGCGATCACTACGCCGGCAGCGAAAAGCTGATGCTGAAATCGCTCGCGTTGCAGCAGCAACTGGGCCCCGTGTTCGACATCACGCTCGATTGCGAAGACGGCGCGCAAGTCGGCCGCGAAGCGGAGCATGCGGAGCTGGTCGCGTCGCTCATCGGCAGCGAGCATGATTGCTTCGGACGCGTCGGCGTGCGGATTCACGGCTACGATCACCCGTACTGGCGTGACGACGTGCGCCTGATTCTGCGCGCGGCGAAGCGGGCGCCTGCTTTCATCACGCTGCCGAAAATCCGCAATGTGCTGGACGCGGCGGAAATGGTCGCGTTCATCGAAGCCACGCGGCGTGAGCTTGGCATCGCAAAAGCCATCCCGGTGCAACTGCTCGTCGAAACGCATGGCGCGCTCACGCGTGTGTTCGATCTCGCCGCGTTGCCGGGCGTCGAGGCATTGAGCTTCGGCTTGATGGATTTCGTCTCCGCGCACAACGGCGCGATTCCGGACACGGCCATGCGCTCGCCCGGCCAGTTCGATCATCCGCTCGTGCGGCGCGCGAAGCTGGAGATTTCTGCGGCCTGCCATGCGCACGGCAAGGTGCCGTCGCACAACGTCAGCACCGAAGTGCGCGACATGAGCGTGGTCGCGAGCGACGCCGCGCGGGCTCGCAACGAATTCGGCTACACGCGCATGTGGAGCATTCATCCCGCGCAGATCGAGGCCATCGTGAGCGCGTTCGCGCCGCGCGACGAGGAAATCGCCACCGCCGCCGAAATTCTGCTGGCCGCGCAGTCCGCTCAATGGGGACCCACGCGCCATCGCGACACCTTGCACGACCGCGCGAGCTACCGCTATTACTGGTCGGTGCTGCGTCGCGCGCGATCCACCGGCCGCGCGATCCCGCAAGATGCCGCGCCGCTTTTCGGGGACGTGAAGCAATGAGCACGCAAACAGGAGACAGCGGCAGATGAGCGAGACAACGCAAACCGCCGGCGTACAAGGCGGCTTCAAACCGAAAAAATCCGTCGCGCTGTCCGGCGTGACCGCGGGCAATACAGCGCTGTGCACGGTCGGCAAGACCGGCAACGATCTGCATTACCGCGGCTACGACATTCTCGACATCGCGGGCAATTGCGAATTCGAAGAAATCGCCTATCTGCTCGTGCATGAAAAGCTGCCGACGCAAGCCGAACTCACCGCCTACAAGACGAAGTTGAAGGCGTTGCGCGGCCTGCCCGCGAACGTCAAGGCCACGCTCGAATGGATTCCGGCGGCCGCGCATCCGATGGACGTGATGCGCACCGGCGTGTCGGTGCTCGGCACGGTGCTGCCGGAAAAGGACGATCACAACCTGCCGGGCGCGCGCGACATCGCCGACAAGCTGATGGCGTCGCTCGGCTCGATGCTGCTCTACTGGTATCACTATTCGCACAACGGCAAGCGCATCGAAGTCGAAACCGACGACGATTCGATCGGCGGCCACTTCCTGCATCTGCTGCATGGCGTGGAGCCGCCGAAGTCGTGGGTCGAGGCGATGCATGTGTCGCTCAATCTGTATGCCGAACACGAATTCAATGCGTCGACGTTCACCGGGCGCGTGATCGCGGGCACGGGTTCCGACATTTACTCGGCGATTACCGGCGCAATCGGCGCATTGCGCGGACCGAAACACGGCGGCGCGAATGAAGTGGCGTTCGAAATCCAGTCGCGCTACCAGACGCCGGACGAAGCGGAAGCCGACATCCGCAGGCGCGTCGAGAACAAGGAAGTGGTGATCGGCTTCGGTCATCCGGTCTATACGATCTCGGACCCGCGCAACAAGGTCATCAAGGAAGTCGCGAAGAAGCTGTCCAAAGAAGCGGGCAACAGCAAGCTGTTCAATATCGCCGAGCGCCTTGAAACAGTTATGGCTGAAGTGAAAAAGATGTTTCCGAATCTCGACTGGTTCAGCGCGGTTTCGTACCACATGATGGGCGTGCCGACGGCCATGTTCACACCGCTCTTCGTGATCGCACGCACTGCAGGCTGGAGTGCGCACATCATCGAGCAGCGGATCGACAACAAGATCATCCGTCCGAGCGCTAATTACACCGGACCTGAGAATTTGAAGTACGTGCCGCTAAATAAGCGAAAATAGCGGTCGCTGTGCGCTTTGAAGGCGCTGCAGTTCAACCCCGCGGCCGCCAGGACCGGTAGACCGCGTACCGTTTAACTGAAATTAGATAGAAAGGTTCTCCATGAACAAGTTGATGATCGCCGCCGTGATTGGCGCCCTGTCCACGACGATGCTGACCGTCGCGACTGACGCCGCCGCGCAAACGGCGACCACCACGAAGCCCGCCGCCAAGGCCGTGGCCAAGAAGCCGCAGCCGCGCCGTCTGATCAAGCGCAAGGCAAACCCGGTGAAGGAAGCGAAGCTCGATCCGATCCCGGAAGGCGCGGAAAAATGGTCGTGCAACGAAGGCCTGTCGTTCGATCTGAAAGGCGACATGAAGCGTGACCAGATCGTCACGGTTCATTGGGCGAACAAGAACTACAATCTGCCGCGTCAGTCCACGACCACGGGTGCGGATCGTTTCCACGACGCCGCCACCGGCATGGACCTCGTCGTGATCCCGACGAAGGCCATGCTGTTCTCGGACAAGGACAGCTCGCGTCTCGCCGACGAGTGCAAGACGGCAGCCATGGTGCAGGGCGCGCCGGCTCCGACGCAATCGAACGCGATCAACAAGACGAACTAACTGTCGTCATCAGGAAGAGCTCTCGATGTCCGCTCCGATTTCCAACGTGCGACCCGACCCGGACAAAGTCCTGGTCGATATCGTCGACTACGTTCTGGACTATCCGATCGACAGCGCGCTCGCGCTGGAAACCGCGCGTCATTGCCTGATCGATACGCTCGGCTGCGGACTCGAGGCGCTCACCTACCCTGCCTGCACCAAGCTGTTGGGACCCATCGTGCCGGGCACGATCGTCCCCAACGGCGCCAAGGTGCCGGGCACGTCGTTCCAGCTCGACCCGGTTCAGGCCGCGTTCAACATCGGCGCGATGATCCGCTGGCTCGACTTCAACGACACCTGGCTTGCCGCCGAATGGGGTCATCCATCGGATAACCTCGGCGGAATTCTCGCGACAGCCGACTGGCTCTCGCGTACGGCCATCGCAGCGGGCAAAGCGCCGCTGACGATGAAAGACGTGTTGATCGCGATGATCAAGGCGCACGAAATTCAAGGCTGTATCGCGCTCGAAAACTCCTTCAACAAGGTCGGGCTCGATCATGTATTGCTGGTGAAGCTCGCGTCCACGGCGGTCGTCGGTCAGTTGATCGGCCTCACGCGCGACGAGCTCATCAACGCGGTCTCGCAGGCGCTCGTCGACGGGCAGGCGCTGCGCACGTACCGCCATGCGCCGAACACCGGCTCGCGCAAATCGTGGGCCGCCGGCGACGCGACCTCGCGCGCCGTACGTCTCGCGCTCATTTCGAAAACTGGCGAGATGGGCTATCCGTCGGTGCTGACGGCGAAGACGTGGGGCTTTTACGATGTGCTCTTCAAGGGCAACGCGTTCAAATTCCAGCGCCCGTACGGCTCCTATGTGATGGAGAACGTGCTCTTCAAGATCTCATTTCCGGCCGAGTTCCACGCGCAGACCGCCGTGGAAGCGGCCATGACGTTGCAGGCGCAGCTCGTCGCGCACGGCAAGCATGTGGACGACATCCGCAAGATCACGATCCGCACGCACGAAGCCGCGATTCGCATCATCGATAAAAAAGGTCCGCTCAATAATCCGGCCGACCGCGATCATTGCATTCAGTACATGATCGCGGTGCCGCTGATCTTCGGCCGCCTGACGGCTGCCGATTACGAAGATTCGATCGCGCAAGACGCGCGTATCGATGTGCTGCGCGCCAAGATGCAATGCGTCGAAGACGCGCAGTTCACGAAGGATTACCACGATCCCGAGAAGCGTTCGATCGCCAATGCACTGACGATCGAATTCAACGACGGATCGCAGTTCGACGAAGTCGTAGTCGAATACCCGATCGGTCATAAGCGTCGTCGCGAAGACGGAATTCCGTTGCTGGTCGAGAAGTTCAAGACCAACCTCGCGCGCCGCTTCCCGGTCAAGCAACAACTGGCGATCCTCGACGTGTCGCTGGATCAGGCGCGGCTCGAAGCCATGCCGGTCAATGAGTACGTCGATTTGTACGTCATCTAGTCAAGTTAAGTACTGTAGTTCCGCGATCAAACCAAGGAAAACACCATGGCCCACAACCTCCACAAAACGCTCAAGGAATTCGACAGCGGTTCCGGCAAAGGCAAGTTCTACTCCCTGCCGCAACTCGGCAAGGCACTGAACATCAAGATCGACCGCCTGCCGGTTTCGATCCGAATCGTGCTGGAATCGGTGCTGCGTAACTACGACGGCAAGAAAATCGCCGAAGAACACATCACGCAACTGGCGAACTGGAAGCCGACGGCGGCACGCGTCGACGAAATCCCGTTCGTGGTGTCGCGCGTGGTGCTGCAGGACTTCACCGGCGTGCCGCTGCTCGCCGACATCGCTGCAATGCGCGGCGTCGCGAAGCGCGTGGGCAAGAATCCGAAGTCGATCGAGCCGCTGGTGCCGGTCGATCTGGTCGTCGATCACTCGGTGCAGATTGACCACTTCCGCGAAAAGAACGCGCTCGACCTGAACATGAAACTGGAATTCCAGCGCAATAACGAGCGCTACCAGTTCATGAAGTGGGGCATGCAGGCATTCGACACGTTCAAGGTCGTGCCGCCGGGCGTCGGCATCGTTCACCAGGTGAACCTCGAGTACCTCGCGCGCGGCGTGCACAAGAAGGCCGACGGCACGGACACCGTGTACTACCCGGATTCGCTGGTCGGCACCGACAGCCACACCACGATGATCAACGGCATCGGCGTGGTCGGCTGGGGCGTGGGCGGCATCGAAGCAGAAGCCGGCATGCTCGGCCAGCCGGTGTACTTCCTGACGCCGGACGTGGTCGGCGTACACCTGAAGGGCAAGCTGCGCGAAGGCGTGACGGCAACCGACCTGGTGCTGACCATCACCGAACTGCTGCGTAAAGAGAAGGTTGTCGGCAAGTTCGTCGAGTTCTTCGGCGAAGGCACGCGCTCGCTGTCGCTGCCGGACCGCGCGACGATCGGCAACATGGCGCCGGAATACGGCGCGACCATGGGCTTTTTCCCGGTCGACGAAAAAACCATCGACTACTTCAAGGGCACGGGCCGCACGGACGCAGAAATCTCGGCGTTCCAGAACTACTTCAAGGCTCAAAACCTGTTCGGCATTCCGAAGGACGGCGACATCGACTACACGAAGGTCGTCACGCTGGATCTCGGCACCGTCGCGCCGTCGCTGGCAGGCCCGAAGCGTCCGCAAGACCGCATCGAAATCGGTCATGTGAAGTCGACGTTCAGCGACCTGTTCTCGAAGCCGGTTGCCGAAAACGGCTTTGCGAAGAAGCCCGACGATCTGAACGCGCAATACACGACGACCAACGGCGTCAACGTGAAGAACGGCGACGTGCTGATCGCCGCGATCACGTCGTGCACGAACACGTCGAACCCGAGCGTGCTGCTGGCTGCCGGCCTGCTCGCGAAGAAGGCTGTCGAAGCTGGCCTGACGGTCGCTCCGCACATCAAGACGTCGCTGGCTCCCGGATCGCGTATCGTCACCGAATACCTGACGAAGACCGGCCTGCTGCCGTACCTCGACAAGCTCGGCTTCACGCTGGCCGCTTACGGTTGCACGACCTGTATCGGCAACGCGGGCGACCTGACGCCGGAACTGAACGAAGCGATCACGAAGAACGACATCGTCGCGGCTGCCGTGCTGTCGGGCAACCGTAACTTCGAAGCGCGTATTCACCCGAACATCCGCGCGAACTTCCTGGCTTCGCCGCCGCTGGTCGTGGCTTACGCGATCGCCGGCAACATCACGCGCGACCTGATGACCGAACCGGTCGGCAAGGGCAAGGGCGGCAAGGACGTCTACCTCGGCGACATCTGGCCGACCAGCGACGAAGTCAACGACCTGCTCAAGTTCGCGCTCGACGCGGAAGCGTTCCGCAAGAACTACTCGTCGCTGACCAAGAAGGGCGACCTGTGGAGCAAGATCGAAGGCGAGGAAGGTCAGGTCTACGACTGGCCGAAGTCGACGTACATTGCAGAGCCGCCGTTCTTCGGCGACGACTTCTCGATGACGCCGGCCGACAGCATCGCCGCCGTGAAGAACGCGCGCGCGCTGGGCATTTTCGGTGACTCGGTCACGACCGACCACATCAGCCCGGCTGGCTCGATCAAGGAAGACTCGCCGGCAGGCAAGTGGCTGAAGGCAAACGGCGTGCAGAAGGCCGACTTCAACAGCTACGGCTCGCGCCGCGGCAACCACGACGTGATGATGCGCGGCACGTTCGCGAACGTCCGGATCAAGAACCTGATGATCCCGGCGAAGGCAGACGGCTCGCGCGTGGAAGGCGGCCTGACGATTCACCAGCCGAGCGGCGAACAACTGTCCATCTATGATGCAGCGATGAAGTACATCGACGCCGGCACGCCGACCATCGTGTTCGCGGGCGAAGAGTACGGCACGGGCTCGTCGCGCGACTGGGCGGCAAAGGGCACGCAACTGCTGGGCGTGAAGGCTGTGGTCGCACGCAGCTTCGAGCGGATTCACCGTTCGAACCTGGTCGGCATGGGCGTTCTGCCGCTGCAATTCAAGGGCTCGGACAGCGTGCAATCGCTCGGCATTACCGGCGAAGAAACGTACGACATCGAAGGCCTCGGCGCGGACTTCAAGCCGCAGCAGGAAGTGACGCTGGTGATTCGCAGCAAGGACGGCCAGGAGAAGCGCGTGCCGGTGCTGCTGCGTATCGACACGCCGATCGAAGTCGACTACTACAAGCACGGCGGTATTCTGCCGTTCGTGCTGCGTTCGCTGCTGGCTGCTTAAGGCTCGCGACGACGCAAACAGCTTGCTGTTTTGCAGGGGCTGCGTCCTGTGGAGGGCGCAGCCGACTTTTGAAGCCCGACCTTGGTCGGGCTTTTTTTTCGTCGATGGTTTTAGCGCTTATGGTTGCGCGCGGTCGGCCTGGAAAGCGGCGGGATTGTCGGTAATCCGGCGCTGCGTCATGTGAGCATTCCAGTCGGAGTCGGCTTGCGAAGATGCCGGCGACGTTGCACGTGTGTTGGCGTTTGCGCGCCGCTGTTGAGCGGCCCAATCGAACAGTGCCGCGCTCTCGGTTGAGTCGTTTGCGAGAGTTCGCGGTGTGGGCCGCTCGGGTTGCCCCTGTCCCCTCGATACCGAAGAGTTCGCCAGCGAATCAATCGAATGGTTCGATCCGCGACGCTGTCTTTCGATTTCCACGCGATTCGCCAGCGCCGCTGTAGTTGTCGCTGTGCGATAGGCTTTTGCCAGGCGGTTGTCCGCGGCGATATGGCGTGACGTACCGGCGTTACGCTGCGAGTCGGCACGTTGTTGCGGCGAACTCGCTGTGTCGACGCGATGTGCGGCTTGCGGTGACCGAGCCGTCACTGACGATGACGCCTGCGCCTGCGCAGTACGTTGAGGCGCTTCTGCCACGCGTGGCATCGGCTTGAGTGCGTCCGGCTGGACGTCTGCTAATGGCTGAACTGTCACGCGGCCAGTACGTGTCGACGTTGCAGACGGCTTTGCCGCTGTTGCGAATTGATCGGCGACGTCGTGCGTGGAACAGGTCGCCAGCAGCCACGCGAGCGCAATGCTGCAGCCCACGAAGATCGCGGCGCCAAGCATCCGATCCGAACGCGACGAATGCGGACGCACGTAGTCCGCCTGGAGATAATGCCGCGCTTCTGCCAATTGCTCGTCGAAACGGCTGTCCGAATTGGGCCGCTGCGGCAACTTGTAGAAGAATCGGAATCTGTTGTTCGGTGGATTCCGTCGACGAGGTTGCGGCCTTGGCGTGTATTGCGGCACGCCCGGCATTGCCGGTTGCGGGACGCGTTCCTGTGTGTACGACGCCGACCGTCGCCACGAGCCGAAAGGCGGCGGCAAACCGGACAGCGGACGCGAACTGGGAAGCGCAAGCGCGCCCTCGATCAAGGCCAACGGCCTGTTCATGGTCGTGCGCTCCGATGTTCGTCACGCACGCCTTCGAGTTGCTCGATCAGCGCTCGCATGCGTGCGGCAAGCGCATCAATTAGTCTGCAAGTGTGCTCCGATCGCGTGCTGGGTACGCGCCGCAATGCGTCCATCAAACTATGCGCGCCGACAAGCCCTAGCGCCCCGCTGAGTCTGTGCAACAGCGGCGGTAAATCGTCGAAGTCGCCTTCGCTTTGCAGATTGCCGAGACGGTCGAGATCGTTGCGCATCGCCACGCACCATCCTTCGAGAAATGCGCCGAGATCGATCCCTTCGTGGATCAGTGCATCAAGATAGCGGCGATCGAATGGCTCGAAAGAAGGACTCACGCCTTTGCCGGAATCACGAGCCTGCTCGCACGAGTCGGACGGCCGCGCGTTAGCGTCGGCCCGCGACGTGCTTCTCCCAACAGCGGGGAGGGTGACCTGCTGCGTTGCGCGCGCGCCTTCCAGCTCAACAGCGCGCTGCGCCGGCTGGTGGCAATCGGCGCCTTCGCCGCAATGCAGACTGGTCTTGTTCATGGCGCGTGGAACTAGCTGATCAGCTTGTGCAACGAAGCAAACTCGATCAACGCTGCGAGCGACGACACCCCGAGCTTCTCCTGGATACGGCTCTTGTAGGTACTCACCGTCTTGTCGCTCATGAAGAGCGCGTCGCCGATCGCCTTGTTCGACATGCCTCGCGAGAGCATCTGCAAAATGACGAGTTCCTTGTCGGACAGCAGCATGATCCGGCCTTCCTCGCCGCTCGGCGCCATGCCCGGCGCAATGCTCGCGCCGTTGGGTCCGACCGGAAAAACCGTATAGCCCGCGAGCACCGCTTCGACGCCGCGCAAGATTTCCTTCATGTCCTGCGACTTGCCGACGAAGCCATGAACGCCCGAACGCATTGCGCGCGGCGCGAAGGTCGCCGCGTCGTGGCCCGACAGCACCATCAGGCGAATCGAAGGATGCACGAGCTTCAGACGCGGAATCACATCGAGTCCGCTGATGCGCGGAATGTCCAGGTCGAGTATCGCGAGGTCGGGCTTGTATTGACGAGCCATCTCGACAGCGGTCTGGCCGTTGTCCGCCTCGACCACTTGTTCGACGCTAAGCAGTTGCATGAGCTGCAACCGGACAATCATCCGGAACGCTGGGTGGTCATCGATAATCAGAATAGTCGACATGTGTTGCATTTCTCCTGAAAAACTTCCATTTCCGGTTGGGGCGATCATGGACTCCTGACGGCCCTCTCGTGACCTCCCGGCAGCCATAAGCCGTTGGCGTCCGCGGGGTACGACGTTCGTGTGCGCAGCCTGAGCAGATCAGGAAGGCGCGACGACGAACTCGATCTCCACCCGCCGGTTCGGTGCGAGACATCGCACCAGTTCATCGCGCCTGGTTTGCCGGCATTGCGCCACCGGTTTCGCACTGCCAAGCCCGCGAATCGCGATGGGCACGGTGACGCCGCGAGCGCGCAGATACGCTGCTACCGTTTGCGCGCGTTGCAGCGACAGGCTCTGGTTATGGGCGTTGTCGCCGAGACGGTCGGTGTAGCCGGTGATCCTGAGTTCGCGAAGCGTGGCCGTTGTCTTCATGCTTCGCGCCACTTTGTCGAGTTCGCGTCTGCCGGCGCTCAGCATCGCGGCATCGTTGCCGCCGTCGAAACGGAACAGCGAGTCGGCGCGCAGCGTGACCGTTCGCGGCATTGCCGGACTCTGCGCCGCAGCGCTCGCGAGCGCGGCCTGCTTGCATTGCAGCGCACTCTCGGCCGATTTACGCAAGTTATCCTGAATGTCCGGCAGACGCTTTTCGGCATGAGCGAAGTTGCGTACCCATGCATCATGGCCCGCTTGCATGAGCTCGACTTCAGCGCATGCGAGCGGCTGCTGCGCTTCGCGACAGGAAGCCGTGACCGGGTCCGACTTGATGGTATTGACGATCTTCCACAGATCGGGACGCACCACGGAGACGGTGCGCAGCGCCGGATTGGCAGCCGATAACGACGTGCCATTTTCAAGGCCCAGGGTGATGACCGCCGCCTGACCGATGGCCTCCTCGACGAAACCCCAATGGTCGCCCGCTTGCCGCGCCTCCTGGCCCGCGCTGATCCAGCATTGCGCCTTCGCGCGGAAATAGCCGTTCTGTTCAGGCGGCAAGCGGTTCAGCCGCGCTTGCAATGACGCGAGCGCCGTGCCGCCGCTGGCAGCGGGCGCGTATGCGTTGATCCATTGCGGGTTGGCGGCGCCTGCCGCCTCGTCTTGCGAGGCGCCAATGCCGGATTGAAGCAGGGTGGGGTCTTGAATGCCGAGCCGTGCGCGCGCGGCGTGATCCGCGCAAGCTGTCAGTGTGAGCGCACCCACAAGCACGGTTAGCGGGGTTTTCATTGGTTATCTGCGCCTCGCGCATCTTTTTATCAAGGGATAAAAGTATGACGAGACGCAGAAGCCCGCGGAATGGGATGAATCTTAGAACGGTGTCAAGAGTTGTCGATTCTCATGTTGCATCAACGAAGTTACCGGATATTTGCTCGCGCCGCATTTACGCCCGAACCGCGCGCGCCGCATTGCGGCCACGAAGCCATTCCAGCGCCAGCAATAAGCACGTCGAAAAAATAATCAGAATGGTGGCCAAAGCCGCAATCGTCGGGCTGATGTTTTCGCGGATGCCGGTGAACATCTGGCGCGGCAGCGTCGTCTGGTCCGCGCCTGCCAGGAAGAGTGTGACGACGACTTCATCGAACGACGTCGCGAACGCGAACAAGGCGCCGGAAATCACACCAGGCGCAATCACGGGCAATGTGATGCGGAAAAACGTCTTCACCGGATTCGCGCCAAGCGACAAGCTCGCGCGCACGAGGTTGTAGTTGAAGCCCTGCAAGGTCGCGGCCACCGTCGTCATGACAAACGGCACGCCGAGCGACGCATGCGCGAGAATCAGCCCGACATACGTATTCGCGAGTCCGAGCGGCGCAAAAAACAGATACATGCCGACGCCGACAACAACCACCGGCACGATCATCGGCGAAATCAGGATCGCCATGAGCAAGCCCTTGCCGCGGAAGTTGGCTTTCGTGAGGCCGATTGCCGCCAGCGTGCCAAGCACAGTCGCGACCACCGTCGCGGACGGCGCGACAATAAAGCTATTCTTAGCCGCCATACGCCATTCATCGGACGCAATCAGATTCTGATACCAGCGCAGAGACCAACCCGGAATCGGATAGACGAGGAACGTACTCGATGAGAACGACAGCGGCACGATCGCGAGCACGGGCAAAATCAGATACAGCAGCGTGAGCACGGCAAGCGCACGCAACGCGAAATACCACGTGCGCTCCACCCAGGACGTGTGCGGCGCGAACAGGGGCTTGGCAAGTTTCATGTCGGTAGGCTCCGTTCAGCCGAGGCTCAGCGATGAACGCGTGAAGCGTCCATAGATCACATACAGCACCAGCGTCGCGGCAAGCAGCAGCGCGCCGAGCGCACACGCCATGCCCCAGTTGATCGTCACGTTGGTGAAGTACGCCACGTAGTAGCTGACCATCTGGTCGTTCGGTCCGCCGAGCAGCGCCGGCGTGATGTAGTAGCCGATCGCCAGAATGAAGACGAGCAACGCGCCGGCGCCGATGCCGGGATAGGTCTGCGGCACATACACGCGCCAGAATGCGGCGAACGGATGGCTGCCGAGCGAAATGGCCGCGCGCTGATACGTCGGCGGAATCGACTTCATCACGCTGTAGAGCGGCAGGATCATGAACGGCAGCAAAATGTGCGTCATCGAAATATAGACGCCGGTGCGGTTAAACAGCAGCGCGAGCGGATCGTGCAGCAGGCCGCTGCCGACCAGCGCCTTGTTCACGAGACCTTCGCTCTGCAAGATGACGATCCATGCCGCGACGCGCACGAGGATCGACGTCCAGAAAGGAATCAGCACGAGAATCATCACGAGATTCGCGCGACGCTCCGACAGCGTCGAAATCCAGTAAGCGAGCGGATAGCCAAGCAGCAGCGCGAACAACGTAACGGCAGCGCCGATCACGAAGGTGCGGGTGAACACGGCGAGATAGATCTGCTGGTCGGGATCGGTCGGAATGATATGGCCGAACGCGTCCTGCTTGTGATCGAGCGAAGCGAGCACGTAGAACGGCGAATACGGACTGCCGTTCTTCCCGATGGCTTGCCAGTACGCGATGTTGTTCCAGCGTTCGTCGAGCTCGGCGAACTTCGCGTGAAATTGCGCGGGCGTCAGTTGCAACGGCTTGCTGTTGTCGTCGACGAAAGGCATCGCGCGCGCCGACTTGGCGACCAGCGAGCGATAACCGGGAATCTCCACATTGAGCCGGCGCGCGAGCGCGCCCATGCCGTCGCTATCGGCAATGGCGGTCAGGTCGGTCGCGAGTGCGGCGTATGCGGCATCGGGCGGCGGCGTCTTGCGGTCCCATGCGTGCAGTGCGCTGAGCGTATGCGGCAACGCGTTCACGACTTCGGGATTCTGCGCGGCGCGGGTCAGCAACGCGCCGATCGGCACGACGAAGATCAGCAGCAGAAAAATGGCGAGCGGCGCGATGAGCAGCAGCGCCATCGCACGCTTTTTCGCTTCCGCGGCCTTCAGTTCGCGCTTGAGCCGGCCGGTTGATTCCGGCGTGGAATCGGCGGCGATCGTCATCGTAGTCACACCTGGTCTCCCTGCAAAGCTGCGGACCGGAGCAGCGTTAGTCCAGCTCCAGTCCATCCACCCGCGCGCGCAGCGGATCGCTCCAACGCGCGCGCGTCATCGCATCACTTCACGACTTACTTCGAAGCCCACGACGAGAAACGCTGCTCCAGCTCGTCGCCGTGATCGGTCCAGAACGACAGGTTCTGCAGCACCGCGTTCTTGCCGTTAGCCGGCGAGTTCGGCAGATTCGAGAGCGTCTTCGCGTCGAGCCCCTTGATCGCGGCCACGTTCACCGGACCATAAGCGATGTGGTGCGCGTAGTCCTGCTGCGGCTTCGACGAAAGCGTGTACGCGATGTACTTCTCGGCCAGCGCCTTGTTCGGCGAGCCCTTCGGAATCGCCCAATAGTCGAGGTCGTAAATGCTGCCGTTCCACACGACCTTGAGGTTCTTGCCTTCCTTCTGCGCGGCGTCGATGCGGCCGTTATACGCCGTCGACATCACCACGTCGCCCGCCACGAGAAACTGCGGCGGCTGCGCGCCCGCCTCCCACCACTGGATGTTCGGCTTCAGCTCGTCGAGCTTCTTGAACGCGCGGTCCTGGCCTTCCTTCGTCGCCAGCACCTTGTAGACGTCTTTCGGCGCGACGCCGTCGGCCATCAGCGCGAACTCGAGGTTGTAGCGCGCGCCCTTGCGCATCGCACGCTTGCCCGGAATCTTTTTCACGTCCCAGAAATCGGCCCAGCCGGACGGCGCACTCTTCAGCTTGTCGGCGTTATACGCGAGCGCCGTCGACCACACGAAAAAGCCCACGCCACAAGTTTGCGGCGCTTCAGGAATCAGATCCGACTTCTTGCCGATCTTCGACCAGTCGAGCTTTTCATACAGACCTTCGTCGCAACCGCGGCCGATGTCGCCCGACTCCACTTCCACCACGTCCCAGTTGACATGCTTGGCTTCGACCATCGCCTTGACCTTGGCCTGCTCGCCGTTGTATTCGACGGCGGTCACCTTGCTGCTGGTCTGCGATTCGAACGGCTGGTTGAACGCTGCCTTTTGCGCGTCCCCGTTGGCGCCGCCGAAGTTGACGACCGTCAGTTCGGCCGCATTCACCTGCGCCGCGCCCAGCGCGAGCGCCACAGCACCGACAGCGATGGCGCAGCGCGATTTCCCGATCTTGCTCATGGTGTGTTGCTCTCCTTTGGTGGTGGTTTCAAGCATGAGTCCATGCGACGTTCTTATGTGCTGCCGACTGCCCCGCTGATGCAATCATGCTCGCGTTTTCCGCGCTTACGCCCCCGCGAATACCCGCAGATGCTCGGGCGCGAACTCGAGCGCGACGGGCGCGCCGGGTGCGAACGCGTTGAGCGCGTCGGTGCCGAGCGGCACCTTGACGAAGCACTCGTCCTGCTGCGGCAAACCGCAGCGCATCCGCACGTGATCGCCGAAATAGATGAGTCCGCGCGCTTCGCCGGCAAGCGCGTTGGCGCCCGGCCGCGCAGCGCCGTTGGCATGTCCATTGCCGCCCGCCGAGAGCTTCATGCGTTCCGGCCGGATGCACGCGATGGCCGGCGTGCCCGCCCGCGCGCCGCCGATATTGCGGCCCGTCACTCGTGTGCCGTCAGCCAGATGAAGCTCGCAATATTCGCCGTTCACGTTGGCGATCGTGCCGCGCAGCTTGTTGCTGTCGCCGATGAAGTTCGCGACGAATTCGTTGCACGGCGATTCGTACAGACGGTCCACCGTATCGAGTTGCTGCACGATGCCTTTATCGAAGACGGCGACGCGATCGGACATGGTCAACGCCTCGCCCTGATCGTGCGTGACGTAGACAAAGGTCACGCCGAGCTTCTCGTGCAGCGACTTCAGTTCGTACTGCATGTGTTCGCGCAATTGCTTGTCGAGCGCGCCGAGCGGCTCGTCCATCAGCACGAGTTTCGGCTCGAACACCAGCGCGCGCGCAAGCGCAATGCGCTGCTGCTGTCCGCCCGAAAGCTGCGCGGGATAGCGCTTGGCGAAGCTCTCCATGCGCACCATCTTCAATGCGTTATTCGTGCGATGCGCGCGCTCTTCGGCGGAAACCTTGCGCACGGTCAGCGGATACGCGACGTTCTGCTCGACCGTGAGATGCGGGAACAGCGCGTAGTTCTGAAACACCATGCCGATGTTGCGCTTGTGCGGCGGCACGGTATTGAGCAATGTGCCGTCGAGCCAGATCTCGCCGCCGGTGGGAAATTCGAAGCCGGCGAGCATCATCAGACAGGTGGTTTTGCCGGAACCCGACGGCCCGAGCAGCGTCAGGAATTCGCCCTGATAGATGTCCAGATCCAGTTGCTTGACGACCAGCGTTTCGCCGTCGTACGTCTTGCGCACGCCTCGAAAGCTGACGATCACTTCATCCGTTTTCATCGCCGTAGTCTCCTCTGCGGTCGAGCCGGCTGCTCTTGCGTAACAGCGGGCTTGCATCAATTGCGTGGCCCACTATAGACCGTTACGGTTCTACAATATGGAACCATTTCATTATTCCGGATAGAACCACTTGGATACGATCATCTTGTCGGATTGGCTCGCCGCCAGGCTTGATCGCGCGGCCTCGGAACCGCTCTACCGGCAGACGTTGCGGCTGATGCAGCAGGCCATTCTCACCGGTCAGTTGCCGCCTGGCACCAAGCTGCCGAGTTCGCGCACGCTCGCCGAAGACCTGGGCATCGCGCGCAACACGGTGCTGCATGTGTACGACCAGTTGACCGCCGAAGGCTACGTGATCTCGACCACGGGCAGCGGCACTTATGTCGCCGACACGCAGCCGGACAGCGCCGCCGTCAACGCGCGCCGAAAGCCGGCGGTGGCGGCGGTTGGCGCTACGGCCGATGCGGCAGTCGGCACGCAAACCAAACCGCCGAAGCGCGATCTGAACGACCTGTCCAATCGGGGGCGGCGTCTGATCGGCCAGGCCGGGGTCTCGGCGAAACAATGGGGCGCCTTCATGCCGGGCGTGCCGGACGTCGCGGAATTTCCGGCCCGAACGTGGAGCCGCCTGCAAGCGCGTTTGTGGAAAGAAGCGAATCCGGATCTGCTGACGTATGCGCCCGGCGGCGGCTATCGTCCGCTGCGCCGCGCGTTGTCGGACTATCTGCGCGTCGCGCGTTCGGTGAATTGCACGCCGGATCAGATCATCATCACTACGGGTATTCACCAATCCATCGATCTCGCCGTGCGTCTGTTAACCGACGTCGGCGATCGGGCCTGGGTGGAGGAGCCGTGCTATTGGGGCGCGCGCAGCGTGTTGCAGTCGTCGGGAATCACGCTGGTGCCGGTGCCTGTCGACGATGAAGGTCTTAATCCGCGTGAGGAGGATTTGCGGGAGCCGCCGCGCCTCGCGCTCGTGACGCCGTCGCATCAATACCCTCTCGGCATGGTGATGAGCCTCGCGCGCCGCCGCACGCTGCTCGAATACGCGCGTCAGCACAACGTGTGGATCATCGAGGACGATTACGACAGCGAGTTTCGCTACGGCAGCCGGCCTCTTGCGTCGCTGCAAGGTCTCGACGAAGCCGGTCAGGTGATTTACGTGGGCAGCCTCGGCAAGATGCTGTTTCCGGGTCTGCGCATGGGCTACATGATCGCGCCGGAGCATCTCGTCGATACGTTTCGCATGGGCGTCGCGGAGCTTTATCGCGAAGGACAGTTGATGCAGCAAGCCGTCATGACCGACTTCATCATGGACGGCCACCTCACGTCGCACGTTCGGCGCATGCGCGCGCTGTACGGAGAGCGCAGGCAAATTCTGATCGATGCGATCACCGCGCGCTTCGGCAGCGAACTGCCGGTGATGGGCGACGAAGCGGGCTTGCATCTGGTGCTGGGCTTGCCGGATCACGCGGACGACCGTGCGGTGACGGCGGCCGCATTCGACGCCGGCGTGATCGTGCGGCCGCTCGCGACCTACTACAGCAGCGATCCGCCCGCGCGGCGCGGGCTGTTGCTCGGCTATGCGTGCGTGCCGAACGAGAAGATCCGGCCCGCGTTCGACACGCTCGCGCGCGTCATCGAGCGGACAGCGTTGAAGACGCCGACGCGCGCCGCCTGAGCGACGCGCCTACGACGGCGCGCACGTGACCTTACTCACTTCAGCCCGAAATCAACCCGCGTAGTCGCGCCTTTGTCCTTGATACCATCCGCGTCGAGCTTCGGCGCGACGACAAACACCCGGCTGCTGTCGATCTTGCCATCCAGATACTGCTGCACGCTTTGCGCCCGCTGCTGCGCAAGCTGCCGCAGGCTGGCCTCGTCGATGGGCGCGTTTGCTGCGAGCGCGCTCTTCATGTCGTCGTCGGGCAAGGACTTCGTCAGGCCGACGAAATTGCGCGGCTTCTTGAAGTCCGCGGACTTGTAGGCCTTCGTCAGATACTTGTCGTATTCCTTCGGATCGACCGTGACGCTCGACAGGTCCACGCTCTCGCCGTTGCCCACCACGTCCTTGATTTTCTGCTGCTTGACGAGGCGGTCCACGTAGCGCATGCGCAACGCGGGCTCGTCGATCTTCGGGTCGACGCGGCCGATCAGATCCATCTTGATCGACGGCTTCGCGCCGAGCGCCTTCACGATCGTCTCGAGCTTCTTCGTGTCGGCGTCGGTGAGCTGCGCGGAGCCCGGTTCGAATTCCACGTAGCCGAGTTCCTCGCCGCTGCCGCCGAACGCGTTCGCGATCAGCGAGAACGGCGCGGTCACCGCCTTTTGCAGCAGATTCAGCACCGCATGCCAGATCAGGCCGCCAATGCTGAACTCGGGGTTCGACAACGAGCCGGACACCGGCAGATTGACGTCGATCTCGCCGCGCGAATTTTTCAGGAGCGAGATGGCGAGCCGCACCGGCAGTTTGGTCGCCGTATCGTTTTCGATGTGATCGCCGAACGTCAATTGGTCAATGAACAAATGGTTGTCCGCGTTCAACTGATCGTTTTCGAGCTTGTAGTGAAGATCGACGTTCAGCTTGCCCTTGGTGATCGGATAGCCCGCGTATTTCGCGGAATACGGCGTGAGATTGGTCAGCTCGATGTCGTGCGCGCTCGCGGTCAGATCGAGCGCCGGCTTCGCGATCAGCGGATTGACGGTGCCGCGAATCGACAGCGGGCCATTGGCGGCCAGCTTCGCCGCGATGTCGACGGGCGCGGACGTGGTCGACTGCGTGCCGAATGCGCCGACGGTGCCCTGAATGCCAACCAGGTTCGCCGTGAAGTTCGGCTTGATGAAGTTGTCGGTGTAGGTCACGCGGCCTTGCTGCAAGACCAGTTGGCCGAAATGCAGCTTGACCGGACTTTGCGGCGGTGTTGCGGCAGTGACGGTGGCAGGCGTGGCGGTCGTGGCAGATGCACCAGCCGCAGTGGACGACGCCGGCGCGGACGCGGACGCCACGATCGGTGCCGATGCCGCAACCACGGCCGAGGCCGTCGGCGGCGTCAACGGCACGGGTTCCGCGCCGTCCTTGGCGTTCTTGTCGCGCGTGAGCGACTGCGCCGCGCCGCTCTGATGCGCGACCACGTCGTTCAGGTTGAGCTTGCCTTGCGCGTCGAGCAGCACGCGTCCATAGAACTTCGTGAAGGTGACGCGCTCCGCGTCCACCGACGTCCCGCGCTCGTCGTAATCCGCCTTCAGCCCGGTCAGCGCGAGCGAGCGCCACCCGGCGAACGGATCGGAGGTCGCCTTGTCGAGCATGCGCACGTCCACAAGCGCCACGTCGCCGCGATAAGTCGCCTTCAACGACTTCGCCTGAGTCAACGCAAGATCGCCGCTGCCGTTGAGCAGCGCGCTCGCAATCGTCGCATTCAACTGGCTGCCGAAGTACGGTTCGAACGCCGCCGCGTCGAGCCGGTTCGCGTTCACCTTGACCGCAACCTTGAGCGGCGTCGCGGTGACGTCGCCCTTCAGGCCGAGCGTGCCCTTCTTGTTCAGCGTGGCTTGCAGTTCCACGGGCAGCGGACGGCTCAGGTCGTCGCTGATCTGCTGCACTTTCAGTTGCAGCGGCGCTATGCCGAGTTTGACCGGCTGCGGCGTGGTGTTGTCGGTGAAATTGGCGGTGCCGTCCTTCACGTTCAGCTCGCCGATCTTGTAGTGCCATGCCGGACCTTCCGCCTGCGCCTTCTTCACAGCATGAATGGCCGTGCGTTTCGGCTCCGCCTCATGCGGACCGGCGAGCGATGCAAGGTTGATGCTGCCGTCTTTCAGCCGTTGCACGTCGACGGCGAGGCCGGTCGTGTCGACGCTCGTCACATCGGCGGTGCGCGCGTTCAGGTCCACCTGCTTGACCTTGACGCTGCCCTGCGCGAGCGAGATCACAGGAGCCTTCGCGCCGCGCGTCGTCAATTTCAGCGATTGCAGATCGAGCTGCGAGTCCGCGACCATCACCGCGGCCGGCGACTTCGACCAGTTCGCGCCGATATTCGCGGTCGTCGAAAGCGTGCCGTCGGTGACTTGCGCCACGGTTGCCGCATCGAGATAAGGTTGCAGCAGCGGCAGATTCAGCGACTTGATATCGAGTTTGGCGCTCGCGGTTTTGGCGGCCAGGCTCAATGCGCCTGCGACGCCCAGTGAACCGCCGCTGCGTTTGAGGTTCGTGTTGAGCGTGTAGTGCGCGGGCGCGGTGGCGAGCGTCGAAAAATCGGTCAGCGTGACCGCGAGCTTTTCCATACCGACGTCGACGGGACGCGACGTAGCTTCGTCGCGTGCGTTGACGGTGCCGTCGTTCAGTACAAAGCGTTTGATCGAGAGGTCGAGCGGCGGTGCGGGTTTGTCCGCGCTTTTTTGCGCTTCGTGCTGAGCGTTGTTCTGCGCGCCGCTTGCCGCAGATGCCGCCGACGGTGCCGCCGCTGCGGAGCCAGGCGCCGGCGAACTGGCGGCTTGCGCCGCATTCTTCGCAGGCGCGGGCGCAGCCGAAGGCGCCGGCGCGGGGGCGAACATCTTCTCGACGCTCAGCGCTCCGTTCCTGTCGCGCGCGAGATTCGCGATCGGCGCGTCGATACGAATGTCGTCGAAGTGATAGACGCTCTTCAGCGGCTCGAGCGTGCGCGCCGCGACATGCACCGCGCGCGCGGCGAAAAACGGCGCCTTGCTTGCGTCCCGCACATCGACATCGTTCAGATCGACGGTGCCCGCCACGCGCAGTGTCGGCGCGTCGTTCGACATCACGAAGTTGAGCTTCAGATCCGTCGAGAGCTTGCCCGCCTGCACGATCACCGGCAGTTTGGTCGGCACATATGAGATGAGGCGCGGCACGTCGAGTCCTTCGAAGCGCAGCGACACTTCCGACTCGCGCGACGCGGCGAACGGTTTCGTCTTGCCGTCGATGGCGAGCGGACTGCCGTCGATGCGCGCGCGCAGCAACGGCTCGACGAAGATATCGGTTTTCGACGGCAACGTGGCGATAAACGGAATGCCGAGCTTCCATTGATCGATCACATGCGTCGCGCCGAGCAGTTTGTCGTCGAACGTAATCTGGCCGTTCTCGAGACGAATGTTCGACACGGAGAAGAGCGTCGGCTTGCTGTCGGGCGTGGTCGGCTGCTTCGAGAACTTCTCGATCAGATCGGTGAAATTAAAGCGCTGCGCGTCGTAGCGAACAATATGAAAACGCGGCGAATCGAGCTGTATTTCATCGACAATCGGCGCCGCGCGAAACAGCGAACTCCACGACGGCTGAACAATAAGCCTTTCGATGTCCACGAAATCGCCCGCGCCGCCGCGCTCGCCGATATGCACGCGGTCCGCTTCGAGTTTCAGCGTGTAGGGATTGAGCGCGATGCGGCCAATCGTAGCGGGCCGGTCGAGTTGCTTGCTGAGCTGTTGTTCGGCGATATGGCGAATCAGCGGCGGCGCCGCGAAAAAGCCCAGCAGTCCGAACACTACGATGAAGATCAGCAGACCGGTGATGACGCGACGTGTGCGGCGCGACTGCGCGACATCGCGCATGGTCTGCATGGAAGAGGCGAGTGATGCTTTATTGATGCTTGCCATGCTCGGTTTTGGGTAATGCGGCGGCAAGCCGGCCGCGACACGAAAATCCCGCAAGCGGCAGTATAAGTCGTGAATCTTTCGTCGGATAGAAATGTAAGCCGTGCTTACACAATCGCCGGCGCTCTACAACCGCGCGTCCGTCATTGACTGCGAGGTCGTGACGGACGCGCGCTGCCGGCCTTTGAATGTTGCCGGCTATGCGAAGCGCAAATTACTGACGCACGACGGCGGGCGGCTGCCAGGTGCCGTCGGTGGCTTGAGGCTTCGGCGCATAAAGGCGCAGCACGAGTTGCAGATCGGCGCGCGGCGCCGGCAGCCAGTTGCCGCTCTTGCCGCGCGTCGACGAGACCGTGACATCAAGCGATCCATCGCGATTGCGGCGGGCGCCGTTGCGATCGCCGACTGCGATACGCGCCGGTGCGCTTTCGCCGAGCGCGCCGTCCTTCGTATAAGCGGTGATCGACCAGAAGCCGCGCACCGGCGGCAACTGATTCGGCGCGAAGTGAATCACGTAGCGATTCGCGCCGTTGAGCGTGTGACCGTCGCTGTCCTGAGTGACGACCGCGCGCACTTCATCGTCTTTCGTGCCGATGCCCGGCTGCGCAAAAGCGGCGTACGCGCGCAGCGCGTAGTCGGGGCCGTAGCTGCCCACGCCGTCGCCGAACCAGCTCCAGCCGTTGCCCGTCAGCAGATTGGACGGCGGCGTGACCACGCGCTCGTGGCCGTCGGCAAGACCGGCTGCAATGGCGTCCGATGCGCCCGGCAGCTTCACCGGCTGGCCCGGCGTCACGCCGAGGTCGGAGAGAAACTTGAGCGCGTGCGGATCGGCTGGCGTCGGCGGATTGTCGGGCAGCGCCTGCGCGAGCCGGTTGAAGAAGCCGTTTGCGTCGAGCGCGGCGACCTGCGCGGCCGGCGTGCCGGATGCACCCGCGGCGCCAATGGCGCCGGTGGCGGAATCGGCATTACTGCGCGGTGGCGCAATCGACGCCGAGCGTGCGTTGCCCGCGTACACCGAAAGCGGCGCCACGCGAATCGCGCGCTGAAGTTTGCGAACCGCCGTCAGATCGCGCGTGCCGTTCGACTGGACACGCACGCTCACCCATGCGTTGCGGGTCGGCACGTCGACGCGCTTGACGTTTTTCGGCAGATCGCCCTGCCAACCGGGTCCGACGAACGCGATGGCCTGCGCCTTGATGCCGTTCGCGCGCGTCGCGAACTGGTCGGCCGTCGACCACACCACGTTGGTCCACATATCGAGCACGCGGGCGTCCACATAGCGGCCGCGCGAGTCGGGCAGCGCGAGGATCACCGGTTCGCTGCCGACGTCGAGCCAGCCGGTGGAGTCCAGCGTGTCGAGGCTCGGCTGCATCGGATTCGCCGCGCCGATGGGCGGCAGCGCCTGCGCATGGCGCAGTGTATTGAGCGGCGCCTGGCCGGGCTCGGTGCCGACGGCCGCGTCGCGCGCCACCCCCATCAGCACCAGTGGATAGCCGAATACATAGGAATCGGCGACTTCGTCCTTGATCCAGCCGGTGGATTTTTGCGTCGTGGACGGCGTCGACGCGCAACCAGCCAAAAATGCGAGGCCTGCGAGCGATGCGCAGGTCCAGTAATTCGTAAACACTGCTCGGCGATTTTTTATCATTCGTTCAGAGGGCGGAACGTGCTGTCCAAAGGGAGACGCCGGCGTGAGGGCAACAGTGCTCGCGCGGTCTCCCAAAACCAGCGCAGCCAGTCCGCGTTGCATCGCCGACAACATCGCGTTGTATCGTATCCGCGCTCACCAGGCAAGCGCAAAGGCGTGAATCGCTGATTGCCGCAAAGCCCGGCGCGTGGCGAGACTGCGCTTGACCTTCCCATCATGGGAAGGTCGATACTAGGCTTCATCATGCGGCCGATGCCGCCACGAGCCTTCATCACCATGACCGAACTTGCCGCTGCTGCCCGTCCTGCCGACGCCGATCCGATCCACACCGCCGAGCTGGAAATCGGCGGAATGACCTGCGCGTCGTGCGCGATGCGTGTCGAAAAAGCGCTGGCGAAGGTGCCGGGCGTCGCCGGGGCGTCGGTCAATCTGGCCACCGAAACCGCGAGCGTCAATCTGATGAGCGATGCGGCGACCGGCGCGGCGGTCACTGCCGACGCGCTCATCGCCGCCGTCAAGAAAGCCGGCTACGAAGCCGCGTTAGTCGCGCCGCCGGACACCGCGCCGGAATCAGTCGATGCCGGCCCGTCCGGCGCTTCCGGCGCCGCCGCACCGTCCGCCGCCGAGCGCAAACGCAGCGAGGCACGCCGCGAACTCGCGGCCGTGCTCGTCTGCGCTCTGCTGACGCTGCCGCTCATCGTCCCGATGATCGCCGCATGGTTCGGCACAGAGGCGATGCTGCCGGTCTGGCTGCAATTCGGCCTCGCGTCGGTCGTGCAGTTCGTGTTCGGCGCGCGCTTCTATCGCGCGGCCTACCGCGCGGTGCGCGCCGGCGCGGGCAACATGGATCTACTGGTAGCGCTCGGCACGTCGGCGGCGTATGGCATCAGCGTCTATCAACTCGCGCGTCATCCGGACAACGCGATGCATCTGTACTTCGAAGCGTCGGCGGTCGTCATCACGCTCGTGCGCTTTGGCAAATGGCTCGAAGCGCGCGCGAAGCGCCAAACCACCGACGCTATCCGCGCGCTCCAGGCGCTGCGGCCCGAGCGCGCGCGCATTCGCGTCGGCGCGGGCGAGCGCGAAGTGCCGCTCGCGCAAGTGACGGTGGGCAGCGTCGTGATCGTGCGGCCGGGCGAACGGGTTCCGGTCGACGGAGCGGTGCTCGAAGGCCGCACGCACATCGACGAATCGCTGATTACCGGCGAAAGCCTGCCCGTCGCCAAACAGACCGGCGATGCCGTGACCGCCGGCTCGATCAACGGCGAAGGCGCGATTGCGGTGACCACCACCGCGACCGGCGCGGAAACGACGCTCGCGCGGATTATCCGGCTCGTGGAAAGTGCGCAGGCCGAGAAGGCGCCGATCCAGCGGCTCGTCGACCGCGTCAGCGAAATCTTCGTGCCGGCGATTCTGGCGATTGCGGCGCTCACGCTGATCGGCTGGCTGCTGGCGGGCGCCGGCGGCGAAACCGCGATCCTGAACGCGGTCGCGGTGCTGGTGATCGCCTGCCCGTGCGCGCTCGGCCTGGCGACGCCGGCCGCGATCATGGCCGGAACCGGCGTCGCGGCGCGGCACGGCGTGCTGATCAAGGACGCCGAGGCGCTCGAAACCGCGCATCGCGTGAATCTCGTCGCGTTCGACAAAACCGGCACGCTGACCATCGGGCAGCCTTCGGTGACGGCGTTCGAACCGGTCGGCGACATCGCGCGCGATGAAGCGCTCGCGCTCGCGGCAGCCGTGCAGCGCCAAAGCGATCACCCGCTCGCGCGGGCCGTCGTCAGCGCGTATGAGGCGGCGAAATTCAGCGCGCACGCGCTGACTGCGAGCGACGCGCGCGCCGTGGCCGGCCGCGGTGTCGAAGCCGAAGTCGGCGGCCGCAAGCTGGCGCTCGGCAGCACCCGTT
This sequence comes from Paraburkholderia sp. RCC_158, assembly GCF_041355255.1. Taxonomy (NCBI): domain Bacteria; kingdom Pseudomonadati; phylum Pseudomonadota; class Betaproteobacteria; order Burkholderiales; family Burkholderiaceae; genus Paraburkholderia; species Paraburkholderia sp. RCC_158. Next base: position 936,429 of record NZ_JBFUPM010000001.1, on the reverse strand, counting down.
GGCTGGAAGAACTGGGCGTTGAACTTCCGCCGCCAGTCGCCGCGCGCGCCCGCGAACTCGAAGCGGCCGGCAATACCGTGTCCTGGCTCATGCAGCTCGATCCGTCGACGCCGGTCGCGCTCGCGCTCATGGCATTCGGCGACACCGTCAAACCGACCGCGCGCGCGGCCGTCGCGCGGCTCGCGGCAATGGGCGTGAAAAGCGTGCTCGTGACCGGCGACAATCGCGGCAGCGCGGCGAGCGTCGCGCAAGCACTCGGCATCGACGAATTTCATGCGCATGTGCTGCCGGATGACAAGGCTCGCGTGATCCGCGATCTGAAAATCCGCAGCGCGGGCATCGTCGCGATGGCCGGCGACGGCATCAACGATGCGCCCGCGCTCGCCGCCGCCGACATCGGCATCGCGATGGCGACCGGCACCGACGTCGCGATGCACGCGGCCGGCATCACGCTCATGCGCGGCGACCCGGCGCTCGTGGCCGACGCAATCGACATTTCGCGCAAGACGTGGCGCAAGATCCAGCAAAACCTGTTCTGGGCATTCGTGTACAACCTGATCGGCATTCCGCTCGCCGCCTTCGGCTTGCTGAATCCGATGCTGGCCGGCGCGGCCATGGCGTTCTCGAGCGTGAGCGTGGTCACAAACGCGCTATTGCTGCGCACGTGGACGACGAAGCGCTGACACGCTGACGGCGTGTTCAGGCGCTGTCAGACGGTGCGTTGAGACGTGCAGACAGGCGCTCCGCGGGCGCCGCACGATTACGAAATGCTTCCAGTTCGCTAAAGGAAGCGTTATCGGCGGCCGTAAACCAGACACGATGCCGGCGGGTGCCTGCGCGCCCGCCGTGCATCGTTTGTCCTTCTTACTCCGCACACGTCCATGAAATCATTCTCTTTGCGCGGCGCCAGCGTCGGCGCGCGGCTCGCCGTACTTTCGTGCGTGCTGGTCGCGTTGATTTTCGCCTCGTTCACGTGGGCGCTCACGCGCAGCGCCGGCAAGCAGGTCAGCGACCAGGTGCTTGAACGCATCGCCGAAAAAGATCGCTCGATCGCCGCGATGATCAGCTTGTTCGACAAGGCGCTGTCCGCCGAAGTGGACCGCTCGACGTCGCTGTTCGCGAGCTTCCTGCCCAGCACCTATACGCTCGACGAAACGCAGAAGATCGACGTGAACGGCGTCGCCACGCCCACGTTCAAAGCCGGCGACAAGGTACTGAACATGGACTTCACTATCCCCGACCAGTTTCTCGAACGCAGCGGCGCGGTCGCCACGATCTTCGCGCGCACCGGCGACGACTTCGTGCGCGTGACGACCTCGCTGAAGAAACAGGACGGCTCGCGCGCAATCGGCACGCTGCTCGACCGCAACGGACCGGCGTATGCGCTCGTCGTCGCCAACAAGACCTATACCGGGCTCGCCGCGCTGTTCGGCAAGCGCTGGATCACGCAATACCGGCCGGTGACGGACGCGAGCGGCCGCGTGATCGGGGCGCTGTTTGTCGGCGTGAACGTCGATCCGGAAATCCAGCAGGTCCAGGACGGCATCCGCAAGCTGAAGATCGGCGACAGCGGCTATTACTTCGTGGTCAACGCGTCGAAGGGCGCGGACCGCGGCAAGCTGGTCGTGCATCCGGCCGCCGCCGGCCAGAACGCGGACAACGCGAACGCGCCGTATCAGCAAATGCTCGACATGAAGGAAGGCCGGCTGGAATACCGTTCCGCCGACGCCACGCTTGGCGAGCAAGGCGCGCGCGACAAATTCGTTTCGTTCATCACCGTGCCGGAATGGCAATGGCTCGTGGGCGGCGTCGCGCCGCGCGACGAAGTGATGGCCGAAGTCAACGCGACGCGCAATCACTTCCTGGTCGCCGGCTTCGTGCTGGTCGGCGTGTTCGCGGTCGTGTTCCTGTTCGCGGTGCGCCGCCTCGTCAGCCGGCCGCTCGACGAAGCGGTCAAGGCTTCCGAGCGCTTCGCGTCGGGCGATCTGAGCGTGCGCGTCGCGCAAGGCGCAAGCGGACGCGCCGACGAAATCAGCCGCCTGATGCGCTCGATCGACGGCATCGGCGAAGGCCTTGCGCGCATCGTTTCGCAGGTGCGCAGCGCGTCGACGGATATGTCGGAAGGCACCGAGAAGATCGCCACGGGCAGCGGCAACATCGCCTCGCGCATCGCGACGCAGGCCAGCAGCCTGGAAGAAACCGCGGCGAGCATGGAGCAGATCACGTCGACGGTGCAGCAGAACGCCGATCACGCGTCGCAAGCGAACACGCTGGTCACGCGCGCGGCGGACGCGGCGCTCGAAGGCGGACGCGCGGTCGAACGCGTGGTGTCGACGATGGGCGACATCAGCCGCTCGTCGCAGAAGATCGCCGAGATCACGAGCGTGATCGAAGGCATCGCTTTCCAGACCAACATTCTTGCGCTTAACGCGGCCGTCGAGGCGGCGCGCGCTGGCGAGCACGGCAAGGGCTTCGCGGTCGTCGCCTCGGAAGTGCGGGCGCTCGCGCAGCGCAGCGCGGCTTCGGTGAAGGAGATCGAAGGTCTGATCGCCGAATCGACCGCGACCGTGCAAAGCGGCTTCCAGATCGCCGAGCAGGCCAGCTCGACGATGCAAGGCATCGTTCAGCAGGTCGGCCAGGTGCGCGCGATCATGGGCGAGATCAGCGTGGCGTCGCGCGAGCAGTCGGGCGGCATCGAGCAGGTCAATCTCGCCGTCACGCAGATCGGCGAAGCGACGCAGCAGAACGCGACCATTGTCGGGGAAGCGGAAGAGGCGGCTGCGGAATTGCGCGACCATGCGGCGCGTTTGGCGCAAGTGGTTAGCGTGTTTAAGCTTGAGAGTGGGCGGGATTGAGTGGGTTCGAGGCGCGGTTGAAGGTGCTCGTGGCGCGACTCAGCCGCGCTCGAAGGAGCGGTCCAAGCGTGCTCCTGCTGTGCATTGCTCGGGCTGTATGTTCTCGGGCTGCGAGCGCGTCGCCTCTGCAGAGGCCGGCTGTTACGCGGTCGGCCTGAACATCTCGAACATATTGCCAATCTCCGCGTAATCCGCGCGATAACCGGCGCGCATGATGGGTTGCGCGGCGTGCGTATCGAACAATCCATCCTTCAGATAAGCCTCGTTGATGTGCACGCCGACCACCTGCCCGAGCGACAGGTAGTTGTCCATCGGCTTGCCGTCGAGCGTATGCAGCCGCACGACCTGCAGCAGCTTGCATTCGAGCGCGGCCGGCGATTCCGCGACGTGCGGCACCTGCACGTTACGCCCCGGCGCAGGCGTGAGCCCCGCGAGCTCGAATTCATCGACATGCGGCGCAACCGGCGCGGACGAACGGTTCATCTGCTCGGCGAGCGGTTTGGTCGCGAGATTCCAGACGAATTCGCCGGTGGCCTCGATGTTGGAAACGCTGTCTTTGCGCCCCTCGCTGCAAAAACCGATGATCGGCGGAAAAGTCGCGAACGCGCCGAAAAAGCTGTACGGCGCGAGATTCAACGTCCGGTCGGTGGCGCGAGAAGAAATCCATCCGATCAGACGCGGCGCGACGATCGCCTTGAACGGATCGTGCGGAAGGTTGTGGCCGGCGGCAGGGTCGTAGAAGTAGTGGGACATGGGTGTGGCGCGTGTTGGAAGGATGATGGGTAGTTATAGCGCAGAGTCGTGGCGGGGGTGCGGCGCGCGTTTAACAGGTTTTAGCTTGTAGTTTGCGAATACAGGCTTTAACCTGTATTTGCGATTTATATGCCTTAAGTCAGCGGCATCGCCGTAACCCTACCCCCGCCCGATCACCCGCTTGCGCCCTTCCTTCACCTGCGCGAGATGCGCTTCGTCCCAGTCATAAAACCCGGCGCCGCTGCGCACGCCGACGCGCCCCGCGTCCACCTGCTGACGCAGCAGATCGAGCACGTCTTCGTCTTTCGCGAGTTCGGGCATCAGATGCGTGGATATATCGAGGAAAGTGTCCAGCCCGCCCATGTCCGCCGCCTCCAGCGGACCGACGATTCCCCAGCGGCGCCCGAGCGACGCCTTCATGACGCGGTCGACCACATCCGGCGTTGCCGCGCCCGAGCGCACGATGTTCAGCGCCTCGCGCAATACCGCGAACTGCAGACGGTTGCCGACGAATCCGGGAATCGCCTTCGTCAGAACCACCGGCTCCATGCCGATCGCGCTCATCAATTCCGCGGTCTTTGCGGTGACGTCCGGCGCGGTCGCGCTTCCCGGCACCACTTCGACGAGCGGAATCATGTGCGGCGGATTCCAGAAATGCGCGATGACAAAGCGCTCTTTTGCGCGCAACGGCGTGACCAACTGATCCGGCGGGAAGCCGCTTGTGTTGCTGGCGAGAATGGCGTCGTCGGCGAGAAGCGTCGACAGCTTTTCGTATAGGCGGTGCTTCAGTTCCAGCACTTCTGGAATCGCTTCGATCACGAAATCGGCGGAACGCATTACGTCCAGCGCGGCATGCGTCTCGATATGCGCGAGCGCCGCCTGCTTCGCCTCCGGCCCGATGCGGCCGGCGTCGATCAATTCGTCCAGCACCGCTTCGGCTTTCGGCACGACGCTCGCGAGACGAGCCGCGTCGACGTCATGGACGACCGTCCGGTGTCCGTGCAACGCGCTTTGCGTCGCGATGCCGACGCCCATCAACCCGGTACCCACTACGCCTATCACTGCCTTTGCTGCCTTGCTCACGCCGCTACCTCGCTGACAATCCATAAAGCGTTAAAGCATAGCGCAGGCCGAGCACGCTCCATGCCGAACGCGACAAAGCCGGCCTTCCTCGCGGAAGAGCCGGCTTTGCCAGGTCCGCGCCGTTTCAGGCGGCGCGAAGGTTCATGCGCGAATTAGTAGCGCGCAGGCGGACGGTGCTCGTCGCGGCCGTGGTGACGCGGATCATAGTCGTGCGGGTGATGACGCATCCACTCGTCGTGCTGCCAATAGCGATGGCCGTCGTAATAACGATCGCCGTGCCAGCCGATGTCGATCGACACGCCGACCGGCATCATATGCGGCTGACCATAAACGACCGGCGCCGGGCCGTGTTCTACGATGACGCGTTCCTGAGCGGACGCGCCGCCGGCTGCGAGCATGGCGCCGCCGGCCAGCAATGCCGCGACGATAGTCCGCGATGTCTTGTTGAAGGCTTTCATGGTTCTCTCCCGTAAAGTTCGGATCAAGCCGGCGCCGCGCTGCATTGGCCCGGATTTTGGGCCTGCACACGACGCCGTGCGCTTGAAAACCACTTTAACGACGCAAACCGCATGAAGACGTGAGCACTTGTAAGCGCACATTTCAAAGATAGGGACGGATGGCGTTAGCGCCTTCTCGGCTGAGACCTGCGGGCAATAAGGCTCTCGGGGCCAAGCGCGCGCTTTGCGCGGCGCAATCACGTCAGCCGCCGTTACATTCATTTCGGCGGGGAAATATAAGACGGCAGAGAACCCGCTGAAGCGGCGCGCCAGGCGCCGAATAAACAAAAGCCACGGCACGCTTTCGCGGGCAGTGGCTTGAAATGATGCGCGCGCACTCGAGGTGCGCACCCGGCGCTTTAACGCGCGCGGGCCGAACAGCTTGCTATTAGTCGGTCAGCTTGATGCCGAACAGCGTGGCTTGCGCCTTGCGCTGACGCTCGGCTTCGCGGGCGCGTGCCGCGTACGAGTAGTCCGCGTCCAGCGGCAGGTGGGGCGACGCAAAGAGGTCGCTGACCTTTTGAAACAGTGCAAAGATGAAGCTCATGGCGACTCCCGGTTAATTGCTGCATTTGCTAGGGTTTTCCCTTAAGCAGAATTATAGGGTTTTCCCTAGGCGAAAGCTAGTGCAGCGCAGCAATAATTCGGGGTGCGACGCCTGGCCGCATCTGCGGGCATATTGCGTTGCAACATTACAACGTCCCTTTTTGCGAGCCTCCCGTTTGTCGGCGTCAGCGCTTATTGCAGCGTCGTCGGCCCTCCTTTCAGGCTGGCCGCTCGCCGCTTCGCCGGCCCGCTTTTGCGCGGGTTGACGGCGGCGGCGTCGACGGAGCCTTCCGCCGACGGGTTGGCCGCCACCAGCGTCGCGCTGTTGACGGACACGATCAGCCCCGGCAGCGTGCGCGTCGGCTGGTCTTGCGGCTTGACGGCGGCGCCGGTGGCCGAGAACTCGACGTTCAAGGCCCAATGTCCGTCGTGTATGCCCTGATCGCGCAGAAGCGCGGCGATCAGATCGTCGATGGAATATTTGTGTTCGCTCGTCGGCATGTGGCTCGGGTCGGATGAGGCGCTGGCGTGTCCGATTCGGCTTCGCGGCAGCAGGCAGAGTGTAGAGCGCGCGATCGCGCTTGCGGCGGACGACGGGCGGCGTCCGCCTTACGGCGTCTATCCGGACGAGGCGGTGGAAATCGCGGCGCGGCCGGCATTGCGCCGGCGCGGCGGGGACTCGCGGACGATCAGCGCGTGGCGGTCTTCGGCTTGTGCGCGTGTTGAGTACGGATGGCGCGCTTGCCGTTCGCTGTCGGCGTCGTGGTGGCTTGCTGCGGTGCTGCGGCGGCCGCGGCGCCCGCCGTCGGCATCACGGCCGGTGAGGCGGCCTTCGCAGCGGCGGCATTGGCCATCGCCAATTGGGTGTCGAGCAGACTGGCCATCGCGGCCTGCTGGTTCTGCCTCATCTCTTCGACGCGATGCTGCTGCGCCGTCGTCTCGCGCGTCAGGCGCATGAGGAGCAGCGTTTGCGTGATGCCGATCGCGACCGTCATCAGCAGCGCGCCGACCACGATCGACAGCATCCATTTCATGCGGCGCGAGTGGTCAGTTGCCGCGCGGCGCTGGTCGGCGATCACGCCGTACAACGCATCGACGGTGTCCGCGAAGGCGGTTGCACGCGCGCGGTCGAGTTCGGGCGCGGTGGGCGCGGTGGGCGCGGCGAGTGCGGGTTCGGCGCGTTGGGCTTCTGTCACCGCTGTCGCGGTTGACGTTGCGCCGCGCGCCGACGTCGGGGCAGTGGCGGTGCGTTTAGTCTCTGGCGCTTCGGTGGCCACGGTCGCAGTCGGTGTCGTATCGCGCGCCGAGGTGGGCGCGGTGACTGTGCGTTTAGTGTCGAGTGCTTCTTTCGCTGCAGTTGCGGTTGACGTTGTATCGCGCGCCGACGCGGTCGCGGTGCCGATGCGTTTGGTTTCCGGCGCTTCTATGCCTGCGGTTGCAGTTGCCGTTGCGTCGCGCGCTGATCCAATCGCCGATGGCTTCGTCTCGTCCGCAAATGAGCTCGCAAATCTGTCCGTCGACGCGGCCGTCCGACGCGCTTGCGCGTCCGCCGCCCTGGACGACGCCACGCCTGCGGCCAACCCAAGCCCAGACTCCAGCGCCACAGCCGCTCCGCCGCGCGGGCTCGCTGCAGTCGCATCCGCCAAGCCAGGCAGCGCCGCTTCCGTTCGCTCGGTCGAAGCCAACCGCTGCCCGGATTTGGCGTTCCCCTGTCTTGCGCCGTCACCAGCCGCCGAGTCCACACTCACGCCGCCAGGCTCCACGGCCTGACGCAGCGCGGTCACGCTGCGCGCGACGGTCGCGGCCGCCATGGCCGGCGTAAGCGCCGAAGTGGCCAGCTTATCGCCGTCAGCCGAATCCACAGCCGACGATTCGCGCGCCGCATCCGACGCAACGGCCGCCGGCGGCTCGATCTCCAGCCCAGTCAATTGCGCGCTCACCACCTCAGGTTCGTCACTCTTCCCGCCGCGGCCTGTCCGCCGCGCCGCCTTACCACCATCCATCGACACACCCTCAGCCGACGCATCCAAAGCGCCCACCGCCGCGAGCACCACATCGGGCAGCTCGAAGCCATGCAGCGTGCCCTGGCGGATGTCGATATTCATCGCTTCCAGCGTCGCGCGGGTGGGGTCGTCGGGGAACAGGTCGAGCGTGCTGTCGTCGCGCGCGACGTCGCTCAGTTGCGCGAGGCGTTGCGCCGAGCGCGCGGCGCGCGCCAGCTTCTTTTCGGTTTCGGTTGGGACGGTGGCCTGGCGACGCTTCGTCGAAGCGGCGCGCTCAGGCCGGGACTGCTTGGTTACTGCGGAATCTGCCATAGAGAAGAAAGCGGCCGTCGCCGGGGAGCGGGCGCCGGCACCGCTCGTCAAATGCCATTGGAATTTTTCGAGACCGCATTGTCGCACGGCGCCCACCGCCGCCGAAGCCATTCGCCGACGATTTTCGCTTAACCCGACGCGTCGTCCTGACGGAACTCCCTCACGCCCTGCAACTGACGCAAGCGCGTGCAAATCGCCTCGTATTCGACACTCGACACGCGATGCAGCGTGATCATCACCTCGTCGCATTCGGGCGTTTCGTCGCTCTGCTGCATCACGAATTGCTTCACGCGCGGGCTCGCGGCGCCCAGCTCGTCGTGCAGCGAGTGAAACGTGAGAGTGCCGCGCTCGACGAGCATCGTCACCTGGCGCCGCTGCTTCACGGTGATGAAGCGCCGCTCGAGCGGCTTGATGCCCGCGAGGATGATCAGAATGATGACGGTCGCCGCAATCGACGCCGTGTAGAGCCCGCCGCCGACCGCAAGACCGATCGCGGCGACCGACCAGAGGCTGGCCGCCGTCGTCAGCCCGCGCACGATTTCGCCGCGCAGCAGAATCGAACCCGCGCCGAGAAAGCCGATTCCGGAGACGACCTGGGCCGCCATCCGCGAAGGGTCGAGCACGACGTGTTCGCCGGTGAGCACCTCGGCAAAACCGTAGGCCGACACGATCATGATCAGCGCCGAGCCCACGCACACGAGCATGTGCGTGCGCAAGCCCGCGGCCCACGACAGGCGCTCCCGCTCGAAGCCTATGACGCTGCCGAGCGCCGCGGCCAGCACCAGACGGGAGATGAGATCAAAGTTGCCGAGCATCGTCTTCTCTCCTTCTTGAAGTTATTAAGCCTTTTCGCTGCCGATTTTGGGTGCCGGCTCGCATCCGTTTGCATTATGCTAAGCCGCGTGCCGTTGCTGGTTCCGCCGCTCCTGCTGCACCTGCCGCTCCTGTCGTACCCGCGAGGCAGGCCGCACGCCGCAGCCGCGCTGCCGCCGAACCCGGCCCGCTCTCACGGGCGCCTTGAAACCCGCGCTTGAATTTGATTATGCCCAGCACCCACTCTGACGCCGCCTCGACGATCGCGCTCGCCGCCGGCCTGCGCGACCACTTCAACGGCGTCATCCTGCCCATGTGGCGCGGGCCCGGTTTCAACCCCGCGCTCAGGTTGCCGTACGAAGCGCTCGTCGCGGAAGACCACCGTCCGGCGCCCGTCGAGCGTTACCGGGCAATGGCGTGCGCGCGTCAACTGTTCGTGTTCTCGCAGGCCGGCGATGCGGCCCACGCGCAAGTCCTGTTCGATTCGCTCACGCGCACTTTTCAGGACACGGAACACGGCGGTTGGTTCTACAGCGTGGACGCGCAAGGCGCCCCGCTCGACACCGTCAAAGACCTGTACACGCATGCGTTCGTCGTCTTTGCGTGCGCGGAATATGCCGGCCGCTCGGGCAATCGCGACGCGCTCGAGATCGTGCATTCAACGTCGGCGCTGATCCAATCGCGCTTTACCGCCGACGACGATCTCTTCAACGCCGCGCTCACTGCCGACTTCGCGAACGTGACCGGCACGCCGATCCAGAATCCGCTGATGCATTTGACCGAAGCGTGGCTCGCCGCGCGCGAGGCCACGCGCGACAATGCTTTCGACGCCGCGCTGCGGCGCCTCGCCGGCGCCGTCGCTCGTCACTTCGTGCATGCGCCGTCGGGCTGCATCGCCGAATTGCCGGTCGGCGCGCCGGACAATCGCCTGGAGCCAGGCCATCAGTTCGAATGGTTCTGGCTGGTCACGCAGGCACGCGAACTGTTTGACGGCTCCGGGCTTGCGGAAGCGTTGCCGCGCGCGTTCGCCTTCGCGCAACGTCATGGCGTGGATCAGGAAACCGGCGGCGTGTATGCGTCGCTGAATGAAGACGGACAAGTCAAAGACCCGATCCAGCGCATCTGGGCGCAGACGGAATATCTGCGTGCGCTCGCGAGCCACGACGATGCGGCCGTACGCGCCGCGCTGCCGCGGCAAATCGAACTGTTCCAGCAGCGCTTCCTGCGGCCGCAAGGCTGGTTCGAATGCAAAACCTCGGCCGGTGAAGTGGCGCGCGCCGACATGCCGTCGACCACCCCTTATCACCTCGCCACCGCTTTCGACGCGTTACCGGCCTGAAGCGCCAAAATTCCGGGGCAGGCCAGTCCGGGGCAACCCTTAATACCAAGGGTTTACCCTGGTTCGAGTAATGCGTTTTTTTGCGCCGTTGACACCGGAAAAACCCCCAAACCTGGGAATACCCGAATACTGGTTGATTGGCGTCCGTCATAAAGACGTGATACAACTCGTACTTCGCGCTCGATCTCGGGTTGAGAAGTAGCGGTCGCGAATGCAATACACAACATTTACTGGATTAAAAATGGCAACAGGTACTGTGAAGTGGTTTAACGATGCAAAGGGCTTTGGTTTCATTACGCCGGACGACGGCGGCGAAGACCTGTTCGCGCACTTTTCGGAAGTTCAAGGCAGCGGCTTTAAGTCCCTGCAAGAAAACCAAAAGGTGTCGTTCGAAGTGAAGCAAGGCCCGAAGGGCAAGCAAGCTGCGAACATCACGCCGGCCTAAGTACCCACGGTACTTTGAGCTTTGCGTAGGCGCTTGCGCCTGACAAAAAAATGGCCCGCTTTTGCGGGCCATTTTCTTTTTGCGGTGCCTGATTTTTATGCGCAGACGATTTAAATCGCGCGCATTCGCGACAACGCAAATTGCGCAGATTGGACCGGCATTGCGTCGAACTGTTGTGTGCGCAACACAGCTTCAGAAATTTCGAAGACGGAAACCGCCTCCTTCAATTGCTGCGTCTGTTGATGCAGCGAAGCCGCCGCTGCCGCCGCCTCTTCCACGAGCGCCGCGTTCTGCTGCGTCATCTCGTCCATCTGAACCACGGCCTGATTCACCTGCTCGATGCCCGTGCTCTGTTCGAGCGACGACGCGCTGATTTCCGCCATCATCTGCGTGACGCGGGAAATGGACGCCGACACGTTGCTCATCGCCTCGCCGGCGTGCTCGACCAGCGCGGAACCGCCCTGGATTTCGGCAACCGACTCGCTGATCAGCGTCTTGATTTCCTTCGCCGATTGCGCGCTGCGCTGCGCGAGCCCGCGCACTTCGCCGGCCACGACCGCGAAGCCGCGGCCCTGCTCGCCCGCGCGCGCCGCCTCGACGGCCGCATTCAGCGCGAGGATATTGGTCTGGAACGCAATGCCGTCAATCACCGAAATGATCTCGGCAATCTTGTCCGAGCTTTGCGCGATGCCGCGCATCTTGTCGACGACCTTGTCGACCACTTCACTGCCGCGCGAGGTGGCCTCCAAAGCGGTCTCGGCGAGCGCATTGGCCTGACGCGCGTGGTCGGCATTCTGACGCACGGTGGCGGTCAGTTCCTCCATGCTCGATGCCGTTTCTTCCAGCGATGCCGCCTGGTTCTCCGTGCGTGCAGACAAATCGGCGTTGCCGGTCGCGATTTCATCGGCGCCAAGGTGAATTGAATCGGCGGATTCGCGCACGGTCTGCACCGTGCGCGCGACGCTTGCCTGCATCTTCGCCAGGCCCGAGAACAGCCGGCCGATTTCATTCGTGCCGCGCGCGGCGATCGGCTGATCGAGGCGCCCTTGAGCGATGCGTTCGAAGTGACGGCCGGCTTCCTCGAGCGGCGCGACCACGCCACGGCGCAACGCCAGATGCACGGCGAACGTTCCGCCGACCAGCGCCAGCAAAATCACAATACTGACGACGCGGAAAGTCGCCATGCGCGTGTCGATCGAATCCAGCGACGCGCGGCTCGCGGCGTTACCGAACTGCGTGAAGTTATGGAGCTCGGTCAGATAGGCGTCCTGGAACGACTGCGTCGGCTGATCGAGAAAAGCCTGAATGTTGTTGGCGTCGAGAAACTGCGCGAGCTCGCTGAGCGCGCCATGCAGCTTCTTGTAGCGCTCGGCAAGCGCCGCTGCGCGCGCGCCGTTTTCGTCGCTGGTTTTCGGCGCGCTCGAGAACGCGTTAAACGACCGCTCGGCGGCCGTGAGCTGCTCGCGGGCATGCTGGACGATGTCCGTCGGCTCCGCGCCGCCGCGCACCATCCGCGTACCGGCGCGCGACAGGTTGATACGCGCGTCCATCAGATGCTGCGTCGTTTCGTTGACGGCATCGACCTGCTTCAACGCGATATTCGCGAGGTCGCCAACGTCGTGATGGGTACGCGTCAACGACCAGAAACCCAACCCCACCGTGACAAGCTGGAAAACGCAGAACGCGGCCAGGACACATAACAGGCCGGATGCGACCTTGATCTTGCTGAACATCGTGAACACCTGAAGGCAAAGAATAACGGGAGCTACGTCAGGGTTAACGGCAGCATCAAAGCTGGCTGAAGATCAAATTCGTCAAAGTTCGCCTTACGGTGCGTTTACGTCGGCCATCGTCTGAATTTCTGTCGACCGACACAAGCATGCCGCGCAGATATTTCCGATTCACCTTGACGGCGTGCGTCGGCGCTTCCTAGAGTGGGTAGGGACCGACGAGCGCACCCTCGTGCGCAATGCCACCGCGGGCCTTCCTCGAAGGAATCACAATGACTGACCTACTCGACCGGGCGCGCGGCGCATTGCACGCCCAGCCGTTCAGCATGCTGTTAGGCGCCGAGCTGATGTACACGGGCACCGGCGAACTCGCGCTGAGCCTGCCGATCCGCGACGAGCTGCGGCAGCAGCACGGCTTCGTGCATGGCGGCGTGATCAGCTATCTCGCGGACAACGCGCTGACCTTTGCCGGTGCGCTCTCCCTGGGGCCGAAGGTCGTGACGGGGGAATATAAGATCAACTATCTGCGTCCGGCCGTGAACGGGACGCTGATTGCGAGGGCGCAAGTGGTGTATGCAGGCCGCCATCAGGCGACCTGCCAGTGCAACATCTTCGTGATGGACGGCAACCGCGAGAAACTCGTGGCGGTGGCGCAAGGCACGGTCAACCGGATCGGTGAGAACGGCGACCACGAACCGGCGAATTGAAGTCGACGACGTGAAGTTGACGCGAAGTTCACGTTGAAAGCGCGAGGCTCATGCGCCCCGCGCCCCGCGTCGGCCGCGAGCGTTTTACTCCGCCGCGTAGGTCTTCTGCGTTTGTTCGCCGAGACCTTCGATGCCGAGGCGAATCGTCTGCCCCGGCTTCAGATACACCGGATTCGGCTTCACGCCCATGCCGACGCCCGGCGGCGTGCCAGTGGAAATGACGTCGCCGGGTTGCAGGCTCATGCACTGCGACACATATGAAACCAGCTTGGCGACGCCGAACACCATCGTCTTCGTGTTGCCGTTCTGATAGCGGTGACCGTCCACTTCGAGCCACAGGCCCAGGTTCTGCGGATCGGCGACTTCGTCGCGCGTGACCATCCACGGGCCGATCGGGCCAAACGTGTCGAAGCCCTTGCCCTTGTCCCACGTGCCGCCGCGTTCGATCTGCCATTCGCGTTCCGACACGTCGTTGATCACGCAATAGCCGGCGACGTAGTCGAGCGCATTCGCTTCGTCCACGTACTTCGCGGGCTTGCCGATCACCACGCCGAGCTCCACTTCCCAATCGGTTTTCTTCGAGCCGCGCGGAATTTCCACGTCGTCGTTGGGACCGGAAATCGCGCTCGTCCACTTGTTGAAGATCACCGGTTCGGCGGGCACGGGCAGATTCGATTCAGCCGCGTGATCCGCGTAATTCAAGCCGATGCAGATGAATTTGCCGATCTTGCCGACGCACGGACCAATGCGCGGATTGCCTTCGACCAAGGGCAGCGAGGCCGCGTCGACTGCACGCAGTTTGGCGAGGTTTGCGTCGGTCAACGCCGCGCCGTCGATGTCGGCAACCACGCCGGACAGATCGCGAATCTTGCCTTGCGCGTCGAGCAAGCCCGGCTTTTCCTGGCCTTTCGGCCCGTAACGAAGCAGTTTCATCGTTGCACTTTCCTCTGGGTTTCAGTGGTGTTCAGTTGGTACGTCAACGCGCGCCGGCTCAGGCAGGCGCGCATGAATCAGTTCGACCAGCCGCCGTCGATCACATGCGCATGGCCGGTCGTGAACGCCGACTCGTCCGACGCGAGATACAGCGCCAGCGCGGCGATCTCTTCCGGCTTGCCGATGCGGCCCATCGGCTGACGCGCGACGAACGCGGCCTGCACGGCTTCGAGCGTCGCGCCTTGCGCCGCGGCCTGCGCGGCGATTCGCTGTTCGAGCGACGGCGACGACACCGTGCCCGGGCAAATCGCGTTACAGCGTACACCACGCGTGATGAAGTCCGCGGCGACCGATTTGGTCAGCCCGACCACCGCCGCCTTCGACGCGCTGTACGCGAAGCGATTCGGCACGCCCTTCACGCTCGACGCCGCCGACGACATATTGATGATCGAGCCGCCGCCGCGCTCCAGCATGCCGGGCAGGAATGCGCGGATCATCCGGTACATCGCCTTCGCGTTCAGGTCGAACGCGAAGTCCCAATCTTCCTCGCTGCATTCGAGGATCGAGCCCGCATGCACGAAGCCCGCGCAGTTGAACAGCACGTCGATCGGACCGATTTCGGCGGCCAATGCCTTGATCGCCTCGCCGTCGAGCACGTCGAGCTTGCGCGCCTCGACCGGTTTGCCGGCGAGGCCGTCGATGCGAATGTCCGTGGCGATCACACGCGCGCCTTCGCGTGCGAACATTTCCGCGGTCGCGAGCCCGATGCCTTGTCCCGCTGCGGTAATCAATGCTGTCTTGCCGGCCAGTCTTTGCGTCATCTACGACTCCAGTTGAATGGGCTTAACCTGTGTTGGTCTGTTTGCTTGGGTCACATCACAGTCGATAAAACGCTGCGGCGTTGCCGCCGAAAATCGCTTCGCGCTCGCTGTCGGCGAGCGACGAAAGCAGCGTGTTCGCCACCGAATGCCACAGCAGATAATCGCCGTTGAGTTCGAGCACCGGCCAGTCGCTGCCCCACATCAGCCGCGCGGGACCGAACGTGGTCAGCAGATGCTCGACGTACGGCCGCAGCGTGTCTTCGGTCCAGCCTGGCGACGCCTCGGTCGCGAGTCCGGACAGCTTGCAGTGCACGCCTGGCAACGCGGCGAGCCGCGTAATTGCATCCGCCCAGGTCTGCCAGCCCGCCTGACCGTAGCGGATCGGCGGCTTCGCGCCGTGGTCGACCACGATGCGCAGCGCCGGAAAGCGTCGCGCGAAGGTTTCAACGTGTTCGACGTGCCGCGCGTAAATCAGCGCGTCGAAAGCGAGGTCGTGTGCGATCAGCGCGTCGATGGCCGGCGCGAGATCGGGATTCGCGATCCAGGTGTCGTCGGGCAGATCTTGCAGCATCGGGCGCACGCCCTTGAACTTGGGCTCGTCCGCGAGCGCGTCGATCAAAGCCGGCGCGGTGGGCAGCAGCAGCGGCACCCAGCCGACCACGCCGGCAATCGACGGCTCGTTGCGCGCGATGTCCAGCAAATAACGCGTTTCGTCGATGGTCGGCGCCGCCTGCACGACCACCGTTTTCTCGATGCCGGTTTGCTCCCGCAACGGCGCGAGATCCGCCGGGCCGAACGGCCTGTACAGAATCTCGAGTTCCGGCGTGAGCCATTCGTAATCGCCGCGGGCGGGGTCCCAATAGTGCTGGTGGGCATCGATACGCATGTTCTGTTCAGTCCTCTGGCGCGGGCGCGCGGGCGTCGAGCAGGCCCTCGTCGCGCAAGGCGGACCACAAGGCCGCAGGGATGGGCAACTCGAACGACGCCGCGTTCTCGCGCAGTTCTTCGGCACTGCGCGCGCCGGTCAGCACGGTGGCGACCGCCGGATGCGCATACGGAAACTGCAAGGCCGCGGCGGCGAGCGGCACGCCGTGCGCGCGGCACACCGCTTCAAGCCGCGCAACACGCTCGATCACTTCGCGCGGCGCCTCGCCGTAGTTGAATTTCAGATCGCCTTCGACGCCGCGCGCCAGAATGCCCGAGTTGAAAGCGCCGCCCAACAGGATGCTGACGCCGCGCTGTTCACACGCCGGCAGGAGGTCGTCGAGCGTCGTCTGTTCGAGGAGCGTATAACGGCCCGCAAGCAATGCGCAATCGATATCGAACTCGGCCATCGCGTCGAGAATCACGGCGCTTTCGTTCACGCCGAGTCCCACGGCCTTCACCGCGCCGGCCGAGCGCAGTTCGTCGAGCGCGCGAAAGCCGCCGCCTTCGGTCAGTTGCCGCCAGTAATGCGGATTGTTGTCGCCGTGCGTGACGCGGCCAATGTCGTGCACCAGCAAAATGTCGATGTCGACGATGCCGAGCCGCTGCTGGCTGTCTACGAACGAACGCAGAATGCCGTCATGCGTGTAGTCGTAAATCGCCTCGAAGGGCAGCGGGTTCTGCCAGCCTTCCTTGCCGTCATAAGGCGTCGTGCGCGGCACGAAGCGGCGGCCTACCTTCGTCGACAGCGCATACTCGCCACGCGGATAGCGGCGCAATGCGTCGCCCAGACGATGCTCCGCCTTGGTGTGCCCGTAATGCGGCGCGGTGTCGAAATAGCGAACGCCGGCGTCCCACGCGGCCGCGATGGTCGCGTGCGCTTCTTCATCCGACAGGTCGCGATAGAGGCCGCCAAGCGGCGCACTGCCGAGGCTCAAGCCGGTTAATTCCAGCGCGCTACGCCCGACGCGGCGGCGCTGCCGAACCTTCGAACCGATCGTTGCGGTCATGTACGCGTCTCCATCCTAATCACACTCTGTCGAATGAGCTTTTTATCACACCGCGAGCCGACGCTCAGTGCGGTTCTTCACTGCGGTTCTTCGTTGCCTTATTGCGTTGCGTTACTGCGGCTCGACCGCAACAACACGACGCGGCGCCGCCACGCTCGACGGCAGGCACGCGGGCCCGACCGGCTCGAACGTCTTGTACGTCAGAATGAATTCCTGATGGCCCAGCATTTCCGATTTCGACGCCGCGCCTTGCGACACCGCCACGGTCTGCTCGAACACCTCGCGGCCGACTTCGTCGAGCGTGCCGCGCCCTTCCAGAATGCGGCCTGCGTCGACGTCCATGTCGCCGGACAGATTGCGATACGTGGCCGGATTCGCGCACACCTTGATGACCGGCGAGATCGCCGAGCCCACCACCGAACCGCGTCCGGTCGTGAACAGAATCACATGCGCGCCACAAGCAATCAGTTCGCCGATTTCCGCATTGTCGCTGATGTTCGGGAAGCCGAAACGCGGCTCGCCGTCCGGCACCACGTCGAGCAGATACAGGCCGCCGGTCGGCGGAATATCGCCCGGCTTGACGATGCCCGCGATTGGCGACGCCCCGCTTTTCGCATACGCGCCGAGCGACTTTTCTTCCTGCGTGGTGAGGCCGCCGTCCGCGTTGCCGACCGCGAAACTGCCGTGGCCGAGAATCGAGTAATAGCGCGCCGCCTTGGCCACACACTCGACGATCGCATCGCCGAGTTCGGGCCGCGCCGCGCGCGTCTTCATATGAAACTCGCAGCCCACGAGTTCGCCGGTTTCCTCGAAGATGCAGGTCGCGCCCGCATCGATCAAATGATCGAACGCACGGCCCACGGCCGGATTCGCGGTGATGCCGCTGGTGCCGTCGGAGCCGCCGCAAATCGTGCCGACCACGAGTTCGCTCAGCGCCATCGGCACCTTCTGCTGCGCGGCGAGCTGCTCGCGCGCGCCGCGAACCCAGTCGACGCCATACTGAATCGTGCTGCGCGTGCCGCCTTTCTCCTGAATGGTCAGCACTTCGACGGGACGGCCGCTCGCGCGCACGACATCGACGAGGTAGTGCTTGTTCATGCTCTCGCATCCCAGCGACACGAACAGCACCGCGCCGACGTTCGGATGCGTGGTCAGCCGCTCGAGCATTTTCTCCGCGTAGCCGTTTGGATAGCAGCCGGGAAAGCCGATCAGATGAACCGGCGCTTCATGCGCGGCATGCGCGTCGCCGAATGCGTCGAGCGGCTCGCGAAACTGCGTGACGATCTCGCGCGCCACGTGATGCGCGCACTCGACCAGATACGCGACGGCAACCACGTTGCGGATGCCCTTGCGGCCGTCGCTGCGCAGGTAGCCTTGCAGCGTCGGCTGTTGCGCAGAGGCGCTTGCTACGGATGTCTCAGTCATGTTCGTTCCAGCGCGGCGCAAGGCCGCCTCGTGATGCGCAAATCAGTGGTGGACGAATTGATGACCCGCGTCGTGCGTGTACGTCGGCAGGTAATCGCTTTCGAGGTTGTGCGTATGCAGATGCTCGCCGCGCGGCACCGCTTCGGTGACGTGGCCGATCACGGCGCCGTAGCGCAGCACCTTGTCGTCTTTCGCCAGATCGCGGCGCGCCACCTTGTGCCCGAGTTCGATGGTCCGCGACAGCGTGACGCTCTCGCCTTCGATCTGCACCTGCGTGCCGGCGTCGAGACGCGCCGCCGCGATCAGGCAGTTGTCGTCCGGACTGAGCAGGATCAGTCGCGGATCGGTTTCATGTTGGCGGCTCGTCAAATGAGTTCTCCGTCAGGCCGTTGAATGAGCGTTGTGTTAGTTCTGGCCTTCGCCGCTCGCGAGGCGCGCCACCATCAGCGAGCCGAGGATGATCGCGCCGTAGATCGCCTGAATCCAGAACGACGGCACTTGCGCAAGCGTCAGCAGGTTTTGCACGACGCCGAGCAGCAGCACGCCGGAGAGCGCGCCGATCATCGTGCCCTTGCCGCCGTCGAGCGAAATGCCGCCGATCACCGCCGCCGCGAACACCGTGAAGATCATGCCGTTGCCCTGGTTCGCATTGATCGCGCCGACATAGCCGGTCACGATCAGGCCGCCAAGCGAAGCGAGCATGCTGCCGAGAATGAACACGCCCCACGTGATGCGCTCGACGCGAATGCCCGCCGCGCGCGCCGCTTCCGGATTGCCGCCGATCGCATAGAGCGCGCGGCCGAGCCGGTGATAGCGCAGCATGAAGGCGGCGATCGCGAAGGCCACCGCTGCGAGCCACACCGACAACGGCAAGCCCAATACGATGGTGGTGGCGAGCGAGAAGAACGACGGCGGCATGTCGAACAGCGTGCCGCCCTTCGTCGCGCCGACGAGCATGCCGCGCAGCACGATCAGCATGGCCAGCGTGACGATGAACGCGTTCAGCCGCAAACGCACCACCAGAAAACCGTTGATCGCGCCGACTACTGCGCCGACCGCGAGAATCGCCAGCAAGCCGGCCGCGGCGGGCCATTGCGTGCCGAATCCGGCCGAGGCGGCCGGCATCACGAGCATCGCGCCCACGGCCGGCGCAATGCCGACCGTCGATTCCAGCGACAAATCGAACTTGCCCGTCAACACGATCAGCGATTCGGCGAGCACGACGAGCGCGAGCGCCGCCGATGCGCCGAGCACGCTGATCAGATTCGCACGCGTGAGAAAGCTCGGGCTCACGAACGCGCCGATCACGATCAGCAGCACGAGCGCCGGCAACAGCGCGAGTTCACGCAAGCGGGCAAGTTGCGAGCGTCCGCGTTTGCCGCGCAAAGCCGATGCAGATGCGGATGCGGACGCTTGCGCGTGGGCTTGGGCCTGCGCCGCGCCGAACGCGGGACTGGGCACACTATTCTTCATGGAGACTTACTCCTTCAACGGATGCAATCAGATCCTGGTCCTGCCAGCCCGCGGGAAATTCCGCGGCGATACGGCCACGGAACATGACGAGAACACGGTCACAGGTGCGCAGATCGTCGAGTTCGCCGGACACGACCAGCACGGCCTTGCCTTCTTCGCGCACGCGATCCACGACGGAGAGCAGCGCTTCTTTCGATTTCACATCGACGCCCGCCGTGGGGTCGATCAGCACCAGCACGTTGGGATTGGTGGCGAGTGCGCGCGCCATCACGACCTTCTGCTGATTGCCGCCCGAGAGGCCGGATACGACGTGCTCCGGTCCCTGAGCGACGATGCCGAGCGCGTCGATCATCTTCTGGCCGAACGCGTTTTTCTTTGCGGGCGTCGCGATGCCGAACTTGCCGAAGAGCCGCGCGATCGTCATCGACGCGTTTTCCGCGATCGATTGCGTCAACACGAGCCCCTCGTGATGGCGGTCTTTAGGCACGCAGCCGATGCCGTGCGCGAGCGCCGCGGGCACATCGCCGGGCGGCAGGCTCACGCCGTCCACGCTGATCGTGCCGCGCTTCGCCGCGCGCAAGCCGGCAATCGCTTCGGCTACGCTTGTGCGGCCGCTGCTCGTCGCGCCGGTCAAGCCGACGACTTCGCCGCGCTTGACGGCGAACGACACGTCTTCGTAATCCGCGCCGCTGAGCCGGTCGACTTGCAGCGCAATTGCGGTGTCGGCGCGCAACGGTTCGCGCGCCGCCGCGTCCGCGACCAGAAGGCCGCCACGTTCGCCGGTCATCGCTTCGATCAACTGTTCGCGCGGCAACGCGGAAACCGGCGCGCTGACGATATGCCGCGCGTCGCGCAACACCGTGACCGCCTGGCAAATCTCGTACACCTCCTGCAGATGGTGCGAGATGAACAGAAAGGTCACGCCTTCGCGCTGCAATTCCTCGATACGCCGGAAGAGCCGCTTGATTTCGTCGCCGTCGAGCTGCGCAGTGGGTTCGTCGAGGATGATGAAGCGCGCGCCGTACGACAACGCCCGCGCGATCTCGACGAGTTGCCGCGCCTCGACGCTCAGGTCGCCGGCGCGCGCGTCTTCACGCACGTCGATCTTCCAGTGGTCGAGCAAGGCGCGCGCGTCGCGGCGCATGGTTCGCCAGTCGATCACGCCGCCTCGCGACGGCTGCCGGTTGATGAACAGATTTTCCGCGACGGACAGGTCGCGAATGATCGTCGAATGCTGATAGACGCAGGCCACGCGCTCGCGCCATGCATCGCGGTCCGCGAGCGGCGGCGCGGGCTCGCCGTTAAAGCGCACGTCGCCGGTATCGGGTTTGCGCAAGCCGGTCAGGATCGACACGAGCGTCGACTTGCCCGCGCCGTTGCGCCCGACGAGCGCATGCGACTCGCCGGGCATCACGCGAATGCTCACGTCGTTCAGCGCCGCCGTCGAGCCGTAGCGTTTGGTGACCGACAATGCTTCGACCACCGAAGCAATTCGCATGGATGAAGCGCGCTCGCTGATGTCGCCGCTGATGTCGCCGCTGATGTCGCCGCTCATGTCGCCGCTCATGTCGCCGCTCATTTGACGGTGTTGCCCCACAGCGCCTTGTCGTCGACATTCGACTTCGTGACGAGCGGCGCGGGCAACTGGTCTTCGAGGATGCCCGGCGCGAGCTGGATGATCGTGCTGCCGTGATCGGTCGGGCCCGGCTTGAAGGTCTGCCCGGCCAACGCCGCCTTGATGTAGTAGAGGCCGTACTTCGCGTACGAATCGGCGGGCTGCGACACGGTGGCGTCGATGTCGCCGCGGCGGATCGCGTCGAATTCCTGCGGAATGCCGTCGTTGCTGACGATCACGACGTGCTTTGCGTCGCCGGCCGGAAACAGCATCTGCTTGCGACGCAGCGTTTGCAGCGTCGGCGACAGATAGACGCCGCCCGCCTGCATGTAGATCGCCTTCACGTCGGGATTCGCGGTAAGCAGGCTGTCGAGCCCGGTAGCCGCCACGTCGCCCTTCCAGCTCGCCGGAATTTCCAGCAGCTTCAAACCGGGAAAGCCCTTCAGGCATGAGCGGAACGCCTCGGAGCGGTCGCGTCCGTTCACCGAACCGAGGTCGCCCATGATCTGCACGACCTTGCCCGACTTCACGTGTTCGCCGATGTACTTGCACGCCTTCTCGCCGTACGCGTGATTGTCGGCGCGCACGACCATCGCGATCTTGCCTTGCGTCGGTGCGACATCGACGGCGACGACCGGCACGTTGCGCGCCGTCGCGGCGTCGAGCGCGCGGCTGATCGCGGCGGAGTCGAGCGGGCCGACCACGATGCCCTTCGCACCCAGGTTCAACAGGTTGTTCATGTCGGTGATCTGCTGTACCGGATCGCCGTTCGAATTCACCGGCGCGAGGATGTCGATGCCCATCTCCTTCGCGTACTTCGGCAGATAGTTGTTATACGACTGCCAGAACGGCGACGTCAGCAGCGGCAGGCCGAGGCCGACCTTGCCTGCCTCGGCGGCCTGCGCAGCGCCGCCCAGACTCAAACCGGCGATGCACGCGGACGCGGCCACCGTGAAGAGCGACTGACGGAACGAACGGGAAAACGATTGGCGAGCCGGCTTCGGCTCTTTCGCGAACGACATGACTGTGTCTCCTGATATGCGTTGTTGAACTGCGTGAACCGGTCGTGGATGCCGGCACTTCGTCCTGCGCTTTCTTATGTGCATTGGCGACTCTGTGCGAATCTTGGCGTGCGCTCATTCACCAATGAACGTATTATTCATATACGGACTTTTCGAAGTCAAGCGAAGTGCACTGCACCAACCGTCCGTGTTTTCCCTGGACGCATCGGCGCGCACGGAGCGCGCTGCGGCACTTACACTCAAGCGCCACTTACTGAGAACAGCTCACGGAACTCGCTCACGATGGACGCAGAAGACAAGGACGATGCCGACCGTTATCGCGCGCCCGCGCTCGACAAGGGCCTCGACATCCTCGAGTTGCTGGCCGAGCAGAAGGAAGGGCTCACGCGCGCCGAGATCACGAAGCTGCTCGGGCGCAACGCGAGCGAGATGTATCGGATGCTCGAGCGCCTTGTCGCGCGGCAGTACGTGGTGCGCTCCACGGGCGGCGACCGCTATTCGCTTAGCCTGAAGCTGTATGCGCTGGCGCATCGTCATCCGCCGATGAACCGGCTCATCTCCGAGGCGTTGCCGCTGATGCAACGTTTCGCCGATGCCGCCGAACAATCGTGTCATCTGGCCGTGTACGACCGCGGCAATCTGCTCGTCATCGCGCAAGTGGATGGACCGGGCACGTGGGGCATGTCGGTGCGGCTCGGTTCGCGCGTCGGCTTGATCGACACCGGCTCGGGCCGCGTGATGCTCGCTTTCCAGACCGTCGAACAGCGCGCGCAGATGCTTGCCGAGCACACCAAGGTCAAGGGCGAAGTGACGATAGACCGCGAGGCGCTCGAAGCCGCGTGCGAGCGGATTCGAGCGGCCGGTTTCTCGCAGAAGGACAGCCAGCAGACGTTCGGCGTGACCGACGTCACGTTCCCGGTTCTCGGTCCGTCCGGCCAGGCGATTGCGGCGCTCACCTGCCCGTATCTGAAGCGTATCGACGAATATGTCGCGCCCACGCTCGCGGCCGCAACGACGCTGCTGCGCGAAACGGTGCAGGCGCTTTCGATGTTTCGCGAGCAGACGGTTTGAGGTGTGGTGGAAGTGCAGTTGCGGTGTCTGCGGCGTGTGGTCGATGGAATTCGCCGCGGCAAGTTTGATTAGAAGCGGGCCGCTTGCGCATATGGTTTAGAATGGCGGCCCTCTCAAAAAACGACGCCGCGTGAAGTCATTCGTGCGCATCCATCGATAAGCAATGGCGAAACTTCTGACCGATTCCGAATTCCAGCGTTTTTCCGAACTCCAGCAGAAGCAATCGAGCTTCACGATTACACCGGAAGAAGCCGACGAACTGCGCGACATCGTCGCTCATGCGCAGAAGCGCCGCGACGATCGCGCGGCGGCAATGCAAAGCATCGAGACTTTCATCCAGCAATTCGACATCAGCCCGGACGAGCTGTTTTCGCCGGAACAGATTGGCGAAGCGGCGCGCACCTATGGCCTGATTCCGGCGGCCAAGAAGGAGCGCGTGCTGCCGCCGTCGTTCACGTTCAACGGCAAGCCGTACCAATGGACGACGCGCGCGCTGCCGGACGACATTCGCGTACCGCTGTTCGATGCGTTCAAGGCGGGGCAGTCGGTGAAGTCGTTTATCGCGACGCCGAAAGATGCCAATCGTTGCGCGGCGACGATCGCGCGTCTGGAGCGGGAAACCGGTGCGGTGTACGCGGATGCGTGGCTCGAAGAGTTGGCGGTGACGCGGGCGCAGGTTGATGAGGCGGCGGGGAAGTTGGGGGCGTGACACCTGCGCCAACGGCCCTGATTTAGAAGCAACGAGACGCTGCGGGCGTCGTTATTGCCGCCTTTCCTAGAAGGTCGCGGACACAGTGACCCAGGTCTGCTGCCGCGCAGTCTGAGCGAGCGGCCGGCCCGCACGCATCGCATAACTTAGCTGCGCGGCGACGCGCTTGCCGCCGTAGCTGGCGCCAATGCCGTAACCCTGCAGCCGCGCATAAGCGGCGGGCATTGGGCCGTCGGCGCGCGTTCGACCTCGGGCGTCGTCATAAAACACCTGCACAGATGCGCCTGGCAGCATACTTAGGGACTTGCTGGCGGCAATCGACAAGATCAGCCCGTCGTCGACCGAGGCCGCATTCTGGTCATAAGCGCGCACGGCAAGCGGACCGCCAAGCCCCATTCTTTCCTGACTGTCGAGACTGCGGCTGGCGTATTGGCCGCGCACTTGTATCGTCGCGCGGATGGTCGGTGTAATGGCCTGGACGTAAGCGAAAGATGGCTCGGCTTTGTAGAAGTCGAATCGCCGGCCGTTCAGCGCCGGCGCGCTACCTGAGTAGTCCGCCTCTCTCAGCTTTGACGTACCTCGGCTAAGCACTGCGCTGTATTGGATAACGTTTCGGCGCTCGCCGATTTCGCCCGCCGCGACACCTTCCGCGCGCACCGACGCAACGACACTGCGCTGATCCGTGCGGAGTATGTCGCCGAACCGCTCATCGCTCGAACGTTTGAAGTCTAAACCGGCGCCTACATCGAGACTGGCCGCGTCTGAACGGATCAACGGACCGCTGCCATAAATGCTGACGACGTTCGCCGCTCCCGTTCCCAGACCTGCGAAGATTCCACCGAGCCGGTAATCCACATGCGAGTATGCGACGCCGGCGCGGCTCGCTCCGAGACCCGTCAGCATGTCGTAGGAAATGCGGCCGAGGCGAGTTCGCCCGTCTTGTCCGCCGCGCGTCTGCATGAAGCGCGGCGTGGCATAGACCGTCGCCTGCAACTGATCGCCTAGTCCTAACGGATTGTTGATGCCGCCGGTCAGCCCAACGCGGCGCCAGCCCGCTTGTCTCGAGCCGGCGTTGTCCATGACTGCCGCGCCGTAGAAGCGTTTTCCCGGCACCACGTCCACCGTGACGATCGTGCCACCCGGCTCCGTTCCCGCCGACAACGTCGACGCAGTCGAGTCAATGCCGGGGATACCTTCAACAAGACGCGTGTTGCGCTCAATGTCGCGCAAGGAAGGTGCTCCGTCATGGGTCGACTCAATGATTTCGCGCAGGCGGTCGGTGGCGACATCGGAGTGGTTTTCAACATTGACGGATTCAACGTGTCCGCGCGCGATCTCGAAGTGCACGATACCGTCGGTCATTGTCTGCGGAGGGAGGATGACGCGTACGAGAGAATCGCCGCCGTGGTATAGCACGGTGGTAAGCGCATCGCGCAGCAACCGCAGCTGTGACAGCGTGACGTTACGCCCGCGCCACGGCGCGAGGAATTCATCGACGCGCTGTTGCTCCTCGTCAGACAGCGCACCGCCAAAGTCGAAACCGTACACGGGGAAAGTGAACTCGCCGCTGTCGGGTTTTGCTTCGTGCGAATTCGACGGCTCGCCAGGCATTGCTGGAACCATTCCGGGCTCAACTCCGACCCCTTGCTTAAGTTCAGGATTCTGCCGAAGCAAAGAGCCGGCGTTCGTTGGCTCGTATGCATGAGCGGTAGCATGCCAGGCAGTCAAACCAAATAGCGGTAACCATGCGCCGCCAAGACTCTGGCGCAAATATCTGAATCGAACAGCGGCTTTCGGCATGAAGGATAGGCAAGCGCGTCGGCGACAGCTCATACGAGCGGCCGCGACGTCAGGAGGGGAAACGGGAAAATGGTGAAGCGACGCGGCAGCACGGAAAAAGACGAACAGAGGTGGTACACACCTCTGCGTCTCATGCTTGCGCGCTATTTCGCTTCATGAATAAAAGCCGCTGGCGCAACGAGCGTCACCTCGTCGCGCCAGCCGTAGTGCCTAGAGGTTCGCGGACTTCGGCAAGATGCGGATATTGCCGTCCTTGTTCGTTGTGTTGGCCGGCAGGTTGATTTCTTGCGCCGTCAGCTTTCCACCAAGGTGGGCAAAATTCGCGTCGACGGTGATCCGGTTTCCGGCCTGCACGGTACCCGTTTCAACATTGCGGCCACTCAGCGTAACGTTGTTGCCTGCCTTGGTACGCGAGAACCGACTCTGTGACAGGGAAGCGTCCGCGTGCAGCGCAACGTCGCCATTGCCGCTAACCACGTTACCCGTTTGCGAGAGCTGGCCGCCGGCCATTACCGCTATGCACGCCATGTCTGCGGGGCACGGCGGGTTGTACATTCTGGAATTGACCGAAATATTGCCGTCCGCCTTCACGTTCCCAGTGAGCGTAACGTCGCCGCCGTCGATGTTAATGGTCTTGGCCTGGACATTCGCCACGCGCAATGAACCGTTCGGGCGCCGCGGCCAGACCGGTAAGCGCGATTCGGACTTCAGGGTAACGCCGGTTCCAGCAGACGTGTTGACGCCGTCGGCCTGGACGAGATTCGCGCCGGAAATCATGTTAACCGAGCCCGTGGTCGCCATCATACTGGCGCGTTGATGCATATCGCCCGTGTAGGTTTGAGCGTACACACTGTCGAGAGCGCGAATCGGCGCATTCACGTTGACATCAGCCCCGTCCAGATACACGGACCTCGCGTTGATGCGGCCATTCGTCGTAACGACGCCGCTGGCGTCAGGCACAGTCATGTTGTCGCCGTAGTAGGCTGCGGACCCGATGTTGACATCGCCACCAGCGTTGATCAGACCGTTCATATCCACGCGACCGCCGTCAGAGTGAACCTGTACGGAGCCGCCGGTCTTCAAGGTTGCCCCGGCGCCGACGGTCACTTCACGGCTTGATGGTGCGGGAGATACTGCCCGGGGAGCGGCGGACGAATCGAACATCTGATAGAAAGCTGGCGCCACATTTCCCCTGACGGCCGAGGACGTGATCGAGATACCGCTGTCAGCCGTCATTTGACCGTTCGCGCTGATCTTGCCACCGTCGCGCGAGGCAAGCTGGACAGTGCCGCCTTGACCCGCCGACGCACTGGTTGCCTCGATCTGGCCGTTGTTCTGAATCACAGTGCCGAGCACCGCGCCAGTGGCCGCAGCGGACAGCGTGGCGTTGCCGCCCTTGGCGACGATCACACCGTAATTGGCGGCCAATGCCTGCTCCGCCTGCCGACCCACCTGGACTGAAAAGCCCGAGTCGTTGATGGCCATCGCCACGCCATTGGCAGCGCCGAGCGCGACGTCTTTAGCGCGAATCGACCCGTTGTTAACAACCTGAGGCCCGAGCAACGCCAGGGATTCCTGCGCGGTCAGTTGACCGTTGTTCGTTACCTTGCCTTCTCCGCCGCCGGCAGAAAAATTAAGGTAGCGCTTATTCTGGACGAGCTTGCCGCCTTCCATGAATTGCTGGTCGTTCACATCCAGCGTGGACGCCACCAGGCTTCCGACATTGACCTTGGCGCCGTTGCCGAACACGACGCCCGCCGGATTCACCACGAACACCCTGCCGTTCGCCTTCAGCACACCGTCAATCTGTGTAGGATTTGCCGTGGTCACACGGTTCAGCAGCGCTGAACTCGTGCCCGGCTGATTGACGACCACCGACTGGTCCTGACCGATATTAAAGTTCTTCCAGTTGACGATCATCTTGTCGCTTGACTGCGAAATCGTCGTTTTGTTCGCCTGCGTTTTGATCGTGCCCGCGCCTGCGGCCACCATTCCGCCTTCGACAGCCCATGCTGTGCTGCTGCAGCCCAAGGCCGCAGCCAGCATGGCGGGAAGAACGGCGAAGCGATAATTCGGCTCTGTGACGCGCCCGCTTGTCTCGCGGGTAATTTTCTTAGTCATCTGTCAACCTGTTAAGACAGCTAAATAAAATCGTCATGCGAGCAAGCGTATAGAGCACGCGCGACGACACTCGAAAGGAAGCGTAATTAAGTCGTAATATTCTATTCACGCTTCTGTTGGGATGCTTGCGGAAACTTCCGAGCACCCCGTTGTTTTGTCAGCGTGTGGTTGTGTGTTTGGCTGGGTCAATGTGCGTCAAGCATCACTGCGGCGTCAGTAGAAAGTCGGCGAACGGATAACGATCCTTCAATGGCGCACATGCCGCTGACATCGCTAACCCTGCTTATCCACCCCCTCATCCAGCGCCATCCGAAACCCCACCACGCCCGGATCTTCCGTCGGCGTCATCGTGAAGCCGCTCGCCCTCGCGAGCGCGATCATCGCGGTGTTCTCGCGCAGCGCCTCGCCCACCAGCCAATGCGTGCCGCGTGCCCGCGCATACCGGATGATCCGGTCCGTCAGCAACCGCCCGAGCCGTCGCCCTTTCTGATCCGAGCGGATCGCCACCGCAAACTCGGCCGTTTCGTTATCGGGATCGGCAACAGCGCGCACCACGCCGAGCGTGCGCGAAACGCCGGCTTCGTCCCGCACGGTCGCGATCAGCGCCATTTCGCGGTCGTAGTCGATCTGTGTCATGCGCGCGAGCTGCGAATGATCGAAGCTGCCGACCGCGCCGAAGAACCGCAAGCGCAAATCCTCAGGCGTCATCGCTTCGACGAAATCGTGATGCGCGGCCTCGTCTTCCGGGCGAATCGGCCGCACGGTCACACGCAGACCTTCCCAGTCGAGCGTCTCTTCGAAACGGCGCGGATACGGCACGATCGCAAGCCGGCTGCGTTTCGCCGCAATGCTGACGATCGGCTCAAGCACCGCGACGTGGTCGTCGTACACATTGAGCGTCAACGACAATCCGACGATCTCCTTCACATCGCACACCGCGTGCGACAGCGCCGTGAGCGCAGCGAGCGCCGGCTCGGGCGCGACGAGCCGCGCATAAGGCGACCGCGTGACGATGTCGCGCGCGAGAACCGGGTTCAACGGCGGCAGGCCGTACACGCGCAACGGCTCGGAGACACCATCCGCGGATGGCGCCGTGAAGCGGAACACCGGGCCAAAGTTATCGTCGTCGTGAAGCGCGACCGCAATGCCGACTATCGGCTTGGCCTCATGCGCGCCGCCCGCTTCGTTTTCGACCCGAAGCCCGAACCGCTCCAATAGGCCCGCCGCGGCTTCGCCGGTTAGTTGGTGCTCACCTGCCGCGAGCGCCGCGCAAACCTGCGCTTGCGCGGCGTCGATTGCGTCGGGGACTTCGGCAGGCAAACCCTCCGGCGTCTGCATCAGCAATTCGCGCCCCATCCGATAATCGACGAGACGTGCGAACGCGCGGGCGAGCCGCTGCGGCGTCGTGTGAACCGGAATGCCTTGCGCGTGCAACGCATCGCGCGTAGCCGCGTCCACGCCGCCAAAGAAACACGCGAGCAGACCGCGATAGGCGAACCGCTGATTCGCGATCAACGCCTGCGCCACCTCGTCGACCGGCGCGCTATGCGTCGATGCATGCACGACGAAAGCCGTGCCGGTGCCGCGATGTTGCGCCAGCAGCTTTAGCGCCGTGCCGAAATGCTCGGGACGCGCGTCGTCGCCGAGTTGCAGCGGATTGCCGCCCACCACGTTCGGCAACGCTTGCTGCAATGCCTGCGATGCTTCCTCCGGCCACGGCGCGAGCGTATCGCCGGCGGCGGCGAAGGCGTCGCAGGCCAATGTTGCGAGGCCGCGGTCGCTCGTAATCAGCGTCGCCGTCGCGCCCGCCGCGACGCGGCCCACGCCGAGCGTCTCGATTTCGTCGAGCAGATCGTCGAGCGCGTCCACGCGGACCATGCCCGCGCGGCGGAACGCAGCGGTGTAAAGCGCGTCCGCCGGATCGGCGCGGCCCGAGCGCAGCGCGAGCACCGGCTTGTTGCGCGCCGCCGCGCGAGCCGCCGACATGAACTTGCGCGCCGCCCGCACGCTGTCGAGTTCGAGCAGAATCGCGCGCGTGCCGGGATCGCTCGCCAGATAGTCGAGGACGTCGCCCGCGTCGACATCAGCCTCGCCGCCCAGCGCGACCGCGTGCGAAAAACCGAGGCCGCGCGCGTGCGCCCAGCCGACCACGGCATTGGTCAGCGCATTCGATTGCGACACCCACGCGACGCCGCCCGCCTTCACCGTGCACGACGGCGCGCCGAAATGCGCGCGCAGCGCCGGCGACACGACGCCGAGACTACCCGGCCCGACGATCCGCAACAGATGCGGCCGCGCCGCCGAAAGCGCATGCCGCAACGCGAGCCGGTCATCGTCGCAGCGTGCTTCGCCGACGATAATCGCCGCGCGCGTGCCCAAACCGCCGAGCTTGTGAATGATCGAAGGCCAGGTCGCGGGCGGCGTGCAGATCAGCGCGACGGTCGGCGCTTGAGGCAAGTCGCCGGCATCGGCGATCACGGCGTGGCCGTTGAGCGTGTGGTACTTCGGATTGACGGGCCACAGCGGGCCGTCGAAGCCGCCTTCCAGGAGCCGCGCCCACACCATCGCGCCGGTGCTGCCCGGCCGCTCGGAAGCGCCGATCACGGCGACGGACTTCGGTCGGAACAACGCGTCGAGATTGCGAACGGTCACAGGCGCTCCGCAGATGAAAGGGCGCGCCGCTCGGGCATCGACGCGCGCGTCTTCGTCAGGATAGGCGAAGTGGAGCGATCGCGCGGCGCTTCTCGAACGCAAGCCTTGGCCGCCGTCAATCGACGCTTGATTAACGCGACCGCGCGCCCGGATTTTTTTAGCGTGCGCAGGCAAAATACCGCGCTTCAGTGCGACAATCGCAGACGATCCGCGCGCCTTCCCATCGGCCGCACTGCCCCGGATGTCAAAGAATCAGAAGGTGATGTATGCGACGCTTGCCATCGCTCATCGCGCTGCGCTTTTTCGAGGAAACCGCGCGCCACATGAGCTTTAACCGCGCGGCGAGTGCACTGTGCGTGACGCAAGGCGCCGTCAGCCGGCAGATCAAGCTGCTCGAGGAATCGCTCGGCGCGAAGCTGTTCGAGCGCGATCACAAGGGCATCCGCCTGACGCCGGTGGGCGTGCAGTTTCTGCCTTGCCTGTCCGACGCATTCGATACCATCGAGCGCGGCTTCCGTCAGATCACCGCGGCCAAGGGCCGGCGCCGTCTCGTGGTCGCTGTGCCGCCCACGTTCGCGACGCAGTGGTTCTCGCCGCGGCTCGGTTCGCTGGCCGACGAAATGCCCGACGTCGAATTGTCGATCCGCACCGAGCCCACCACGGACTGTCATTGCAATATCCGCTTTGGCCGGCACGCACTGGCCGATACGCATTCCGAATTGCTGATGACCGAGCGCCATGTGCTCGTGGGTGCGCCGAGGCTGCTCGGCGAGCCGCTCGACAGGCTGCTCGAACACATGCCCGCGCTGCATGTGCTGCACAACGACGCAAGGCTCGACCTATGGCCGAACTGGCTGGCCACGGCGGGGCTGCCGGCGCGTTACGCGGAAAACGGCATTGAATTCTCGACGCTCGAACAGGCGATTCGCGCGGCGCGCAAGGGCGCGGGACTGGCTATCGTCGACAGGAACATGATCGTCGAGGAACTCGCGGACGGCAGTCTTGCACGCTTCTCGGACGTTGAAGTGGCCGGCCCGTTCGGCTATTGGCTCGACGTCGCGCCGCAGCACGCCGCGCTTGAATACGTGCAGGCGTTTGCGGCCTGGCTGCGGGAAGAAGTGTTGAAGATGGGCTGATGGAGTCGTGTCCGGCGGCAGCGCCTATGCAGGCAATGAGCCCGCAATCGAATGGAAAAAGCCGCGTGGGCATGACTGCACCACGCGGCTTTTTGTTGTTGCGTAAGTTTGTTACGTAAGCCGCTGTGAGCTCGCGGCCCGCCTGCGTTACATCGCCTTCTTGAACGGCGCGCCCGAATGCTCGCGCAACTCGTTGAACACGATCTTCGGCCACGCCTTTTGCGCGACTTCGATTTCCGAGACATGCGAAGCGAGATACGTCGGTGCGTCGGATGCGTCGAGCGCGATCCGCGCCGCGTATGAATCGGTGAAGCGACGCAGTTCGGCGGGATCGTCGCAAGTGACCCAGCGCGACATGCGGTAGCGCGCGGGCGCCATGCGCACATCGACCTTGTACTCAGTCGACAGCCGATGCGACACCACTTCGAACTGCAGTTGCCCGACTGCGCCCAGGATCATCAAGCCGCCCACTTCCGGACGGAACACCTGAATCGCGCCTTCCTCGCCGAGTTGCTTCAACGCTTCGCCAAGCTGCTTGGCGCGCATCGGATCGACCACTTCGACGGTCTGAAAAATTTCCGGCGCGAAGAACGGCAGCCCGACGAATTGCAGCGCTTCGCCTTCGGTCAACGTATCGCCGAGACTCAGCGTGCCGTGATTCGGAATACCGATGATGTCGCCCGGATACGCCTCGCTCACCGTCTCGCGCCGCTGCGACAGGAACGTCACCACGTTATTCGCGCGGAATGTCTTGTTGGAACGCGTCACCTTCACGGCCATGCCGCGCTCGAAACGCCCCGAACACACGCGGATGAACGCCACGCGGTCGCGGTGCGCCAGGTCCATGTTCGCCTGCACCTTGAACACGACGCCGGTGAACTTCGGCTCGTCGGGCATCACCGGACGCTGCACGGTCATGCGCATCGACGGCGGCGGCGCCAGGTCGACCAGCGCGTCGAGAATTTCCTTCACGCCGAAGTTGTTGATCGCGGAGCCGAACAGCACCGGCGACTGTTGACCGGCAAGAAACTGCTCGCGGTCGAAATCGGGCGTGGCGCCGGTAATCAGATCGATCTCTTCCTTCGCCTTCACCCAGCTTTGGCCGAAGCGGCGTTCGCCTTCCTCGCTGCTCAGCGCCTGCAGCGTTTCGACGTCGCCGCCCGCCTTGTCTTGCCCGGCGCGGAACACGCGAACCTGATCGCGCTGAATATCGTAGACGCCCTGGAATTCCTTGCCCATGCCGATCGGCCACGTGAACGGCACCGCGGCCACGCCCAGATGCTGTTCGATTTCGTCGAGCAGGTCGAGCGGCTCGCGCACTTCACGGTCGAGCTTGTTGATGAACGTGACGATGGGCGTCTTGCGGCTGCGGCAGACTTCGAGCAGCTTGAGCGTTTGCGCTTCGACGCCGTTCGCGCCGTCGATCACCATCACCGCGGCATCGACCGCGGTCAGCACGCGGTACGTGTCTTCGGAGAAGTCTTCGTGGCCCGGCGTGTCGAGCAGGTTGATCACCGCGTCGCCGTACTCGAACTGCATCACCGAGCTGGCCACGGAAATGCCGCGCTGCTTTTCGATCTCCATCCAGTCGGATGTCGCGTAGCGATTGCTCTTGCGGCCCTTCACGGTGCCGGCGATCTGAATCGCGCCCGAGAACAGCAGCAGTTTTTCGGTCAGCGTGGTCTTACCCGCGTCCGGGTGGGAAATAACCGCGAAGGTGCGGCGGCGTTTGAGTTCGGAGACTGACATCGGGTCTGGCGGTCACGGATAGGGGTTCGGCGGTCTTCGGAAGCGGCTGGCTTCCGGGCTGCCGCGCGTGGCGCGGCGGCGTCGAGCTGCGGGAGTCGGGTCGGGAACCCGCATCACTATGGCAACCGGGCCGCGTCGGAAAACAGGTCGGGAACGAGCGTTCGACAATACGGATAATCGCCAGCGCAGAACAGCGCAGGGAACGAATGATACACGCCGGGGCGCCGGACGTGGGAAAGCCGCCCGCGAGGGGCGGCTGTCTGGGGAGGGGGATTGGGGAGGCGGAGAGTGCGTTAGATCGTTGCAGTGGTCCGCGGGCGGTCGTGCCTTCGTGCCGTAGTGGTCGCCGTGGCGAGCGGAACTTGGCGGCGGGCGCCGGGCAGTTCGCGCGCGGTTCGAGGTTCGAGGTTCGAGGTTCGAGGTTCGAGGTTCGAGGTTCGAGGTTCGAGGTTCGAGGTTCGCGGTTCGCGGTTCGCGGTTCCCGGCTCGCGGCTCGCGGCTCCCGGCTCGCCGCAAATACCCCTACCCGCCGCTGGCCTGGTTCAACGTCAAATGCTTCGTTTCAGGCGCCCACGCGATCGACACAAGGATGCCGACGAGCAGCACCGCCGCCAGCACCATCATCGTGACGTGAAACCCGAAGCCGGCAATGCCGAGCGGCAACAGAAACGTACCCACCGCCGAGCCGAGACGGCTGCACGCAATCGCGAGACCGACGCCGCACGCGCGCACTTCGGTCGGAAAGCACTCCGGCGGGAACACGCCGACGAGATTCGAGAACGCCGACATGGTCAGCGTGAAAATGCCGAACGCGACGATCATCGCGAGCGTCGCCGATTCCGGCAGCACGCTCAACGCGATCAGCGAAACGCACGTCACCGCAAACGAGCCGATCAGGAAGAGTCGCCGCGACAGCTTGATGGTCAGCCAGATCCCAATCAGTGCGCCAAGCACCAGAAAGCCGTTCAGCAGCAGATCCGCGCCTGAATCGTTGTTCAGGTGAATCGCCTTCAGGATGGTCGGCAAGAACGTGTAGATCGCGAAGTACGGAATGACGAGACACACGAAAAACGCGCAGTTGAAAATCGTCCGGCGAATCAGGTCTTTTTCGAAGAGACGCATGAACCCGCTGGCCGTTTGCGCGTGTTCGTCGTGCACGCCGTCGAGCGTCACCTTTTCGCCGAAGTGCTTCAGCACGACCGACTTCGCCTCCGCAACGCGGCCCTTGCCGAGCAGCCAGCGCGGCGACTCCGGCGTGCCCATGCGCGCGACCAGCACGATCACCGCAGGAATTCCCGCCGAGGCGAGCAGCCAGCGCCACGCATCGGGCGACGCATCGGCGTAATGCATGCCCAGCACGTTTGCGACCACATAGCCGACGGTCCATATCACGCTAAACGATCCAAGCAATGTTCCGCGATGCTTGCGCGGCGAGAATTCCGCGAGAATCGCATGTCCGACGGCGAAGTCGCCGCCCATGCCGAAGCCGATCAGCACGCGCAGCAAGCACAGTTCGAAAGGCGAGTGCACGTAGAACTGCGCAAAAGCTGCCACGGTGATGATGACAAAGCTCATCAGGAAAATTTTCTGCCGGCCGAGCCGGTCCGACAGCCAGCCGAACACGAGGCTGCCGAGAAAAATGCCCATCAGCGCGGAGCTGCCGATCATGCCCATCCAGAAGGCGTCGATCGGCATCTGACGATTCATCGCGGCGAGCGCGTAGCCGATGGTGCCGAGCGCGAATCCCTCGGTGAAGTGCGCGCCGAACGTGAGGCCCGCAATCTTGACGTGAAAGGCGTTCAGCGGCACGTCGTCGATGGAAACGGCGCGCGTCGCGGACGACGCCGCAGCGGGGAACGCAGGCGCGAGGCCGAGCGCACTTGCCTGGATATCCTGATTATTCATCTTGTCTCCTGTGATTGTTCTGAGCGACGGATGCCGCGTAACGACATCCGCCAACGGTCCAACGATCAGCGCCCCAAGCCGCCCATCATCATGTACTTAAGCTCGGTGTATTCATTGAGTCCGTACTTCGACCCTTCGCGGCCAAGGCCCGATTGCTTCACGCCGCCAAACGGCGCGACTTCGGTGGACAGAATCCCTTCGTTGATGCCGACCATGCCGCTTTCGAGCGCCTCGCCGACACGCCACGCGCGCGCCAGATCGCGCGTGTACAGATACGCGGAGAGTCCGAACGGCGTTGCGTTGGCAGCGGTAACGGCTTCGTCTTCGGTCTTGAAGCGAAAGCACGCGGCGACCGGCCCGAAGGTTTCTTCTTGCGCGATCAGCATCGAACTGGATGCATCGACGAGAACCGTCGGCTCATAAAAGGTGCCGCCCAGCGCGTGCCGCTTGCCGCCGGTCAACACCTTGGCGCCTTTCTGCAATGCGTCGGCGACGTGCGCTTCGACCTTGCTCAACGCAGCCTGATTGATCAGCGGACCCTGTTCGACGTCGCCTTGCAACGCGTCGCCCACGCGCATCTTGCGCGCGGCCTGTGCGAGTGCCTGCGTGAACGCGTCGTAGACGCCGTCCTGCACATAGAAGCGATTGACGCACACGCAGGTTTGCCCGGTGTTGCGAAACTTTGAAGCCATCGCGCCTTGCACGGCGGCGTCGATGTCGGCATCGTCGAAAACGATGAACGGCGCATTGCCGCCAAGCTCGAGCGAGAGCTTTTTCAACGTATCCGCCGACTGCTTCGCGAGCAATTTGCCCACGCGCGTCGAGCCCGTGAACGACAGCTTGCGCACCACGTCCGATTCGGTCAGCGCGCCGCCTATCGCGGCGGCATCGCCGGAAACGATGTTGAACACGCCCGGCGGAATGCCCGCTTTCGCGGCCAGCACGGCCAGTGCAAGCGCGGACAACGGCGTTTCTTCCGATGGCTTGAGCACCATCGTGCAACCGGCCGCGAGCGCGGGACCGGCCTTGCGCGTGATCATCGCGAGCGGGAAATTCCACGGCGTGATGGCCGCGACGACGCCCACGGGTTCGCGCGTCACGATGATCTTCGCGTTCGGATTCGGGCTCGGAATCACGTCGCCATAGGCGCGCTTCGCTTCCTCCGCGAACCATTCTAAAAAGCTCGCCGCATAGCCGACTTCGCCGCGCGCTTCCGCAAGCGGCTTGCCTTGTTCGCGCGTCAACAGCTCGGCCAGCGCATCGCGATGCTCGAGCATCAACTCGCCCCAACGCCTGACGCGCGCGCCACGCTCTTTCGCGGTCAGCAAGCGCCACGCGGAAAGCGCGCGCTCGGCGGCGGCAATGGCTTGCGCCGTCTCCGCCGCGCCGCCCTTCGCGACTTGCGCGATCACTTCGCCTGTCGCGGGATTGCGGACCGCATAGGTCTCCGCGCTTTCATACCACTCGCCTCCGATGTAATGCCCGGTTCGAAGAAGTTCGCTCATGCCGCTTTCTCCAGGTTTTCGACGAACGCGCCTTGCGCAAGCCGCGGCTCGCGCGCAATGCGCTTGCCGGCGGTGTAATCGTTGATCAGATCGCACGGTGTGTAATTGCGTTCGAGTTCGAAGAACTCATCGTCGGAGAGCGTCGTGCCGAGCGCGGCGAGCGCGCTGTCGAACTGCGCCGGCGTATCGGCGCCGACCAGCATGCTCGCTACGCCTTCGTGGTTGAGCACCCATGCCTGCGCGATCTGCGCCGCGGACACGCCGCGCCGCGCGGCGACGCGAGCGACCGACGCCGCGATTTCGCGCGACACGTTATCGCCGTACATTTGCGCGGTGAAGAAGTCGGTCTGATTGCGCGTCGAGTTGGCGTCGCTCGTCAACAGGCCGCGCGCGAGCGGACTGAACACCGACACGCCGACTCCCTGATCCTGGCAATACGGGATCATCTCGCGCTCTTCTTCGCGATACGCCAGATTCAACTGCAACTGCATGTTGATCGGCTTATGCCAGCCGTTGCGCTCGCAGACCTGCATGATCTTCGCGAACTGCCACGTGTACATGGTCGATACGCCGATATAGCGCGCCTTGCCCGCGCGAACGATATCGTTCAGCGCACTCATGGTTTCCTCTACCGGCGTGTTCACGTCGAAGAAATGCAGCATGTAGATGTCCACGTAGTCCATGCCGAGGCGCGCGAGCGAGCCGTCGATGCTGTCCATGATGTGCTTGCGCGAATGGCCGCCGGCGTTCTGATACACGCCCATGTCGTAGCCGACCTTCGTCGTCACGACGATTTCCTCGCGGCGCGCGAGGCGCTTCAGAATGCGGCCCACGACTTCTTCGCCGACGCCCGTCGAATAGAAATCGGCGAGGTCGATGAAATTGACGCCGGCCTCGAGCGCGTGACGAACGATGGGCTCGCTGCGCGCTTCGTCGAAAATCCACGGCTTCCAGTGCGGCGTGCCCATGTTCATCGTGCCGAGGCACAAGCGCGAAACCTTCAGGCCGGATTGGCCGAGGCGAATGTATTCCATGAAACCTGTCTCCTTGTAGTTCGGATGCGGCGCGTGCGGTCGGCGCCGCGCTCCGCGTGTGGTCAGCGTTGTTTCGGCGTGTAGAAGGGATTCGAGACGTCGCGCGCGGCCGCGAACACTTCGTCGCGATGCGGCAGCCCTTTCATCGCCGCGACAATGGCGTTCCTGCACGCGCGGTAGTTGTTTTCGAAGACGGCGTCGAGGTCGTCGGTGGCCGGATTGACCCAGTTCGCCGATACGACCACCCAGTCGTTCTCCGCTTCGGGCGGCAGCGTGCCGTTCTCGAGCGACTCGGCCACTGCCTTCGCGATGCCCGCCTGCGACGCGCCCCACGTCGCGTTGCCGTGAAACTCGCTGCCGATCTGCGCCTTGTTCACGTAGAGCGTCAACGGCTTGGTCGGCACGCCCGGCCGCGCGATGACGACGAACGGCGCGTGACCCGCCGAAGGCGTCGCCAGCGCCGTCGCGAACGCTTGCCCCGCAGGACCGTTGCGTGGGCCGACCAGCACGTTGATATGCGCGAGGTTCACGCCCGGCCCTTCGAATCCTTCGCCGATAAAGAGTTGTTTGTCCGCCGATACGCTCATGGTCTTTCCGTCGAGTTAAGTGGATGACCGATTGTGGCGTTCGGCGTCCGCGACCATGTATCGATGAGTTTTGATCCGGGGTATGAGGCGAACTCAACTCCGGGTTTGTCCCGACGAGCGCGGGCGAACGTTACGACGCATCGCGTTGCCGGTGACGACGCGCGCAAAGGTGAGGGTTTTCGGGACTAGCAGCGACGAGGCGTGGAGGACAGCGAAAGGTGAGCATCCGCGAAGTGCTTATTGCACCGACGATACCGCGCGAGCCGCGCGCCGACGCCTATCCGTGAAAGGCCGACGGACGCAGCGGAAGCTTCGCCGGATTCTTCGCACAGCCTGGGAATGCCCGCCAGCAAAGGCTGGCGCGGGTTTGCGGCGCGTCGGTGAGACCCGATGCTTGCGCCGGGCTCACCCCGCGGCCGGTGCGCGCCGCAGAGAAACCAGGCTCACCGAAGCAATGCCGCCAGGTGCAAGCCGCCGGTTTCTATTCACCAGTCGAATCGGGAATTTGAAGCAAAGGTGAGCGTTTTCGGGACTTGCGCAGCGGTGCGAAAAAAGCCGCGGGCATCGTCACCTGAGAGTGATGGGTCACGCAATGCGCCCTACGCGTCGATCAGATAACGATCGCGATTCTTGCCCGCAAGCCAGCCCGGCGAACGGCCACGCCCGCTCCACGTCTCGCCGGTTTTCGGGTTGCGATACTTGGCGACCGCAGCGCCTTTGCTCGCCGCCGTACGAGTTTTCGCGAAGCCGAGTTCCTCGGCCGTCAGGTCGTACTCGGCAATCTTCTGCTTGATGTCGGCGATCGCCTGCGCGATCTCCTTTTCGCGAGCCGCCGCAACTTCCTTGTGAAGCTTTTCGAGCTGAGCGGTCAACTGCTTGTAAGAGGCCATGACGAAATGCTCCCATTGATTGTGGCGGACCGACATGCGGACGCTATCAGACCAAAAAACGCTGGAAAGAGAAAGCCCGTCATCGTGCGGCGCTTGAACGAGCGGCGGACCATCGGCGAGGCGCGCGCTCAATCGTCAATTGCATCGTACACGCGACGTTCGAAGTCGACTGCCATGGGAAACGGATCGATTGAACGGCGCTGAATCAGCATGACGCCGATAAGATCTTCCACCGGATCGGCGAACCAGCTCGTGCCAAAAGCGCCGGGCCAGCCGAAAGAGCCGATCGAACGATAGCCTTGCGGCAACTGCTGCGCAGGATCGTCGACGATCGACAAGCCGAGGCCAAAGCCCTGACCCGTCCACATCGCATGACCGAACGCCGGCAGGCGGCGCTGCTCGCGCGTCAGAAAGTTCGAACGCATCAGATCGACCGAGCGATGCGAGAGCAAGCGCGTGTCGCCGACGCGTCCGCGCCGCAACAGCAACTGCGCGAATTGCAGATAGTCCTGCGCGGTGGAAACGAGCCCGCCGCCGCCGCTTTGAAAACGCGCCGGATTCGCCCAACGGCTCGCCGACGCGTGATCCTCGACCACGCGCCGCCGCGTGCCGGCATCGACGCCATAGGCAGTGGCCAGGCGGGCGAGCTGCGGCTCGGGCACCCAGAAAGCGGTGTCACGCATGCCGAGCGGCTCGAAAATCCGCGTGCGGAAAAACTCGCCCAGCGGCATGCCGGTCACTCGTGTGATTAATGCGCCGAGCACGTCGGTGGCGACGCTGTAGTGCCAGCGCGAGCCGGGCTGAAACATCAATGGCAATCCGGCGATGCGTGCGAGCCACGCGTTCACATCGGCGCGCGCGTCGAGACCGTTGAAGGCGGCCGCATAGGCTTCGGCCAGCGGCCCGGTCGCCGTGAAGTGATAAGCGAAGCCCGCGCGATGAGTCAGCAAGTCGAGCACGGTCTGCGGCTTGCGCGCCGGGTCGGTTTGATCGAGCGGGCCGCCGGGGTCGCACAGCACGCGCGGCGCGGCGAATTCAGGCAGCCACTGCGCGATCGGAGCGTCGAGCGTGAGCCGGTCCTCTTCCACCAGCATGAGGATGGCGGCGCTCGTCACCGGCTTGGTCATCGACGCGATGCGAAACAGCGTGTCGCGCTCCATCGGCAATGACACGGCTTCGTCGCGCAGACCGAGCGCCTCGAAGTATGCGGTTGCGCCGCGCCGCCAGACGAGCGCGACGACGCCGGCCACATCGCCTCGTTCGACGTAGCCCTGCAACGTACCCGTCAGCACCGCGAGCCGAGGCGATGAAAATCCCACTGCTTGCATATCGATGTTGTCCGGCCTGGCTTCGTCGATGGATCGAAATGAGGCGAAAAACCGCTGCCGACAGCAGAGGCTATCGCCTCAGGCTTTTTGGCGCTCCTCGAGTGCGGCGAGCGCGGCATTCAGCCGTTTGATGCGATTGACTTGCGTTGGCACGCGAACCGCGCCGGAAACCGAATCGATGCGGTTACGCCAATAAGACAGCGGTATTCGGTCTTCAGCGGAAATGTGTGAAATGACGTGTTCTAGATGTCGGATGTCTTTTTCGAGTTGATGGTGATTCATTCGTTTCCCCGGAATGCTCGTTGACTTAATTCGAAACGCAACGTTAAGCACAGATTGTGCCGCTCAAAGCCTGTTTTTCTTGGTCGGCAAGTTCTTCCCGCCTTTTGCCGATTGGCCTCCCTATCCGGCAAAAGCTGCTGATCGCATGCGTTAGCGAACCTGTGAAAATAGAATACTGCCGCTTAATTCAGGGTTCCGTTACCTTCCGCACCGACTTCACTCCAGTGCGAAAAAATACAGTGACTTTTTATTGCTGTCGATCCGTTCGGAATAAATCTTGTCAAATCGAAATTCATTATGCGGCGCGCATAGTGGAACTTCCTTCGTCTCGCCGCATTAGAAGCATATATTTATGACGCGGATGCACGTATCGGGAAACGCGCACGTGGAGTAATGAGGAGAGCGCAGACAACGGCGCGCGGATTAAGCCGCTTTTTAAAGGAAGGCGAGCGCAGCCCGTCGACGGGTTGCGAATCGCAGAATACAGTGAAAGTCCGGCCGCGCGCCGCATGACGCGGCGCGCATCGCGTTACCTGGCGCGGCAGGCGTAGATCAGGCTAAGCGTGCCGTTACTCGTGGATTGGCGCACGGTGTCGAACGCACCGCCGCTGCAGCTTGCGGCCGCCTGCTGCGCGCAGGAGTCGGAACCCGCGGGGCATTCGACCAGCGTCGTCGGGCGGCCGTCCGACAGAAACAGCGGCGCGCTGCTGCCGCAGCCGCCCAGCGCGGCGCCGGCTGACACCGCCAGCATCAGGCCGAGATAGCGCGCAAGGAAAGAGAAGCTCCGGTTCATATGAAACCCCGATCACGTCTTGTTTTTCGATCACGCGATTGTGCCACGCGGCCATGACGCTGCGTGACAGGATGCAGGCCCGCTCCGCTCAAACCTGGATGCCGTGTGCCGCGATCTTCTTGTACAGCGTCGCGCGCCCCATGCCGATTTGCGCAGCGGTCTCGATCACGCGCCCGCCGTTCGCGCGCAACGCATCGCTCAGGAAGCGCTTTTCGAACGCCGCCATCGCGTCGCTCCATGACGATGGCTCGCGCGCCGCATCCGCGCCGCTCGCAGCCGTCTGTGATGAGCCGTCCGGCGTCTGCGCCGTCGCGCCTTGCGCGCCGCTTTGTCCCGAACCGATGAACGGCGCCAGCGCGCGCGCGTCGATCCGCTCGCTGTCCGACAGCATCACCGCGCGCTCCAGCGTATTGCGCAACTCGCGCACGTTGCCTGGCCACGCATACGAGCACAAGAGGCGCAATGCGTCGTCCTGCAATTCGTAGTGACTGCCGCCGCGTGCCTGCGTAGACAGGTCCTCGAGCATTGCGTACGCGAGCGCTTCAATGTCCGACGTGCGCTCGCGCAGCGACGGCGCATGAATCGTCAGCACGTTCAGTCGATAGAACAGATCGGCGCGGAAACGGCCCGCCGCGACCAGCGCCGGCAAATCCGCGGAGGTGGCCGCGATGATCCGCACGTCGGCGCGCACGATCCGGTTGGAGCCGAGCGGCTCGAACTCCTTGTCCTGCAGCACGCGCAGCAGTTTGCCCTGCAAAGGCAGCGGCATGTCGCCGATCTCGTCGAGAAACAGCGTGCCGCCGTTCGCGAGCTCGAACTTGCCGACCCGTCCCTTGCGATCCGCGCCCGTGTACGCGCCAGGCGCTGCGCCGAA
This sequence comes from Paraburkholderia sp. RCC_158, assembly GCF_041355255.1. Taxonomy (NCBI): domain Bacteria; kingdom Pseudomonadati; phylum Pseudomonadota; class Betaproteobacteria; order Burkholderiales; family Burkholderiaceae; genus Paraburkholderia; species Paraburkholderia sp. RCC_158. The sequence continues at coordinate 893,687 of NZ_JBFUPM010000001.1, read as the reverse complement.
GAATTCGACTTCGAGCAGGGTGTCCGGGATCGCCGCCACGTTGACGGTCACGAGCGGCTGATTCGCGCGAGCCGAGCCGCCGTGGATCGAATGCGCGAGCAGTTCCTTGCCAGTGCCGGTCTCGCCAAGCAAGAGCACCGGCGATTCGAGCTGCGCCGCGCGGCGCGCCTGGCGCTTCACTTCGAGACTGGCCGCGCTGGTGCCGACGAAGCTGCCGAACGTGTACTTGGCCCGGCGTGCCTGCGCCAGCGACTGACGCGTCGCGATCAATTCTTCCTGCACGCGAGAGTAGTGGGAGAAAAGCGGCGTGAGCGCCTTCAACTCGTCGAACAGCGCGAAGCCGACGGCGCCGACCGTCGCGCCGGCGTCGTCCTTCAGCGGAAGACGCGTGACGACGAGCGGCTCGCGGTCCGTTTCGAGAATGTCGAGCAGAATCGGCTTGCCGGTTTTGACGACCTCGCGCATGAGGCTGTTTGGAATCACCGCTTCGCAATCGCGGCCAATCGCCTGCTCGGGGTCGGCAAAGCCGAAGCGCGCCGCGTAGCGCTTGTTGATCCACACGACGCGCGCGTCGGCGTCGACGATAAACGTGCCTTCGCTGAAGTTCTCGAATGTGCGGAAGAGGGAATCCATCGCGCGGCGCAGCACGTCGCCGTAGATGGCGGGAAGTCCCGCCCAGTCGTTCATCATGTTGTCGATGTCTCCGGCTATCGTTCTATTTGTCGCTTGTCTCTTTTCGTGGACAAGCTTATCTCAAGGTGGAGATCGCCGACAAGCCCATCGCTATGCGGATTTCGTGTCAATACCGGGCACATTTCGCAGGATTGACGTCCCCGTTTGGAGACGTTTGGGTACAATCGGCGGCGCCACGTCTCCCGGTTTTGCCGGCTTTTGGCCCGCCGCGTCAGCGCGCGAGCCGATGCCGGCCGCATGGCATGGAACCTGCGTTCGCGGGCGCCATGCCGTCGTCAGCGGGAGACGGCGTACACGTAGAACAAACCAAGCTTCTGGAGACTCAATGTCCTTTGTCATCGTCCTTGCCGCGCTGGCGTTTCTGATGTTCGCCGCGTATCGCGGCTACAGCGTTATCCTTTTCGCGCCAATCGCCGCGCTCGGCGCCGTCCTTCTGGTCGATCCCGCCGCCGTCGCGCCCGTGTTCACGGGCATCTTCATGGAGAAGATGGTCGGCTTCGTCAAACTGTATTTCCCGGTCTTTCTGCTCGGCGCCGTGTTCGGTAAGGTCATCGAACTGTCCGGCTTCTCGGAGTCGATCGTGGCGGCCGCGATTCGCTATATCGGCCGCTCGCGCGCCAATGCGGTGATCGTCGCGGTGTGCGCGCTGCTTACCTACGGCGGCGTCTCGCTGTTCGTCGTGGTGTTCGCGGTCTATCCGTTCGCCGCCGAACTGTATCGCCAGAGCAATATTCCGAAGCGCCTGATGCCTGGCGCCATTGCACTCGGCGCATTCTCGTTCACGATGGATTCGCTGCCGGGCACGCCGCAAATTCAGAACATCATCCCGACGACGTTCTTCAAGACGACGTCGTGGGCCGCGCCCGCGCTCGGCGTGATCGGCTCGCTGTTCATCATCGTGGTGGGTCTCACCTATCTCGAGTGGCGCCGCCGCTCGGCGATGGCAACCGGCGAAGGCTACGGCACGGAACTCGTCAACGAGCCGGAGCGCGTCGAGTCGAAGCAATTGCCGCATCCGTTGCTGGCCATTGCGCCGCTGGTTCTGGTGGGCGTCGCTAACTTCTTCCTGACTCGCTGGATCCCCGACGCGTACGGCACCTCGTACACCGTCGCGCCGGATATTTTGCCGGGCGTTCACACGCCGCTCACCACGACGATCAAAACCGTGCTGGGGATCTGGGCTGTCGAAGGCGCGCTGCTTCTCGGCATCGTCATGGTTGTGGTTACGGCGTTCGGCCGCGTGCGCGAGCGCTTTGCGATCGGCACGAAGGCCGCCGTGGCGGGCGCGCTGCTGGCGTCGCTGAATACGGCGTCGGAATATGGTTTCGGCGGCGTGATCGCGGCGTTGCCCGGCTTCGTCCTGGTCAGCGACGCGCTGAAGAGCATTCCGAACCCGCTCGTCAATGCGGCCGTGTCGGTCAGTTCGCTGGCGGGCATCACCGGTTCGGCGTCGGGCGGCATGAGCATCGCGCTCGCGGCCATGTCGGACGTGTTCATCAAGGGTGCGGAGGCGGCGCATATTCCAATGGAAGTGCTGCACCGCGTGGTCGCAATGGCAAGCGGCGGCATGGACACGCTGCCGCATAACGGCGCGGTGATCACGCTGCTGGCGGTGACCGGGTTGACGCACCGTCAGTCGTATCGCGACATTTTCGCGGTGACGGTCATCAAGACGCTGGCGGTGTTCTTCGTGATCGCCGTTTATTACACGACGGGGCTGGTTTAAGAAGGGCTTGGGCGGGTTCGGGGACTGCTGGTCCTGAACCCGCCCATCAGCATCTGGCGCGGTGAGTCGTCAGTATCGTTTGCGAGCCAGACGACATCGTCTTTCCACGGCTCGTTGCCCATCAAGCGTGCTAACTCCTCCTGCAAAATCGCGATCGACGCGGTGGCGAATCTCGGTAGCTCGCGTTCCTGAAGTCGGAACATGCGCTCGCGATTTTCGACAGTAGCGGGCTCGAGCAGCCGCAGATGAACTAGCCAGTCATGGCGTCAAGTTTCCGCGCTGGCCGTGTAGAACGTTAGTATCACTACCTATCAGTGGTCATGTCATATCCGGCTTCGAATAGCAAATTCAATTGAGTCACTACCTCCAGGAAACAGGGTCTCGCTGCAATCATTTTCTTGGTGTCCGTGTGCGCAAAGCGATCGACGGTGCCGGAAATGGGCGAGAACGACGCAGTGGCGCCTCGCCGATTTTCGCAAGTGCTCGAGAACATGCTCGGAGAGCGGGTGACTGTGTCGTGTTGCCCAACGCAGGTCACGCGATGGCGCCTGAGCAGCCGAAAGCAATGGCCGACGCGATCCCGACGTTCGCGAAGCGCGTCAATCAGTAAGTGATTCCACGATGTCCATGCATCGGCGTCGGCCACGCGTCGCGACTTTTGATCGGTTATCGTGTCACCCCACATTCGCAGCCGTGAGGTGCAATCTCCATGAGCCCTACCCCCGCTTTCTGGATGGTCCCCGGCGCGCCGACGCCGGTCGGCCCGTTCTCCCACGCCGTCGAAACCGACGGCTGGGTCTTCCTCACCGGCCAGATGCCGACCTCGCCCACCGACGACGCCGCGCCGCTTCCCGAAGGCGTGGTCGCGCAGACGAAGCGCGTGATGGACAACCTCGTGCTCGTGCTGCAAGGTCTCGAACTCGGCTTGCAACACGTGGTTGCCGTGCGCATTTTCCTCACCGAGTTCAAGCGCGACTATGCGGCGATGAACGAGACTTATCGCGCGTACTTTCCCGCCGACGCGCTGCCTGCCCGGACGTGCGTCGGCGTAACGGCATTGGCGCGTGACGCGCTGGTGGAAATCGACTTCATCGCGCGACGGCCGGGCTGAGCGTCGACGCCTCAGCACTGGCTCGATAGCCCATCCAGAACAATTCGTTTTGCCGCAGCTTCAGGCCGTGCCGTGCCGCGGCCTTCACCCGATGTTCGCGACACCGTTCGAGAATCGCGAATCGGTTGAATGGGCAATTGCCTTCTCCATGACGTCCGGCTTATTGAGAGCGGACTAATTATCCAATCAAATGCGAATGGATTAAAACGGGCGATGTAAAAAGTCCCATTGTGACCATTAATAATTGCATGCAGCGGGGAAGGCGGCGGCGTTTCTATTAAATCTAATACGATCAGTATTTTCCGACATTCAATGCACATGTCCGCGCTGATATTTTCGCTTGCTGAAATTGAGGCGACTATTCAAGCATTTCGGCGCTATCACACCTTGCAGTGTTTTTCGTTAGGACAATTCCTAAAAGCGTCCGCGCCACATTCTTGCGTCTTGCATTTTCTTGATCTCCGTCACCGCTGATTTCTGAATTTTCCCCGGTATTTAGGAATAGTCCTATTGAGCCATCGTTCAAGTCTCATAAAGTTCGGTTGTTGCCGGCAATTTTGAGACGGGGTGTGACTTAGCTATCGAGCTGAATTCAAATCCATAGTGGACGAGCAGTCGTCGCAAAATCGTGAATCGGTGTGCGATTCATTTGATTTTTGGGCGATTTAATTGTGACGAGCCGAGCGCAGTAATCGTCACGTCCACTCCCAAGCCTGAGTTGAGCAGCGACAGACGCGTGACGATATTTGTTCAATAAGGGGTTTTAAATGAATAAAGCATTCGCTCGGTTTGGAACGAGTCAACCGGCACTTGGGTGGCTGCGCAGGAAGATGCAAAAGGAATAAGCAAAAATTCGAAGCCCGCTTGTAAGAGTAGGCTGAGCGCTATTTCCTGGTCGTTAGGCGGTACGGCGGGCATTGCGCTTGCGATTTTTTCTTTGCCGGCATCTGCAAGCGTTTTGTGTCTGTATGACAACATTGGAAAAGACCAGGTCTCCAGTAATTCGACATTTGCTAGTGGCTGTTCAAGCCGGTACGTGCCCTCCAGCGACTACTATGCCCTCCTCGAATCCGGCTCGCCGTCTGGAGCTGCCGGCATCGTGCTCCAGGCTGGAAACATAACGTACTGCCTGGCCAGCACGATGACCCAGAACACGCTCACAATGAGCGTGTCTGACACCAACGTGTTGTTGGACGGCCTGGCGCCAGGAGCAGTAACAGCCTCAAGCCTGAATGCTATTAGCGGTTCCCAGCTTTACGGTACGGCAAGTACCACGGCGGCCGCGCTAGGCACGACGATGGCGGCGAACGGCACGATCGTTGCGCCTGGCTACGCGCTGCCGCAAGCGAATGCAATCGATGGGACGTCGGGCCCGGCTAACAACGTGAGTTCGGCGTTCGCTACGGTCGATACAGCCCTGGGCAAGTTAAGCGACAAGCTCAGCGCAGGCATCGAGTACTTCCACGCGAACTCGGCGCTGGCGGATTCGTCGGCGATTGGCTCCGAGGCGATCGCGATCGGTGGGGCCGCGGCCGCATCCTCCGGTGGTGCGATTGCCGTGGGCCAGCTAAGTATGTCCAACGGTACGGCTGCTGTTGCAATCGGCCAGAATGCAACCGCCACTGGCATTGCCAATATCGCGATCGGTCAACGCGCCACCAATGCGGCGACTCTCAACAATTCGATTGCAATTGGCGGAGACTCAAAATCGGGTGGTCAGTCAAGTTCGCTGGGTAATAGTGCCGACACGTCGGCAACCACATTCGCAGTCGCTGTCGGTCACAGCAGCGTGGTGACAGGTAGCTCCGGCACCGCGCTGGGTGCCGGAGCGTCGGCAGCGACGGCGAACTCGGTAGCGGTCGGCTCGAACTCGGTGGCGAACTCGACGACGCTGGCGACGGCAGGCTTCACGCCGACGGGCGGCACGGCTATTTCGGCAGGGACGGCAGCCGGCGGCGAAGTGTCCGTGGGCTCGGCAGGTGCAGAGCGTCGCATCACGAACGTCGCGGCAGGCCTGAACGCCACGGACGCGGTGAACCTGAGCCAGCTGATGTCGGAAGACGCGAAGGTCAACACGATCAACAACAACGTGAACAACCTGAGCAACACCGTGAACGGCGGCGGCATCAAGTACTTCAACGCTAACTCGACGCTGGCGGATTCGTCGGCAACGGGCACGGATGCAGTGGCGATCGGCGGCAACGCTCAGGCGCCGACGGCGAACTCGGTGGCACTGGGCTCCAACTCGGTTGCCAACTCGAGCACGCTGACGACGGCAGGCTTCAACCCGGGCGGCAGCGCAATCTCGGCAGCCACGGCGGCAGGCGGCGAAGTGTCGGTGGGCGCGGCAGGTGCGGAGCGTCGCGTCACGAACGTCGCAGCAGGTCAGAATGCGACCGATGCGGTGAACGTGAGCCAGTTGCAATCGGAAGACGCGAAGGTGAACCAGATCGGCACGAGCACGGCGGCGTCGCTGGGTGGCGGTTCGACCTACGACACGACGACGGGCGCAATCACGAACCCGACGTACCCGGTGGGCGGCACGACCGTCAACAACGTGGGTGATGCGCTCACCAATCTGGATGGCCGTACGACGCAGAACACGACGAACATCGACAGCCTGACGCAGAACATCAACAACGGTACGGTCGGTCTGGTGCAGCAGGACGCAACGTCGCGCAACATCACGGTGGGCAAGGATATCGGCGGCACGGTGGTGAACTTCACGGGTACGGCAGGTTCGCGCACGCTGACCGGTGTAGCAGCAGGCGCGCTCAACGCCACGAGCGTGGATGCGGTGAACGGTTCGCAGTTGTACGCGACGAACCAGAACGTCTCGAACCTGACGAACGTCGTCAACAACATCAGCAGCGGCGGCGGCATCAAGTACTTCAACGCTAACTCGACGCTGGCGGACTCGTCGGCAACGGGCACGGATGCAGTTTCGATCGGCGGAAATGCTCGGGCGACGACCGCGAACTCGGTGGCACTGGGGTCTAACTCGGTGGCCAACTCGGCGACGCTGGCGACGGCAGGCTTCAACCCTGGCGGCAGCGCAATCTCGGCAGCCACGGCAGCCGGCGGCGAGGTGTCGGTGGGCGCGGCAGGTACAGAGCGTCGTATCACGAACGTGGCAGCAGGTCAGAATGCGACCGATGCAGTGAATGTGAGCCAGTTGCAGTCGGAAGATGCGAAGGTGAACCAGATCGGCACGAGCACGGCGTCCTCGCTGGGCGGCGGTTCGACCTACGACACGACGACGGGCACGATCACGAACCCGACGTGCTCGGTGGGCGGCACGACCGTCAACAACGTGGGTGACGCGCTCACCAATCTGGACGGCCGTACGACGCAGAACACGTCGGACATCACCAACATCAACAACACGCTGAACAACATCACCAATGGCGGCGTCTCTACCAGGTACTTCCACGCCAACACGACGTTGCCGGATTCACAGGCGACGGGCGCGGAATCGGTGGCGATCGGCGGCAACGCGCAATCTCTCGCGACGAACTCGGTTGCGCTGGGTTCGAACTCGGCGGCTGATCGTGCCAACACGGTGTCGGTCGGCTCGGCGGGCAACGAACGCCAGATCACCAACGTCGCAGCCGGCACGGCCGACACGGACGCAGTGAACCTCGCTCAGTTGAAGGCCTCGGGCATCATCAACCCGAACGGCACGACCAACGCGGCAGTCACGTACGACCACAACGCCGATGGTACGACCAACTACAGCAGCATGACGATGGGTAACGGTGCTGCGGGCGGCACGACAATCCGCAACGTGGCGGCAGGCACGTCCGGTAACCACGCAGTCAACGTCGACCAGATGAACGCAGCGATCTCGACGGCGACGGACATTGCCAAAGCAGCCAGCAACCCGATGTTTGCAGCAGACGGCAACCAGGACACGCAGATGGCTAGCGCAACTGGCTCGTATTCGACTGCGATGGGTGCCAGCGCCAATGCCGGCGGCAAGCAGTCGATTGCAGCCGGCAACAATGCCAACGCAAGCAGTGAAGGTGCAACTGCGATCGGCGCCAATACTCAGGCGACCGGCAAGGGTTCGGTTGCCCTGGGTTCCGACTCGGTGGCAGACCGCGACAACACGGTGTCGGTGGGCTCGGCAACGAACCAGCGCCAGGTCGCCAACGTCGCAGCCGGTACGGCGACGCACGACGCAGTCAACTTTGGTCAGTTGAACGACGCGATCGGCAATCTGCCGGCCGGCATGACGGCAAAGACCTACGTCGATCAGCAGATCAACTCGGTGCAGAACAGCGTCAACCAGGTCGCCAGGAGCGCTTACTCGGGTATTGCGGCAGCCACCGCGCTGACGATGATCCCGGACGTCGATGAGGACAAGAGGATCGCGGTCGGTATCGGCGGCGGTTCGTACAAGGGTGCGCAGGCTGTGGCGCTCGGCATCTCGGCGCGTATCACTGACAACCTGAAGATCAAGGCCGGCGCAGGCACCAGCGCGGGTGACACGACGGTTGGCATGGGTGCTTCGTATCAGTGGTAAGTGCCGTGATGGATCGGACGCAAGTCCGGTCCGTCAACCGGATCTGCGTTGACCCAACTGCAAGCGCGCCCTTGTCCGTCGGACCCTTGGCAAGGGCGCCGCTTCAATCACTGCATTGGTGAAAATGAAGATTTCTCTCTTTAGATCTATGCGCCGACTCAATGCGCCGACGCTTCGTCGACGCCATAGCGATCGCACAACGCTTCGTGCAGCGACACGGCGCGCTCGTCCATCTCCGTCGTCCAGCTCTCGCTTTCGTTGCATAGCCGCTGCAACTGCCTGCATTCCTCGACGAATCCCGGCTCCTGCACGATCACGAACGCGCCGCTCGCGCTATGCGCCCAGCCGGCCAGCGCCTCCCGGTCTTCTTCATCGACGATGGCGAGAAGCCGCGGCAAGTCGTTCTTCAAATGCTCCTTGAGCATCGCGGTGTAGCGCGCTCTCTCATCGACGGTGAGTGTGCTTGCAGCCGAGGCAGCGGACGCCGGCCCTGTCGTGCGCGCCGCGCTGTCCTTCGCGACGGGCGCCACCGCGACCAGCGCAGCCTCGAGTTCGCTCAACGAAGCGGGCTTCGACACATGACCGCTGAAGCCGCGCTCGCGCCAGCTATGCGCCTCCTGATTCTCCGCGACCGCGCTGAAGGCAAGCACCGGCACCTGCTGATCCCGCTCGCGCAGCGCGGCAAGCAGTCGATAGCCGTCCATCGCCGGCATGTGGATGTCGGTGAGCACGGCGTCAAAACGCTTCGCCTGGAACGTGGCGAGCGCCTGCTCGCCGTCTGGCGCGATGGTCGGCACGCAGCCGAGCGTCGCAAGCTGTTCGGCGATCAGGCTCTGGATCAGCGGATTGTCTTCGGCAACGAGAACCCTGAGCCCTTGCAACGCCGGATGCGTCGCCACCGAAGGCGCCGGAGCAGGCGCCGCGTCCAATGCGTTCGATGCGTCCATCTCGGATGCCGCCGCTGCCGCCGATGCGGACACCGCAGCAACAGGCACGCCGTCGACGGCCTGCTCGATGGCCCTGCGAATCGCCGTGGCGCTGAATTCGGTCACTTCGAGCACGCCTTCATCACGCGCGCGCGGTCGCGCCGGGCCCTCGCGAGTGATCCACACGGCGCTCAGCGGCTGCAACGCGCGCAAGCTCGCGATCGCCTCGAGATCGTATGCGTCGGAGACAATCAGCGCCATTGCGCAGTTCGTCCGCAGCCAGTTCTGCGCGTCAGCCAGCGTCGAGACGACGTGCGCGCTCCAGCCAAAGTGCTCGAGCCAGCGGTCGAGCAGATTGACGACCTCGCGATCGGGAAACAGCGCGAGCAGCGGTCCACGCGTTGCCGGCTGAGGCGCCGGTTTTTCGTCAGGCGACGCAACCAGCGGAATCGATACATTGAATACGCTGCCGACGCCCACCACGCTTTCCGCCGACACCGCGCCGCCCATCAACTCGCACAGCCGCGCGCAGATCGCGAGGCCAAGGCCGGTGCTTTCCGCGCCGCGCGAGGCGCCTGCCTCGCCTTGCACGAACGGCTTGAAAAGCCGGCCCACGAGCTCCTCGCTCATGCCCGGCCCCGAATCGGAGACGCGGCACTTCAGGACCGGGTGGCCTGGCGTATCGTCGGCGAGTTCGGCTTGCAGCGTGATCTTGCCGCTCGACGTGAACTTGAATGCATTGCTCAACAGATTGTTGATGACCTGCGCGATCCGCATTCTGTCGCCGATCACCGTGCGATCGATCGCGGGCGAAAGCAGCGAATAGAAACGCACGCGCCGATCGCCCGCCATCGACGCATACGACAGTGCGATGTTCTCGAATGCGTCGAGCAGCGCAAAGGGCGCGCGCACCAGAAGCATTTCGCCCGCATCGATCTTGGAGAAATCGAGAATGTCGTTGACGACGCGGCGCAGCGCATCGCCCGCCACGTTCAGACTGGCGAGCCGCTGCGCATGCGCGTCGAGCCCAGGCGTACGCGCGAACAGTTCGAGATTGCCGAGCAGCGCATTCAACGGCGTACGGATTTCGTGACTCATAGCGGCAAAAAAATTCGTGCGCGCGCGCATCATCGCTTCCGACGTCTGCTGCGCTTGCCGCAGTTGCTGTTCGAGCTCGTGCTGCGCGGTCACGTCGAGGATCGCGCAGAACAACACGTCCTCGCCGGCATAACGAGCGGGCGCATAGGTGAACTGCAGGAAGCGGGCGGGCGTGCTGTCCGTCTGAACCGGCGCCGAGGACGCTTGCGGAGGCGCCGGCTGAACTTCCTGCACGGGCCCCGCCGGTGCGACGAAAGCGGCAATCCGCGCCAACGCGGCCGCCGACACCTGCTCCGGCACCTTCGTCAGAAACTCGGCGGCAATATGCGGGGGCAGGCGGCTCGTGCCCGGCTCGATGCCCAGGAGTTCGGTGGCGAGTGCATTCGCCGTCAATATCGAACAGTCGCTTCGCCGGACGATGCACAGTCCGACCGGCGTCGCGCTCACCAGAATGTGATTGAGCGTCTCGCTTTCCAGCGCGCGCGAGGTCTCGGCGAACGCACTGCGCAGAAGCCGTAGTCCGAAGAAGCGCGCGGTCAGCGCGATCGCCAGCAGCACCAGCAACGCGAGCCCGCCGATCACGCCGAGCTGCCAGCCGAGCGCCACGGCGAGCGCGCCCCACGGCACGTAGCCGACCAGCGAGCCGAAGCCCGGCATCAACGGCTCGTGAAAAATCGCGCCTTCGCGGCCGAAGTGGAAGGCGTGAGACGGGGTCGCGGCTATCGTCCGTTGCAGCCTCGCGCCGGTTTGCGCGCTGAGCGCGGCGGAAGATACGAGAATGCGCCGGTCAGGGCCCATCAGCAAAGTCGCGCCCGCGCCGCCGGGCGGCGCAAGGCGCGCGGCGAGCACGTCGAGCGAAACGCTTGTGGTGATCAGCGTGACAGGCTTGTCGCCTTCGTAGTAGGCACTCACCACCGAGATGACCGGCGTGTTGCGCAGCGGATCGCGATACGGTCCGATCCACACGTGCTCGCCTTTGCCGGGCACGCGCTTGCCTGTTTGCGCTTGCAGTTCGTGCTCGATCGTGTCGCGCAACGTGCCGATTACCGCCTCTTGCGGCGGCGGCGCCCGCGTGGCCCCGGCTCCAACGTCGGTTGCCGAATCCGCGAGCGAAGGCAAAATCACGGCGTAATTTTCATCGAGGCCGATCAGCGTCGCGTGCTGCGCGAGTTCGAACGCCTGCTGCGTGACCAGCGTCGATTGTGCGGATTCATACAGCCGCCAGACTTTGTCGCCGAACTGCGCACCCCACGCCGCGCGCGTTGCCTGGCCGATGACGATGTCGAATTCCGCGTCGACCCGGTCGACCTTGCCGCGCGCCGCGCCCGTCTGCGCGATGGATCGCTCCACCGCTTCGGGTGCGCGCCGCACCTGGGTCGCGCTGTAGTAATAGTCGAGAGTGAATTCGGTGCGCCGCAAGAACGACTCTTTGCGATGCAGGAGTAGCGACAGGTCGGTGGCGCTTTGCGTCGCGAACGTCCGGCGGTATTCCAGTTGCTTCAGCCCCGCGACCACAGCCAGCAGGAGCGAAAAGATCACCACCATCAGCATCAATGAGCCGATTGTCGCGAGATAAACCCGCCGCTGGCGCTTCGCGTTTTTTGCGAGCGAGGCAAACGCCTGAGCGAGTGACTCTTGAGTACGATCAAGGATTTTCTGCATCGGCCCAAGTACGTTGCGGTTCGCGCAGGCAGACCGCTGCGATCTTTGGCAAACCACGTCTGCTGACCTATACCGGCGCAGTGTAGTCTTTTTGAAGATGATGCGCGACGCATCCGGCACCTTTTACGCATTGACCTTTCACGCATTGACCTTACGCATTGATCGGATAGATCAGCATTACTCCCACCTCGACAGCGATGAATTGGCGACCCACGATGCATGCGTCAGTGCCCGATGAATGCATGGGGCGGACTGACCCAAGTAACAACGGCGTTTAGCGGCCCGTCGCAAGACGGGCCGTTTTTTTTGTGCGCGGTCTATGCTGTTCAGGCGCAGAGGTCGATGTGCGCACACCATCCACGGAGGCAGACATGGTTCGTTCCGACTCGCGAGGCGCTGCGCCGCGCGATGCGCTGTCTGAGCATTTCAGCGATATGGCGCGCAACAACGCGTGGTCCAACCTGCGCCTTTACCGCGCGTGTCTGAGATTGAGCGACGAAGCGTTCGCCGCGCACCGGGTGAGCTTCTTTCCGTCGTTGCAGCTCACGCTGAATCACATTCTGCTGGTGGACCGCTACTACTTCGACGCGCTGATCGACGGCGGCCAGGGCCTCACGATTTTCGACGACGAAGTGCCCTATCCGCGCGCCGCGCAACTATGGCAGGCCCAGGCGGACAGCGACCACGCGCTGCTGAGCTTCTGCGAATCGCTGACGGCCGACGACTTGCAGCGCGAAGTGCAAATCGACCGGGGTCCGTCGATCGGCGTGCAACGCGAACGCATCGGCAACGTGCTGCCGCATGTGTTCGTGCATCAGATCCATCATCGCGGACAGGTTCATGCGATGTTGAGCGGCACCGCCATCGCGCCGCCGCAACTCGACGAGTTCTTTCTCGATGCCGACGCGCCGCTGCGCGCCTCGGAGATGCGGGAGTTGGAGCGCATGCGTGACGAGCGTGATCGTCCGCCGCTATAGCGTCGCGGCGCGCAAGGGTTGCGGCGCGCAAGGGTTGCGGGCCGAGGCTGCGACACGCGCCTCATGATCTCTTCAGGTGCGCTTTGCATCGGGCGTTTTTGCCGATAAGCGCGCACGCGGTTGCGCGTCGCGTCTAACCGTACCGCGCGTCATGCGCATGACAACGTCGAAGAACGATTGCACCGCGACGGGGCAGGAAAAATGCAGCCGTCGTCGCGACGACTCCGTTAAACTCATTGTCACTGCGAACGTCATCGCCTGCATGGACTCGCGGCCCGCAAGGCCACGCGCACGGCGGCGCTCGGGCTTGCAGGCGGAGGCGCCGGCAATCGCCAAAAGCGTCAACATTGCGCGACAGACGGCGCGTCATGCTGCCCGTACAATGATTCGATCAACAACGGAACAAGGACAACTTCGATGCGCACTACCGGGTCCTCCGGGTCAATGGCCCTGCTCACCGAATACGACGACGCAACCGGGCGTGAACTGCGCACGCTGCGCCTCGAGTCGACAGAAGACGGCAAAGGCATCCTTCTGGTCGAAGTCGACGAGCGCAAGCCAGGCATCCATCGGGAAGTCCGCTACGAAATCACGCCGGCGGAACTGATTGCCGCGATTCGCGCGCACGGCGCCGAGTTGCCCGGCGAGCAGCACAATCATCGTCAATAACGCAAAGGTGCGGCGCCTTGCGGTGGGCGCCGCGTAGGCAGCGGTTTTCGCCGGCATTGCAGTCGGCGTTTGTTGCTCGCGGTTCTGATGCTCGCGGTTCTGATGCTCGCCGCTCTGTTGCTCGTCCTTCCCGCAGTCTTCGCGCGCCGATTTTATTCAGAGCGCGCGAGCTTTAATCGTTTTTGATTATTAGAATCCGGGCCGCGCGGCGGTAGCGCTTCCAACGCCGCTTCCAACCCCGAATAACCGGGGCATTTCAAGGGCTTTGCACGTCTTGAAAATGGTCCATAATCGCTCCATTCTCCTTTGCTTCCCTACTGCGCGCCGTGCCTGAAAAGGCCGCGGATGTAAGTCGATGCTACATGACCTCGTCGAGCAATATGGCCCGGCGCTCATCTTTGTGAACGTGCTGGCCGCCTCCATCGGCCTGCCGGTGCCGGCCATGCCGTCGCTCGTGTTGTTCGGCGCGATGGCCGCAATGCATCCCGGCTCCGTCGGCACGGAATTGCTGCCGGTGCTCGTGCTGTCGATCTTCGCGACGCTGATCGGCGACAGCGCCTGGTATCTGGCGGGCCGGCTGTACGGCGGCAATACGCTGAAAACGATCTGCCGTCTGTCGCTGTCGCGTGACACGTGCGTCAAGAAAACCGAGCGCTTTTTCGGGCGTTGGGGCGTGCGCGTGCTGGCCGTCGCCAAGTTCGTCCCCGGCCTGTCGATCGTGTCTATTCCGATGGCGGGCGCAATGGGCACGCGCTACCGCACATTCCTCACCTACGACAGCATTGGCGCCGCGTTGTGGTCGGGCACGGGGCTCATCGTCGGCGCGTTGTTCGCGCGTCAGATCGACATGGTATTCGCAGCCGCCGGGCGTCTCGGGCGCACTGCCGGCGCGGTCGCCATCGCGTTGCTGCTGTTGTATGCGGTGTACCGCTGGATTCGCCGTCGTCAGTTGATCAACAAGCTCGCGTCCGCCCGCATCGAAGTGGACGAGCTCGCCGAGCTGGTCGCCGCGGGCAACACGCCGGTGCTGTTCGACATCCGCTCGCACGAGAAGCGCAAGCTCGATCCGTTCGTGATTCCCGGCTCGCAATTCGCCGACGAACGGCAGCTCGATCAGATCGTCGCCACTTATCCGCGCGATCAGAAACTGGTGATCTACTGTTCGTGCCCGAATGAAATTTCGGCCGCATGGATGGCCAAGCAGTTGAACGAAGCGGGCTTCGACGACGTGCTGCCGTTGCGCGGCGGCATGGAAGCCTGGCGCGACTCCGGCCGGCCCGTCGAGGGCTTGCCCGGCATGCCGCCACCCGAAGCCGCCGTCGAGCATATCGCGCCGAAAGCGGTCTGACGCCGCGCGCGGCACCTTCGCTAGCGCGCGCGCTGGCGGATGCGCGCCGTCGCGCCTTCGTTCAGTCAATCAACGAACATCGAGGGAGCGGTTCGATGCTTTCCACTGCAGAACCCGAAGTACAGCCCGATGCGGTAGTCGCGGACGCACCGTTTTCCAATCTGTCGACGCGCATGCACCAGATGTTTCCCGAGCTCACCGCGGCGGAAATCGATCGCGTGCGCAAGTTCGGCGAAGTCGGCCAATGGCAGGCTGGCGAGCTGCTGTTCGAGACGGGCCACACCGGCCCGGGCATGTTCGTGCTGCTCGAAGGGCGCGTGAAGATTTCCCAGCGCGACGGCATCGGCCGTGAAGTGGTGATCGGCGAACACGGGCCGGGGCATTTCCTCGCTGAGGTCGGTCAACTGTCCGGGCGTCACGCGCTCGTCAACGGCATGGCGCTCACTCACGTCAAGGCGTTGCTGATTCCGCCGGAGAGGCTGCGCGCGCTGCTGGTGGCGGAAGCCGAGCTTGGCGAGCGCATCATGCGCGCGCTGATTCTGCGGCGCGTATCGCTGATCGAAAAAGGCGCGGGCGGGCCGATCCTGATCGGCAGCAGTACCGACGCACGGCTCGTGATGCTGCAAGGCTTCCTGTCGCGCAACGGCCATCCGCACTCCACGATCGACGAATGCGATGAGGACGCGTTGCGCCTCGTCGAGCAGTTCGGCGCGCAGGACGGAGACATGCCGCTGGTGATTTGCCCCGACGGCTCAGTGCTGCGCCATCCGAGCATGCCGGAACTGGCAACCGCGCTCGGCCTGCTGCCCGATCTGAACGACTGCATGGTCTACGACGTCGCGATCGTCGGCGCGGGGCCGGCCGGACTTGCCACCGCGGTCTATGCGGCGTCGGAAGGTCTCTCGGTGATCGTGCTCGACAGCCGCGCGCCGGGCGGCCAGGCGGGCGCGAGCTCGCGAATCGAAAACTATCTGGGCTTCCCCACCGGCATCTCCGGTCAGGCGTTGGCGGGCCGCGCGTTCGTGCAGGCGCAGAAGTTCGGCGCACACGTCGCCATTCCTGTGCATGTGAAGGCGCTGCATTGCGGCGAGGCGCCGTACCGGCTCGAGCTCAAATGCGGCGGCCATATCAGCGCGCGGACAATCGTCATCGCGAGCGGCGCCGTGTACCGGCGCCCCGCGCTGGAAGGACTCGACCGTTTCGAGGGACGCGGCGTGTACTACTGGGCGTCGCCCGTCGAAGCGAAGCTGTGCAAGCGCCAGCAAGTCGTGCTGGTGGGCGGCGGCAATTCGGCCGGCCAGGCGATCGTCTATCTGGCGACGCACGCGGCCAAGGTCCACGTACTGATCCGGCGCAGCGGCTTCGAGGCGACCATGTCGCGCTATCTGATCGACCGTATCCGCTCGTTGCCGAACGTCGTCGTTCATCCGAATTCGGAGATCGGCCAGCTCATCGCGGACGAAAGCGGACTCGCGGCGGTCGCCCTGAAAAAGCCCCTGCCCGACGGCACGGAGCAGATCGACACGCGGCATCTGTTCCTCTTCACCGGCGCGGACCCGAACACCGACTGGCTGCGCACCTGCGGCGTGGAACTTGACGAGAAGGGCTTCGTGTTGACGGGCACCGGCGCGGACGGCGCGTCGGCTTGCGATCTGGCGACCACCGTCAAAGGCGTGTACGCGATCGGCGACGCGCGCGCGGGCTCGACCAAACGCGTGGCGGCGGCGGTCGGCGAAGGCGCGGCCGTGGTCGCGCAGATTCATCAGCTGCTGGCCGTTTCCGCGGACGAAGCCGTCGCCTCCGTGGCCTGAACCGCGCTCATACAAGGGCCGTTGCCGCCGCCACACGCGGGGCGGCGGCCCTGAAGTAGTCCCCTCCGAAGTAATCCCCTGTTACACACGCCTGCAACTCGTTGCACCTGCTTTTCTTTCTGCCTCGTAAGATAGACGTCAGCCATTGGACAGTGAATGCCGACCGTCGAAACAGCCATTGTCTTGCTGGGACACAGGAGAAAAGCATGAACACACGCGCGATCGTCTTCGCCGCCTTCGGACTTGCCGCCGCCTGCGCATCGACTGCCGCTTCCGCTCGCGTCGACGTGGGCGTGTTCGTCAACACGCCGGGCCCCGTCTATGCCGCGCCGCCGGTCATGTACGCGCCGCCGCCGGTCGTCTATGCGCCTCAGCCGGTCTACGGTTACGGCTATCGCGACGACTATTACCGGGAGCGCCGCTGGCATCACGATCACGGCCGTCATCGCGGCTGGGACAAGCATCACGGCCGCGGCTGGTAATCGTCGGAGCGAGCAACGCGGCCGCTCGCCGCTTCGCTTGTCACTGCGCGCTTCGCTCGTCACGACGTCAACCACAGCGCCGACGCATTCACGCTACAGTAGCGTCTGCTGATTCAGGCGGGCTTTCTGCCCGCTTCATCGCAGTCACTTACTGAACGACGTCCGCGTGAAGACTCTTTCGCTTTCCGCCGCCCGCACACTCCACCTGGCCGCGCAAGGTCTGCTGTCGCCGCCGCGCCGCAAGGCCACCAAAGCCGACGTGCTCGAAGCAATCCGCCGCATGGCGCAATTGCAGATCGACACGATTCATGTGGTCGCGCGCAGTCCTTATCTCGTGCTCTTTAGCCGGCTCGGCGCCTATCCGCAGCAATGGCTCGACGAACATCTCGCCGCAGGCAAGCTGTTCGAATACTGGTCGCATGAAGCCTGTTTTCTGCCGATCGAAGACTACGGACTGCTGCGCCATCGCATGCTGGACCCGAGCGGCATGGGCTGGAAATACGCGGCCGACTGGCACCACAAACATCGCAAGGACATCGACGCACTGCTCGAACACATTCGAGCAACGGGCCCCGTGCGCTCGGCGGATTTCGCTCGCGAGTCGGGCAAAGGCAACGGCTGGTGGGACTGGAAGCCGGAGAAGCGTCATCTGGAAGTGCTGTTCGCCATCGGGCAATTGATGGTGGCCGAGCGGCGCAATTTTCAGCGCGTCTACGACGTCACGGAACGCGTGTTGCCGCATTGGGACGACGCCCGCGATCTGCCGCCGCAACAGGCCGTCGCCGACGAACTGCTGCGCCGCACGTGCCGCGCGCTCGGCGTCGCGCGGGCCGACTGGGTCGCGGACTACTACCGGCTGCCGCGCCGTCCGTATCGCGACGAACTTCATGCGCTTGCCGACCAAGGCGAATTGATTCCTGTGCAGGTGCCCGGCTGGAAGCAGGACACGTTCGTGCATCGCGACTTCGCGCCCATGCTCGACGACGCCGCGAGCGGCAAGCTCGCATCGACGGTGACGACGGTGCTCTCGCCATTCGACCCGGTCGTGTGGGATCGCAAACGCGTGGCCGCGCTGTTCGACTTCGACTACGCGATCGAATGCTATACGCCGGCAGCGAAGCGCAAATACGGCTACTTCGTGCTGCCTCTGCTAAGCCGCGGGCGTCTGGTCGGTCGCGTCGATGCGAAAGCGCACCGCGCAGAAGGCGTTTTCGAATTGAAATCGGTGCACCTGGAAGCGGGCGCACGCCCAAGCGCGCGGCTCGCGGGCGATCTGCGGCGCGCGTTGCAACGGTGTGCGGATTGGCACGGCACGCCGCATCTGCAGATCACGTCGGCGGCGCCGGAATGGCGCGAAGCGCTCAGCGCGGGTGACAACGAAGCGGAAACCGAAGCCGAAGACGTGAAACCGAAAGCGAAAGCGAAAGCGAGCGCGTAGGCACGCCTTCAGCGCGTGCCGTCAATGCAACGCCGACCATGCAAGCGTCAGCGAAAACACGCCGAGCACGACCGACGCGCCGCGCTGGATCTTCGCCGGATCGAGCCAGCCGAGCTTGCCGCTGCCGAGCGCCGCGCCGAACGCAATCCACGCGAGCGCGATCGGCGCGAGAAGGCACGCGAATATCAGCATCGACAGCAGATACGCCGGCCAAAGCACGAAAGCAGCCGCCGGAAAGATGGTGCCCGCGAACAGCAGCGCCTTGGGATTGAGCAGCGTCGCGATGAACAGGCGCAGTGTGCCGCTCGCTTTTTGCGTCGAGTCCGGCAACGCGACGGCCGCGCGCCACATATCGACGGCGAGCCACGCGATGTACGTCCCCGCCGCCACGCGCAGCAGCACGGACAGCCAGGGCAGCGCGTGCGCGGCCTGTGCGAGAAAGCGTCCCCAGACGGAAATGGCGACGAGATAGCCGGCGAGTTCGGCGGCTATGAGCGGCAGCGAGCGCCGCACGCCCTGGCGCAGACCGGCCGACGCGAGCAACGTATTGGTGGGGCCCGGCGTGATCAGCACGACGACAATGCCGACGGCTAATAACGCGATAGCGGACACAGAGAACATGGAAAAGGCGCAATGTTGGAAACAGTGCGCCTTTTTATCACAGAAGCGGATTCGGCCCGCAAACAGGCTCTATCGCGATGACCGGCCGCAATCGTCAAGGGTCAAGCGGCGAGCCGCGAGAGTCCGCTCAGTGCTCGAGCTTCGCTCGCAGTTCGCGGGCGGCTTCGAGCAAGCCTTCGTAACCGGAACGCGCATGCTCGGGCAAGTCGGGATCGCCGACGAACGTGCCTAGCGTTTCGATCAGGCTGTACAGAATGCCCTTCGCGGCACCCGACGCAATGCTGCCGGATGACACCTGCTGATTCACGTGACTGAGCGCCGCGTCGAGGTTGTCGAGATCGGGCCGGTCGCCGGTGGGCGGCTTGGGCGTGGGCGTTACGTCTTGCGTCATGATGATGCATCTCCCCGTTGAAGCTTCGGTAAACGAGCGATCCTTTCACGTTTGTTATATACCGATCGCGCGTTGCCGTCTATTCGTGATCCGCGCGACGAGCCCGCAGCGATTCGCCGCACGGGCCCGCGCGCTGGGGTTCACAGCGCTCCCGAAAGAGCTCACCGATGGCCTTGATGAACGCGGCGTCCGTGCGTCGTCGTCTCTATGTCATTATGTCTTTATGCCTTCATGTTCGTGCAATGGCCGCGTCGCCCGAAGATGCGCCGGGTCATGTCGAAGGCGACGAGGTTGCCGGCCACCACGAGCAGCAATCCGACCACGGCCAACGCGGACCACTGATAGCCTTCGAATACCGTCGACACCGCGAGCGCCACAATCGGAAAGAGCACCGTCGAATAGGCCGCGCGCTCCGGGCCGATGCGCCCCACCAGCATCAGATACGCGGTAAAGCCAATCACCGAGCCGAAGATCGCGAGATAGGCGAGCGCGCCGACGTAACGCGCGGAGGGCTCGATCGCGAACGGGAAACCGGCGACCACGCTGCCCACTGTCAGCACGCTCGCGCCGATCAGCATGGCCCAGCTATTCGTGGCGAACGGATGCAAGCCCATCGATTGCATACGGCTCGACAGCAGATTGCCCGCCGAAAAACACAAGGTGCCGAGAAACGCGATGCCAAGCCCGAGCCACGCCGCGTGATCGCCGAGATGCCCGCTCATCTGCTGGACGAACAGACACACGATGCCGACGAGGCCGAGCATCGCGCCCGCAATCGCCGAAGGCTGCAACGGGCGCCCCATGAAAAGCCGTCCGTTGATCGAATTGAGAAGCGGCGCCGTCGAGAATACGACGGCGACGAGCCCGCTCGGCACCACCTGTTCGGCGTAGTAAAAGCACAGAAAGTTGACGCAGAAAAGCGCGAGCCCTTGCGCGAACAGAAAGCGCCATGCGGCGCGCGGCGGCCACATCGGCCGGCGCATGATGCGCAACAGCGCGAACAGCACTAAGGCCGCGATCCAGAAGCGCCACGCGATCGACACCGGCGGCGGCACCGAGCCCAGTTGCCACTTGATCGCGATCCACGTGGTGCCCCAGATCAGGACGGTAATGGCATAAAGAAAGAGATTCATGGTCAAGCCTGCAAGCAGCGGATACGGGAGTTCGACTATGCGTCGGCGCGGCTCGCGGCACTTGTCCAGGATTGCGCATTTTTTGGCGTGCGTCGCCGGGGCGTGTGTCGTCATGCGCGGCGGGTCGTATACTTGCCACTATTCCTCGCAAGAAAGACACCCGCCCATTCCGTGAACACGAGCCCGCCCGTCCCCGTGATCGACGCCACTGAAACGCCGTTCGGCATTCAGTCGGTATGTCACACGCTGGGCACCTCGAATGCGAAGCTGGACCGCTTCGCGTGGCTCGGCGACGGTCTCGCGATTGCCGTCTGGACGCGCGACACGGAAGTCGCGGAAACCGTCTACGAGCGCCCAGGCCATCACACGCTGTCGTGCTATCTGGACGGCGGCTATCGCACGGAGCGTCAGAAAATGCCGGGGCGTTATGGTGCGCCGTCCCGGCTGTGCGCATTGCCCGGCGATCATGAATCGCGTTGGTGGGTCCGCGGCCATATGCACTTCATGCACCTGTATTTTCTGCCCGAGCACTTCACGCAGCGCGCCGTGCAGGAACTCGACCGCGAACCGCGCGAGCTGACGCTCGCCGATCGCACGTATTTCGAGGATGCGCGCATTGCCGGGTTATGTCAGTCGCTCGCCAACGAGCATTGGGACGATGCCGACGGCTTGCTGCGCACCAACGAAACCGCGCATGAAGTGCTGAGTCTGCTGCTGCAGGCGCAAGGCGTGCGGCGCAGCGGCGTCGCGCTGAAGGGCGGCTTGTCGGTCGGGACGCGGCGGCGTCTGCGCGATTACATCGAGAGCCATCTCGCCGAGCCGCTCACGCTCGGCGAACTCGCGAGTGTCGCCGCATTGTCGGAGTTTCACTTGGCGCGGATGTTCCGCACGTCGTTCGGATTGCCGCCCGCTGCATGGATCGCGCAGCAGCGGCTAGAACGCGCCCGGACGCTGCTGCGCACCACCGCGCTGCCGCTCGCCCAAGTCGCCGGATTATGCGGCTATGCGAACGCCAGCCACCTGAGCCATCGTTTCCGCGAAGGCGTCGGTGTGTCGCCGGGCGCGTACCGGCAGGCTATGTCGGCGGTCTGATAGCAGCGGGCTCCAGCGCAGCGCGCGCGTCATGTCATTGCAGCGCCATCGCCAGCACGCGCGCGACGTGGATCGCCTCGACACCCGCGCCGTCATGAATCTGATGACGGCAGCTCGTGCCGTCGGCGACCATGATCGTACCGGCGTCCATTTTGCGCACCGCCGGCAGTAGCGACAGCTCGGCCATCGCCTGCGAAGTCGCGTAGTGCTCCGCTTCGTAGCCGAAGCTGCCGGCCATTCCGCAGCACGACGATTCCACCGTCGATACCGTCAGTTCAGGAATCCATTTCAACACGGTTTGCACGGGCGTAAAGGCGTCGAATGCCTTCTGATGGCAATGGCCATGCACGAGCGCCTGCTGCGTCGCCAAAGGCTTCAGCGCAAGCTGCAAGCGCCCGGCCTGTTGCTCGTGCACGAGGAATTCTTCGAGGAGAAACGCCTGTTTCGCGAGCCGCTTCGCTTCGTCGCCGAAACCGTAGTGCAGGAATTCGTCGCGCAACGACAGCAGGCACGAAGGCTCGAGTCCGACAATCGGCACGCCGCGCTCCACGTAGGGCTTGAACAGATCAAGCATGCGCCGCGCTTCGTGCTTCGCTTCATCGACAAGTCCTGCGGCCAGGAACGTGCGCCCGCAGCAGACCGGCCGCTCGCCTTGCCGCGTGTTGAAATGCACCGTGTAGCCCGCGGCTTCCAACACCTTCTGCGCGGCCCGCGCGTTGTCGGGCTCCATGTTGTTATTGAACGTATCGACGAACAGCAGCACTTCGTTCAACGCCGCGCCGCGCGCGTTCACAGTCGGCTTCGCGCTCGACAGAAACGGTTTTGCGAAACGCGGCAAGCTCCGTTCGCTTGCAAAGCCGACCGAACGCTTGAACCACGTCGACAGCAGCGGCACGTTGTCGGCAAATGCGATGAGGCCCGGCACGCGGCTCGCCGTTGCCGCGTAACGCGGCATGAAGGCAACCAGCTTGTCGCGCAGCGTCAGTCCGTGCCGCTTCACGCGCGCCGCGCGCGCCTCGATCTTGAACTTCGCCATATCGACGCCGGTCGGGCAATCGCGCTTGCAGCCCTTGCACGATACGCAGAGATCGAGCGTGTCCTTGACGTCGTCGCTTGCAAGGCCGGCTTCGCCGAGTTGTCCCGAGATCGCGAGGCGCAACGTGTTCGCGCGCCCGCGCGTCACATGCTGCTCGTCTTTCGTCACGCGATAACTCGGGCACATGGTGCCCGCGTCGAACTTGCGGCAGTGGCCGTTGTTGTTGCACATTTCGACGGCCTTCGCGAGACCGCCCGACAGATCGTTGCCGCTGCCCGGCGCGCTCTCGCGGCCCGTCAGCGGATCGCGTTCCACATTCCACGCGGACCAGTCGAGCGCGGTGTCGATGCGCCGTTCGCGATAGCCTGGAGCGAAGCGGAAGTAGCGCGCGTCGTCCATTTTCGGCGGACGCACCATCTTGTCGGGATTGAAGCGGTTGTCCGGATCGAACAGCGTTTTGATCTCGCTGAACGCCTCGTTCAGTTTCGGGCCGTATTGCCACGCGACCCATTCACCGCGGCACAGGCCATCGCCGTGTTCGCCCGAATAGGCGCCCTTGTATTCGCGCACCAGCGCCGCGGCTTCCTCGGCGATCGCACGCATTTTGACGGCGCCGTCGCGGCGCATGTCGAGAATCGGCCGCACATGCAGCGTGCCGACGCTTGCGTGCGCGTACCAGGTGCCTTCCGTGCCATGCCGATGAAAAACTTCCGTCAGCTTGCTCGTGTATTCGGCGAGATGTTCGAGCGGCACGGCGCAGTCTTCGATAAAGGACACGGGTTTGCCGTCGCCCTTCATGCTCATCATGATGTTGAGCCCGGCCTTGCGCACTTCCCACAGCGCCTTTTGCGCATTCATGTCCGGCATTTCGACGACAGAGCCAGGCAAGCCGAGATCGGCCATCAATTCGGTGAGCTGCCTGAGTGACTCGAGTTGTGCGTCGCGCGATTCGCCGGCGAACTCGACTAGCAACACCGCTTGCGGTTCGCCGACCAGCGCCTTCGCGACCACCGGACGAAACGCGGGGTTGCTCATCGCGAGATCGATCATCGTGCGATCGACCAGTTCAACCGCGACCGGCTTCAGCTTGACGATGTGCTGCGTGAAATCCATCGCCTGCCAGAAGGTCGGAAAGTTGACGACGCCGAGCGTCTTGTGCGCGGGCAGCGGCGCGAGCTTCAACGTCAACTGACGGCTGAACGCAAGCGTGCCTTCCGAACCGACCAGCAGATGCGCGAGGTTGGCGACGCCGTCGTCGGTATAAGCGCGCGGGTTCTGACAATCGAACAGGTCGATGTTGTAGCCGGCCACGCGGCGCAACACTTTCGGCACGCGCGCCGCGATTTCGTCGCGCTCGCGCTCCGCGATCCGCTTCACGCCTTCGAGTATCTGCTGCAAGCGCGCGCCTTGCGGCACTTGTCGCAACGATGCGAAACGCGCTTCGCTGCCGTCGGCGAGAATCGCGTCGATGGCCTCGACGTTGTGCACCATGTTGCCGTATTCGATCGAACGCGAGCCGCACGAATTGTTGCCCGCCATGCCGCCGATCGTGCATTGCGCTGCCGTCGATACATCCACGGGAAACCACAAGCCATGCGGCTTGAGCCACGCGTTCAGATGATCGAGCACGACGCCTGGCTCGACGGTAACCGTGCGTGCGTCCGCATCGAAATCGACGATGTTATTGAGCCACTTGCTCGTGTCGATCACGAGCGCTTCACCGACAGTCTGTCCGCATTGACTCGTGCCGGCGCCGCGCGCGAGCAGCGGCACTTTTTCGCTGCGCGCGATGTCCAGCGCGATGCGCAAATCATCCTGATCTCGCGGCACCACGACACCGACCGGCATGATCTGGTAGATGGACGCATCGGTCGCATAACGGCCGCGGCTCGCCGCATCGAACAGCACGTCGCCGCGCAATGCCTTGCGCAGATGTTGCGCAAGCGGACTCGTCAGACGCGCGGCGGACGGCACAAGATGAATCGGCTTGACCAGCAAAGCGGAAGTGGGATTCGTCATAACGTCGATGGTTGTTGCATTGCGTGCATTGCGTGCATTGCGTGCATTGCGTGCATTGCGTGCATTGCGTGCGTTGCGTGCATCGCGCGAAGGTTCAGTACAACGTGACGCTCACGGACGGCAGTCCTTCGATGCGTCCGTGCGCGAGGCCCGCGCTTCGCGGGAAGAACATGCCGGTGTATGAACCCGTGGTGACGACCATGTCCGGCGTCACCGCAATGCCGCGCGATGTCGCGTGATTGACGAGCCACGTGAGCAAGCGGCGCGGATCGCCGGCCGGGTTGGCGGGCGTCAGTTCGACGACATCGCGTCCGTTGAAATCGAAGCGCAGCGCAGGCGAGGCAAACGGAAAATCGTCGTGATACGGCATGAATTCGCCGACGATCAGCGCGCCAAAGTTCTGCAAATCCGCGAGTTGCGCGAGCTTGTCGATGTCGGGCCACGCGGCGAAACGGCTCGCGACAATTTCAATCGTCGCGCCGAACGAACCGATTGCCGCGTGCACGTCGGCCTCGCTATAAGGCGTTGCCGAAGGCTCGAAGCGGCGGCCGAAGCGAAAGGCGATTTCGAGTTCCAGCCCCAACGGTGCAAAGGCCGCGCGCGGCAACGTGGAGCCGTCGGAATGCAAGTCGATGCGCGGCAGCGGCGCACCCTGGATCGGGCCCGTTGGCGACTTGGCGCCGATCTTCCAGCCGCCGATGCGCGCGCCGCCGATCGCCAGAATCTCGTGCTGGATCGCATAGGCCGCGTCGGCGTCGGCGGGCGTGAGGTTGGGCTGCGGCTTGCCGAGCGTCGCATGATCGTGGCGGGCATCGGCAAGCAGGCGGCTAAGGGGCGAGGCGCCGGGCTTCATTGCGTCGGCGTGAGGGGACTTGAGCATCGCTCACACGCCCATGCTGGTGGAAACCTGCCCCTTGTCCGCGGCATTGCCTGCGAACTTGCTTTCCGGCTGCATGCGGAACGCGAGCACGACACCGAGCGCCATCAACAGCATGCTGCCGACGAACGGCAATTCCCAACTGCCGAAATAGTCGATCAGGAAGCCGCCCACCACTGGCGAGATGATCGCCGCGAGCGCCGAGCCCGTGTTCATCATGCCGCTCGCGGTGCCCGAGGCGTCCGGCGCGATGTCCATCGGAATCGCCCACATCGGTCCAATCGTCATTTCGGCGAAGAAGAAGCCCGACGCGAGACACGCCATCGACAGATACAGGTGGTGCGTGAACATCAGCGGAATCAGCGACAGCAGGCAGAAGAACATGCACACCGACACCATCCAGCTACGCGCGCGCTTCAGGCTCCCCGTGCGCGTATAGATGAAGTCGGTCACGATGCCGCCGAGCGTGTCGCCGACGACACCCGCGAGAAACACGGCCGAAGCGAAGATCGCCGACTTCTTCAATTCCAGGTGATAGCTGTGCAGGAAGTACTGCGGAATCCAGCTCAGGAACAGCCACAGTGTCCAGCCGTAGCAGAAGTAGACGATCGTGACCGGCGCCATGCGGCGAAACAGCTTGCTCCAGGGCACGCCCGCCGACTTTGCTTTCGGCGCGGGCAGCACTTCGAGTTCTTCCTTCGTGATACGCGGATGGTCTTTCGGATGCTCGGTGAACGTCAAAGCCCACACGACGACCCACAACAGACTGAACGCACCGCAGATGTAGAACGATTCGCGCCATCCCCAGTTCGCCATCACGAGTACGACGATGCCGGGCGCGACCGCATTGCCGACGCGCGACGCCGCATGCGTGATGCCCTGCGCGAAACCGCGTTTTTCTTTCGCGACCCAGCGCGCCATCGCGGATGTCGCCGCCGGAAAGGTCGCGCCTTCACCGAAACCGAGCAGCACGCGCGCTGCCAGCAGCGAGATGAGGCCACCGGCAAAACCGGTCAGCAAGGTCGCGATGCCCCACACCGCGCCGCACGCGAGCAGCGTGCGTCGAGCGCCGAAACGGTCGCTGACCCATCCGCCGATGATCTGGAAAAGCAGATACGGATACGCGAAAGCCGAGAACACCAGGCCGACTTCCGTATGCGAAAGATGGAATTCCTTGCCGAAGCCCGCCGCCGCCGTACTGACGTTGACGCGGTCCAGGTAAGTGATGAAGTACATGATGCAGAGCATCAATAGAACGATACTGGTCGCACTGGTCACACGAAACCGCTTCATCGTCTCTCTCCATTTGCATGTATCGACGGCGTTCCTGAGATGGCGCGCTTCGTCGTCGCGAGACGGCACGCGCCGCCTCGCCATCGCATTGTTCGGGGCCGCGTTCTACTGCGCGGCTTCATGACGGAACTGACTTCGTTGATGCCTGCTTGTTGTTATTGATGCGGCCTCGCTTACGCTGCCGCCCTCAAACCCGAGGCTTGCGTCGGCTCGCTCAACCAGTCCATCGCGGCAGGCAGACCGCTTTCGTCGAGCGGCACGCCCGCGAGCCGCATGCCCATTTCGCAGCCGGCCAAGGTGGCGAGCAACATCAGATCGTTGCAATCGCCCAGATGGCCGATGCGGAACATGCGGCCTTTCATCTTGCCGAGGCCCGTGCCGAGCGACATGTCGAACCGTTCGTAGATGAGCTTGCGCACCGCGTCGGCGTCGATACCCTCGGGCATCATCACGCCGGTCAGCACCGGGCTATACACGGAAGGATCGGCGCACTGAATCTGGAGCCCCCACGCACGCACCGCGCGACGCGTCGCCTCGGCAAGACGCTCGTGACGCGCAAAGACGTTGTCGAGCCCTTCGCCGAGAATCATGTCGATTGCCTCGTGAAGGCCGTAGAGCAGATTCGTGTTCGGCGTGTACGGCCAGTAGCCGGTCTTGTTCATCTCGACGATGTCGCTCCAGTCCCAAAAGCTGCGCGGCAGTTTTGCCTGCTTGCTGGCGGCCAGACCCTTCGGCGAAATCGCGTTGAAGCTGATGCCCGGCGGCAGCATCAAGCCCTTCTGCGAGCCTGACACCGTCACGTCGACGCCCCACTCATCGTGGCGATAATCGGCGCAGGCGAGACCCGAAATCGTGTCGACGAGCAACAGCGCGGGATGGCCCGCGGCGTCGATTGCGCGGCGCACGGCGGCAATGTCGGACGTGACACCCGTCGACGTTTCGTTGTGCACGACGCACACTGCCTTGATGGAATGCTGCGTGTCGGCGCGCAGCCGTTCTTCGATCAGGTTCGGTTGAACGCCGCGCCGCCATCCTTCGATACCCGGCAGGCCGAGGAACTCGGGCTTCAGGCCGAGACTCTCCGCCATCTTTTTCCAGAGCGTCGCGAAATGGCCGGTCTCGTACATCAGCACGTGATCGCCGGGACTCAATGTGTTCGAGAGCGCCGCTTCCCATGCGCCGGTGCCGGACGCCGGATAAATCACGACCGGATGCTGCGTCTTGAAGATCTTCTTGATTCCGTCGAGCACCTTCAAACCCAGTTCGCCGAATTCCGGCCCGCGATGGTCGATGGTGGGATAGCTCATCGCCCGGAGGATGCGATCCGGCACCGGACTCGGCCCAGGGATCTGCAGGAAGTGACGGCCAGCGGGATGGAAATCTAACTTCAGCATTACGCTCCTCCGATTGAATTTTGCATGCAAAAAACTATATCAGACGAAGTTGCGCGAGCGAAAGGCGAAAATTGCGTGCGGGCACAGGTGTTTACCCGCGCTGTATCGCGGTCGGCGGTGATCCGATAAAATTGCGCTGGAGAGGCACCTGAGGACGTTTGTATGCAAAATTCTGAAATCGAAGCAGGTTCGGCGGGTTCGGCAGTGTTGCCGAAAGTGGAGCGTCAGCGTTTGCACGACACGGTGGTCGAGCACATTCGCCGGTTTATCGTCGAAGGCGTATTGGAGCCGGGCAAGAAGTTGAACGAGCGCGAGTTGTGCGAAACGCTCGGCATTTCACGCACGCCGTTGCGCGAGGCGCTCAAGGTGTTGGCCGCTGAAGGGCTAATCGAGATTTCGCCGAATCGCGGCGCGTCGGTGTCGAAGATGTCGGAAGCCGAACTGCGCGAGACGTTTGAACTGATGAGCGGTCTCGAGGCTTTCTCGGGCGAACTCGCGGCCGAGCGGATGACGGCGGCCGAGCTCGCCGAGATCAAGGCATTGCATTACGCAATGCTCGCTTGTCGCGCGCAGAACGATCTGGCCGGGTACTACAGCCGCAATCAGGCGATTCACGACAAGATCAACGAGGCCGCGCGCAATTCGGCGCTGCGGCAGACGTATGTGTCGGTGAACCGGCGTTTGCAGGCGCTGCGCTTTCGATCGAATTTTCAGATTCCGAAGTGGGATCGCGCGATTCACGATCACGATGAAATGCTGAAGGCGCTCGAGGCGCGCGACGGCAAGAAGCTCAGCGCGATTCTTCGGCAGCATCTGCTTGATAAGCGCGATGCGGTGTTGCAGGTTCAGTCGCGGGAAGAGGCGGCGGGGGGAGCGGGGTTATCCACGTAAATTGTTCATAGGGCTGTGGACAACGTTCTTATAGTCGGCGCAAGTGGTTGATGCGATGGCTGAATTTGCAGGCGGGTGATGTATGGGCAGGGAGGGGTGGGTTTGAGTACTCTGCCCTTGGTACGCTTTCATCGCGGCCTGCGCGGAAAAATGTATTCCTCGCTGTCGTTCGAACATTTGTTCACCTACGTTTCCCCGCACGCCCGCTGCGGTGCAGGGAAACGGCCGTTCTCCCAATCGCTGTCTCGAATAGCCTACGGATGACATCTGCCATTCCGCGCCGGAAGGTGGCAAAACCCCAGGCGCAACGCAGTGGCAGCGATGCAACTTCATGGCCTCAGCAGTTTGTACACCGTCGCTGACTTCCGCCAACGGGAGAGCGCCCATGCATTCATCGCCAAACCCGCGAGAAGGCAAACGACGGTTCCGACCGTATTGGCGCCTCCACTGAGGACTTCACCCAACCACTTAATTGAAAAAGCGGCTGAGATAACGGCAATAACGACAAACGAACCCAAAGACTTTGCGGGCGAATTGACGCCGCAGATCTGCCCAGTCGCGTGATCCAGCCAGCCGACCAGTGTCTGCCAGTTATCCGGGTCGCGCAGTACTGCGGTCACTACCGTGCCGCTTTCAAGCCTCGGCTTGCCGTCCATCTTCACGGAGTACTGACGTCGTCCAGCGATCGTTACGTTAAACATTGTGGCGACCGTGCCGCCACTCCTGTCTTTCTCAAAAACAACGCCTCCTATGTCGTCAAGGGTTACTGTAATGGCGCGGTAGGTCATGGGCAAATCGTGCGGTAATTGATTCGAGAAGTTCTACGGGCCCATTGTGCCAACTCGAGCGTATCGTTCTCGATTTTTATCAACTGCGCAAGCATGAAGGAGCAGGACCTCTATGATTCAAGATCAAGCGATCGCGCAGCAAGTAAGCGACCGACTATTGCAAGTGAACGGCGCGCTAGACGAAGCAGTCGTCTTCGTTCAGGACAACTGTTCTGCTATCGAGATTCAGGCGTTCAAACGGGCTATGGGCGAGATTATGTACAAGGTGTTCGAAGAAGCCCTTATCCCCATCTACAAGGAGCACCCGATACTTGTCCCCGAAGGACTGCGCGTGAGTGGCATCACTGATTGAGGCACCGCAGGACAAAGCAGGGCGCAGGGCGCGGGACACCGCGCCCCAACTGCGCAAACGCGCACCAAAGTGCGCGTCTCCCCACATAGAAACGCACTACACCTCAAACGCCCTACCGCACCCCATCCCTGGCCCTAAGCGACTCCGGCAACCCCCGCAACACAATCAACGCACAAATCACGCTCATCGTCCCGATCACATACAAAGCCGGCGTCGTGCTCCCAGTCAGATCCCTGACGCGTCCCACCATGATCGGACTCACGATCCCGCCCAGCTGTCCGAGCGTGTTGATCAACGCGATGCCGCCCGCCGCGCCCGCCCCCGTCACCAGCTTCGGCGGCAATGCCCAGAATGCCGGGATCGACGCCACCACGCCCCCGCCCATCACCGCAAGCGCGACGATCAGGAAGCCCGTCTGTTTGTCGAAGAAACCGGCCGCAAAGAATCCGATCGCCGACATCACCAGCAAACCGAACACGAACTTGCGACGCTCGCCGCTTGCATCGGACAAGCGCCCCACAACCACCATGCAGATCGCGCCGCACACATAAGGCACGGCTGTCAGCAAACCGATCAGCGTCGGATTATGCGTACCTGCCACGCGGATCAAATGTGGCGCCCAGAAATTCAATCCATACGACGCCACCTGAATCAGAAAATAGACGAGCCCCAGCGTGAGAAATCCCGGCGTCTTTATCGCGCCGATGAACGAATGCCCAGTCTCAGGATGACGGCTCTGCTGCGAAATCTGCTCAGACAGGAATGACTTCTCCGCGGGCGACAGCCAGTTCGCATCGTCGATGCGATCTTTCAGCAGCTTCAGCACGAGATAACCAAGCAGCACGCACGGCAGGCCGCCGAGCAGGAACAGCCAGTGCCATCCCGGCATGCCAAGCACGCCGTTCATATGGCCGATCACAAGCCCCGCCAGCGGCGCGCCGACCAGCCCCGAAAACGCCGACGCGAGAAACAGCATCGACGTAATGCGTCCGCGATAGCTCGGCGGAAACCACAGCGTGAGGTAGTACAGCACGCCCGGCGCGAAGCCGGCTTCCATCGCGCCGATCAGAAAGCGCAGGCCGTAAAACTGCCATTCGGTGTTGACGAACACCATCGCCGCGGTCGCGAGTCCCCACGAAATCATGATGCGCGCAATCCAGCGCCGCGCACCGACCTTGTAGAGGAACAGATTGCTCGGCACCTCGAACAGCACATAGCCGATCACGAACAAACTCGCGCCAAGACCATATGCGGTGTCCGACAAGCCGAGATCGCTTTGCAACTGAAACTTCGCGAAGCTGATGTTGATGCGGTCGAAGAACGCAAACAGATAGCAGATCATGATGAGCGGCATCAGCCGCCATGCCACTTTTCGGATGATGGCCGCCGCGCCGTCCGCGCTCTGTTCACGGCCGCCGGTTGCGATTGCGCCGAGGTCACTCATGATTCGTCTCCAATGCCGGATTCGGCTGCGCCGTCCGGTCGTTTAGTGGATCAGGGAAAGTCAGATTTGCAGCACGTAGTCCGGCACGGGATGCAGGTCGCGATTGCGTCCCGCCTTCGCCACTTGCCCGGGCACGTCGTGGCCCAGCAAGGCCGGCAACGCTCGCGACAGCGCGAGCAGTTTCTCGAGGTCGATTCCCGTGGGAATACCCATTTCGTCGCACAGATTCACGAGGTCCTCAGTGCAGATGTTGCCCGACGCACCGGGCGCAAACGGGCATCCGCCGAGACCGCCCAACGCGGCATCGAAGCGGCGCGCGCCGGCTTCATAGGCGGCCAGTACATTGGCGAGCCCAAGTCCGCGTGTATTGTGAAAATGCAGCGTGAGCGCCGACGACGGCACGCGTTGCAGCACTCGCTCGACGAGCCGCGTCACCTGGCGCGGATTAGCCATGCCCGTCGTATCGGCGAGCGTGATGCCCTCAATGCCCATCTCGCGATACGTATCGACAATGCGGACCACGCGGTCCTCGTCGATCGTGCCTTCGAACGGACAGCCGAACGCCGTCGCGACCGATGCGTTCAACAGCACGCCCGCGCCCTTCACGTGACGCACGATGTCGCCAAACGCCGCCAGCGACGACTCGCAGCTCATGCGCATGTTGGCGCGGTTGTGCGTCTGACTCGCGGACATCACGAGATTCAGTTCGTCCGCCTTCGCCGCGAGCGCGCGCTCGGCGCCCTTGAGATTCGGCACGAGCGCGACGTAGATCACGCCCGCGCGCCGCTCGATCTGCTGGAACACGGCCTCGCCGTCGCGCAACGCAGGAATGGCTTTCGGCGATACGAACGAGCCGGCCTCGATGCGCGTGAAGCCCGCCGTCGAGAGCGCGTTGATCAATTGGATTTTGTCGGCGGTGTCGACCCACGTCGGTTCGATCTGCAAGCCGTCGCGCGGCGCGACTTCCTGCACGATGAGCTTGTCGGCGACTTGTGAGTTCAATTCGCGGTTCGTTGCACCGTTCGTTGCATGTGTCGTTGCATGTGTCATTGCACGGCTCCTTCGCGGCGCAGCCGCTCGATCTCTTCACTCGCGAAGCCGAGTTCGCTCAGCACGCTTCCCGTATGTTCACCGAGCGCGGGGCCTTGCCAGCGCACCTCGCCTGGCGTCTCCGACAGCTTCGGCACGATGCCCGGCATCTTCACCGAGGCGCCGCCCGGCAGTTGTGCCTGCAACAACATGTCGCGCGCCTGGTAGTGCGGATCGGCGACGATGTCCGCGACGGAATAGATGCGCCCCGCCGGCACTTCGGCGCGTTCGAGCGCGGCCAGCACGTCGTTGGTGGAATGATGCGAGGTCCATGCGGCGATCGCCTCGTCGAGCATCGCGCAGTGTTTGGCGCGGCCGTCGTTGTGCGCGAGCGCGGGATCGTCGGCGAGGTCGGCGCGGCCGATCACCTGCATGAGGCGCCGGAAAATC
Source organism: Paraburkholderia sp. RCC_158 (assembly GCF_041355255.1). Lineage (NCBI taxonomy): Bacteria > Pseudomonadati > Pseudomonadota > Betaproteobacteria > Burkholderiales > Burkholderiaceae > Paraburkholderia > Paraburkholderia sp. RCC_158. The sequence goes on along the minus strand of NZ_JBFUPM010000001.1, from coordinate 860,408 downwards.
GGATCGCTGTTGCCGGCGATCACGACATAGCCATCGTCTTCAGTGGGATAGGTGTTGGACGGCGCGATGCCAGGCAGCGCCCCGCCGCTTCGCTCGCGAACGTGGCCGAGCAGATCGTATTCGGGGACGAGACTTTCCATCAGATTGAAAACGCTTTCGACGAGCGACACGTCGACCACTTGCCCGTCGCCCTGCCCTGTCTTCACACGCAGCAGCGACATCAATGCGCCGATCACGCCATGCAGCGACGCGAGCGAATCGCCGAGACTCACGCCGACGCGCGCCGGCGCGCCGTCCACCTCGCCCGTCGTGTAGCGAATGCCGCCCATCGCTTCACCGATCGCGCCGAACCCCGGACGGTCACGGTATGGACCCGACTGGCCATAGCCGGAGATACGCACCATCGTCAGCTTCGGATTGATCGCATGCAGCACGTCCCAGCCGATGCCGAGCTTTTCGAGCGCACCAGGACGCAGGTTTTCGATGACGACATCGGCCTCGGCCGCGAGCCGCTTCACGATCTCGACACCCTCCGGCGACTTCAGATTCACGCACACCGACTTCTTGTTGCGCGACTGCAGATACCACCAGAGCGACGTGCCTTCGTGCAGCTTGCGCCATTTGCGCAGCGGGTCGCCGGTTTGCGGCGCTTCGATCTTGACGACGTCCGCGCCGAACTCGGCCATCAGGCGCGCGGCAAACGGCGCGGCGATCAGCGTTCCGATTTCAACGACGCGGATACCTTGAAGGGGTCCACCCATGTGCTGTCTCCGAAGTGGTTTTCTGTTGGGAGACAGCTTGCAGGCGTGCGGCGGCGGCGTCCAACCGCAATTCGCCAACGACCGTTCGCGAACGGCGAACGCTCAAACTCTCGAGCGCTATGCAGAAAGACGCGGTTGCAGATTCATGCCGCCGGCGTTTGCGTGGCTTCGGAGGCTTCTATCGAACGCAGATGATCGAACAGCAAACGGCTCACGGGCGAGAGCGCATCGACATCGCGCACGACCAGCACGAGGCTGCGCTCCGACCAGTCGTCTTCGAGCGGCGCGCCGACGAGCCCGAGCGGCCGTCCCATGAGTTCATAGACTTTGCGCGGCAACACGCCGACGCCCATTCCCGCCTGCACCATCCGGCAAACGGCGTCGAAGCCCGGCACGTGGATGCGCAAGCGCAACGGCTTGCCGGCGACGCGCGCGGCGATATGCGTTCGCGCATTGATCGAACTCGCGGCGTGCAGGCCGACGTGATCGCCGTCGAGCGTTTCGGCAAACGCCACGCTCGTGCGCGCGGCGAGCGGATGATCGTCGCGCATCACGAGCACCAGCGAATCGCGGCGATAGTGCTCGACGTGCAACTCGCGCGTGTCGGCATCGGCGGAACAGATGCCGAGATCGGCGAGGCTATCGTCCACCGCTTCGACGACGCCGCCGCTCGGCCGCTCTTCGAGGTCGAGCTTCACGCGCTCATGCAGCAACTGGAACGCGCGCAAATCTTCAGGCAAAAATTCGACGATGGCAGACAGGTTCGCCATCATCCGCACATAACCGCGTACGCCGCTCGCATGCCCAGCCAGTTCGATGCCGATATTTTCGATGTCGCGCATCACGCGCCGCGCATGATGCAGCAGCGTTTCGCCGGCCGGCGTTAGCGTCATGCCGCGCGCGTTGCGCTGAAAGAGCGTCGCGCCCACGGCCTGTTCCAGTTCGAGCAGCCGCTTGCTCGCAGCGGAAACGGCAATGGCCTCGCGCTCCGCGGCACGCGTAAGCGTGCCTTCCTCGTAGACGGCGAGAAACAGTTGAAGCGTGGTCAGGTCGAGCTTGCGGAGAAGGTTTTTAATCACCATGGCGCGGCGCCGGAAGTTCGGTCAGTGGCTAATCATCCCATATGCGGCGCGTGAATCATTGCTTGCGCGACGAGTATGCGAGACTGTTTGCGCTCGCCATGCAGCGTCAAAGCGCGTTTGGTATGCTGGGCCACCGCGTTTTCGCGTATTGGCCAACGTGCTTTCGCGAGGCCGTCGAACGCTGCCAATCGCACGGCGTTGACTGCCGCGGTTTGCTTATCGTGAAAGGAATCATTCGATGCCCACCGTCGCGATCGCGATCTTTGCTGGCGTGCAGGCGCTCGACGTCGCCGGTCCCGTCGACGTCTTCTCAGAAGCGAACCGCTTCATCGCGCCGGACGCGCGCTACGAAGTCACGCTGCTGAGCGCGCAACAAGCACCGCTGCGCGCGTCCAACGGCATGACGCTGATCGCCGACGCCGTCTTCGCGCGCGCTCGCAAACCGTTCGACCTCGCGTTAGTCGCGGGCGGCCCCGCGCTGCCCGAAGGCGCTCCGCCCGAGGCATCCTTGCTCGACTGGTTGACCAACATCGCGCCGCAATGCGGCCGTTACGGCTCCATCTGCACGGGCGCTTTCGCGCTCGGCCATGCCGGTCTGCTCGACGCGCGCAACGTCACGACGCATTGGCAGCACGCGGCCCAACTCGCCGCGCAGTTTCCGAAAGCGCGCGTCGACTACGACCGCATTTATCTGCGCGACGGGCAACTGGTCACTTCCGCGGGCGTGACTGCGGGCATCGATCTGTCGCTCGCGCTCGTCGCCGAAGATCACGGCGCGCATATCGCGCTCGCGGTGGCAAAGCGGCTCGTCGTGTTCGCACAGCGCCAGGGCGGACAGTCGCAATTCAGTCCGTATCTCACGGCGCCCGTCGACGAAACATCGCCGGTTGCAAAAGTCCAGGCGCATGTGATGGAGCGCATTCACGAGAGTTTTACAGTCAAGCAACTCGCCGATGTCGCCGGCATGAGCTCACGCAATTTCGCGCGCGTGTTCGTGCAGGAAACCGGCGTGACGCCGCATGAATTCGTCGAGCGCGCGCGTGTCGATGCCGCGCGCAAGCTGCTGGAAAGCAGCGGCGCCGCGCTGAAAGCGATTGCCTACGATTGCGGTTTCGGCACCGCGGATCGCATGCGGATCGTTTTCGTGAAGAGAATCGGCGTCACGCCGATGCAATACCGCGAGCGCTTTCGCGCGGCCTGAAAGCGCGCGAGCGGCGCCGCTGCGCGTGCGAAACATGCGTGAGAAGATAACGGCCTGCATGAGCTATCTTCAAGGAACGACATGAATCCCTCTTCTCCCATTCGCGCGATCGTCACCGGCCATACGCGCGGCCTCGGTGCGGCGCTCGCCGCGCAACTGCTTGAGCGCGATGTCGCGGTGCTCGGTCTCTCACGCTCGCGTCATGCGTCGCTGAAACAGCGCTTTCCCGCGCTGCTCGACGAAATCGAACTCGAACTCGCCGATACGTCGCGTGTTGCGCAATGGACGGCGACCAATGCACTGCGGGCATTCGTCAGCGGCGCGCACACTGTGCTGCTGATCAACAACGCGGGCATGGTGCAGCCAATCGGTCCAATCGACGCGCAGGACGCAGCGGCCATTGCCAGGGCTGTGAGCCTGAACGTCGCCACGCCGTTGATGCTCGCAAGCGCGCTCGCCGCGGCAAGCTCCAACGTAAGCGACCGGCGCATCATGCATATTTCGAGCGGCGCGGCGCGCAACGCTTACGCCGGCTGGAGCATCTACTGCGCGACGAAGGCCGCGCTGGACCATCATGCGCGCGCCGTCGCACTCGATGCCACTCGCGCGCTGCGTATTTGCAGTCTCGCGCCGGGCGTCATCGATACGAACATGCAGGCGGAGATCCGCAGCACCGGCGTCGAACAGTTTCCAATGCGTGAGAAGTTCGAGGACTTGAAGCGCAACGGTCAGCTTTCGACGCCCGAGCAAGCTGCGGCTCAATTGCTCGACTATGCGTTCAGCGATGCATTTGGTGAAACGCCGGTGGCTGATATTCGCGAGGTTGGGAAGCGGGCGTGATGCGCTGTTGATGCGCAGTCACTATCGTGGCTCCTGAAAAGTCTCACCTTTGGACCCGCGCGGCGATGATTCGTGTGCTTTTTGCAGCGGCGCGTCGCGCGAATTGCGCTTGATATGCAGTGGTTTTACCGCGCTGCTGCTGCGGCTTGCATCGCCACCTGCGCAAGAACAGCGGGCTCCCGAAAAGCCTCACCTTTGGCACGCAGCTATCGGAGCGTGGGCCGGAGGGAGCAGTTTCACATCTCCCGAAAACCCTCACCTTAAGCGCTTGCGGACCGCCCGCAAAGCCATGCTGGGCGTGGGCCGACGACCCCGAAAGAGGCGAATCCCGAAAACTCTCACCTTTAGAAGCGCGCGAATGATCGGGATACCCAGGTAAGACGTCGATGCGGGGTGCGGTGAAAAAACGACTCGCGCGCAGCGAACCGTCCAGCTCGATGGACGGTGAGGCGCACGCGTTCGATTCGCTCACGGATCGCCGCAGCGTCGAAGTGCTCCCGAATTCCCTCACCTTAGAGCGGATGAAGCCCCGGGACGACACAGCTTTGGCCCCCGCACCAGGCGGACATTTAGCGGATTTCGCCCATTTCCGCGACGATAACGCGTGCGAATCAAGCGCGGAACTCGCCCGCCGAACCACTCCCGAAAACCCTCACCTTTGACGGCGTGGCGCGCAAGCGTCAGTTCGCGAGCTTATGAAACGTCTCCAGCACCGCGTCGCCCTTGAACGGCTTCACGATCGAGCCCTTGACGCCGCAGCCTTGCGGCGTTCTTTCATTGCCGGGCTGCTTTCGGTTGTGAGCATGATGACGTTGACGGTCTTGTTCGCGAGCTCCCGCGAATTTTTTCGACCATCGTGAGGCCGGCTATATCCGGCGTGTCTACGTCGCTGATCAACGACCTTGATGCTTTGCCATGCATCGCTCATGTCGATGCCGAGACCGTTCCGGTTCCGAAAGAAAACCAGCCACTGCGTCGCGCACAGTACTGGACTCATCCACGATCTCACCTTTGCGGCGACCTCCTGGAACTCCTCACCTTTACGCACGCTGTCGGGTGAAATGCATCAAAGGTGCGGCGTGAATCCTGGGACGACTCACCATTGCACGCGTCGCGTCATCTCCTGGAACATCTCACCTTTGGATTTGAAGACGTCGATGGTGATGCCGTCTCCTGGAATTCCTCACCATCCTGGAACGGCTCACCTTTGGCGATATCCGCAAGCAACGTGCGGACTCACGCGATACGTTATCGCGTCAGCTTGATTACATTCGACAGCCCCGCAGCCGGCGAACTGCCGAAGCTATAGGTCGAACGCCCGCTGCGTTTGGCCGCGTACATGGCGGCATCGGCGACGTCGAGCAAGCCCGCGATGCTCTGCACTCTGTCGGGAAACGTGGCGATGCCGATACTCACGCCAATCGCAAAACGGCCGCCGTACTCCTTGTCGCCGATTGCTCGCACACCTGAGACAAGACGCTCGGCCAGTTCACGCAATTGGGCGTCGTCGCCGCAATCGGTTGCGAGCAGCACGAACTCATCGCCGCCGACACGAGCGAGCATGTCGCTCTGCCGCGTCGCGGCCCGCAGCGATTCTGCAAGCCGACGCAGCAACACGTCGCCGGCGCTATGGCCCATCGCGTCGTTGACCTTCTTGAAGCCGTCTATGTCGAGGTACAGAAGCGCGATTCGGCGCGACTCGGCCTCGTTGCCCGAGAGCGCGTCGATGGCGGACAGCAGCCGGCGGCGGTTCGGAAGTCCCGTCAGCGTATCCTGCGCGGCCTGTTGATCGAGCATGTTCGAATACGCGTGCACCCTCGCGAACGCACGACGCTGGACATACACCGTGTAACCCATCAGGCAGCACACGAGCACGGCAATGGCAACGAGCGCGGCGCTGCCGAACACGAGGCGCCGATGCGCATCCTGCGTGGCGACCTTGCGTCTTTCGCGCCACTCGTTCAGCAGTTCGCCGAGGTCCTGGCGCAGGCCATCCATATACGCCTTGCCTTCGTTGGTCTGCACGAGCTGGATGGCGGCCACACGATTCCCGCTGCGAGCCAGTTCGATGGTGCGCGCGAGTTCGACCACCTTGTCGGTCTTCGCATGCTCGACACGGCGCACGAGTTCGAGCGATTTTTCGTCGCTGCCTGCTGTCTGCTGCAAACGCAAAACGGTGTCGTCGAGATCGCGAATGCCCTGGCGATAGGGCACGAGGTAGGCTTCATCGCCGGTGAGCAGATAGCCGCGCTGGCCGGTCTCCGCGTTCTCGAGATCGTGCAGCACGCGATTCGCGGCGCCGAGCACGGCGAACGCTTCCTCGTCGCGCAGACCGTCGGCGACAATGATCTTCGCTTCGTACACGAACAGACCGGCTGCGACGAGCAAGCCAATGGCCATGCTGATGTAGAGCGCAATGAAACGGTTACGGTCGGCTTTCGCGGAGCGGAACAAACGCGCGGGCACGAGAGGCTCCAGGGCGGTGGGGATGGTGGAAGGGTGCAATGATACTGGAGAGCCGTGACAGGCTCTCGCGAAGCGTGTTTGCGTCAGCTATTGCCGTGATGCGACCGCATAACAATTTTTTTGAAAGCAGTGTCAGGTTTTTGGTGCAGCCCCGACTAAGCCCAACATCACCCGTGTTGGATAGCGCGACAACGTTCGAACTATCAAACGCAACACGGAAGAATGATTTGGCCAAAGGAGCTTGACGGATGGATATCGACTTCGACTGCACGATGTGCGGCAAATGTTGTCACAACCTTCGGTTGCCGCTGACCGTATCCGAAGCAATCGCGTGGCTCAAGCGAGGCCACGACGTTCAGCTATTTGTTGAAGCGCTGCCGTGGCCGGAAGAGCCGCCGGAAGACAATCTGGTCGCGGCACATAAGCGCCGACGCTCGTTTCCGGCTACAAGCGGTTCTCTGCCCATACGAGTGGTCGTTGTCATCGTTGCAGCATTCGATGGTCCATGTCCGAACCTGCTGGAAGATATGCGATGCGGAGCTTACGAGAGTCGACCTCTGGTATGCCGTATTTATCCTGCGGAAATTAACCCGTCCATTTCTATGGACCCAGCGCAGAAAGCATGTCCGCCGGAGGCCTGGACGGGTGCGAGCTCGCCACTGTTGCGTCAAGGACAAATTGTCGACGCGCAGATCGCCGCGCTAGTCACTGAGTCGCGCAACACGGATGCTGCCGATGTCTGGGCGAAAGCCGCCCTCTGCACAACGCTCGGAATCGGCAGTGCGGCCTTGAGCAACGAAGGGTTCGTTGTTCACACGCCAGACCGATCCAGTCTCTCAAGCGCTCTTGAGTCGGCGCAAATGGTCAAGACGGCCACGGCAAGTTCCTGGCAATTTGTCTCGAACCGACGTGAGACGGCGAACGCATTGGATTCAGTTGATGCGGTCGTATCGAGAACGTCGGCTTGGGAAGCAAAGGGCGCTACCTTCCTGGGCTTTTTCCCGGACGATGTCTCGGGGAGTGGGACTCACGAAAGCGGCGCTCACTGAAAGGTGAATAAGCACTAAAACTTGACCTTCACCTGAAAGCCGATGGTGAATGGAAGATCGTCGGAAGGGATCGGCGGAATCACGATGAAGTTCGCGCCGACACGCTTGTATTCGACCATGATGAGCGGCGCGAGCACGGGTCCGATCGTGTGATCGCGGCCGAGTCCCCAGTTGCCATAGTTATAGCCGGAGATGATGCCGCCCATCGCCGCTATGCGGACAATGCCCCAGTGCAGAAAATCCGGCGACCAGACGCCGCCGCCGTAATACGACGGCCGGCGCAGTGAATTGCGAAAGCCGCCCGCCGTCAGCGCCCATTGATTGTTGAGCCAGCATTCGACGCCGAGGCCGGGGTTGAACTGCTCGAAGTGTTTGTCTGGGTCGGGATTGATGTGATAGGAACCCAGCATCGCGTCGACCCATACGCCGCCCTCGCACCAGTTGCCCGCATGCGCCGCGGATGTGCCGGCGACGCTCGCGGCAAACGCGAACAATACGCGGCAAAAGTGCGTTTTGAACTGGCCGGTATGCTGGCCGATTTGCGTGGTCATCCGCCTGCTGATCTGCCGAAGATGCATGTCCTCTCCATCGCCAGTCGAACGCCGGCGCGATGCTGTTCTCATATCGGTGCGTGCCGCCCGTCGCGCACTGTACCGCAAGCCACTCGCGCGATGTTGAAGACCCACTCGGGCTTGCGGGCACAAGACGTGCCGTCAAGCGTCAGCACAACTCTAATGGAGGACCGATGGCAAAGCGGTGAAGACGCGCGCCGCATTTTCACGCGTTTTCACGTTGCAGGCAGAGTGTTTATAGACCCAGGTCGGAAAGGCCAGGGTGATCGTCGGGACGGCGGCCGAGCGGCCAGTGATACAGACGGTCCGCTTCGCGGATCGGCAGATCGTTGATGCTGGCGTGACGGTGCGCCATCAATCCATGCTCGTCGAACTCCCAGTTCTCGTTGCCGTACGAGCGGAACCAGTTGTTGGAATCGTCGTGCCATTCGTAGGCAAAGCGCACGGCGATGCGGTTATCGGTGAACGCCCACAGTTCCTTGATCAAGCGATAGTCGAGTTCTTTCGCCCATTTGCGGCGCAGTAAGCCGACGATTTCCGCGCGCCCATGCGTGAATTCCGCGCGATTGCGCCACACGCTGTCCTGCGTATAGGCGAGCGACACACGTTCAGGGTCGCGCGTGTTCCAACCGTCTTCCGCGGCGCGAACTTTCTGGATGGCGGCTTCGCGCGTAAAGGGCGGCAGCGGCGGACGGGTTTCGATCGGATCGGTCATGAGATACCTCGCTTTTGGTCAGGTGGGCAGTCAGGATGCGGGTCGCCTCGTCGGCGGGGACTTGCGTGAAGGTTGGCTTGAAGTTTTGTTGCGTGCGAGCGTGTTCCCGTTGCCGGCTGATTGTGCGTCAAGCAAGGTGACAGCGACGGCCTGCGCGTCGAGCGCCGCATCGGGCTCGCCGCTCACAAGCGCAACGGCGATCGCACCGTCGAGCAACACGAGCCACTGCCGCGACAAACGCGCGGCGCGCCTCGCGTCCAGTTTGCTTTCGGCAATGAACTCGTCGAATTGCGTCCGCACGAAAGTCAGCAAGCGCTCCTTGTGCTCGCGCGCGACGATGCGAATCGGGTCTTCCGCCGAAGCGATCTCACCGGCCGCGTTCAGAAACGCACAACCGTGAAAGTCCTCCGACGCGAACCATTCGCGCAATACGTCGAACATGCCGAGCAGCCGTTTGCGCGCGCTCTTGCCGCGCCGCTGCGTGCCCTCGACAAACCAGTTCATCCAGCGTTCGTCGCGCCGCTCGAGCGCGGCCGCGACGAGCGCGTCTTTCGATTCGAAATGCGTGTAGAAGCTCTTACGCGCGGTGCCCGACTGCTTGACGATCGCGTCCACGCCGGTTGCATGAATGCCGCCCGCGTAGATCAACGCTTCGGCAGCGTCCAGCAGACGCTCACGCGCGCCAGCCGCCGATGCCTTTTCCATGAGAGTATCCGTAGCCATGTGCGAAGGGTAGAACGATCATTCTCCCTCGTCAAGTCTTGCCGCTTTTTGCACGACGTGCGCGGCACCTGTTATCCTGGTTGCCAGCAAACAACCGGAACTCACTTGATGAATGCGTTCACTGCCCGCAGCATTGCCGTACGCGCTTTACTCGCCGCAATGCTGCTTACATCAATGGCCTGCACGCCGCTGCAAGTGCTGACGCATTCGGTCAGCCAGAACGAAGCGCGCGTGCCGGTCGGGCGCTACGATCTCGACCTGGACCATTGCAGCATTACGTTCGACGTCGAACACTTCAAGTATTCGCGCTTCACCATGCGCTTCGATCGCAAGAAAGGGCAACTGAACTGGAATGAAGGCGGTCTCGAGCAAAGCAGCGTGTCGGTTTCAATCGACGCCGCGAGCATCGACACGAACGTGCCGCTGCTCGACAAGATGGTGAAAAGCGCAAGCCTGCTGGACGTGGAGCGCTATCCGGAGATTCGTTTCGTGAGTACGAAGTTCGAGCGCACCGGCGAATCTCGCGGCACGTTGACGGGCAATCTGACCATTCATGGTGTAACGCAACCCGTCACGCTGGATGTCACGTTCAACGGTTTCGCGCGAGATCCGCTAACGAAAAAAGACACGCTCGGCTTTTCCGCGGAAGGACAGTTCAGCCGCGCGAAGTTTGGCCTCGCGACGTGGTATCCCGCAGTGGGCGACGACATTCACGTGCGAATTCAGGCCGAATTCGGCAAAACGCCCGCGGGCGCGTGAGCGCATCGCGGGCGTGTGTGAGACGGCAAGCGTTGTGATGCTTACGCGGCCGTCCAGTCGAGAATGACCTTGCCGCTTTCTCCGGAGAGCATGGTCGCGAACGCTTGCTGGTAGTCGTCGACCTTGAAGTGATGCGTGAGAATCGGCGACAAGTCGAGCCCGCTTTGCAACATCGCCACCATCTTGTACCAGGTCTCGAACATCTCGCGGCCGTAAATGCCCTTGATTTCGAGGCCTTTGAAAATCACCTGAGTCCAGTCGATCGCGGTCTGCGCCGGCGGAATACCGAGCAGCGCGATCTTGCCGCCGTGGTTCATCGCTTCGAGCATGCTCGTAAAAGCGCTCGGCACGCCGGACATTTCGAGGCCGACGTCGAAGCCTTCGGCCATGTGCAGGTCCGCCATCACGTCACGCAGCGATTCGCGCGACACGTTCACCGCGCGCGTCGCGCCCATCTTGCGCGCGAGGTCGAGCCGGTAATCGTTGATGTCGGTAATCACGACGTTGCGCGCGCCGACGTGCTTCGCAATCGACACGGCCATGATGCCGATCGGTCCCGCGCCGGTAATCAACACATCTTCGCCGACGAGGTTAAACGACAGCGCCGTGTGCGTCGCGTTGCCGAACGGATCGAAGATCGCGGCGAGGTCGTCGGAGATTTCAGGCGGAATCTTGAACGCGTTGAACGCCGGAATCACCAGATATTCGGCGAACGCGCCCTCGCGATTCACGCCGACGCCCACCGTGTTGCGGCACAAATGCCGGCGTCCCGCGCGGCAGTTGCGACAGAAGCCGCAAGTGATGTGGCCTTCGCCCGACACGCGATCGCCGATCGAAAAGCCGCGCACTTCCTCGCCCATTTGCACGATTTCGCCGACATATTCGTGGCCGACATGCATCGGCACCGGAATCGTTTTTTGCGCCCAGTCGTCCCATTTCCAGATGTGAATGTCCGTGCCGCAGATCGCCGTGCGCGTGATGCGGATCATCACGTCGTTATGGCCGACTTCGGGCAGCTTCACATCGGTCAGGGCGAGACCCGGCGCGCGTTCGAGTTTTGCGAGTGCCTTCATGCGCCCTCCGCCTGGATCACGCCAAGCTCACGGCCGACGCGCGCGAACGCATCGACGGCGCGGTCGATCTGTTCGGTCGTATGCGCCGCGCTCATTTGCGTACGGATGCGCGCGCGGCCTCTCGGCACGACGGGGAATGAAAAGCCGATCACATAGACGCCTTCCTTCAACAGCGCATCGGCCATTCTGGAAGCAAGCTGCGCGTCGCCGAGCATCACGGGAATGATCGGATGTTCGCCCGGCACGAGCGTGAAACCAAGCGCGCTCATCTTCTCGCGAAAGTGCGCGCCGTTTTCGCGCACGCGGGCGCGTAGTTGCGCGCCTTCGTTGCTGGCGAGCAGTTCGAGTACTTTCAGCGACGCCGCCGCGATGCTCGGCGTCAGCGTGTTCGAGAACAGATACGGCCGCGAGCGCTGACGCAGCAATTCGACGATCTCCTTACGCGCGGCGATATAGCCGCCCGATGCGCCGCCGAGTGCCTTGCCGAGCGTGCCCGTGATGATGTCGACGCGCGAGAGCACGCCGCAATGTTCCGGCGTGCCGCGTCCGTGTTCGCCGATAAAGCCGACGGCGTGCGAGTCGTCGACCATCACGAGCGCGCCGTAGCGGTCGGCCAGATCGCAGATGCCGGCGAGATTGGCGATGATGCCGTCCATCGAAAATACGCCGTCTGTGGCGATGAGCTTGAAGCGTGCGCCGGCCGCGTCGGCCTCTTTCAGTCTGGCTTCGAGGTCCGCGAGATCGTTGTTCTTGTAGCGAAAGCGCTTGGCCTTCGAAAGCCGCACGCCGTCGATGATGCTCGCATGATTCAACTCGTCGCTGATGATTGCGTCGTTCTCGTCGAGCAGCGTTTCGAACAGGCCACCGTTCGCGTCGAAACAGCTTGAGTAAAGAATGCAGTCGTCGCTTTGCAGAAACGCGGCGAGCGCCTGCTCGAGTTGCTTATGGACCGTCTGCGTGCCGCAAATAAAACGCACCGAGGCCATGCCGAAGCCGTCGTTGTCGAGCCCTTGCTTCGCGGCCTCGATAAGGCGAGCGTCGTTCGCAAGACCGAGATAATTGTTCGCGCAGAAGTTCAGCACCTCGGCGCCGTCGGCGAGACGAATATCGGCCGATTGCGGGCTGTCGATAACGCGCTCGCTCTTGTAAAAGCCGTCGGCGCGAATCTGCTCGAGCGTGCCGCGCAGATGGGCGAGAAATGAGTCACGCATGAACCGGGCTCCTGAATGGGTGAGACCGACGTGGGCGAACAGGCGACGGCCTGCTATAGTCGGTTGTCAGTTTTATCGGATATTTTCGTTTTTTCGAACTAAAATCCGGTATATCGAACAACTTTAAACGATGGGTCAGGAAATGGCAAGTTCGGGTATTCGCCGTGCGGCGGCCGGCGCGGCACCCACTCCGAGTGCGATCGCGGCGCCGGCAATCGCGGCGCCGCCGCGCGTCGGCGAACAGATTCAGCGCCTGCGCGCCGAGCGGCGCATGACGCTCGACGATCTGTCGCGTGCGGCGGGCGTGTCGAAATCGATGCTCTCCGAAATTGAGCGTGACAAGGCGAATCCAACGATCGCAGTCGCCTGGCGGCTGACCAATGCACTTGGCGTAAGCCTGGATTCGCTGTTCGCGCCGCAAAAGACGCCGGAGGCGATCGCCGTCGCGGGTCCGCACGAGATTCCTACGTTAAGCGGACACGACGCGAAATACCAGTTGCGCGTGTGGGGGCCGATCGAGCTGGCCGGCAAATTCGAGTGGTACGAATTGACGCTGCAGGCGGGCGGTGCGCTCGTGTCCAACGCGCACGAACCGGGCACGCGCGAGCATCTCACGGTGTTGCAGGGGTCGATTGAAATCGAGGCGGCCGGGACGACAAAACGGCTCAAGGCTGCGGACACGGCGCGCTATGTCGCCGATGAGCCGCACGCTATCCGCAATGCCGGCAAGGGCGAGGCAAAGGCCTTGCTGGTGGTGATTCACGGCTGAGGCATCGAGCAGCAAGAGGCGTCTACGCGGAATCGGGGCTTGCGCGAGGTTGCGCCGAATACTGTATGTTTGTACAGTACAGGCTATCGACTGGAGCCGATAATGAACGACCTGAAAACCGCCCCGACCGACCACGCTCTGGCTGCGCTGCGCTATCAAACCGCGGCGCGCGATCTCGAACGTATCGTCCGCAACATCGCCGGGCGCTATATCGTGCAGCAAGTGCCGCTCACCTGGCGCCTGCTTCACGCGATTGAAGCCGAGGCGCTCGCCGACCTCGGATTTGCCAGCCGGCATGACGCGCTCATGCTCGGTCTGTTTCAACGTCCGTCGGATTTGCCGTATCCCGAGACTGACGAGGCCGTGGACTTCGGCATGTCGACCGCGCTGCCCGCGGTGTTCGCGTTTGCTGTCTCGGCTTACGAGGAAGCCGCTCGCCGCGCCGCGCAACGTACCTCCGAAGGCGCTGCTGTCCACAAGCGAGTGCAAGCCTGGGGCGATTAAGCCGGCTGCGCTTGCACCACGTCTACAATATGCGCAACTAACCGATAGATAGCGCATGTCGCCTCCTCATTTGTCCGACCCGGTACCGCGTCCCCAATCGTCCACCGATCTGTTCGATCAGCAACGCGAAGACTGGCGCCGCGATCCGCAAGTCGCGTTCGACGCATGGCTCGCCCGGCAGCATTTCAGGCGCTCGTCGGCGCAGGTGTACCAGGCGCAGTGGGGGCTTTTCCTCGAGTGGCTGAAGGCGCGCCAAAAGAGTCTCGTCACCGTCGATACGCAGACCATCGCCGATTTCGTCGCCGGGCTCGAGATACGCAAGCCGCAACGCGTGCGCTATCTGCGGCTTATCGAGCGGGTGCTGGATCATGTGCGCGAAGTCGAGGCATCGTCGACCAATCCTGCCCGCTTCATCGCTCAGGATGGCGAGGCTGCATGGCGCAACGCGCGCGACAACGAGCCGACCGGGTTCCTTCATCACGCCGAACGCGCCGCGCTAATCGCGCATCTGTTTTCGCCCGTGCAGGCGCTCTCACGCGCGCAGCGCTGGAAAGAACGGCGCGACCGCGCGCTGATCGCGGTGTTTCTCGGCGGCGGACTGAAGACCGGCGAGGCCGCCGCGCTTACGGTTAGTTGCGCGACGCCAGGCTCGCCGTGGATAACGATCGATTCGACCAATCCCATGCTGGTCCGGCGGACACGGCTCGCGCCGTTCGCTTCCGCGATTCTCGACGCCTGGCTGGCCGAGCGGCGTTTGGTCGGGCTCGCTGGCGATCTCGTTTTTGCCGCGTCGCCTTCCGGCAGGCCGATGCATAAAGCCACGATGCTTCGCGCAGTGGATGCGCTCGTCGACGCGGCGGGCATCGCGGCGTCGCGTACCTCGCGCGCCAGTCCGCACACCTTGCGCAACACGTTTGCCGCGGATCTGTTCGAGAGCGGCGTGGAAGCGGAGCTGGTCGGACAATGGCTCGGATTTGTTCAGACCGTGTCCGCGAATCGTCTGTATCGCGCGTGGCAAACGTGGATGGAACAGCAGAATTCACGCGTCACCGAGGAACCCGATCCGGCCGCGCCGCTCCTGCCCGAAGCTCGCACCGACAGGCGTTTTACGAGGAAAGCAGGCTCGGCCGAATCCTGAAACTTCTCACGTTTCAGGTCCCGAATTTCCTCACCTTTGCGGGCTCTCGGGCTCCTCGGCTCCTTGCTTCAGGCCGGAGCGGACAAAGAGCCGCGCGACAAAAACCGGCTCACGGCTTCCAGCCGTGAATCGCCCGGCCCGGACGAGTGATCGCATTCCGGACATTGCAATTCGAACTGGTGATCGACTTGCGACAGTTCCGGCTCACCTTCTTCGCACTTGGGACAGCGCAACGGCAAGCTCACGTGGCCATCGGCTGCGGTGCCGATGACGCGCAACTCGTCGCTGGTGAGACGGCCGGCTTGCACGAGCGAGTACAGCAAACCGCCGATCGCCGGATCGATGCCCTGCTGGCTGCGCAGGCTCGCGAGTTCTTTCGTCAGCGCGTCGATCTCGTCCGATTGTTCGCGCATTTGCGCATCCAGCCGGTCGCCGCGCGCTTTCGCCGCGGCAAGTTGCTGAATGAACTCGAACTCCTTGCGGCTGGCGTCGCGCACACCCGACTGATAGGTCGCGGCCATGCTGCGCAACGAGTCCAGTTCGACGAGCATCGGCTTGACGCGGCGCTCGGCTTCCGCGACGGCGTCCTTGATCTGTTGCGCATAGTGCTCGGTGCTCTGGCGCAGCTCGACATGTAAGGCGTCGATGCGATCGCGCAGCGTCGCGTTTGTCGCCTGCTCGGTGTCGACGCGTTGCTGAAGTGTCTGATTTTCGTGTTCGAGCCGGCGCACCGCTGCCTGAAGTCCTTCCTGATGGGCGGTGCCGTGCGTGGCGACGGCGGAGAGCTCGGCTTCCAGCGCCCGGATGCGTTCCCACGCGGCTTCCGCCCGTTGCTCACTGCGCTTGATGGCTTCTTCGGAGGCGTCGCGGCGGATTTCCGCGTCGCGCGCACGCTGCTCGGCCGCGGCGATTTGGGCGCGTGCTTCGTCGCGCTCGGCATCCAATGAGGTGCGTGCTTGTGCGACCGCTTCTTCAAAGAGTGCGCCCAAGAGTTCTCCGGCACGCTCTTCCAAAGCTTTCGGGATTGCGCCGCCGCCGATCTTCACACGCGAGACGTTGCGGATGCGCTCCCAGAAGTGGTCGATGTCTTTCGGGATGTCGCTGGCGCTGCCGGTCTGGGTTAGATCGCGCACGGCTGCCATCGACGGACGTATGCCGAGATCGAAGAACAGCCGCTTGCAGGCGTGCAGTGAGAGTTCTTGCCGTCGAGCGCCTTTGGTTCGCATCGCGTCCAGCTCTTCGCGTAGGGCTCGACGTTCGTCGTCCAGGTTCATTTAGGCCTCTGCGAGTCGTGAAGTGTAGCGATCATAACAAGTTACGTATCACGCGCTACGATTTTTTGTCTGCTGGCTGTGGCAGAGCCTTTTTATGCTGGGTAGCCTGCGCTTCCTGTTCGTTGCGTCGTGCGTGCTGGTTTTTTCCGTGAAACAAAACGAAGAACGTCATGTAAGTCTTTGTTCTGTCGAACGATTATCCACTTTTTCTTTCATTCGGCACTGTTTCACGATGCGCAAACTTCGGAAGGTGGTTGGAATGTGGTCTTTCCTGAGGACTCGCGCGTTCGAGACTAGAGAGTAATAAAAGTAAACACCCTTGAACCTAGGTTAAAAACGTTAACGCCAAGGCAAAGCCTTACCTGGCGCGGGTTTCCCGGCGGCAAGGTGAAGCTTTCCGGGAAGCCAGGTGAGATCCTGCGGGACGCACGAGTGATGAGGTTCGGGGACAGTGGTGAGCCGGTGCGGGAAACATCGTGAGCGGGTTCGGGAAGCGTCCTCTCAGTGAGTACCGGCACAAGGTGAGATTTTGCGGGAGCTTATCATTCGCGAGCGCCCGGCTGCGCTAGAAAGCAATCTCTCGCGCCGGCGAAGCCAAGGTGAGTGTTTACAGGACGGTCGCAACACGCTGTTTTTGCCCCTGTTCGGGGGTCCCAAAACCTCGAGGTGAGCGAAGACAGGAGAAAACGCGGATGCAAGGTGAGGTTTTTCGGGGATCGGTAGGCTGTTTTGCCTTGATTTTGTGCAGTCGACTGGCGTAGGTGAGCTTTTTCGGGAGCGTTGGCGGCATTGGTGATGCTTTTTGCCACGACATGGCGGTGAGCGGTGACTGCTCTATGCAAAAGGTGAGGAAATACGGGACCTGCAACTAGGGGCTTGCCGCGGGTGCTCAAAATCCAGGCGCCGACAGGCAAAGGTGAGGCTTTTCGGGAGATTTTCGGCCGCGTTTTTCGCCCAAAGGTGAGCGAATGCAGGAAAGCAGCCGACTTTGTGGTCCGCAAATGTCCTGTGGACGGGGCTTGATCTTCGTCAGGCCCGAGCGAGTTGGATCTGAACGGTGAGCGTTTTCGGGAGCGTCTTGCGCTGCACCAAGGGTCCTGGACAGAGGCAATTTGGCATTAAGGTGAGGTTTTACGGGAGATGCAGAGCCGCGCGTGGTGCACGTTGTTCTTTTATGTTCGATGTAAGTCACGGATAACAAAGGGAAAACTGTTGGATTAGCCGAAAGGTGAGGCTTTTCGGGAGGAAGGTTTGGCAACTGCGCCAGCGCATCGCCGATACCAAAGGTGAGGACTTCCGGGACTGTTTTGAAGCAGTACCGATAGCCTGGGTTGCTGGAACCCGCGTCATCCGGAGCGCTGAACGCACTTAATGGTGAGCTTTTGCGGGAAGCTACGGGCACTACTGATCGCATGCGCCGCCGGACAACTGGACTGCGCTGGCCGCGGCGCTCCGCGAACGCATAGGTAAAGGGTGCGCTTGCCCGCCGAGATCGCAGTATTCGCGTCGTCGATCTGTCTGCGTCTCGCTTGCCAGCGCCGCGACCGTGGACGACAAGCGTTGCGGTCCAAAACCCAAAAATTTTTAAGGTGAGAAGATTCGGGACGATCGAGTTCCCCTTTCCGTCCGCACAAAAAGCGCGGGTTTTTTCCCAAGCCGCGACGCTAAAGGATCGCCGGAATCTCGCGTCAAATGGTCAGGTGAGGGTTTTCGGGAGTCGCCCGAGGTGAGCCGCGTCGCGTAAACTGCCTTCACCCGCAACGGTGAGAGCCGCGCTATAGACGCGTATCACCACAGTCGGTATGCTCTCGCCAAATCCCTCCTTGACCAGACGCATGGCCACGAAGCGCGCCAAGAAAACCGATGTAGTCAGCCCGAGCTCGGCGGAGTTGCGCAAGGCCGTCGAGGCGATCGCCATTCAGCCCAAGAGCGGCAAGATCACGCTGCTGACGCGCAAGCTGTTCAACGTGCTGCTCGCCGTTGCACAACAGGCCGACGAATCGGGCGATACCTACCGCGCGTTGCTGTCCGACATCGTCGCCAATTCCGCTTTCGATTCCAACGACACCGCGCTCGTCAAGGAACACCTGCGCCGCATGGTGTCGGTTCAGGTCGAATGGAGCACCGGCACGTCCAGCCAGAAGCCCGGCCGCAAGTGGGGCATCTCCACGCTGATCGCCGACGCCGAAATTCTCGAAGATCCGACTACGCGGCGGGTCTGGGTGGAGTTTTCGTTCGCGCCGAAGATCAAAAAGAAGCTGCTCGATCCGGTCCAGTATGCGCGCCTGAGCCTGCAATTCCAGAGCCAGTTGCGCAGCAGCGCGGGTCTCGCGCTGTACGAAATCTGCGTGCGCTATCTGACTAATCCGAGCCATCTGACGATGCGCGAATCGTGGGAATGGTGGCGCCCGATCCTGTCGGGCACGCCCGACACGGAAGCCGGCGACGAAGCGAAGCGCGAGTACAAATACTTCAAGCGCGACTACTTGCGCCCGGCGATCGCCGAGGTTAATGCCGTCACGAACATCTTCGTCGAATTGATCGAGCACCGCGAAGGCCGGCGCGTCGCCGAAATCCAGTTCCGCGTGACCGAGCGCAAGCAGCCGATGCTCGCGCTCGATGAGCATCCGAACGTATTCGACAGCACGCTGGTCGACCGGATGGTCAAGATCGGCATCCCGCTCAAAGAGGCTCAGACGCTTTACGCGGACAGCGAGGAGAACCGTATCCGCGCGGCGCTGCAGATGACTGAGCAGCGCATGCGTAGTACGTCGTTGCCGCCGGTCCGCAGCGCGCCGGCGCTCTTCAAGGACGCGCTGAAGAAGGGCTACGCACCGCCGGTCGAATCCGTGCCGTCCGTCGGCAGTGCGAAGGCTGCAGTGGCGGCCCCCGCAGACGACCTGAAGGCGCGACTGTTGGGCGAGTATTCCGCGTATCGTCGCCGGGAAGCGCGCGAGCTCTATGACGAGCAGGGCGAGTCGGAACGCGAGATTGCGCGGCAGTCTTTCGAGGAAGAAGAATTGCCGGGGCTCGGCGCTCACATGCGCGACGACTGGCGCCGCCGGGGACTGGACTCGAAGATTGTGGAAACCGCTTTCTTCGATTGGCTCGCTCGCAAGACCTGGGGCGAACCGACCGATGGCGATCTGCTCGCCTTTACGCTGAGTCAGTCGCGCGCGGCCTGATTGCGCCGCGCCTCGCCGCATGCCGCTCTGATTGCTGGCGGCGGCGATTGGCTTGCGCGCCGTTGTGCCGCCGCTTCGTTCCGCGCCTAGTTCTGCGCCTGGTTCTGCGCCTTGTTCCGCGCTTTGTTCCGCGTCTATTACTTCAGCATCTTCTCGATCTGGCGAAGAATGTCGTCGCGCTTTTCACGCGTGAGACCCTTCAGGCGCAACTCGATCCGATCATCTCCGTATGACTTCAGGTCGCCCACCGATACGCCGTCCAGCTTGATTTCCAGCCGTTGCGCGTAGCGCTGGCGACCCGCAGGCTTGGTGCTTTCCTGCGTGGTTGCCCTGCCTTTGACGATGTCGGCGACCTGCCGCGTGCTCAGGTCGTCGGAGATGATTTTGTTGATGAGGCGCAGCGTCGCGTCGGCACCGCGCGCGGTGTGGTAGCGGCCCACTTGATAAGCCATGTTGGAGCCGAAACGATCCGGCCGCGCGACCATCTCGTGCATGACCGCTTCCGGCAATTTGGCGATCGACAAGGCGACTGCAACCGTCGACTCGTCGAGGCCAAGGTGCTCGGCAAGTTCCTTCTGGCTCTGGAAATGGCGATCCTCCAGAAAGCGTTTCCAAACGACTGCATTGTCGAATACGGTCTGCGAATCACGTTGGACGTTGAGGTCGTAGCCGAGCTTGTAGCTCTGGATTCCGATTGGCAGGTCGATAACGATCGCCTTCACCGATTCCTTGTTTGCTTCCTTCAGCGCGCGCACGCGTCGGCCACCGTCACTGACGAAGTAGGTGCCGGGATTGTCGTAGTCGGGAATGACGTGAATTGCCTGCTGCTGCCCTTGCTTCGCCAGGTTGACGGCAAGTTCGGCAATCGACGACTTCAGATAAAAATGCCGCGGATTGAACGGGCTCGGCTTGATGGTCTTCAACGCGAGTTCGATCACCTGGCCGGGGCGGTACCCGTGTTCCATTCTCCACGCGCGATAGGCGGCGGACTCGTTCTCCGTATCAACGGTGTCGAGGTCGGTGTGTGCCTGCGGGATCACGGACGATAAGGTCCGCGCCGTCCCGTCTTGGGACTTCGCGACGTTGTTCTTGACCAGACCGTCGATGGCGTTCAGGCGGTCCAGCGCAGTTCGTTTTTCGCTGCTGGTCGTATCAGGACGTGCTTGAAAGCCTTTGGCGAATTGGGAGGGTTTCATTCAGGGTCCTTTATGCGCATAAACTTCACGGGAGCAAGGCGGCGATCTCATTCGCGCACGCCCGTACTTCGATCGCGGCGAGCTTGGCGCCTCGATCGCTCATCTGTAGCACTGTTTGACCCAACGCCATTGCCTGCTTGTAGGCCTCGCGCGTGGGGATCTGGGTCTTAAGGAGAGGAAATCCGAGTTCCTCTAGCGCGCGCTTCAGCTCACGCGTGAGCATCCGTTTTTCTTCCGTCTTGTTCAGGAGAAATACTGCGCGCAGGTCTTCGTTCATGACCTGCGCCTGCTGAACGAGTTTGACGAGGCCGATGCTCGACCAATAATCGGCCGGCGATGACGACGTCGGTATGACGGCGACGCTTGCCGCCAGTAGCACGACGCCCGACACTTTTTCCGTAATGGAAGGCGGACAGTCGACGACGATGATGTCGTAGTCGGCCACGAACTTCTTGATCTCGCGGTGGATTTGGCTTCCGGCTTCGGAGAGGTTGACAACGGGGAACGGGATGCCGGTATCACCGTCGGATGAGGCGCTCGCCCAGTGGATCAGAGTGTTCTGACCGTCGGCGTCGACGACGAGGACCCGTTTCCCCTTCTCATGAAAAGCTGCCCCGAGGTGCATCGCGATTGTGCTCTTCCCGACACCGCCCTTCTGTTGAGTTACCGCGATGATTTCCGCTGCCAATGTTCACCTCCTTTTTTAGACGCAAAAGGATTTTACCTGGATGATTTCGCATTTCAATCGTTTCTTGTGTAAAGAGATAGAAATGGCCGATCGGGTTAGGTTTATGCGCATAAAGAAGGCGGGTGAAAGTGGCGATTCGGAGGTTGGGGAGAAATGCTTCGCGGTTTGTGCTGTGCGGATGCGCCTCGTACCCGTCGACGTCGTGCCGGTCCCCAAAGATCGATTGGGGCGTCCTGGCGATGAATGTGACGCGTGCCACGGTGGGCTCATGCGTCGGCTTGCCCGTGCGATCTCGTATTGCGGATAAGGCATGGGCACGAGGCATGAGACGCGAGAGACGCGAGAGACGCGAGAGACGCGAGAGACGCGAGAGACGCGAGAGACGCGAGACGTGGGCGCGGGCTTGGCAGCGTGGCGCGTGGGCGCAATGCAGTGGGTTCGTTCCGAAGCGCCCGAAGCGATTTATGCGCATAAAGTCGCGTCTATCCCGGAGTGCTTGCGCGTGTCTTTGTGAGTCGACGCGATTGGTAGGTCCGTGGGCCACGTGTTGCGAGGGGCGACTTGACGATCACCATGCAGTACGCAGTGTCCCGTGCGAGGCGGCGCCTGACTACCAATCCCGCGAACGAGACGTAAGAACTATCCTGAGAGAGGCTAGAGCTAACGCCAGCGCGGGGCAGTTTATGCGCATAAACCGCGGTCCGCGCGAACGGCGCCTCTCTCACGTATCGCAAAAGCCGCAAGGACGAAAACTGACAGCGGCGTGCAGGAAGGCACAAGCTTCGGGGAGCCGCCAGCGAACGACCAAGAAACACCGCCTGCTCTATCGCACAAACGGACAGTCAATCGCTGCAAGACAGCCCTGCGCGCATTAGCCGCCTAGAAAAGTTGCTCAACGACGCATCTAGCGAAGCCCCGCCAACCATCGCCACGAAGCGTCCCGGATCCGCACAAATCTCCTGGCGCTCGCGTCGTTAGCAGTCCGCGCACCGCTCCACCGACACCCAACCCTCGCCCACAAGCCCCAACCTGTCCAACCGGAGCGGCTAAAATCAGGCCAAGCCCCATCCCCGGAACGAAACGACTGACTGGCTCACCCACCTCCTTTACTGACCGCACGATGATCACCATCTACCACAACCCCCGCTGCTCAAAGTCCCGCTCGACGTGCGAGCTAGTCACCGCGCAATACAACCGCGATGAAGAACCCACAACAATCATCGAATACCTGAAGCAACCGCTCACAGTCGCCGAATTGCAGGAGCTGAATCGACAACTCGGCTGTCCCGTCCGCGACATGATCCGCGACTCGGAGCCCGAATATAAGGAACTGGGTCTTTCCGATGCGACGCTGTCGGACGCTCAGTTATACGAAGCATTGGCCGCGCATCCGATCCTTTTGCAGCGACCCATCGTGGTACGGAACGGACGAGCCGTGATAGGCCGGCCACCCGAAAACGTAGCGGCGTTGTTCGTCTGACGCCGCTGCTGCCTACTCCAGTCGCGAGGCAAAGCACGAACGCAACTTGCAAACGCAATCACACTGGCAGCAATTGACGCAGCGCTGTCAGTTGCGAAAACGCCATGCCACCTACACTGGCGCTGCGCTCAATGCGAGCCCGGCTCGTCAGCGCGCGAACCGAAACCAGAACTTGATGCGGAGTCCGAATGCTTGAACTACGACCGTCCTGTGAAGGATGCGGCAAGTCGCTGCCGCCGAACGCGTCCGACGCGATGATCTGCACCTACGAATGCACTTTTTGCGAAGTATGCGCACTCACCACGTTGCGCAACGTGTGCCCGAACTGCGGCGGCAATTTGGAGCATCGGCCGATACGCACGCGCGCGCAATTAGCGAAACATCCGGCGCGCGATGAACGAAGCCCCGTCTCAATCGACGAAGCCGCGCACGCACAATTCATCGAGCGCTATCGCAGCACGCCGCCCAGCGAACGGTAACGCTGGCAGTCGCAACGGGCATCACCCCGCAAGGCGAGGCAAGCCAACGCGACGTCAATCGTCGCCGCTCGCCCCGCCGGACGTCGAAATGCCGCTCATCGTGTGGGCGGCTTCACGCAGCAGTCGGATCTGTTTGCGATAGTTGCGGCAGCCGCTGCACGTCGGCAAATGCAGCCGGATCGCGACCCACTCGCCGGTCGTCAAGGAACGGTCGAGTGCGTCGGACAACAGGCGAGTGATGTTCTTACACTTCCCCATTGGCGTCCTCGCTGGATAGACCCTTCTCGCTCAGGCACGTCCGCAAGCGCAGTCGCGCGCGATAAATCAGCACACTGCAATGGTTCGCGGTCATCTGCAATTCGGCGCAAATAGCGTCGGTGTCGAGGTCGAGAAATTCGCGCATCATGAAAACGCGGCCGATGTGCTCGGGCAGATGCTCGAGGCACATCTCGAACAGAGTCCAGAACTGTTGCTGACGCAGCGCCGTTTCCGGTGTGGGCCACGGTCGGGGTTTGGTCTGCTGCGACCAATGGCCGTTGTCCTTGAACAACTCGCGATCCAGCAGCGCCTCGTCCTCGAGTTCTGACTCCAGCGCCGACAGGTTCACCGTGCGTTGCCGGGCGCGCAACGTATCCACGAGCTTGTGCCTCAAGATGCCGAATACCCACGTCTTATGCTCCGATTGCCCGGCAAACCGGTCGCTCTGCGTCCAGGCGGCCGCCAGCGCTTCCTGAACGGCGTCTTCGGCAGCGGCGGCATCGCGCAACTGAAGGCGGGCGAAACGCACCAGGTCCCGGCGAAGTCGCGTCAGGTAAGCGCGATCGTCGAGTGCCGCGCCGCTCACCTGCGCCACGAAACGCTCCGCGCCACATTTCGCGGCACGCGCGGGGTGTCGTTTGAATAGTTGTCGCTCATAAGCCGGGCGTCTGTCTCGTACGAGGTTCGAAGATGTGCGCCATTCTGCCGTAGGTTGCGGCCCAAGCGAATGAGTAATGGACATGCGCGATTCCCCATCGAGTGATTCAAAGGGTTCTGTCGCGCCGCGCCGCCGGTTTATGACGAACGGAAATTGATTATTGCGGAAATCGAAAACCGCACGCCGTGCTGATATCGAAAGCCATAAGGCCGCCGGCAAACGCAGGCAGGCAACGGCGCGGCCGCAAAGAACGCTCGGCACCCGCATCGATCATTTCAAAAAGCGAAAAGATGTCTTCCGGTCTTCCCCATTTTTACGCAGACGCCGAATGGCTATTCTTCGTCCGTCGATCGACCGAGATCGCTGCCAATACACTGAGGAGTAGCACCATGAAACGCATTCTGTCCGCCCTGATCGCTTCCATCGCACTGTTCGCCGCCGCTTCGGGCGCAGCCCTGGCCGCGGCTCCGTCGCAATGCAACGGCCCGGCGTCCTACTGCAACGTGTTCTTCGGCAACTGATCGGCCGGCGCCGGCTACACGAACCCCGAGCCGACGCAAACAAAAAAGGGCGCCCATTAAAAGGCGCCCTTGCTACATCCAACATCAGCGCGGCAACCCACGCCGCCCAGCACACAGCACACAGCGCAGAACCGACAGCTACGACTTCCCGCTGCCGTCCATGCCGGCGCCCGTGCGCCACACCTCTTTGCCGCGCTCCGACAGCTTCCCGCTGCTATGCGTCGCGTCCGCCTGCGTGCCGTCGACGGCCATCTCGCCGCCCGGTTGTTCCAGCGAGCGCGGCTTCTCCTTTTTGCGAGCCGCGACTGCTTCATCGTGCGATTTTCCCGCGTGATCCAGACTCATGGCTGATCCTCCGTGAATGCTTGCTGCCTCCAAATGGCATAGGCCGGAGGCAGGCTTGATTGACAAGGCAAAAGTACGAGTTATCCACAAGGTTATTCAGTAAATCTGTGGATAACTTTTGCTGGCCGTGGCTTATCCACCGGCCTAGCGCAAACCCGCCACACTTTTCCGCCGATTCACCGCTCTGGCGCTCGACCACGCACCGGCGTCGGGCTTTTTGCCTATGATGAGCAGTTCGTACCCTTCGCGCCTCGAGCGCCTAATCCAAGGAAGCGAATCATGGCCCTACATATCACAGTCGTCGTCGGCAGCCTGCGCCGCGAGTCGTTCAACCGCCAGTTGGCGCAAGCCGTCATTTCTCTCGCGCCGCCCGACTTCACCTTCGAATTCATCGACATTGGCTCATTGCCGCTTTACAGCCAGGAGTACGACGCCGACTTCCCCGAAGTCGCCAGGCAACTCAAGCAGCGCGTGGAAGCCGCCGATGGCCTGCTGTTCGTCACCCCCGAATACAACCGCTCGATTCCCGGCGTGCTCAAGAACGCGCTCGACTGGGGTTCGCGCCCGTGGGGCAAGAATTCCTGGGGCAACAAGCCGGGCGCGGTGATCGGCACGTCGGTCGGCGCGACCGGTACGGCTCTCGCGCAACAACATCTGCGCAATGTGCTCGCCTATCTGGACGTCGCCACGCTCGGCCAACCCGAGGTGTTCATCAAGCACGACCCGGCGGTCATCAACGAGAAGGGCGAAATTCTCAACGACGGCACGCGCAAGTTCCTGCAAAGTTTCGTCGACCGCTACGTGACGTGGGTGAAGCGGCATACCGCCGCCTAACGCCGGCACCTACGCTTCGCAAGACAAGCTGCCCACATCAGCCGATATCAAATGCAGCGGCGTCGCCATCGCTTCACGGCGCGCCGCTGCAGGTTCACACGTGATGATGCCCGGTCACGCGCTCCCAGCCGTGACGCACGGCGAGCTTGAAGCGCTCCCACGTGCTGTTCTCGGCCGACGTCGATTCCCAATGACGCCGCGCTTCCGGCTCGACGTCATCCCACGCTCGATCGCGATAACGCACGTCCTTGCCGATCTCCGCGCCGTAGCGGTAGGCCGGCACGTAATCCTCATAACGCGAGTCGTCGGCGGCGTACTGCTCGTCGTAATGCGTGCGGAAGTCTTCTTCGTATTCCAGATATTCGTTCGGAATCTGGCCGCTCAGGCCCGCGGTCGGCTGAGCGGTGCCCGACACGACTTCGGACGGCTGCATCACCGCGCCCGAACCCGGCGCCGAGCCCGCGGCAATGGCGCTGCGTCCGACATCGCCGGCCAGCGGATCGCGCACGGGTTCGCCGAGCGGATCGGCGGTCGGCCGCTCGCCAAGCGGCGGCGGCACGAAGGGTTCGGCGTCGGTGCTGCGCGGTGGCGTGGAATACAGCGGGTCGGCCATTACATCCGACCGTGCGGCGCCGGCATTCGGAGCCGCGCTGCCGGGCGTCGCCACGCCAGCGGTCGGCGGCGTCGTCGTTCCGGTTCTCGGGGATGTCATCGTGTCCCGGCTCCCGACGCCCGTCGTTCCGACCTCGGAGCCGCGTGTGGCGCCGGGCGTAGGCGTGCCGATGCCCAGTTCGTCGAGCAGCGAATGTTCGCGCGCGGTTTCGGTGCCGGCTTGCGTGCCCCAATCCGGCGAGCGTTCGCCGATGTCCGTCGCGCCGAGCCGCGTCAGCGTGTTGCGAGCGAGTTCCGCGTGCGATTCGCTGGCGGCGTCGATGACGACGAGCACCGCCCCACGACGCAGCGCTTCGCTGTAACGCGCCGTCTCCGGCGCGCGCGGCCCGCTCGCGAAGAGGCTCGCCAGAAACCGCTCAATGTTTGCGAGCACGCCCGAACCGGCGACTTCGTCGGTGGCCGAGCCGACCGAAGGCTCCGCGTTTGCCTGCAATTCGATCGTCTCCCGCGCGAAACCGGTCTGCACCAAGGTGTCGCGGGCGGCTTCGGCCTCAGCGTAGGTGTTGAATAAACCAATCACGGTATGTCGCATGGCTGCCTCCCGTTTGGCTACGACGGACAGCGCAGCGCGCGCCATCCCCATTACCTGTCGGATGCCGCAACGTTCATGCCGGAACGCGGCGATGCGCCGCCTGCCCGCCGCCGTGGGCGTGAGCGAAACGCTTTCTCGGACCGCCGTGGCCGCGTCAACCGCGCTTTTTACAATTCCGCGTAACGGGAGGAAGAGGCAAAAAGCCGCCGGCGAACCGCTTATTGGACGTGATGCGCCGCTGGATCGAGGCCGCTCTGAGCGAGTTCATGCTGGATTGTCTTCAGCAAGCTTTCGAGCAGCGCGATGTCGAACGGTTTGGAAAGCACCCGCACATTGACGTGCCGCGCGCGATCGAGCTCTTCCGCGTAGCCGGTCACGAGGATGACCGGCAGCCTCGAGTCGAGCGCCCTGATCGCCTCCGCGAGATCGATGCCGTTCAGGTTTCCCGGCATATGGATGTCCGACAGCACGACGTCGAACGGCAGCGGCTCGCCGGTGCGCATTTGCCGCGTGTGGGCGTCGTCCAGAAGGCCCAACGCCATGTCCGCATTCAATACGCAGGTGACGTGGTGGCCCATCATCTGCAGCAGCGCTTCGGTGCCGGCCGCCACTTCCTCGTTGTCCTCGACCAGCAGAATGCGCAGCGCGTGCTGTGCGCCAGGGTCGTCGGCGCCGGTTTCGATCGGGCCGTCGACGGTCGCTTCTTCCGTCGCCCGCGGCAAATAGAGCCGCACGGAGGTGCCCGCGCCGACCGCACTGTCGATCGCGGCCAGCCCGCCCGAGCGCTCGCAGAACGCAAACACCTGCGGCAAGCCCAGCCCCGTGCCCATGCCCTTCGCCTTGGTCGTGAAAAGCGGCTCGAAGGCGCGCGCGAGCACCTCGGGCGCCATGCCGGCGCCGGTGTCCTCCAGCGACAACTGCACGAAATCGCCCGTCAGCGGGAAGCCGTCTTCATGACGGAACGTGATGTTGGACGCGCGCACGGTGAAGCGCCCGCCGTTGGGCATGGCGTCGCGCGCGTTCACGGCGATGTTGATGAGCGCGAGTTCCAGTTCGGCGACGTCCACGCGCATCGGCCAGATATCGACGCCGATATCCATCACCAGGGAAACCTTCGCGCCGAGCGACGCGCGCAGCAGATCGCGGCACGCCGGCAGCCACCGTTCGAGCGCGACGGTTTCGTTGCGAAGCGGCTGTTTGCGCGCGACGCCCAACAATTGCCGCGTGAGCGACTGGCCGCTTTTCAGCGCCCGTTCCATCGCCGACAGTTCGCGGTCGAGCCCCGCCGCGCCGCGCCGCCGCGCGACCTGGACGTTGGCCGAGAGGATCATCAGCAGATTGTTGAAGTCGTGCGCGACGCTGCCGACCAGCGTGCCGAGCGCTTCCATCTTGCGCGACTGCCGGTACGCCGATTCGATCGAGCGGCGCATGGACGCTTCCGCCTGCCAGCGCGCCCACGCTTCTTCTTCGGCGCCGAGCCGCCGCAACGACAGCCAGATCACGCACCAGAGCGCGACGGACGGCGTGAATATCGTCAGGAACAGCACCGCGAGATGCCGATACCAGGCGGCCCACATCGCCGACGCGCGATAACCGCACATCACGTACACCGGATACGAGCCGACGTGCCGGAACGCGACGATCATGTTGTCGCCGTCGATGTTCGAGTGCATGCGCGTGACGCCGGCGCGGCGTCCCTCTTTCATCGCCTGGGCGAACGGCGAATCCGCCGCGACGGCCGCCGGCTCGCGCGGGCGGCGCGGATAGTGCGCGAGAACCGCGCCGTCGGCGCGCACGAGCGTCATGGTCATCGGCAGGCCGTCGTTGCCGCCGAGCAGTTCGCGGTAGAACGCGTCGAAATAGCTCGGGCGCAGCGCGACCGACACGACGCCCGCAAACGTGCCGTCCGGCGCACGTCGTTCCACACCGGTGTTGAACACCTGCTCGCCGGCGACGTGCCCCGTCATCACCTTCGATACATGTTCGAGGTCGCGGCCCTCGCGAAGGCCGACGAAATCGTCGCGCTCGCCGATCGACACCACCGGCGCGGGATAAAACCGGCTGCTGACGAGCAACGCGCCGTCGCGGCCGAAAATCGACACGGCGGCCACTTGCGGATAGCCGCCGCCCATCGTTCGCACTTTCTGGTGAATGACCGCCGCGCGCGCACGAATGCCGTCGTCGTCGAGGCCTTCCGTCAAATCGACGATGCGCGTGTCGAGCGTTTCGTTCATGTCGAACACTTTCAGCGCGTGTTCCTCGGCGACGCGCACGGTCCGCAGCGTCATGTCGGTGGCGTCGGCTTCGCGGGTGCGCAGGTCGCTGAACGCTATGGCCGCGACGTAAAGGCACGGCAGCACGACCGCGGCGACAAGCAGCGCGATCAAGGTCATGCGCCGAACCTGAAAATTCTGCTCCGGCACGGCGGGAAACACCGCCTCGCCCTGCCCGTCAGCGGAAAGGCGGCTCGCTCGATGCGGGTCGAACCGGTCTTGTGTCATTAATAAACGCTCGGTGTTTCAAGGCGGAAAAAGAAAGGATACGAGAAGCATAGTCGCAGAACGGCGGTAGAAGTTACCGTTATGAACTGGGCTTGCCGCTTTAATGCGTAATTCGTCGCCCTTTTAAAACAGTGACAAATCGAGAAGCGCAAACGTACACAAAAGTATAAACGGTATAAAAACGATTATTATGCGGCGCGTATGTTTTCGAAAAGCCTCGAACCAAGGAAGATATTGTTAGCGCGACGCGAATACCGTGTATTGCTTTTCGGCTGCTTTACTTCGAGAATCGACGCACGATAAAAAGTGCGTCCGCCATGTTCGAACGCACACGCCGCGAGGGCACCGGATCATGCGTACGCGCGTGAGTGCCGGCGTTCGCGGAAACCACGCGCGCGCGGCACGGAATCAGCCAGGTTCAGCGAGCCGCGCCGATTCATATACGGGGTAGGCTCAGCACATGCCGGTCATAGCCGTCGTCCGCCGCACACGCGCGCATTCCTGCGCGAGCAATGGTTACGCCAGGCGCGCGTCGCCGCGCCTTCTCCACGTCTTGCCGTTCTCCGCTTTCCCGCCAGCATCGGGGCGGTTCGCCGCGCGCCGTCAGACTTCTCCCTAAAGAGATCCCGCTATCCGCCGTTAACACGCACGAGCTCATTCCGTCTTTCGTCCGCCATGCCTTTGCCTATCGTGATCGCCGATGATTCATTGCTTGCCCGCAAGGTGCTCACCAAGGCATTGCCGCCGGATTGGGACGTCGACGTGTCCTACGCCACGAACGGACGCGAAGCGCTCGCTTTGTATCGTCAAGGGAAAGCCTCGGTGATGTTCCTCGACCTGACCATGCCGGACATGAACGGCTATCAGGTGCTCGAGGCGTTGCAGCATGAGGATCTGAATACCTTCGTCATCGTCGTCTCAGCCGATATTCAGCCGATGGCCCAGGCGCGCGTGCGCGCGCTCGGCGCCGCGGCGTTCATCGCCAAGCCCGTGACGCCCGAGGCGGTACTGCCCATCCTCAAGGAGTACGGGTTGTATGTCTGAGCCAGTCCTCACCGAAGATCAGCGCGACGCGCTGCAAGAGGTCGCCAATCTGGCGATGGGTCAAGCCGCGACGCGTCTCGCCCGGCTGCTCGATTCGTTCATTGAGTTGTCGGTGCCGCGCGTAAGGGTGGTGGCGGTCAGCGAGGCGGCGCAGGCGCTGCGCGAGATGACCGGGATCGAAGACCCGGTGAGCGCGGTGCGCCAGGGTTTCCGCTCGGACATCAAGGGCGAGGCGCTGGTGATTTGCCGCAGCGACAGCGTCGACGATCTGTGTGCGCTCGTGAGCGATCCGTACTCGCGCTCGGCCTACGAATCGGTGAGCCAGAAAGAGTTGATGTTCGACGTCGCCAACGTGCTGACCGGCGCGTGCGTGTCATGCATCCTCGACCAGCTCGGCCGCACGCCGGTGTTCTCCGCGCCCGGTCTTCTCGGCGACGCCATGACGCTCGACGAAGTGTTCCAGCCGGGCGTGCTGCAATGGGAAGTCGCGCTGCTCGTCGAGGTCAATTTCACGCTCGAAGACCAGAGCTTCCGCGCGCATCTCGTGATGCTGATGGCGGAAGAATCCATCCGCCACATGAACGACGCGCTCGACGCGTTGCTGTCCAGCCTATGAGCTCGCCCGCGCAATCGTTGAGCGACCTGGTCGTGGAGCGTGTCGGCTTCGGCATTTTCGTGCTGGATCGCGACATGAACGTGCTGATGTGGAATCGGTTCATGCAGGACCACAGCGGTTTGTCGGCGGAACAGGTGGTCGGCAAATCGCTGTTCGTCCATTTTCCCGAACTGCCGCGCGTGTGGTTGTCGCGCAAGATCGAAAGCGTGTTTCAGTTGGGCAGTTTCGCGTTCAGTTCGTGGGAGCAGCGCCCGTATCTGTTCAAGTTCGATCATGACCGGCCGATCACGGGCGGTGTCGATTACATGCAGCAGGACTGCACGTTCATGCCGCTCACGCGCGAGCGCGAAGTGGTGGCCGTGTGCGTGACGATCTCCGATGTGACGCACGTGAGCATCGTGCAGCGCGAGCGCGAAGAGGCCGTCGCGAAGTTGCAGGAGTACGCGGACCGCGACGGCCTCACCGGCATTGCCAACCGCCGCTATTTCGAGGCGCGTCTGCTCGACGAATACACGCGCTGGCAGCGCTACGGCGGCGATATGTCGGTGCTGCTGTTCGATCTCGATCATTTCAAGAAGATCAACGACCAGTTCGGCCACGGCGTCGGCGATACGGTGCTGCGCGTGATGGCGCAGCGCGTCGCCGGAGTCGTGCGGGCGCAGGACACGTTTGGGCGTTTCGGTGGCGAGGAGTTCGCGTTGCTGCTGCCGTGCACGCCGCTCGAGGACGCAATGCGCGTCGCCGAAAAAATCCGCTGCACGATCGCGGATACGCCGGTCGAAGTGCAGGGCACCAGCGTGCCCGTGACGGCGAGCGTGGGTGGCGCGGCCGCGCGCCCAGGCTTGCCCGCCTACGAGGTGCTGATCAACGAGGCCGATGCGGCGCTTTACAGCGCCAAGCGGCAAGGACGCAACCGCTCGGTGGCGTTGACGTGACATCGTCTGTCGCCGGGCGATCTGGCGGCTCGCCCCCGTATACAGCAGCGGAAACTGCGTCGTCCGACAAACGTTGATATACTTTTCGCCGTTTCCGGCATCCCAGCCGTCTGTTTCGCGCGTGTCCGCGCGCGTGGACCGCCCGCCCTGCGGCGAGGCATAAAAAATTCCTGAACGCCTTTCAGCGGGCGCCCTCCTGCGGAGATCGTCTTGGCTGTTTCCAATCTTGTCGTGGACGATACTGAAATCGACGCCGCTGCCGCCACATCCGGCAGCTCGTTCTATCTCGCAATGCGCATCCTGCCGGCCGCGCAGCGCGACGCGATGTATCAGGTCTACGCTTTTTGCCGCGCCGTCGACGACATCGCCGACAGCGATCTGCCGCGCGCCGACCGCGCCGCCGCGCTCGAGCGCTGGCGCGCCGACATCGACGCCTGCTACGCGGGTGCGCCGCGCGCTTCGTTGCGCGCGCTGACGCGGCACATTCACACGTTCCATCTGCAGCGCGAGGATTTTCACGCGATGATCGACGGCATGGCGATGGACGCCGCCGGCGACATCTGCGCGCCCGACGAAGCCACGCTCGACCTGTATTGCGACCGCGTCGCGAGTGCGGCGGGCCGTCTATCGGTGAGAATATTCGGGATGCAGGAGGAGCCGGGCCGTTTGCTGGCGCACCATCTGGGCCGCGCGCTGCAGCTCACGAACATTCTTCGCGACATCGACGAAGACGCCGGCATCAACCGTTGCTATCTGCCGCGCGAGTTGCTGGCGCGCGAAGGCATCGCGGTCGAAAACCCGGCGCAGATCGCCGACGACCCGTCGCTGCCGCGCGTCTGCGCGACGCTTGCCGAGCGGGCCAAGGCACACTTCGCCGCGTCCGACGCGATCATGGACCACGAGCCGCGCAGCCACGTGCGCGCCCCGCGCATCATGTCCGGCGTGTATCGCGTGCTGCTCGAGCGGACCCTTGAGCGCGGTTTCGACATTCCGCGCACGAAGGTCAGCAAGCCGAAACTGCGCTTGCTGTGGATCGTCGCGCGTTACGCGCTTTTCTGAGCCGATGCCGAGGCTCGTACATGTGGTCGGCGCGGGTCTCGCCGGCCTCGCTGCCGCCGTGCAGTTGCAGCGGCGCGGCGCGCGGGTCGTGTTGCACGAAGCGGCCGCGCAGGCCGGCGGCCGGTGCCGTTCGTATTACGACGCCAAGCTCGGCGCGACGATCGACAGCGGCAATCACCTGATCATGTCGGGCAACGCGGCCACGCTGAACTACCTTCGGGCGATCGGCTCGGCGGACGAACTCACGGGGCCGGCGCTGCCGGAATTGCCCTTCGTCGACCTCGCCACGCGGGCGCGCTGGACCGTGCGCATGTCGCCGGGACGGCTGCCGTGGTGGGTCTTCGACCCGAACGCGCGCGTGCCGAACACCGGCCCCGGCGATTATCTGAGCGTGGTGCCGCTGTTGTTCGCCAAGCCCGGCCGCAGTGTCGCGCAGACCATGCGCAGCAACGGCCCGCTGTGGGACCGCCTGCTGGCTCCGCTGTTTCGCGCGATGCTCGGCGTCGAGCCGCGCGAGGCGTCGGCGGAACTCACCGCGGCGATGGTGCGCGAGACGCTGATTGCCGGCGGTCTGGCGTGCCGTCCGCTGGTTGCGCGCAACGGCCTGAGCCATGCTTTCGTCGACCCGGCGTTGCGCCTGCTGCAGCATGGCGGCGCGACCATCGAACTCGGCTCGCGGCTCGAAAACCTCGTGTTCGCCGAAAGCGCCAACGTGAGCGCGAGCGCAACGTCGAATTCGAACCGCGTAAAGGCACTGAATTTCGTCGATGAAACCATTGCGCTCGACGCGAACCATGCGGCGATCCTCGCCGTGCCGCCGGACGTTGCGCAGACGCTGGTTCCGGGTCTGCGCACGCCGACTCGCTTTACCGCGACCGTCAGCGTGTATTTCGCGGTGGAGCCGCCGTTCGGCTTGCCGTCCGTGACCGGCCTCGTCAACGGAACGGCGCAGTGGCTGTTCGCGTTCGACGGGCGTCTGTCGGCGACGATCCACGGCGCGGAATCGCTCATCGACACGCCCGCCGAAGAGCTTGCGGCGCGCGTGTGGGCCGATGTCGCGCAGGCGGCCAATCTGCCCGCCGCGCCGATGCCGGACTGGCAAGTCGTCGTCGACAGGAATGCGACATTCGCCGCGCTGCCGGACCAGGAAACGCTGCGTCCGGGCACGCGCACTCGCTGGAATAATCTGATGCTCGCGGGAGACTGGACGGCTACCGGCCTGCCCGCGACGATTGAAGGCGCGATCCGCTCCGGCCAGAAGGCCGCGGATACGCTGCTGAATCAACCGATGGAACGCTGATGAACGACTTATCTCAAGCCCACGCGCTGGGCGCCGCCATGCCCGAAACCGCCGGCGAAGCGCCGGGCGCGCAGGCCACGGCGAGCACCGCAGCCGAAGCATCCGCCGCACTGGCTCCTTCGCTCGACGCCGCCATCACGCGCGCGACCGATGCCATTCTCGCCGCGCAGAAACCGGACGGCCACTGGGTCTACGAACTCGAAGCGGACGCAACCATCCCCGCCGAATACGTGTTGCTGGTCCACTACCTCGGCGAGACGCCGAACGTGGAGCTGGAGCAGAAGATCGCGCGCTATCTGCGCCGCATCCAGTTGCCGAACGGCGGCTGGCCGCTTTTCACCGACGGCGCCATCGACATCAGCGCAAGCGTGAAGGCGTACTTCGCGCTGAAGATGATCGGCGATCCCGTGGATGCCGAGCACATGGTCCGCGCGCGCGAAGCGATTCTCGCGCACGGCGGCGCGGAAACCGTGAATGTGTTCACGCGCATCCTGCTCGCGCTCTTCGGCGTGGTGTCATGGCGCGCGGTGCCGATGATGCCCGTCGAAATCACGCTGCTGCCGATGTGGTTCCCGTTCCATCTGTCGAAGGTGTCGTACTGGGCGCGCACGGTCATCGTGCCGCTGCTCGTGCTCAACGCCAAGCGCCCGCTCGCGCGCAATCCGCGCCGCGTGCGTATCGACGAACTGTTCCACGGCGCACCGGTGAACACCGGCATGCCGGCGCGCGCGCCGCATCAGCACGTCGGCTGGTTCGGCTTTTTCCGTGTCGTCGACACGGTGCTGCGAGCGGTCGACGGCCTGTTCCCCAAAGCCACGCGCGAGCGCGCGGTGCGCGAGGCGGTGGCGTTCGTCGATCAGCGTCTGAACGGCGAAGACGGCCTCGGCGCGATTTTCCCGGCGATGGCCAACTCGGTGATGATGTACGACGTGCTCGGCTATCCGGCCGATCATCCGAATCGTGCGATCGCGCGCCGGTCGATTGAAAAGCTGCTCGTCATCAAGGACGACGAAGCGTATTGCCAGCCGTGTCTGTCGCCGGTATGGGACACGTCGCTCGCCGCGCATGCGCTGCTCGAAACCGGCGACGCGCGCGCCGAGCAGGCGGCCGAGCGCGGCCTCGCGTGGCTGCGTCCGCTGCAGATTCTGGATGTGCGCGGCGACTGGATTTCGCGCAGGCCCAATGTGCGTCCCGGCGGCTGGGCGTTCCAGTACAACAACGCGTATTACCCCGATGTCGACGATACGGCAGTGGTCGCGATGGCCATGCATCGCTCGGAGGCGCTCACGCACTCGGGCGCGGATCGCGAGGCGATTGCGCGGGCGCGCGAATGGGTCGTCGGCATGCAGAGCAGCGACGGCGGCTGGGGCGCATTCGAGCCCGAAAACACGCAGTACTACCTGAACAACATTCCGTTCTCGGATCACGGCGCATTGCTCGATCCGCCGACCGCGGACGTGTCGGGCCGTTGCCTGTCGATGCTCGCGCAGCTTGGCGAATTCCCGCAGAACAGCGAACCGGCGCAACGCGCGCTCGACTACATGCTGAAGGAGCAGGAAGCCGACGGTAGCTGGTACGGCCGCTGGGGTCTGAACTACATCTACGGGACGTGGACCGCGCTGTGTTCGCTGAACGCGGCCGGCCTGCCGCACGACCATCCGCGCATCCGGCGCGCCGCGCAATGGCTTCTGTCGATTCAAAACGAAGACGGCGGTTGGGGCGAGGGCGGCGAGAGCTACAAGCTCGACTATCGCGGCTACGAGCGCGCGCCGAGCACGGCGTCGCAAACGGCATGGGCGCTGATGGGTTTGATGGCGGCGGGCGAGGTCGATCACGAGGCTGTGGCGCGCGGCATCGAGTACTTGCAGCGCGAACAGCGTGAGCATGGTCTGTGGGACGAGACGCGCTTTACGGCGACCGGTTTCCCGCGCGTGTTTTATCTGCGTTACCACGGCTATCGCAAGTTCTTCCCGCTGTGGGCGCTGGCGCGCTACCGTCATCTGAAGCGCAACGGGCTCACGCGCGTCGCGGTCGGGATGTAACGGATGGTTCGTTCAACAGGGCGGTCCGCCGATGCGGATGCCGGCTCACGCTCCGGCTCTGGCGATCTGCCGGTGATCGTCGTGACGGGCATGGCCTTCGAGGCGCGGATTGCACGCGGAGAGGGCGTCGAAGTCGTGTATGCGGCGCGCGCCGACCTGCTCGAGCGCGCGCTGAGCGCCGCGGTGGCACGCGGTTGCTCGGGCATCGTCAGCTTCGGGACGGCGGGCGGTCTCGCGCCGGATCTGAAGCCGGGCGCGCTGGTTATCGCCGATGCAGTCGTCGGCCCGTTCGGCCGTGTTCCGACCGATGCTGCCTGGGCCAACCGGCTCGCTGCCGCGCTCGGAACCGCGCCGCTCGCGTCGCGTTTGCGGCGCGGTCCAATGGCCGCGGTGGCCGCACCGCTCATGTCCGCCGATGACAAGCGCGCGCTCCATCGCTCGACGGGCGCGTTGGCTGTGGATATGGAGTCGCATCTGGCCGGCGCGATGGCCGCGGCGCGTGGCTTGCCGTTCGCCGTGTGCCGCGCGATTGTCGATCCGGCGTGGCGCACGTTGCCGTCGGCGGCGACTGCCGGACTGCGCGACGACGGCAGTACCACGCTTGCGCCGATTTTGCGTGAACTGCTGCGGCAGCCGTCGCAGATTGGCGCGCTGATTCAGGTGGCTGTCGATGCTCGCGCAGCGCGGGTTTCGTTGGTGCAGGCGCGGCACGCGTTGGGCGCGGCTCGTGCGTTGGATATGCGCGTGGCTTGACTGCGCGCGGTGAGGGCGCGTGGCCGGTAGTTTTGCCCCGGCCGCCCGCGCCGCATCCGCACAGTTCTGGCACGGCCAGCCGCTGCTCGCCCATCCGCGCAGTGCTTATCTGCGACGTTCAGCTATGACGCCTACTTGCCGAAAACGCACCTGCGGCGAACCCACCTGCGGCAAACCCACCTGCGGCGGCGCACCCACCTGCCGCCACTTCAACCCGACTGCTCTGCTATCCTCGCCCGCCTGAGCACACCCATCTGCCGCCCGACTGCCTGCGGCACTTTATAAGCGGACTGCTTGCCTATCCCCGCCCACCTCGGACCATGACTCGCCGATGGCCCTTATTGCGCGGCGGGCGCTGAAGCCGGCTGTTTATTATCAGCAGGCGCAGACTGCGGAGCCGGCGTGGTCGTGCCCGGCGCGGAGGCCGCAGCCGGTGCCGTTGCCCCACTATTCGCTCCCGTCGCCGCACCACCCGCACCACCCGCACCACCCGCACCACCCGCCGGCGCCTCCCCCGGGTCCGTGTAATCCGGCACTCCCGCCGGCACCCCCGCCGGCGCGCCCGTAGCCGCACCAGACGCCGCATCCGGCGTCCCCGCCGTATCGCCGGGGTCCGCGTAGTTCGGCAGCGCGGCTGGCGCGCCTGCCGCAGCGCCTTTCGCCGGAACCGTCGCGGCGCCCGAGTCGCCCTCATCGTCGTATTCCGGCAGCGGCGCCGCGTTATCGCTCGTGCCGCGCAGACGCGCCCGCCGTTGCTGCGTGTACGCGTCGCGCACGAACGAGTATTTGTCCAACGCCGCCTGTTGCAGCAGATCCGTCGCGCCGAGCAGGTCGGAGCGCACGCTCACGAACTGCAGCACATACAGCGGATTACGCACCGCCGGCTCCATGTAGTTCAACGGATTGAACTTCACGTCCACCACCAGCCCCATGCTGTCGCGCACCGTACTCGGGCCGAACAGCGGCAACACCAGATACGGTCCCGACGGAATGCCCCAATGCCCAAGCGTCAGTCCGAAATCCTGGTGATGCTTCGGCAGCCCGGCGGGCGTCGCCCAATCGAGCAGGCCGCCAAGACCGAACGTCGAGTTGAACGCGAAACGGATGATGTCCTCGGTCGCGTCGGTGATCTTCAATTGCAGCAGCGCGTTCGCCGCGTTGCTGAGGTCGCCGAGGTTCGAGAAAAAGTTGCTCACGGCCGTGCGCAGCGGCTGCGGCGTCACCTTCTGATAGCCCTTCGCGACGGGCACCGCGACGTAGCGGTCGAGGCCGTCGTTGAAGTTGAACACCGCCCGGTTCATCGGCTCCAACGGATCGCCTGGCTTGCGCTCAGGACCGGTCGCGCAGCCCGATATGAGGCCGGTGGCGGCGAACGCCAGCACAGTGGTACGCAGTTTCATGCTTATATTCCTTGGTGCTTCGCGCGACGTGGGCGCGGCTTGCCCATCAGCACAGGTTGAAAAACCACGGCGCCGATGAGTGTGCAAAAGAGCGAAAGCGCCAGCAGGCGACCCATGCTGGACGTCCCCGGATGATGCGATAGCCAGAGGCTGCCGAACGCCGTCGCCGTGGTCGCGGCGCTGAACAGCACGGCATGCGTCAGGCTCGACTGCAACAGGCCGGTCTGGCCATTGCGCCACGCCATCACGAAGTAAATCTTGAAGGCCACGCCGACGCCGAGCATCAGCGGCAATGCGATGATATTCGCGAAGTTCAGCGGCATGCCGAACACCACGCACAATTCGAGCGTGACGAGCGCCGACACGAGCAACGGAACCAGCGTGCGCAACATGTCGCCGAGGCGCCGCAGCGCGACCCACAACAGGATCGCGATGGACAGCAGCGCCCAGCCGGCAGCCTGCAGGAACGCCTTGATGATCGTGTCCGCGGAATGCAGGATCGAGATCGGCCCGCCGATCGCGCCCGGCTCGGCCTTCTTCACCGCATGCGCGAAGCGGGCGAGCGCGGCGTCGTCATTCGGATCGGCGCCCGGTTTTACTTTCGGCGCGATGTCGACGAGCGCGCGGCCGTCTTTCGAGACCCAGCC
Organism: Paraburkholderia sp. RCC_158; assembly: GCF_041355255.1. NCBI lineage: Bacteria > Pseudomonadati > Pseudomonadota > Betaproteobacteria > Burkholderiales > Burkholderiaceae > Paraburkholderia > Paraburkholderia sp. RCC_158. The sequence goes on along the minus strand of NZ_JBFUPM010000001.1, from coordinate 821,126 downwards.
CTTCGAGATCTCCTTCGGCAGATTGTCGCGCGTGATTTCAGTCGGTTGCAGCAGGTTTTCGAGTTGCTTGAGCGCAATGCGCAACGGCTCGGACATCGCAGTTTCCGCGCGGTCGCGCGTGGCGGCATCGGCGGCGGCGAGTTTTTGCAGCGTGTCCGACAAGTGTTTGGCTTCGGCTGCGCCGGGGCCCGGGTGATCGTCGGCGGCGAGCGAGAGCTGGTTCGACGCGCGCTTGAGCGCCGCGACGCGCACGGCGTCCGTGGCCTGCGGCGCGGGCTGCTGTTGAAGCGCGGGCAGCAGTTGCTGCGCGGCGCTTGCGATCAGCATCATCTTCTGTTGCTGCTGCGCCGGAACGAAGGTGTCGAGCGTCGTCACGCGGCCGACCTCGGGCAACGCGCGCAAGCGCTCGGCCATGCGGTCGGCGTCGGCAAGCGACGGCGCAAGCGCATGCACGTTGTTCACCGCGGCCTCGGGCGAATCCTTCAGCGACAACAGCGTGGCCATCGACTCCGTATGCGGATCTTTCAGATGCAGCGGATTGAAGTCGAAGTGCAGGCGCGTGAGCAGCGGCGTCGCGCCGATCACGACGATCAACGTGCCGATCAAAACGGGCTTGCGGTGACGAGCAAGGAAATCGTCGACGGGAGCAAGCTGTTTGAAGCCAGGCGATGCGGGCTCGCCCGGCGGATTGAAGATCTTCAGCAATGCCGGCAGCAACGTCATGTTGGTCAGATACGCGACGAACATGCCGACGCCGGCAATCTCGCCGAGCTCGGACACGCCGCGATACGCCGTCGGCAGAAACGAGAAGAAGCTAAGCGCAACGGCGACCGCCGCGAGCGTGAGGGGCACGCCGATACTGTGCGCGGTATGGGCGAGGGCGGCGGACAGCCGGTCGTCGCGATTGCGCTCCTCACGATACTTGACGCCGAACTGCACGCCGAAGTCCACGCCGAGTCCGACGAACAGCACCATGAACGCAACCGAGATCATGTTCAGCGCGCCGACCATCATGAGGCCGAGCGCCGCGGTGATCGCTAGTCCCACGAAGAGCGTGATGAAGACCGCGGCGATCATGCGGCCCGAGCGCAGCGCGAGCCACAAGATCACCAGCACGACGACGAACGTGCCGATGCCGTTGAGCACCGCGCCGTCCTTGACCGACGCGAATTCCTCGTCGGCGAGCGGCTGTTCGCCGGTCAGGCGCACGCTCGCGCCATAGCGCGAGTCGAGATGCAGCGAAGCGGCTGTATCGCGGATCGCCTTCGACGCGCTTGCGCCCGGCTCGAGCGCATCGTAGTTCACGACCGGCTGCACGACCACGAATGCGCGCGCCGGATTGGTGGCCGCACTCTTATCGACGAACGCGCGCCACGAGAAAGCAGCAGGCTTGCCGGCCAGCACGAGATCGAGCGTGTTGGCGCTTTGCGACAACAGGCGGCTCATGTCCGAGAGCTTCACCTGGCCGATTTGCAGCGGCAGCAACAGGCTCGTGGTGAGCGTGCCGGCGAGTCCCGTGAGACTCGGGTCGTGCGCGAGCGTGTTCACGAGCGGGCGCGACTGCACGAGTTGCGAGGTGGTCGACATGACTTCTTCCGTCGACGGGAACAGCAGGCCGTTGTGTTCGAAGAACGGCCCGCCGGCGGGCTGCGAGACCGCGACGAATTCCTTCGGCTCGGCCTTCAGCGCGGCTGTGAGCGCATTCGCGGCAGCGTCGGCGAATTCGGGCGCGCGCGCCTCGACGACGACCAGCACCGTTTCGCCGCGATCGGGGAAGGCCTGGTCCATCGCGTGCTCGAGCGTGGACCATTGTTTGTCCGTTTCGATGAGACGGCTGATGTCCGTGTTGATCTTGAAGTGATGCGCGACATAGATCCCGCTCAGGACGGCGAGCACGATCGACAGTGCGATGATCCGCAGCGGATGGCGCACCGAGTAGGCGACGAGGCGAACGATAGATGACTTCAGCATGTAGGCGGAGCTGGCCTTATCACGGGTGGCATTTTCAGGAAAGTGCACAAGTATACAGAGCCGGAGCAAACCGGACCGCATTCGACGGCAATGCGCGTCGGCGGCGCGTAGTCGCGTCGGCATCGCCGGCGTGCGCGGCATGGCCGGCAGCAAGGGCGGTAGCAAATGCGGCTCCCGGACGCGCCGTTGGATGGCACTGCTCGCCGGCATCGCTCGATGGGGCGGGAACGCAATCTCGGTATACTGGTCTATCCAGCTTTCGCCGCCAGCTTGCTTATCCGTTGTGCTTGCTGGTTCGCTGCTTCGCGGCTAGCGGGCGGCGCACACTTTTTCCAGGTTGCCTGAGCGTATGAAACGTTATCTATCTGCTTTTCTGGCTGCGGCCGTTGTGTCGACGGCTGCCTATGCGCAAACTGCGCCCGACGCCGTGGTAAAAAGTGCCGTCGAGGGCACGGTCTCGGCAATGAAGGCCGATCCGCAGGCACGCGGCGGCGATATGTCGAAGATCACGCAACTGGTCGAGACGCGCTTCGTGCCGGCAACCGACTTTCAGCGCACGACGCGTATCGCGGTGGGCAAGGCATGGAGCACGGCGACGCCCGAACAGCAGAAGCAACTTTACGAGCAGTTCACGCTGTTGCTCGTGCGCACTTATGCTTCGTCGCTTTCGCAGTTGCGCGATCAGGACGTGAAGTTCAAGTTTCTGCCGGTCAACGCGCCGGGCGGCGCAAAAGACATCGTCGTGCAATCGCACGTGCTCAGCAATGGCGGCGACGACGCAATCGACTACCGGCTGACCAAGGGACCGTCCGGCTGGAAGATCTACGACATCAACATGATGGGCGCGTGGCTGATCCAGGTGTATCAGACGCAGTTCGCCGATCAACTGGCCAAGGGCGGCGTCGACGGATTGATCAAGTTCCTGACCGCGCATAACGCGCGCAGCGCGGGATAACTGCACTGCAAAGAAAGCTGCAAAGAAAAAGCGCGGTGGCCTTTAAAGCCACCGCGCTTTTTTATTCGATCCAACGCTCAGTGCGCAGCCGTAGCCGTCTGCACCTTCTTGCCCTTGCCCGCCACCTTGATCTCTTCCAGCTTGATCTCGACGTGGCGCGAGAACACGTACTCGGCCGGGCGCTGCTTGTCCAAAGGAATGTCTTTGGTGAAAGCACCGCTCGTCTTCGGACCGCGCAAGCTCACCTTGAGCGCCTTCAGCGGATGCGCAACCGTATCCATCACGGCCGTCGCTTCGAAACCGCAGTGGACCATGCAGTCGGCGCACTTTTCGTAGTTGCCCGTGCCGTACTTGTCCCAGTCCGTGGTTTCCATCAATTCCTTGAAGGTCTTCACGTAGCCTTCGCCGACCAGGTAGCACGGCTTCTGCCAGCCGAACACCGTGCGCGCCGGGTTGCCCCACGGCGTGCATTCGTAGGTCTGGTTGCCGGCGAGGAAGTCGAGGAACATGGCCGACTGGCTGAACGACCAGTTCTTGCCGTTGTTGCCGCGCTTGAAAATCTCGCGGAACAGATGCTTGGTCTTGTCGCGGTTCAGGAAGTGCTGCTGATCCGGCGCGCGTTCGTACGCATAGCCCGGCGACACCGTGATGCCGTCGACGCCCATCGGCCCGACCGTGTCGAAGAACGCGGCCACGCGCTCCGGCACGGCGTCGTTGAACAGCGTGCAGTTGATGTTGACGCGGAAACCGCGGCGCTTCGCTTCCTTGATGGCCGCGACCGCCTTGTCGTACACGCCGTCTTGCGACACCGAATGGTCATGCATCTGCTGATCGCCATCCAGGTGAACCGACCAGACGAAGTACGGATTCGGCTCGTAGTCGTCCATCTTCTTTTCCATCAGCAGCGCGTTCGTGCACAGGTACACGAACTTCTTGCGCGCGATGATGCCCTTGACGATCTGCGGCATTTCCTTGTGCAGGAGCGGTTCGCCGCCTGCAATCGACACCACCGGCGCGCCGCATTCGTCGACTGCGCCAAGACATTCTTCCAGCGACAGACGCTGATTCAGGATGGGGTCCGGATAATCGATCTTGCCGCAGCCATTGCAGGCGAGATTGCAGCGGAACAGCGGCTCCAGCATCAGTGCGAGCGGGTAGCGTTTGTTGCCGGAAAGGTGCTGACGCATGATGTATGCGCCGACCCGGACTTTCTGTAGCAGCGGAATAGACAAGACGTCCTCCTTAAACTTCGCGTGCCGCGAGTGGTTGCATCAGCTTCGATGGCAACTTGAATTCGACTTTCTCTTCACGGCCCGCCATTGTCGTGACGTCGACGGGCCCCATTGCGCTCAGCGCATCAATTACGTTCTTGACCATTTCTTCTGGCGCCGAAGCACCGGCCGTGATGCCGATGGTCTGCGCATTCGCAAACCATTCCTGCTTCACCTCCGAACCGTCGGCGACGAGATAGCTCGCCACGCCGCTTTCACTGCCGATTTCGCGCAGCCGGTTCGAGTTCGAGCTATTGGTTGCGCCCACCACCAGCAATACGTCGACCTGCTTGCTCAACTCGCGCACCGCGGCCTGGCGGTTTTGCGTCGCGTAGCAGATGTCGCGCGTATCCGGTCCGACGATGTCGTTAAACCGGCGCAGCAGCGCGTCGATAATGCCGCGCGTGTCGTCCACCGACAGCGTGGTTTGCGTGACATAGGCAAGCGGCGTATCGACCGGCAGGTTCAGATGCTCGACCTCGGCTTCGCTCTGCACCAGCAGGACCTTGCCCGGAATCTGGCCGATCGTGCCTTCCACTTCCGGATGCCCGGCGTGGCCGATCAGGATCAGCGTGCGCCCGGCGGCCACATATTGGCGCCCCTGCACGTGAACCTTGGTGACGAGCGGGCAGGTCGCATCCAGCACGTCGAGGCCGCGCGCTTCCGCGTCGCGTTCGACCGTTTGGGCGACGCCATGCGCGCTGAAAATCGCCACGGCGCCTTGGGGCACTTCATCGAGTTCTTCGACGAAACGCGCGCCTTTCTGGCGCAGATTGTCGACCACGTGGCGATTGTGGACAATTTCGTGGCGCACGTACACGGGCGCGCCGTGCTGCTGCAGCGCCCGATCGACAATCTCGATTGCACGAACAACGCCCGCGCAAAAGCCGCGGGGTTGGGCAAGGATGACTCGCATATGTTGGCGGACTCCGACTGACGCGGGTTTCGAAGAAGCCGGAAATTCTGACTTTATCGCCGCGACCATCTAATTAGTTAGCGTCTTGAGCTCCGGCGACGTGCCGGGTACAGCAAAACCAAACGCGCATTCTAACGCTATCAGGCCAGCTTTGCTTTGGCGGCCCCGCCACAGTGTTGGGCGCACGCGGCACTTTCAATCGGCGCGCCGATAATTCGGGCGGCAATAATTGCACGCTGCATCGCTTTGGCGGAACCCTTAAACTACGTCGTCCCGTGGAGCGCTTCGCGCCCACATTAAAAATGATTGCGACGCTTGCTGGAAATCGAGGGTAACGCTTAATGGGCCTGGTGGCGGTAATTCTGTTTTTTCTCTCCTGTTTGTCCCTGCTGATTTGGGCCGTGCTGCTGTTCGCTCGGGGCGGCTTCTGGCGCGCGCGGCCGGCCGCGCCGCTCACGCCCGCGCCGCGCGACGCGTGGCCCGCGGTGGCCGCCGTGGTGCCCGCCCGCAATGAAGTCGACGTCATTGCCGAAGCCGTCACGACGCTGCTCGAGCAGGACTACCCCGGCGAGTTTCACGTGATCGTCGTCGACGATCACAGCACCGACGGCACCGCCGACGCCGCCCGCGCGGCGGCATTGCAGCTGCAATGCCCGGACCGCCTGACCGTGCTCAGCGCGAAGCCGTTGCCGCCGGGATGGTCGGGCAAGGTGTGGGCGCAGTCGCAAGGCATCGAGGCGGTGCGCACGCTTGGCCTGCCGGCGGATTTTCTGCTGCTGACGGACGCCGATATCGGTCATCCGCCCGACGCCGTCGCGCAACTCGTGACCCGCGCCGACGTCGAAAGCCGCGACCTGGTCTCGCTGATGGTCCGCCTGCGCTGCGATTCGTTCTGGGAGAAGGCGCTGATTCCGGCCTTCGTGTTCTTCTTCGCGAAGCTGTACCCGTTCGCGTGGGTCAATAACCCGCGCAATCGCACGGCGGCTGCGGCGGGCGGCTGCATGCTCGTGCGCCGCAGCGCGCTCGAGGAAGCGGGCGGCATCGAATCGATCCGCGCGGAATTGATCGACGATTGCAGTCTGGCGGCGCGCATCAAGCATCGCGGCACGGGGCGTCATGCGATCCGGCTCGACGTGGCGGCGCGCAGCGTGTCGCTGCGTCCTTACGACAGTTGGCGCGACATCTGGAACATGATTGCGCGCACAGCGTTCACGCAACTGCATTATTCGCCGGTGCTGCTCGCGGGCACGCTCGCCGGCATGACGGTCATCTACCTCGTGCCACCCGTCGCCGCGCTGGTGCTCGGGCCGACCGGCTGGCCCGCATGGCTCGCCTGGGCGGCCATGTGCTGCGCGTATGCGCCGATGCTCAGCTATTACCGTCGCTCGCCGCTGTGGGCGCCGTTTCTGCCGCTCATCGCGCTGTTTTATGTCGGCGCGACGTTCGCGTCGGCGGTGCGCTACTGGCGCGGGAAAGGCGGGCAATGGAAGGCGCGGGTTCAGGCGCCGGTGCAGGAACGTTGAGATGGGTGCGGCCCGCATCGGGCCGCACGAAGCAGTGCAGGGCGGTAACAAAAAAAGCGGCGCACAAGCGCCGCTTCGTCATTTAGCCCTTCGTGAGCAGCATATAAAGCTGAATCACCATGTCCGGCGAAAAAGTGAACGGCACCCAGCCGTGACCGGTATGGCGCATGACCAGCAGACGGTCGCCGTTCGACTGCTTCTGCACGGCCATGACCGGATTCTTCGTCGACACGAAGCGCCAGCCCGGCGGAATGCCTGGCGGCGGCTCCGGCGTCATAGAGGCGCGCGCGTTCGACAGTTCCTCGATCAGTTGTCCGATCTGCTCGGCACGCAGCGCGACGGTCTGACCGCCGATCGTCATGGTGATTTCGTTCTGCGCCGGACGATTGATCTCGAGCGTGGGCGGAACCGGCTCTGCGGCGGCTTCGTTCACCGCAACATCAACTTCCGCGTCAACCGCTTCTGCTTGCGCTTCGTCCGCTACGGACGCAGCCTGCTCCACCACCTCATGCGCGGCGTTCTCGTTGCGTGTCTCGGGGATATTCTCGGCCGGCGGGGCCACGACAGCCTGAATGAGCTGATCGACGCCCACTTCCAGCGCGCCGAGCTGTTCGTGAAGATTCATGCGAGGTTTCTCTGGTAAGACCCACGATTTTAACTGCTGCGCGCAGGCTTTTACCTTTCGCAACCACAGCGACGTTGTAACAAAATGCTTGTGCTACGGCTTCAGATAGCCGGCCTGCCGGAACCATTCGAGCGCATCGCTCAAACCCTCGCGATACGGTCGGGCTCGATAACCGAGTTCGCGCTCGGCCTTCGCGGAACTGAAATACATTTTGTTCTTCGACATCTTCAGTCCGTCGACGGTCACGAACGGTTCGCGCTTCGTGAACCTGGCGACGGCTTCCGCACCCACGGCAAGCGGATAAAGCGGCCAGCGCGGCAAGCTGATGGTGGGCGCCTTGCGGCCGGTCAGCGCCGCGATGTCCGCGAGCATCTGCTGAAGCGGCAGATTTTCGCCGCCGAGAATATAGCGTTCGCCGATCTCGCCGCGTTCGAGCGCGAGAAAGTGGCCGGCCGCGACATCGTCGACATGCACGAGATTCAGGCCGGTGTCCACGAAAGCGGGAATCTTGCCGAGCGCCGCTTCGACGATGATGCGTCCGGTCGGCGTCGGCTTCACGTCGCGCGGACCGATCGGCGTGGACGGATTGACGATCACAGCCGGCAGCCCGTCTTCGGCGATCATGCGCTCGACCGCGCGTTCGGCCAGCACCTTGCTGCGCTTATACACGCCGATGGCCTGATCGGCTTTGAGCGGCGAGGTTTCGTCCGCGGAATTGCCGGAGTTGGTCACCTTGAGCGTCGCCACGCTGCTCGTGTACACGATGCGTTCGACGCCTTCCTTCAGCGCCGCGCGCATGGTGGCCTCGGTGCCTTCCAGATTGGAGTGCTCGATCTCGCTCGGGTCAGGCGCCCACAGCCGGTAATCCGCGGCGACGTGCAGCAGGTAGCGCACGCCGCGCAGCGCGTTGCGCATCGACGCTTCGTCTCGCATATCGCCGACGACGATTTCCGCGTCGAGCGATTCGACGTTTTGCCGCGGGCTGGTGGCGCGCACCAGCACGCGCACTTTGAAGCCCTTCTGTTGCGCGATGCGCGCCACCGACGACCCGACGAAGCCGGATGCGCCGGTCACGAGCACGAGATCGCGATTCTGTTCGGTCATTCTGTTTCCGTTTCCTGCGTGACAGTCGGGGGATTGTACGTGGCGCGCGCGGCCGCTGTCGCCCAAGCAGGGTCGCCGCGACCCGACTAGAATGCCGGCTTGAAAGATTGTGAGGAGAGAACGGCATGGCCCCGGATCTGGATGAGCGGATCGAAACGTATTACGTGCGCGTGCGCGGCACTGTGCAGGGCGTCGGCTTTCGTCACGCGACGGTGCGCCAGGCGCACGCGCTCGGCATCAAGGGATGGGTGGCGAATCTCGAGGACGGCTCCGTCGAAGCCATGTTGCAGGGCGCGGCGAATCAGGTCGACCGGATGCTGTCGTGGCTGCGGCACGGGCCGCCGGCCGCGCGCGTGACCGAAGTGAGCGGCGAAGAACGCGCGACGGAAAAACGTTACGAGCGTTTCGAGCAGCACTGAGCGGTAAGAGGCTCAACCGCGGCGCCGTCTGACGCAAAAAAAAGGCGCGCGATTTTTAGCATCGCGCGCCGCTTCGACTGGCTGCGTTGAAAAATCCGCAGCGTTATGAAAAGCCTTAAGCGCCCAGCCTGGCCTAGCGCGCCACTAACAGGCTCTCGGCGAATCCCCACTCGTTTTCCACCCACTGATGGCTGCACGCAAAGCCCGCGTCGTCGGCGATCGCAGGCATTTCGTCGGCGCGATATTTGTGGCTGCTTTCGGTCCAGATCGTCTCGCCTGCCTTTAGCGTGACGGTGAGCTTCGCGGCCGCGATATGCGCGCTCACGTCGCGTTTCGCGCGCAAATGCATTTCGATGCTACGCGCGTCCGGATTGAAACGCGCGACGTGCTCGAACGCGTCGAGCGGAAAATCGCCGCCCAGTTCGCGATTGATGCGCGCGAGCAGATTCAGGTTGAACGACGCGGTGACGCCGATTGCGTCGTCGTAAGCGGCAATCAATGTGGGCGTCGGCTTGATGAGATCGGTGCCGAGCAGAAGGGCATCGCCGGGCGCAAGCATGTTGCGGATGTCGCGCAGAAAACGCGTCGCCGCAAGCCGGCCGAAATTGCCGATCGTACTGCCGAGGAACAGCACGAGTAGCCGCTCGTCGGCCGCGCGCTTCTTGCTGACTTCCGCGAGACCGGCCAGATAATCGCGTTCGTAACCGACAATCGAAATACGCTCGATGTCGCCCAGTTCGCGCCTGCACAACTGCAACGCGCTGCGCGAAATTTCAATCGGGCAGTAAGAAGTGGGGCGCTTTTTACACAGCGCTTCAAGAATGCGCCGCGTTTTGCGGCCGCTGCCGCTGCCCAGTTCCGCGACCGTCACATCATGTGGCAGATGCTCGACGATGTCCGCCGCATGCTTCGCGAGCAGCCGTTCTTCCGCGCGCGTCACGCCGTATTCGGGCAACACGGTGATCACTTCGAACAACGCGGAGCCGACTTCGTCGTACAGATACTTGGAGGGCAACTCTTTCTGCGGCGAATGGGTGAGGCCGGCGCGGACGTCGGCGGCGAAAGCTGAGCGTAGATCGGGCGATGCGTCGTGCGAGATGGCTGGCTGGGTCATGCTGGCTCCAGTAGTCACATTCGGTTTGCGGGATTCGTGCGGGACGCCGGCACGCGTGCGAGTGTGCGATGCGTGCTGCGAAGGAAGCAGGTCCGGAAAAGCCGGCCCGGCTCGTGGATGTTGCAAACGCTGCAGGATGATCCCGAAGCAAGTTTCGCGCTTGAGCGACGGAGTGCTGCGTTGCGGATGCAGACGCGCGGACGTTGCCGCCCGCGCGCGTGAAGTTATGTTCTAGTTCATCGACGCGAGATGTGCACGGATTAATTTGCCGCTGCAACGCGAAAAAGCGCAGAACGCGCGCAACGATGCCGCGAATGCCACGTCGATAATCCGGCTAGAATGCCCGGCTTGCATCGTCAGATCAAAAGCAACAAAGCGGCACGTAAGCGCTGCCGCTCACCGACTTTCACATCGAATGACAACAACTATAGCGATGCGCCGCCATCCCGCGCGACGGGCCGCGCAATGAACGCCTATTCGCCGAAGCGCGGCATTGCCTTATCGATTAGCGCGTGTGCGATGTTCGCGTTGCTGTCGGCATACGCGACGCTGCTCGCGCCGCTTAGCGGCCTCGACATTTTCGCGTGGCGTATCGTGTGGACCGTGCCTGGCGCGCTGTTGCTTGTCGCGTTGCGCAAACGCATGCCGATTCTGCGGCAGCTTCTTTACCGGATGGTGACGCAACCTAAGCTCGGCCTCGCGATGATCGCGGCCGCCGCGCTGCTCGGCGCGCAGCTATGGGTCTTTCTGTGGGCGCCGCTGCATGGGCGCATGCTCGAAGTGTCGCTCGGCTATTTCCTCTTGCCGCTCGTAATGGTGCTGGTTGGGCGCTTTTACTATCGCGAGCGCCTCGACGGTTTGCAGTGGGCCGCGGTCGTCAGCGCGGCCGTCGGCGTCGGTCATGAATTGTGGGTGACGGGTGCATTCTCGTGGCCCACGCTGCTGGTCGCGCTCGGCTATCCGCCGTACTTCGTGTTGCGCCGCAAAATCCAATACGATTCGCTTGCGGTGTTCACCGTCGAAATGATCTTGTTGCTGCCGGCCGCGGTCGCGTTTGTCGTCAGCGGAGGATCGTTGCCGCTTATCTCAGGGCGCATCGACATGTGGTTGCTGCTGCTGCCGGGGCTTGGGCTGCTGAGCACGCTCGCGTTGGCTTCGTATCTGACGGCAAGCCGTCTGTTGCCGGTCGCGTTGTTTGGGATTCTCGGCTACGTGGAGCCGGTGTTGCTGGTGCTGGTGTCGATCACGCTGCTCGGCGAAACGTTGAGCGCCGCGCAACTGGCCACGTATGTGCCGATATGGATCGCCGTCGCGCTGACGGCGCTGCATAGCATGCGGTTCTTGCGCTTCGGCTGAAAGATTAAAAGACTGGAGCCGCACGGTTCATGAGGCGAGGCGGCGCGTGTTATCGGTGTGCCGCGGCGCGGTCCTGAGTGATGCGCGTCGGCCCCACCTCGCGTTCTATCGCCTCACGCAATGCAGGCCGCCAGCCGATGCCGAACAGTGCTTCGGCCAACACAAACAGCGGTCCGATGAGAAGGCCAATTACATCGTCGATAAAAGCCGGCTTGCGATGCTCGTAGGCAACGTGCCCGATAAACTGGAACACCCAGCCGATCACGAAAAGCCCAACACCCGTTGCGAGCCAGGCCAACGTGGATTGCGCGGCGATCCACTCGCCGAATGCGATGCACAGCGCGGACACCACGGCCATCATCAAACCGAGCGGCACGTCGAGCACGAGGTAATAGAGCGTGGCCGCGACGAACAACAGCCACGCCGCCGATAACGCGAACGGCCACCCGCCCGGCACAAACGACGGACGGCTCAGCAGCACCGCCAACGCCAGCACGATCAGCGGAATGCCGATGAAATGCGTGGCGATGTTGCGCCGGTCGCGATGGTAAGCCGCATACTGCGTAAGCTGTTGCGTCAGCGTTCTCATGGATGCCGCTCCTCGGTCAAAGTCAGCATAATCGCGGCGATCGAAATTTGAAACCATCGGGTAGCCGACAATCGGCAATCGACAATCGGCACAGGCGCGATTCACATTCAATGACTGAAGCTCTTCCTCCGACTCAGCTCGCCACGCGGCTCGCACGCAGCGCATGGTTCCGCTCGGCGCCGGCCGCGTTGCAGACGCAATTGACCGACGGCGGACGAGTCGAGCGCCTCGCAGCCGGCGAGCGTCTTTTCACGCGCGGCGATGCCGACGACGGCCTCTATTGCGTGCTGAGCGGTCTGATGCGGATCGGCGCCGCGGGTGTGAGCGGCAAGGAAGCGCTGCTTGCTGTGATAGAGCCAGTGAACTGGTTCGGCGAGATCGCGCTGTTCGATAATCGTCCGCGAACGCACGACGCGTATGCCGAGCGCGAAACCGAACTGTTTCATGTGCCGCGCACCGCACTCGCCGCGCTGCTCGAACGCACGCCGGCCTATTGGCACACGTTCGGCTTGCTGCTCACGCAAAAGCTGCGTCTCGCCTTCGATGCAATAGAAGAAGCCGCGTTGCTGCCGGCCGCGCAACGCGTCGCGCGGCGCTTGCTGCTGATGGCGGGCGGCTATGGCGACGCGGGCGTCATGCGGCGTGTTATCGGCGTGCCGCAGGAAGATCTCGCGATGATGCTCGCGCTGTCGCGGCAAACCATCAATCAGGTGCTGAAGCAGTTTGAAACGCAGGGCGCGTTGAGGCTTGGCTACGCCGAAATAGAAATCGTCGATGCACGCAGGCTTGCCGAGTTTGCGCAGTCGAACGCGAAACAGGATTAATGGCATGCGCGCATGTGCAGGCATAGCGCGATTGCCACACAACCATTGCCCCGCTGAAAAACGCCATGAAAAAAGGGCGAATCATACGATTCGCCCCTCCCTGAACGGCTTCGCCCGGCTTCGATTATCTGCTTCTAGCTTTTAATACATGCGTGGCCGGTGCGCGCCGAAACCGTACACGTGTTATTGCGTTTTGGTCGTGCCGGTCTTTGCGCCGTCGGCGTTCACCGGCGCGGTGCTGGTCTGCTGCGTGCCGTCCGTTTTCGTTTTCGCTTTCGCAGCGCTCGAATCGGCCGGCGTCTTCTTCACGGCTTTATGCTTCTTCGTGACGTGCTTCGAGGACGTCTTCACATGCGACTTCGCGGTCGTTGCCGAAGGCGCTTTGGCCGTGGCCGCGCTGTCGTCCGACGCGCCGGTTTGCACGGCGGTGCTCGCCTTCAGATTCGCCTGGCCGGCGGGCTGCGTTTGCGCGGGCTGCGCGGATTGAGACGCTGCGGGTGCCGCCGTTTGAGCGAAAGCGGTCGACACGAGCAGAGCGGAAGCGAGAGCGGCGAAAAGCGTCTTCATGGTTTTGACTCCTTGTTGAACCGGTGGATTCCTGTTTGGATTCCTGATCGCGGCTGAATTGTTCAGCGCTGCCGGTTTAACGCAGTCCGGAAGACAGCAGTTGACGATGCTCTGGTGACAAAAAGTAACTGCGGCGCAGTCGCGGAAACATATCGGCATGCGACTACGCTGTGCTTTAGACGTTACTGAAACGGGTTATCGACGACGCCCGGCTTCGCGTCTGGTTCCTCTTTCACTTTCGCGGGCAGTGCCGACTGCGCCTGCAACGCCGCCACGATCGCATCCACCGCCTGCTTCAATGCGAGCGCGGCCTTCAGCCCGCGCTGATCTTGCGTGAGTTCGAGCGTGCCGTTGAGTACGACGCGCGTCGTGCCGTTGCTCACGGTCATGGCGTCGCCCTGGATGTTGAGCACGTCGTCGTCGTTCGAATAGGGTTTAAACACCTTTGAGTCCTCCCGGTCGCTGATCTTTGAGGTTCTCCGGAATGCCCGGAAAGCGGATGCCCGATACTGCCTCGAGTTCGTGAATCGTCCTGATGTCATAGCGGTTCGTGGATACATTGTCGACCACGACCGCGAACGCGAGTTGCCGCGAAGGCACATAGACCACCTTGAACAACTGCGTCGGCACGAACACGCGCGAGGAGCCGATAGTCTGCAACTGCTGTCCGCTGAACATCGGGCCTGTCACGACGTAAGTGTCGTCATACGCCATCGCGATTTTACGCACCGACGTTTCGATGCGCGCCCACAAGCGCTGATTGTTCTCGCGATTTTGCGGCACCACGTTGGCAAGCGAAAACGATTGTGCCATCGCGTCCCGATTCCAGCGATTGCCCGCGGGGCTCATATGCCCGCGGTCGAAGCCGCTGCGCTTGTAGTCGGCGAGCGTCGCGCCTTCGCCGTCGGGCAAGCGCGCGTCTTCGAAGAACTTGTTGGTGCGCACCATGTCTTTCGCGGCTTCGATATGGTCGCGCGTCAGATGTTCCGCGGACCACAACGGACCATGCGTGATACCGGAATGCATGACGGCGAAATCGCTATAGCAAAGCATGCGCGCTTTGGGCGCCATCTTCTGATTCGTCAGAACGGGCCATTGCGCATTCGGTGTGAACTGGGTACAGGAAGGCGCTGCATTCGCGTGAGCGGCAAACGCGACGAGCAGACAGGCGAACCACTTCTTCATGTGTCGAACGGTGGAGAGGGAAGGGGCGCAAAGTATAGCGTCGCGCGCACGCATGAGGCGATGCAATGCGATTCGCGCGGGCAAAAAAAATGGGCCGCCTTGCAGCGACCCGAATGCGTGGATTTCCAACTCTACGCACGCAAACTTAAGGCCGGCTTAAGGGCATGCGTCGCGGAAACGCGTTTGGTGCGCTTGCACTCATATCGCGCTCACATCATGCTCACTTCGCGCCAGCGCGCGAACAAAAAAATTCTACCGCGCGAGCCTGAACGACCCGCGCGTGGAATTTCGACCGAGCAGAAAGAGCCGCGGGAATTAATTGCCGAACACGCTATTTTCAGCGTGCACGTCTTGACGATCGACCGCTTGCAAACGCCAGAAGCCGCTCGTCGGCGCGCGATTGTGCATCGCGGTCCAGGCCGCGTCGCCTTGCGCCGCGCTCACACGCTGCTTTCGGTCGACATGCAAGCCGCGTAGCGTGCAAAGCGGCGCGTCGTTACTCGGCGCGCACAGTGTCGTCACGCCGTCTTCGTCGTGCAGTTCGCCCCACGGGGGCAGATCGATCCCTTGATGCGCTTCCCTCGACCACCGGTGCTGGTCGGTGTCGAGCCATAGAACAGCGTAGTCGTGACTGACGGTGGGATCGGAACCGTTGATAAGGATAGTCAGGCGCATATCAGTTCCGTGCAAAGTGCCAAGAATTGCTTTAACAGTCTATGTCGCGGCACCGGTTATTCAAGGCGAAGCTATGAGTTTCGGCGTTAAAAAGCGACGCCGAAGCCCGCGCGGAAACACGCCTGGATGGACGCGCAAACGCCTGCCTGCGACACGAACGCGCAGCTCGCGCGGCGCGTCCTTCGACGAGCTCACGCGAGGTCCAGCGGCGCCGTCAAATCGCCAGGCGGCACAAGGCCGTTACGGGCGAACGCGCGATCGCGCGCCATCACGCCGTCGAGCGGCGCGAGTCCGTGCACGCGGCTGATCAGCCGAAGAATCGAATTCGTGTCGTACACGGTGTGATCGACGTAGCCCTTTCTGGCAAGCGGCGAAATCACCAGCGCGGGAATTCGCGAGCCCGGCCCCCACCGGTCTCCTTTCGGCGGCGCGACCGGGTCCCACCAGCCGCCGTTTTCATCGACGGTGACGATTACGACCGTATTGGCCCACTGCGGACCGCGCTGGATATGCTCGATGACGCGCGCGATGTGCCGGTCGCCCGACTCGACGTCCGCGTAACCGGCGTGCATATTCAGATCGCCTTGCGGCTTATAGAACGTGACGGCGGGCAGACGGCCAGCGTCGATGTCCGCGATCAGACGGTTCGTCGACGGCTCGCTGCCGAGGCCCGCATCGCGGAGATATTTGCGCCGCGCCGCCGTGCCCGGCGCGTAGTTGGCAAAGTAGTTGAACGGCTGATGGTGATACTGGAAGTCGGGCACCGCGCCCGTGTCCTGATGCTCCAGCGCGTATTGCCACGCGCCGCTGTACCACGCCCAATCCACGCCTTTATCCGAGAGACGGTCGCCGATCGTCGCGTAATGCTGCGGCGGCAGCACGCGCGGATTCGACGCGTCCGCGAATGCCGGGTCGCCGCCTTCCGCCGGGCGCACGTTGCTCGGCTGATACGGCGGCGCCATGGTGTTGACCGCGTAGCCGTCGGCGGTGAAGGCGCCGTCGTTGACGTATTTCGGCGGACCGTCCAATGCCGATGCCGGCGAGTCGGGCGCGGGCTTCAGCCGCACGCCGGTCGGATCGTCGCCTTCGACCACCGACACCATTTTCTTCGCCGGACTGTTATGGATGTCCGGATAGAACGGCGCCTGCGCCGAAATCAGAAAGATGTGGTTCAGCCACGAGCCGCCGAACGCGGCCATGAAGAAGTTATCGCACAGCGTGTATTGCTGCGCGAGACTCCAGAGCTTGAGGGTATCGGCGGAATTGCGGTAATGGCCCATGACGAGGCCGCCCGAATCGCCCCACGCGGCGAACTGGTTGTTGCGCCCCGCGTTGATCTGCATCTGGTTCTGATAGAAGCGATGCACGAGATCGCGCGTGATCACGCCGGTGGGCAGCGGCGCGCCTTGCGCGTCGGTGAGATGAAAAGGCCCGTTGCGCAGATTGCCGAGGTCCTTCTGGCCGATCATGTAGCGCTTGCCGTCCACTTCCTGGGCTTGCGGAACGAGGCCGCCCCAGATGGCCGGCAGTCGCGGCAACGGCGTCTTGCCGTCGCGGTCGAGTTGCAGATAGCGCTCGGCGGTGACGGCATCGAGTGGATGCTGGATGCCTGGAAAATTGCCGTAGAGGTTCGCGAAACTGCGGTTCTCCGCGTAGATCACCACGATCTGTTTCACCTGGTCGCGCAGTGCGGCATCGAGCCGTATATCCGCCGCGCTGCGCGGGCCGGCGGCGCTCGCCATCTCTTCGGTCTTGCAGCCGCTCAGCGCGAGCCCGATGCCGACGGCGGCGAGGCCCGTCAGTACACGGCGGCGCTCGGGATTGAGAGGGTCGTCCGCGGCGTTGGCGGGGTGATCGGCGCTGTCGGCGCTATTGGAGTTCGGCGGCGAGGAGTCGTGGTCTGTCATCGGTCGGTTCCCAGGTGGGCGTGACGAGCGTCAAATGCGGCTCGGGGCGGCGCGCGAGACGCCGGCGAAAGCTACGATCGTGCTGATGGTGCGGCGGGGGTTTGCAGCTAAGGCGCAACTAAGCGGCAACTAAGGCAAGCGGCGCTTCACGCGCCAACTGTTGTGCGTTGCATCGACGGCAAACAGCAGCCAATGCCTTGAATTGACCGGATGGCGCTGTTGGGTCGCGTAACCGTCGACGGTCAGTTCGAGTTCGTCGTGCGCCCGCAGATGACAGGTGGCATGAGCGCCCGAGCCATCCGCGAATTCGACGATTGCGGCGGCCGCTCGCGCCGGCTCCGGCAAGTGCGCGATGTGCACCGCGCAGCCAGGATAGAGATGCGAATCGGCAACCTGAATCTGCACGGAATTAGGCATGAGCGTAGTCTCCGGACGCTTGAGCGGAACGAAGGCGAGGCTACGAGGCCTCGCGCAGCGGACCGCATCAAAGCATAGCACCGCAAAGACGCTATCATGCTGATCTGACCTCGATGAACAGCAGAAAAACGGCAGCCAAGATGGCAAAAGAAGAGCAGACAGGAGCGGCACGCAAGCAGACCAGGCCCCGCGCTGCGGCAGCGCCGGTTTCGCAGGACGATGTCATGCCTTCGGCGCAGGAAAGCGGCGCGGACGAAGACAGCGCCGGCGGCTCGACTTATCTCGTGCCGGGCCTCGAGCGCGGCCTGCGTATCCTCGCCGAATTCAGCGCGCGTGAGCCTGTGCTCGGCGCTCCCGAATTGTCCAGGCGCATCGGCATTCCGCGCACCACAACCTTCCGTCTGTTGCAGACGCTCGAGGCGCTCGGCTTTCTCGAACGCGTCAACGGCGACCGTTATTTCCGGCTGAGCGTCGCGGTGCTGCGGCTCGGTTTCGAATATCTCAACTCGCTCGAATTGACCGACGTCGGCACGCCGATTCTCGAACGTCTGCGCGACGTCACCGGTTTGAGTTCGCATCTGCTGATTCGCGATCAGCGCGACGTGGTGTTCGTCGGCAAAGCGCAAACTCATGAGCCCATGTTCAGTTCGGTGAAGGTGCACGTCGGCACGCGTCTGCCCGCGCATGCCACGGTGCATGGCCAGGTGCTGATG
The DNA here is from genome assembly GCF_041355255.1 of Paraburkholderia sp. RCC_158. Taxonomy (NCBI): domain Bacteria; kingdom Pseudomonadati; phylum Pseudomonadota; class Betaproteobacteria; order Burkholderiales; family Burkholderiaceae; genus Paraburkholderia; species Paraburkholderia sp. RCC_158. The sequence goes on along the minus strand of NZ_JBFUPM010000001.1, from coordinate 802,995 downwards.
GGCGATCTCACTTTCGACGAACTGCGTCAGCTATATCCCGAGCCGCAGCTTGAACGGTTCACCGAACGCACGCCCGCGACTGTCGAAGAACTGTACGGAAGAGTGCGCGAAAGCGCGGCGCTCGGCTATGCGCTGAGCGAGGCGTCGTTCGAGCGGGGCATTTCAGTAGTGAGCGCCCCGGTGCGCGACCAGAGCGGCAAGATCGCCGCCGCGTTGACGGTCACGATTCCGCGTTCCGACCTGGGCGAGAGCGAGGAGCGCGAGCCGCTCATTAGCGCCGTGTGCCAGGCCGCGCTCGAATTGTCGGAGCGGCTGGGCTATCGTCCGCGCGCGGACGACCCTACCGCGTCGCAGGCTCGCCGCAAACCGGTCACGGCGAGCTAGTTCGGAGGCTTCGAGGTTCCGATCTTCCGCTCAGAACGAGTGGTGGATGCCGGTCAGAATGATCGTCTGGTTGCGGCCACTCGACACGCCCGCAGTGAAGAACGCAGCGTCGGTATTCGAACCCGCACGCTCATAGAGCGCATTCACATACAGTTGCGTCGATTTCGACAACGCGTAGATGTCGCCGATCTCGAACTGCGTCCAGCGGTGCCCGGCGAGCGTGGTAGTCGCGGCGCCGCCCGACACGCTGTTGAACGGCGTGAACTGATAATTCGCGCCGACGTCGTAGCTCTGATACGTGTCCGAGTGCCCGGCCGACTCCAGTTTCACTCGCGTGTAAAGACCGTGCACGAGCAGCTTGCCGAACTGGTATGACGCGCCCGCGCCCATGTTTTGCACCTTGTCCGCGCTGTAGCTGGCGGCGGGCACGCCCTGGAAACTGGTGATGCCCGTGGTGACGATCGACGGCGTGCGGTTGTGCTCGTTCGCATACGCCGCGCCGGCCTTGAACGGACCGTTCGCATAGCTAAGCGCAAAGCTCAGCGTCTTGCCGGTCGAGAAGTTCGTCGTGTTGCCCAGGCCCATCATCGCGCCGACGCTGAAGCCGTTGAATGTGGCCGAGCGAAACTTCACCGAGTTGTCGAACGGCACGACGCCCGTGTCCGCGAGTTCGTCGATATTGCCCGGATGGAACGCATACCAGCTCGCCGCGAGATAGGCCGTGCTGAGCGGACCCAGCACGTCGAAGCTGAACGGCGTCTGATGGCCGAAAGTCAGCGTGCCGATCTTGTCCGAACTCAAACCCACGAACGCCTGCCGATTGAACAGCGTGCCCGCCTTCGCGAACGCGCCGGTGTTCGTGTAAAAGCCGTTCTCCAACTGAAAGATCGTCTTCAGGCCGCCGCCGAGATCTTCGACGCCTTTCAGGCCCCAGCGGTCGGGCTGCATGTTGCCCTGTTCCTCGATCCACTTCGCGTGGCCGCCCACGTTGCTGATGTACGCGATGCCGGCATCCAGGCTGCCGTACAGCGTCACGCTGCTCTGCGCCCATGCGCCTGTCGTTACGCAGATTGCCGTCAAACCGGCTGCAATGATGTGCTTCACCGTTGGTTCTCCTGATCACACGACGCGTGGCTCGGGCCAGTTTCGTCGTCCCTGATCGCTTGCTTTTTGGGTTGATGCAGCTTTGGTCGAGCCGCCAAATCTGCCGCGCTTTATGTTCCACCTATGGGCGTGTGTATCGCCTATGGAAAGTATAGTGACTTCGAAAGTGGTCAAAATAAATTTTCGGTGTCCGTAGAAACCCGAGTCTGGGCTTCGTCGGATGCGCTGGTTTTACGGCCGAAACCGCGCCGGCAAAGCGTTCTGGGGGTGTGTGCCGACCAGAGCATTGCTGGGCGTAGTCAGTGACCGTCAGTGTTTTCCCCTAACGCTTGAGATTTTTATTTGTCGCGGCTAGAGTCACTCCTATAATTATCCATACACGAACTGATGTTCCTTATATGGAACATAGAGCTTCAGGAGAAGGCGAGAAATGACTGAACAATGGCGCTGCGCCGGCCATGCCGGCGACCTCTCCGACGACGCGCCGCTCGAGTTCAAGCTCGACGGCACGGAAATCGGCATCTACAAGGTGGGCGATGCGCTCTATGCGCTCGAAAACGTCTGTCCTCATGCATACGCGCTGCTGACGCAGGGCTTTATCGACGGCGACACGGTCGAATGCCCGCTGCACGAAGCCGTGTTTCACATTCCGACGGGCAAGTGCCTGAAAGAGCCCGGCGGCCGCGACCTGAAGACGTATTCGGTGCGCCTCGCCGGTGAAGAAATCCAGATCAAGGTGGAATGACATGCGAGAAGTAGCCGTGAACTTCAATCCCTTCCTGAAGCCGTGGCTCGCGCCGCAGCCGAACAACGTCGCCGGCAAGGGCGTGATCGAGAAGCCGGGCGAGACGGAAAACTTCATCTGGCAAACGCGCAAGGCCGAGCCGACGCAATACGAAAACGACTTCGGCGATGCGCTCGAAAAAGTTTTCGAAGCCGGCGCGGTGGAGTTGCAGGAAGTCGTCGACGGTTTGAATGGCATTGGCTTTCGCACGCCGGAAGGCAATGCGTGGAACGCCGAACGCCTCGCCGCCGAATTTCGCCTGCTCGCCGAATAAGCGCGCTTTTTCGACCACGCTCACTGCGTCCGCATTCGCATCCGGAGTCTCTTCATGACGTCCCCCGCTACAAGTCAACCCGCAGCCGATCCCATCCAGTCGTATCTGGATCGCGGCCTGCGCAACTACTGGTATCCCGTCGCGCCGAGCTGGCAAGTCGGCGATGCGCCCATCGGCATCACGCGCCTTGGCGATCAGATCGTGCTGTGGCGCGACAAGGAAGGCAAAGTCCACGCGCTCGAAGACCGCTGCCCGCATCGCGGCGCGCGCCTGTCGCTCGGCTGGAACCTCGGCGGCAGCGTCGCGTGCTGGTATCACGGGATCGAGGTCAACGGCGGCGGTACGGTCACTAAAGTGCCGGCCGTGTCGAACTGTCCGCTCGAAGGCCAGAAGTGCGTGAAGTCGTATCCCGCCGAAGAACACGCGGGCGCGATCTTCCTCTGGTTCGGCGACGACGCCCACAAGGAACCCGCGCCGCTGCAATTGCCGGAAGAACTCGTCGGCGACGAATACGCGAGCTTCCTCTGCATGTCGAACTGGAAGTGCAATTACCAGTACGCGATCGACAACGTGATGGACCCGATGCACGGCGCCTACCTGCACGCGACTTCGCATTCGATGGCCGAAGGCGACAAGCAGGCCGACATGCGCGTGCGCAAAACCGAAACCGGTCTGATGTTCGAAAAGGTCGGCCAGCGCGACGTGAACTTCGACTGGGTCGAACTCGGCGAAACCGGTTGCCTGTGGATGCGCCTCGCGATTCCGTACAAGAAGAAGTTCGGCCCCGGCGGCAACTTCGGGATCATCGGCTTCGCGGTTCCCGTCGACGAAAACAACTGCCAGGTCTATTTCTGGCGGACCCGCAAGGTGCAGGGCTGGCAGCGCGACGCGTGGCGCTTCATGTATCGCAATCGGCTGGAAGGTCTGCATTGGGCCGTGCTGGAGCAAGACCGCTATGTGCTCGAAAGCATGGCGCCGAATGCGCGCGAGCATGAGTTTCTCTATCAGCACGATGTAGGCATGACGCGTGTGCGGCGCATGCTGCGTCAGCGCGCGCAACAGGATTTCGCTGCGCTGGAAGCGCATCAGGCGCAAGCCGCGCAAACCGAAGCAGCGGGCCAGAACCATGCATAACGACGCGTCCGCGATGCTCAACGGCCGGCGCGTCCTCGTGACGGGCGGCGCGCGCGGTCTCGGCGCGGCGTTCGTGCGGGCCTTGGTGCAAGCCGGCGCTCAAGTCGTATTCGGCGATGTGCTGCACGACGAAGGACGCGCGCTGGCGGCATCGCTTGCTGGCGAAGGCCATGCGGCGACGTACCTTCCGCTCGATCTGGCCAACCCCGAAAGCATCGCGCAATTCGCCGACCAGGCGGCGACGCAACTCGGCGGCATCGACGCGCTGATCAACAACGCGGCCATCACGAACTCGGGCGGCAAGTTTGCCGACGAGCTTTCTGTCGATACCTGGGACGCCGTCATGAATGTGAACGTGCGCGGCACCTGGTTGATGAGCACCGCCGCGCTGCCTTATCTGCGCGACTCGGGCCGCGGCAGCATCGTGAACATTGCGTCGGATACGGCGATGTGGGGCGCGCCCAAGTTGCTCGCGTACGTGGCGAGCAAGGGCGCCGTGATCTCGATGACGCGCTCGCTCGCACGCGAATTCGGCGCGCATCAGGTGACCGTCAACGCGATTGCGCCCGGCCTCACCGAAGTCGAGGCGACCGCGTATGTGCCCGCCGAGCGTCATCAGTATTACCTGCAAGGCCGCGCGCTGACGCGTGCGCAAGTGCCCGACGACGTGACCGGGCCGGTGCTGTTCCTCTTGTCCGATGCCGCGCGCTTCGTGACCGGCCAGTTGCTGCCGGTGAACGGCGGCTTCGTGATGAATTGATCTTGTCGAATCGAAAGGAGAAAGAGATGGCGGACGCCGATATCGAACGCAAATCGTGGGACCAACCCGCGGACGCGAGCTTTGCGCAGTGGCTCGACAGCCGCGTCGCGCGCTTTGAAACGCGTCGCTACGACTGGGACGCGCTGAAATTCCAGGCCGACTACGACCCGAAGTATCGCCGTGCGCAAATGCGCTACGTCGGCACGGGCGGCACAGGTGTCGCCAAAGATTCGAACACAGTGCCCGCAGGCGGCTTCACGTTTTCGACGATGGTGATTCCGGCCGGCAACATCGGCCCGAGCCATATTCATATGGACGTCGAAGAAATTTTCTTCGTGCTGCGCGGCAAGATGAAAGTGATCTGCGAGAAAGACGGCGAAACGTGGGAAGCCGTGCTCGGCGAGCGCGATCTCATTTCGGTGCCGCCGGGCGTGTATCGCACGGAGATCAACATCGGCGAAGAAGACGCGCTGATGTGCGTGATGCTCGGTTCGCCGAAGCCGATCACGCCGACGTATCCGCCGGATTCGCCGCTCGCCGCGCTCAAGCGCTAAGCGCTTTTCGTCAAAACGTCCACGAAGGAAATCATGTCCGCAGTCCCGTCCGCTACCGCCGCAGCTTCACACGCCACGCTCGAAGCACGCGTTGCGCGCTTTCCTGCGCGGCAGGTCGAGCTGGCATCGCAGCGCGTGCTGAGTTATCGCGAAGCATGCGAGACGAGCGATGCATTGCCGCTCGTGTTGTTGCACGGTATCGGCTCGGGCGCGGCTTCGTGGGTGCAGCAGTTCGAGGCATTGAGCGCGAGCCGTCGCGTGCTGGCGTGGGACGCGCCGGGTTATGGCGAATCGACGCCGGTTGCCGCCGCTTCTCCCGCAGCCACCGATTACGCGAATGTGCTCAACGAATGGCTGGAAAAGCTCGGCGTCGAACGTTGCGTGCTGGTTGGTCATTCGCTCGGCGCGATCATCGCCGGTTCGTTTGCCGCGATGCATCCGCAGCGTGTGGCGGGTCTGTTGCTGTTGTCGCCGGCCGGCGGCTATGGCGCGGCTTCCGCGGAAGTGCGCGAGACGAAGCGCGATCAACGGCTCGCGATGCTCAACGAACTCGGCCCGCAAGGTCTCGCGGAAAAGCGCAGCGCCAATATGTTGTCCGCGCATGCAAGCGACGAAGCGCGTGCATGGGTGCGCTGGAACATGTCGCGCGTGATTCGGCACGGCTACGCGCAGGCCACGCATCTGCTCGCCAACGCGGACCTCGCCAGCGACCTCGCGCGGTTGAAGGGCCGCTATAACGGCCGCCTGCATATCGCGGTCGGCGCGGACGACACCATTACGACACCCGCGGCCTGCGAGCGACTCGCGCTCGCCGCGGACACCCAACTGCAAGTCGTGCCACGCGCGGGGCACGCCGGCTATATCGAAGCAAGCGCCGCGTACACCGCGATCATCGACACGTTCTGCCGCGCAAGCGCCGGACAACGGAGCCAATGAATGACGCCCGACACCCTCAACGAGCGCGACGCGGACGAAGACCGCAACGACAGCAGCGATAGCAACAGCGATAGCAGTTACCGCGTGCCCGGTCTGGAACGCGGCTTGAAGATCCTCACCGAATTCTCACCGCGCGAGCCGGTTCTCGGCGCGCCGGAATTGTCGCGACGCCTGCAGATTCCTCGCACGACAGTGTTCCGCTTGCTGCAAACGCTGGAATCGCTCGGCTTTCTCGAACGCGCGGATAAAGACCGTAACTATCGACTCGGCGTCGCCGTGTTGCGCCTCGGCTTCGAATATCTGAGCTCGCTTGAATTGACCGATCTCGGCTTGCCGATCATCGAAGCCTTGCGCGACGAAACGGGTCTCACGGCGCACATTGTGATTCGCGATGGACGCGATGTCGTTTTCGTTGCAAAGGCGCAGAGCCACGCGCCGATTTTCAGTTCCGTGAAGGTCAACGTCGGCACGCGCCTGCCCGCATATGCAACGACGCACGGTCAGGTGCTGATGGGCGACATGACGCTAGACGAGTTGAAAAAGCTCTATCCCGAGCCGGAACTTGAACGTTTCACCCGACAGACGCCCGCGACGGTAGACGACCTCTACGAACGGATTCGCGACGACGCGCGGCGCGGTTTCGCGATCAGCGAGTCGTCGTTCGAGCGCGGCATTTCGGTTGTCAGCGCGCCGGTGCGCAATGACACGGGGCGCATCGTCGCCGTGATCACGACGACGATTCCGCGCCAGGAAATCGACGCATCGCTGCTGGACAGCGGCCTCGTGGACAAGGTGCGCCGCGCAGCCGACGAGCTTTCGCAGCGGCTCAATTACCGGCCGGGCAACGGTTCGAATGCGGGCAGCAAATACATGAAGGCATTGGGACTCAAATGATTCAAATCGATCTCAGCGGGCAAGTAGCGGTGGTGACGGGCGGCTCGTCCGGCATCGGCCTCGCGTGCGCCGAACTGTTCCTGAAAGCGGGCGCTTCGGTTGCCATCTGCGGCCGCGATACCGAACGTCTCGCGCAAGCCGAGGCCGCATTGAACGCGCAGTTTCCCGCCGCGCGATTGCTCGCTCGCCGCTGCGACGTGCTGAACGCCGACGACGTCAACGCGTTTGCACAAGCGGTGCAAGCACGCTTCGGCCGCACGGACATGCTGATCAACAACGCGGGCCAGGGCCGCGTGTCGACCTTCGCCGATACAAGCGACGAAGCATGGCGCGAGGAACTCGACCTCAAATACTTCAGCGTGATTCGCCCCACGCGCGCCTTTCTGCCGATGCTGCGCGATGCAGCCAACGGCGGCGCGGGCAACGCGGCCGTGGTCTGCGTGAATTCGCTGCTCGCGCTGCAACCGGAGCCGCATATGGTCGCGACTTCGTCGGCGCGTGCGGGCGTGCAGAACCTCATCAAGTCGCTCGCGGTGGAACTCGCGCCGCAGCGTGTGCGCGTCAATTCGATTCTGATCGGCATCGTCGAATCGGGGCAATGGCGCCGACGCTATGCGAAAGAAGCGCAGCCGGGCCAGAGCTGGGACGACTGGACCGCCGAACTCGCGCGCAAGAAAAACATTCCGCTAGGCCGCTTCGGCAAACCCGAAGAAGCCGCTCAAGCGCTCTTTTATCTGGCTACGACGCTGTCGTCCTATACGACGGGCAGTCACATCGATGTTTCTGGAGGCGTTGCACGACATGTCTAACACAACCACCGTTGGCGAACTGATCGCCGCTTTTCTCGAGCAGTGCGGCGTAAAAACCGCGTTCGGCGTGATCTCGATCCACAACATGCCGATCCTCGACGCGATCCACAACCGCGGCAAGATTCGCTATGTCGGCGCGCGCGGCGAAGCGGGCGCTGTGAATATGGCCGACGGTCTTGCGCGCGTATCGGGCGGACTCGGTGTGGCCTTCACGAGCACCGGCACGGCGGCAGGCAATGCAGCGGGCGCGATGGTCGAAGCACTGACCGCAGGCACCGCGCTGCTGCATGTGACCGGCCAGATCGAAACCGAATATCTCGACCGCGATCTCGCGTACATCCACGAAGCGCCGGATCAACTGTCGATGCTCCAGTCCATCTCGAAGGCCGCATATCGCGTGCGTTCGGTGGAGACCGCGCTGCCGACCATCCGCGAAGCCGTGCGCGTTGCGCAAACCGCGCCGAGCGGTCCGGTGAGCGTCGAGATTCCCATCGACATTCAGGCCGCCGAAATCGAATGGCCTGCCGACATGGCCGCGCCGCATATCACCACGCTCACGCATTGCAGCGAGCGCGTCGCGCAACTCGCCGAGCAACTCGCGAAGGCGAAGCGTCCGCTGTTGTGGCTCGGTGGCGGCGCGCGTCATGCGACTCACGCGGTCGGGCGTCTGGTCGCCCTTGGCTTCGGCGTCGTGACGAGCGTGCAGGGCCGCGGCGTGTTGCCCGAAGATCATCCCGCGACGCTGGGCGCGTTCAACGTGCATTCGGCCGTCGAAAGTTTCTATAAGACGTGCGATGCGTTGGTCGTCGTCGGATCGCGTCTGCGCGGCAATGAAACGCTCAAGTACAAGCTCGCATTGCCGCAACCGCTGTATCGCATCGACGCCGACGCGCTCGCCGATAACCGCGGCTATCGCAACGAGATGTTCGTTCACGGCGATGCGTCGGCGGTGCTCGAAGAACTCGCGACGCTGCTCGAAGGACGCATGAAGGTCGATCCTTCATTCGGACCGGATCTGGCCGCGGCGCGCGAAAGCGCAGTCGCCGATGTAGGCAAGGGCCTTGGTCCGTACAAGCGTCTCGTCGACGCATTGCAGTCAGCCGTGGGCCGCGATTACAACTGGGTGCGCGACGTCACGATCTCGAACAGCACGTGGGGCAACCGCATGCTGAAGATTTTCTCGCCGCGCGCGGGCGTGCATGCACTCGGCGGCGGCATCGGCCAGGGGATGCAGATGGGCATCGGCGCGGCGCTTGCGGGTAGCGCTGCCAAGACCGTGTGCCTCGTCGGCGACGGCGGCCTGATGGTCAACGTCGGCGAACTCGCGACGGCCGTGCAGGAAAACGCCAACGTGATGATCGTGTTGATGAACGATCAATGCTACGGCGTGATCCGCAACATTCAGGACGCGCAATACGGCGGCCGCCGCTGCTATGTCGATCTGCATCAGCCGGACTTCGCGCAGTTCTGCGAAAGCCTGAAGCTCACGCACTACCGCATCAAATCGCTCGATGAAGCCGACGCCATCATTCGCGAAGGCATGGCGAAGACCGGTCCGGTCTTGGTCGAAGTGGACATGCTCTCGGTCGGGTCGTTCGCGACCGCGTTCGCGGGGCCGCCGGTCAAGAAAGAGGAGCCGGAACATGCGTGATGCGGGCTACGCGGGGCACCACGCTCCCGTCGATGTCGCGATGATCGGCTTCGGCGCGATCGGCCAGGCGGTGTACCGCTCGGTCGCCGCCGATCCGGCGGTGCGCGTGTCGCACGTGATCGTGCCGGAGCGTCATATGGCTTCGGTGCGCGAAGTGGTCGGCTCGACGGTGGACGTAGTGGCTTCAGTGTCCGCATTGAGCAGCCGCCCGCATTTCGCGTTGGAATGCGCGGGACACAGCGCACTGGTCGATCACGTTGTGCCGCTGCTGAAGGCCGGCACGGATTGCGCGGTCGCGTCGATCGGTGCGTTATCCGATATGACGTTGCTCGACGCGTTGTCCGCCGCAGCCGACGAAGGCGACGCGACGCTGACGTTGCTCTCGGGCGCAATCGGCGGCGTGGATGCATTGGCTGCGGCGAAGCTCGGTGGTCTCGACGAAGTGTTGTACACGGGCCGCAAGCCGCCGACCGGTTGGCTCGGCACGCCCGCGGAACAGGTCTGCGATCTGAACACGTTGAAAGTCGAGCAGGTGATCTTCGAAGGCAGCGCGCGCGAAGCGGCGCGTCTCTATCCGAAGAACGCCAACGTGGCCGCGACGATTGCGCTCGCTGGTCTCGGCCTCGATCACACGACCGTTCGCCTGATCGCCGATCCGAATGTGACGCGCAACGTGCATAGGATTCTCGCGCGCGGCGCGTTCGGCGAGATGTCGCTGGAAATGTGCGGCAAGCCGTTGCCCGACAACCCGAAAACATCTGCGTTGACCGCGTACAGCGCGATTCGCGCGTTACGCAATCGCGCGGCGCGCTGCGTGATTTGAGACCTTGGCCGAATAGTTGAATAGCTGAAGCAAACCGGAATGACCGACATGACTCACTTCGATACCAGCCTTGTGCCGACCGGCGATATTTTTATCGGCGGCGAATGGCGGCAAGGGCGCGGCAACCCGTATAAAAGCCTGTATCCGGCGGACCAGTCGGTCAACATGGAAATCTCGACCGCGAACGCCGACGACGCGCGCGAAGCAGTGGAAGCCGCGGATATCGCATGGCGTCGCGCGGACTGGTCCGGTTTGAAGCCGCATCAACGCGCGCTGACTCTGTATCGCATCGCCGATCTGATCATGGCGCGTCACGAAGCGCTCGCGCAGTTGCAGCGCCGCGACAACGGCAAGCCGATTGGTGAGACGCGCGTGCTCGTGGCGAGCGCGGCCAACACGTTCCGCTATTTCGCGGCGTGCCTCGAAACGCTCGACGAAGAAGTCACGCCTTCGCGCGGCGATTATCTGACGATGAGCGTGTATGAACCCATCGGCGTGATCGCTGCAATTACGCCGTGGAATTCGCCGATTGCCTCGGACGCGCAAAAGCTCGCGCCCGCACTAGCAGGCGGCAACGCCGTCGTGCTCAAGCCCGCGGAAGTGACGCCTCTGACCTCGTTGGCGCTCGCGCGCATCTGCGAGGAAGCGGGCGTGCCGAAGGGCGTGATCAGCGTGTTGCCGGGCAAGGGCTCGGTGATCGGCGACGTGCTCGTGCGTCATCCGCTCGTCAAGAAAGTGTCGTTCACCGGCGGCACCGAAGTAGGCCGAGGCATCGCGCGCATTGCAGCGGACAAGCTGATGCCGGTTTCGCTGGAACTCGGCGGCAAATCGCCGACCATCGTTTTCGACGACGCCGATCTCGATCACGCGGTGAACGGCGTGCTGTACGGCATTTTCAGTTCGTCGGGCGAGGCGTGCATCGCGGGCTCGCGTCTGTTCGTGCAGCGCTCTGTCTATGATGCGTTCATGAAGCGTCTGGTAGAAGGCGCGCGCAAGTTGCGCGTCGGCGATCCGTCGCGCGTGGAAACGCAGATGGGTCCGCTGATCACGCAGGCGCATCGCGAAACGGTCGAGCGTTACGTCGCGCTCGGTCTTGAAGAAGGCGGACGCCTGCTGTGCGGCGGCGAGCGTCCGGTCGGCGATGGTCGCGAACAAGGCACCTATTTTCAGCCGACGATTCTCGAAGGTCTCACCAACGACGCACGCATCTGCCAGGAAGAAATCTTCGGCCCTGTGCTGGTCGCGATGCCGTTCGACGACGAAGCGTCGCTGCTCAAAGAAGCCAACAACAGTGTGTTCGGCCTCGCCGCCGGCATCTGGACGCGCGATTACAAGCGCGCTTATCGGATCGCCCGCGCGCTGGAAGCCGGCACGATCTGGATCAACACCTACAAGCTGTTCTCGATCTCGACGCCATTTAGCGGCTGGAAAGAGAGCGGCATGGGACGCGAGAAAGGCCGGCTCGGCATCCGCGAATACATGCAGCAGAAGAGCCTCTACTGGGGCTTGAACGACGCGCCGCTGGCGTGGGCTGACTGAAGACACACGATACGCAAGAGGCACGTTATGACGATTCTCGGCATTGAACAGATTATCTACGGCGTGACGGATCTCGCTACCTGTCGACGCTTTTTCGCGGACTGGGGCTTGAAGGAAGTCGCGCACGACGAAACGCATGCGCGCTTCGAAACGCTCAACGGCTGCACGGTTCTTGCCGTCGATGCAAACGATCCGTCGCTGCCGCCCGCATTCGAGGAAGGTCCGACGCTGCGCGAAGTCACGTGGGGCGTTGGGACTCAAGCGGAACTCGACGAATTGCGCGGACGCTTTGCGGGTCAGCCGGGCCATTTCGAAACCGAAGATGCAGTCGGTTGCATCGATCCGAATGGAATGGCGATTCGCGTTGAAGTGACGCGCAAACGTGCGCTCGATATTCACGGCTCGCCTTCGAACGTGTGGGGCCAAACGCTGCGCGTGGATCAGCCGTCGCCGATTTACGAGCGCGCCGAACCCGTCGAAGTGGGTCATGTCGTGTTCTTCACGAACAGGCTGGCCGAACAGGAAAAGTTCTACCAGGAACTGCTTGGCTTCGAAATGTCGGACCGTTATCCGGGCCGCGGTGCATTCATGCGCTGCGCGCCGCACGGCGGCCATCACGACATTTTTCTGCTCGCGTTGCCGAACGGCAAGCGCGGTCTGAATCACGTCGCGTTCACCGTTCGCGACATCCATGAAGTGTTCGGCGGCGGCATGCACATCAGCCGCTGCGGTTGGGATACGCAGCTTGGGCCGGGACGTCATCCGGTTTCGTCGGCGTACTTCTGGTACTTCCAGAATCCCGCCGGCGGCCTGATCGAGTACTACGCCGACGAAGACCAGCTCACGCCCGAATGGCAGCCGCGCGATTTCGAACCGGGCCCGACCGTGTTCGCCGAATGGGCGATCGACGGCGGCATCGACGGCAATACGCGTCGGCAGAAAAACGCGAAGGCGCCGGAAGGCAAGTTCATGACGGAGCGCAAAAATGACTGACGCTGCTACTGAAAAGGCGCGAGCCGCGCACGCCGAGCTTGAAGTGCCGCGCACGATTGTCGTGATCGGCGGCGGCCAGGCGGCGGGCTGGGTCGTGAAGACGCTGCGCAAGGAAGGCTACGACGGCCGCCTCGTGATGATCGCCGACGAAGTGCATTTGCCCTACGAACGTCCGCCGCTTTCGAAAGCCGTGCTTTCCGGCGAAGCGACTATCGACACCGTGCGTCTCGTCAAGCCCGACGATTTCGACGCGCTGAAGATCGAAGCGTGGCAGCCGGATTGCGCGACGTCGATTGATCGCGAGAAGCGTGTTGTTCGCACGCAAGCGGGACGTGAAGTGCAATACGACCGCCTCGTGATCGCGACGGGCGGCGCGGCACGTCGCTTGCCGGATGCGCTGGTGAAGACCTCGCACGTGACTTATCTGCGCACGCTTGACGAAGCCGTTGCGCTCGGCGAACGGCTGCGTGCGAGCAAGCGTGTGCTCGTGGTGGGCGGCGGCTGGATCGGTCTCGAAGTGGCCGCGACCGCGCGCAAGCTCGGCGTGGATGCAACCGTGGTGGAAGGCGCGCCGCGTCTATGCGCCCGTTCATTGCCGCCGATGGTCTCCGACTTCCTGCTCGACCTGCATCGTGCAAATGGCGTGGACGTGCGCCTCAAAGCCGCGCTCACGAAGCTCGAAGATCATCCGAACGACGTGGATCGCATTCGTGCAACCTTCGCGGATGGCTCGACTTTGGACGCCGATTTCGCGGTCGCCGGCATCGGCCTCGCGCCGCATACGGCGTTGGCCGAAGCGGCGGGCGTGAAGGTGGAAGACGGCATCGTGGTCGATCATTTCGGCGCGACCGACGACCCGCGCATCTTCGCTTGCGGCGACGTGGCGAATCATCCGAGCGCGTGGCTGAAGCGGCGCGTGCGCCTCGAATCGTGGGCCAATGCGCAGAACCAGGCGATTGGCGCGGCCAAGGCGCTGCTCGGCAAGTTCGAACCATACGCGGACATTCCGTGGTTCTGGTCCGATCAATACGACGTCAATCTGCAGATTCTCGGCGACATTCCCGCCGATGCGCAGCTCGCGATACGCGGCGATTTGCCGGGCAAGCGCGCGACGCTTTTTCATCTGGAAGACGGCGCGATTCGCGGCGTGATCGCCATCAACACTCCGCGCGAACTGAAGCTCTCGCGCAAGTGGATGAATCAAGGCCGGACCATCGACCTTGCCACACTGACCGACGCCTCAACGGCGCTTGCCTAACCACATCTACGGACGGCACCACGGCATGAGAACCATCGACAACACCATTGGAGACCGCAGCGCCGCAGGCGTTTCGGGCCCTGTCACGAGAGGCTCGATCATCGCGCGGCTCGAGCGACTGCCGAAGAACGCGATGCAGATGCGCGCGCGGATTCTGATCGGGCTCGCCACGTTCTTCGACGGCTTCGACGTGATCGCGATTGCGGCCACGCTGCCGGTGCTGATCGTGAAGTGGCATCTGACGCCGTGGGAAATCGGCTTTCTGATCGGCTCGGGGTCGGTCGGGCAACTGATCGGTGCGTTTGTGTTCCCGTGGTATGCCGAGCGTCATGGGCGCGTTCGGGCGATTGCGCTGAGCTCGGGGATTATCGGTGTCACGAGCATTGCGTGCGGATTTGCGCCGACGTTCGCGGCATTTGTCGTGTTGCGCGTGATTCAGGGCCTGGGACTCGGCGGCGAATTGCCGGTTGCCGCGACTTACATCAACGAGATTAGCCGTGCGCATGGGCGCGGTCGTTTCGTGCTGTTGTATGAAATTGTTTTTCCGGTTGGGCTGCTGGCTTCGAATGCGCTTGGCGCGTGGATCGTGCCGCGTTTCGGCTGGCAGGCAATGTATTTTATCGGCGGCATGCCGTTGATTCTGTTCTTCGTGCTGCGCAAGCTCGTGCCTGAGTCGCCGCGCTGGCTCGCCGAACGCGAACGCATGGCCGATGCCGATGCAGCAGTCCATGCATTCGAACGTGCCGCGAAGGGCCCATTGCCGCCGGTCGTGCATTCGGCCGAATTTGAAGCAATGGCGAATCGTCATCCGAAGCGCCGCATGGGCGATCTGTTTGGTCCGGCGTATTTGAAGCGAACGCTGGCCGTTGCGATGCTGTGGATCACCTGCGGCTTCATTCAGTATGGTCTGTCGACGTGGCTGCCGACCATCTATCGCACGATCTATCACGCGCCGTTGCAACTGGCGTTGAACCTTGCGGTGGCGGCTTCGGTGCTGGGCGTGGTGGGGTCGCTGACTTGCGCGCTGCTGGTGGACAAGGTGGGGCGTAAGCCGATCATTAATCTGTCGTTTCTGGCGTGCGCAGTTTCGCTGCTGATGGCGGGCGTGTTGCACGATTCGTCGGTGTATGTGGTGGCGACGTGCTGTGCGTTGTCGCTCGGCTTTCTCGCGTGCGGCTTCATCACCGCTTATGTGTACACGCCGGAACTGTACCCGACGAGCATTCGCGCGATGGGTTGCGGCGTCGGCGGCGCATGGCTGAAAGTGGCGGCGATTTTCGCGCCGGCGATTGTGTCGAAGACGATGATCGGCGGTAATTTACAGATCGCGTTTTATATTCTCGCGGCTGTGCCGTTTCTTGCGGCGGTGGCGGTGCATTTTCTCGGGATTGAAACCAAGGGTAAGGTGCTCGAGCAGTTGGAGGCTTGAGGGCGGGTTAGGTGGGCGGTGATGTGAGGCCGTAATTGCGGGGATGAAAAGCGCACTGGGTGGTGCGCTTTTTGTTTTGGGGCGAGCCGCGTGAATGTCTAAAGCAGCGGGGCGTTGCTCACACCTGCTTCCGATAAACCACAAACCCCGACTTATCCGCCACCGCGTCGTACAACTTCATCGCCGTGTGATTCGTCTCGTGCGTTTGCCAATACACGCGCTGCGAACCGTCTGCTTTCGCGCGCGCATACACTGCCTCGATCAACGCGCGCCCGACGCCTTTGCCGCGCTCCGATTCCAACGTGTACAGATCCTGCAAATAACAAATCGGTCCCGCGAGCGTCGTGTGCCGGTGATACAGAAAGTGCACGATGCCGACCAACTGCCCATTGCGTTCCGCAACCATCGCATGCATCGGCTCATATACATCGAAAAAGCGGCCCCACGTAAGTTGCGTGATTTCACGCGGCAATGCGGTCTCGCCGGAGCGGCCGTAGAACGCGTTATACGCGTCCCATAGCGGCAGCCATGCATTGAAATCGTCGTGTTTGACGGGGCGGATCTGAATCGTGTCGGACATGCGCGGCTCCTTTGTTATATCGACGCAAACCGTCAGCATAAGAAAATCGGGCCGCGATTGTTAGCTCCAGCGCATGCGCAGAATTTGGAACCATGCACTCACTCAGCGCAAGATCAAGCGCCGTCGCTCACAACGTCCTCACACCGTTTCCGCTCTGAGCCACTGAACGAGCGTGGCGTCGTCATCGGTTTCGAGCGCATGCGCGACTCGCTGGCCCACGGCCGCGCCGAATTTGTAGCCGTGCCCCGAGCACGCCGACACCACGAGCGTCTTGCCGATGCGCTTCGAAAAGAACCGCTCATCCGCGGTGAACGTGTACGCGCAGGTCTTCACCTCCGTGACCGTATATTCGTCGATGCGGCTAAGCGGCGGCGCAAAGAGCCGTCGCAAACGGTCGCCTTCGTCGGGCCCGGCGATGCGGTCGGTTTCCGCATCCGGCACCGACCGTTTGAATGCACGCGCACCGAACTTCAGACCAATACCGTCGCTGGGCGGCAATACATAGCCGTCGCTTGAACCGCCGATGTCGACGATTGCCGGCGCGTTCGACCACGCATCGTCGAGATCGGCGGGCGGCGTCAGATAAGCAACGGCGTTGCGATAGATCGAGAGGTTTTCCGCGAGCGACGGAAAGAGCCGCAGCGTCCACGCACCGGCCGTCACGACGAGCCGGTCCGCGTGAACCGTCGCGCCGCTTTCGATGCGCACGCTCGCGTTCTGCGGATCGATCGCCACGGCCTTCGTGTGCATGCGAACGTCGACGCCGCGCATGCGGAGCCATGCTTTCAGATCATGCGCAATGCGCTCGCTGAAAAGCGTGCCGCCGTCGCGATCAAAGTAGGCGTAGCGAAACGTATCGGCATCGAGAAACGGGTAACGCTCGGCGGCCTCGCGCGGATCGAGCCGTTCGTACTCGAAGCCCATGCGGTCAAGACCGATGCGGAACCGCTCGGCGCCATCGCCGGCAAACTGCGAAATACCGAGCACGCCGCAATTTGCATAGTGCGAAACGCCGAGATCGTCCCATAGCATGTCCCAACTATCGAACGCTTCGGCGATGGCTTGCGCATAGCCGTCGGCTTCGCCATATGCCCGGCGAATCATGCGATGCCGGTCGCCCGATGCGGCGAGCGGATTCGGGATCGAGCCCTGCTCGATCAGCGTGACGTCATGCCCCAGTTTGGTGAGCGACCATGCCGTGCTCAGCCCGGCGATTCCCGCGCCAACGATTGCCACACGCATGCCAATCCCCCGGTCGGTTGAACGGAGTTCAGTCTAGCAGCGGGAAAAAATAAGCGGTGTTTTACGTGCAATGGCGCGGGTATCGCGGCGTATATCGCCGCATGTATCAGGCTAAATCAACCGACGAATCGCATGACACACGCGCCGCGATATTCAATGCTTACGATGTGACGCGTCGCGAAGCTGGTCGCGCACTTTCCTGGCCGCGAAGAGCGGCACGTAATCCTGCACCTTGGCTTGATGGCGATAGTCGGCCAACGTGTCCGCGTACATCTTCGAGACCGTCTCGGTCGGCGTATCGGTCTCTTCCGCGATGCTTCTCACCACTTCTTCCACATTTGGCTCGGGTTGCGACATTGATGTCTCCGGTTAAGCGACGGTCGATAGGCGAATGCAGCCAAACACAGGGCTTTTATTAGAGGATGCGATTTCCGCCGATGCCAATTGAATTGGCCTATCGCGGGTTGCACGCCACAGAGATATTTTTCTTGCGCCACGAAGTTCTCGGGTCTAGCGCAAACTCGCCGAGGCCTGCCGACGTGAAATAAACCGAAACACATCATTAAGCACGTCATGGAATAAAACGGCACACTCAGCAGTTCTTGTCCGTGAATGGTGCGTCGCTTAAGCCGCTGAACACGCTGAACGCGCCATTACAAAGACATTGCAACGATTCTCTCGCCGATCACATCACTCATGAATACGCACACTCAACGTCTGGCCAACCAGACCCACGCTTCGGCGGCCCCGCGATACACGCGCACGGCGATCGCGCTGCACTGGCTCATCGCGTTGCTGATCATCGGCAACGTGGTGCTGGCCTTGAGCGCGGACTCGTTGCCCGACGACTGGGTGCGTCCCGTGATCAATACGCACAAGTCCATCGGCATCACGGTACTGGGCCTCGCGCTAATGCGGATCTTGTGGCGCGTATCGCACAAGCCGCCGCCGCTGCCGCGCGAATTTCCGTCGTGGGAAAAAGTGGCCGCGCATGTCGCGCACTTCGTTCTCTATTTCCTGATGATCGCGCTGCCGCTCTCGGGCTGGCTGCACGACTCGGCATGGAAGGACGCGGCCACGCACCCCATGCGGCTTTTCGATCTGTTTCCCTGGCCGCGCATCGGCTACGTGATGAACCTCGAGCCGGCGTTGAAGGAGACGCTGCATGACCGCTTCGGCGCATTGCATACATGGCTCGGCTATGCGCTGTACGCGTTGCTCGCCATGCATATCGGCGGCGCGCTGAAGCATGAGTGGATCGATCGTAAATCGGTTCTGAAGCGCATGGTGCCGTGACAACCGCATCGCTCATTTTCTGAAACGGTAGCAATCATCGACGCTTAGCAATTTTGAAAAAGACCCTGGAACAGGCGTTCGCGCTTGCATCGCCCCGCATCGTGCCGCGCGGCACGACGTGGTTGAGCACGCTGATTCATACGGCCGTCGTCGCTGCATGGCTGCTGTTGTTTGCGCGTGCATTCTTTCTGCACGGCGTGGTTGCGTGGTCGACGGGTATCGCCTATGTGATCTACGACACGTTGCTGCTCGCGTTCGTCACCTGGAAAAGCTTGCCGTTGATGCGCCGTGTGCCGCCGCTCGAGCCCGACTACGATCGGCGCACTCTGCCGGACATGGGCGTGATCGTCGCCTCGCATAACGAGGCGGCCGTGCTGCCGGTCACGATCGCGGCGCTGCTGCGGCAGGTGCACGGCCCGGCTCAAATCGTCATTGCCGACGACGGCTCGACCGATCAAACGCACTCGCTCCTCACCGAACGCTTCGGTCTCACCGCGCCTGCCGAGGGCACGCTGAGCGCACCGAGCGCGCTGCATCCGAATCTCTTCTGGCTGCGCATGCCGCACGGCGGCAAGGCGCGCGCGTTGAACGCGGCCATCACGTTGATGACAACGGAAACCGTGATGACCGTCGACGCCGACACGCTGCTCGACGACGACGCCACCTACGCGATGCGCGCCGCTTTTGCGAGCGACGCGAAGCTCGTCGCCGCGGCCGGCATTCTGGTGCCGGTGTGCGGCAAGTCGGTGTCGGGCCGCGTGCTGCAATGGTTCCAGACCTACGAATACATGCGCAATTTCATCGCGCGTTTTGCGTGGATGCGCGCCGACAGTCTGCTGCTCGTGTCGGGCGCGTTCGCATCGTTCAAACGCGAGGCGCTGCTGGACGTCGGCGGTTTCGATCCGCAGTGTCTGGTCGAAGACTACGAGCTGATTCACCGGCTGCGCCGTCATTCCGTCGATCACGGCCTCGGCTGGGACGTGCGCGTGATCGGCAACGCGCACGCGCACACGGACGCGCCCGACAACCTCGCCAGTTTCCTGCGCCAGCGCCGCCGCTGGTTCGCGGGCTTCCTGCAAACGCAGTACTGGAATCGCGACATGACCGGCAATCCGCGCTATGGAATGCTCGGCATGCTGATGCTGCCCGTCAAGGCGCTCGACACGATGCAGCCGATCTACGGCCTGACGGCGTTCGGATTGCTGCTCGCTTTTTTGCTGGGCGGGCACGGCGCGATCGTCGCGTCGATCTTCGGCGTGATCGGCCTCAAAACGGCGATCGATCTCGCCTTTTACCTGTGGAGCATCCATCTTTACCGACGCTGGACCGGCACGCGCAGCAGCGCCGGCATGGGGATGGCGATGCTCGCGGCAATCGCGGAGCCGTTCACTTTCCAGTTGCTGCGGCACCTGGGCGCGGCGCTCGGCTGGCTGCATTTTTTGCGCGGCGGACGCTCGTGGGGCGTGCAGCGCCGCACCGGCCTGATAGCCCGCGACGACGCGTAGCGACACCCCCGAGCACCCGGCCGCCGGGCGCGGCGCGATGTCCCGCCCGCCCCAGGCTCCGCCCGGTTCGAGTAGACTGACGGCGATAACGGCCGCCACACGCGGCCTCCTACTCTATCCGCACGTGCACGGAGGCTCCACACTATGCATGCTGTTCCCCCGCTCGAACAAAACACCGTCGAGGCGTCGCCAACGCATGCGGCATCGCCAAAAGCCGCTCCCACACAGGGCCAGGCCGCCAACGACGCGCCGGTTCGCGACCTGCGCCGCGTCGGGATTCACCCGGACTACTGGTATCCGCTCGCGTGGTCACATGAGGTGAAGCGCGGCAAGACGCATGGGGTGACGTTCGCGGGCGATCCGATCGTGCTCGCGCGCACCGAGTCCGGCAAGGTGTTCGCGCTCGAAGACCGCTGCGCGCATCGGCAGGTGCCGTTGCACCAGGGCGTGGTCGATGGCGAATCGATTCGTTGCGGTTACCACGGCTGGACTTACGACTGCTCGGGCAAATGCATCGACGTGCCCTATCTCGGGCGCGAGCGTTTGCCGAACGGCGTGCGCTCGTATCCGTGCCGCGAAGTGGAAGGACTGATCTTCGTATTCCCCGGCGACCCGGCAATGGCCGAGGTTCGTCCGCTGCCCACGCTCGGCTCCGTGTCGGACAAGAAGTACAAGACGCGGCGCTTCGGCCGTCCGGTGAATTGCCACTACTCGTTCATGCACGAGAATCTGATGGACATGAACCATCAGTTTTTGCATCGCCGGCAAATGGGACAGATGCGCGCGCGCTCGCTCGGGCGGCGGCGCGGCGAAGGCTGGGTCGAGGTCGACTATACGTTTGCGCGCATGGCCGGCCAGCAGCCGATCGGCGAGGCTATCGTGTTCGGCCAGAGCCGTAAAACGGGTGGCGACAACGACAAGGACGTGATGACGATCCGCACCGAGTATCCGTATCAGACGCTGCAGATTCGCACGTCGGAAAAGACACTCGTGATGGATCTGTGGATCGTCTATGTGCCGCTCGATCGCGAGCAGCGCACCAATCGCACATTCGGGCTGCTGTCGATTCGCAAGCCGGGCATTCCTGGCGCACTGAATCTCGCGTGGCCGCTGCTGGTGTGGTTCACCGAGCGCATCTTCAAGGAAGACCGCGAAATCGTCGAGGCAGAGCAGCGCGCGCACGATTCGCAGGGCGCGGACTGGAATCACGAGGTGTTTCCCGTTATCAACGACCTGCGCGCGCTGCTGCGCGAATGCGGCTCGCCGGATCAGGTGGTCGGCGCGGGCACCGGGGATACCGAAGTGATCCGCTTCTGGGACTCGCGTCACGGCAGCCCGCTGGCGAAAAGCTGAGCGGAAGCGCGGGGCGGCCTACCGCGGGCGGCTTTGCGCCTCGCCGCGAATGAGTTCATCTCCGCGCCGTAAATAATCCGGCGCGTTCGCGCTGCGATAATGGCAACTGCTCGCCAATCAGGCGAGCCACCGCTTGCCCAAGATCACACACGGGTTTGCGCAAATCGGCATGCGCCGCCGCGCGACCCGTGTACCATTTCGCTTTTTCCGATTTCCGAAGACCGTCTCGTGACCACGCAACAACTCCCCACCGCATCCCGCAAATCCCTCACTCTGCTTCAATTGCTCGGCCTGATCGGCGGCACTGCGCTTATCGCGGCCATCGTGCTCAATCTGGTCGTGTAACGCCGTCATGTACAAGAAGGGCGTAGCGCTGGAGATCCAGTTTTCCCTCGAACGGCTCAACGACGGCGCAGGCGATCCGTACTGGATCGACCTCACGCAAGACGAAGCGCAACGCCTGCTCGACAGCCTGCAGGCGCGCCTCGCAGCGAGCAGCGTAAGCGGCGCGAGCACGGAGGCGCCGCTCGTCGTCAGCCTGGACGAGACGCCGGCTTCACAGCAGCAAAACGCGCCGAATTCGCCAGCCGTGAATGCTACCAACGCCGCCAACGCCGCCAACCCCGCTTCCGCCGACGACTTCAAGCAGTGGGTCTGCGTGATCTGCGGCTGGATTTACGACGAAGCCGCCGGCTTGCCCGAAGAGGGCATCGCGCCGGGCACACGCTGGGCCGACGTTCCCGCCGACTGGCGTTGCCCGCTGTGCGACGTGGGCAAGGAAGACTTCGCGCTCGTCGAGTTCTAGGCGTCCGGGTAATCGGCGCCCACGGTGGTCGCTTCCCACGCATCGAAATCGCCGCGCATGAAGTCGAGCTTCTTGCGCGCGAGTTCGAGCGCGGTCTTGCCGAGCAGCAAACGCAGAGGCGGCTTGTCCGATAGCGCGGCGTCGATAATCGCTTGCGCCGCGCGCACCGGATCGCCCGCCTGATTGCCGCTGCGCGCTTCGGTCTGCTTGCGCCGCTCGCCGGCGGTGGCCGCGTAGTCGTCGATGACGGTGGCCGATTGCTTCATCGACGCACCGGCCCAATTCGTGCGGAACGGACCGGGCTCCACGATCAGCACGTCGATGCCGAGCGGCTTGACCTCGGCGGCGAGCGTTTCCGACAGACCCTCCACCGCATATTTCGTCGCGTGGTAATAGCCGGTCGCCGCGAAACTCGCGAGCCCGCCAATCGACGATACGTTGACGATTAGACCGCTACGCTGCTCGCGCATGACCGGCAACACGGCTTTCGTGATGTCGACGAGACCGAACACGTTGGTCTCGAACATCGCCCGCACTTCCGCGTCTTCGCCTTCTTCGATTGCCGCCAGATAGCCGTAGCCGGCGTTGTTCACGAGCGCGTCGATGCGGCCAAAACGCTGCTTTGCCTGTACGACGACCTCCGCGATCTGCGCGCGGTTCGTCACGTCGAGCGGCAGAACGAGCGCGCGCTCGCCGTGCGGCTCGGCAATGTCTTTTACTTTCGATGCATCGCGTGCCGTGACCACGGCGCGCCAGCCGCGCTCGAGCACCAGCTTCGCGAGTTCGCGGCCAAAGCCGGTCGAACAGCCGGTGATCAGCCAGACGGGATTGTCTCGATTCATCATGTGGGAAAACTCCTGTTGATGGTCTGCGACATAGCCTCGCGCCTTTCTTTTTACTGACGCCTCGAAAGTTGTTCGCGCGAAGAAGGGGGCTTTGATTCTAGTCGCAGCGCGGCAAGCCTGCTTGCAGCGCCTCCATCAACGCGCCCGCACGGTGCGCGTGTACGACGCGATCATCGTGGCGAGTTCCTGCGCGGCGGGCGTGAGCGGAATGGCGGCGCGTTGCAACAGGCAGACGGTTTGCTCGATCGCGCGCTCGCGGACCTCGATCGTGGTCAGCGCGCCGGCAAACGCGCCCTGTGTCGCGACAATCGACGACTCCAGCGACAGGCAATCCGTCGCGCCGACGAGATGCAGCGTCTCGTACAAACCTTCAACGGTCGCGACGATTTTCGGCGGCGGCAAACCGTGGCTTTCGAACAGATGATTCAGTCGATTGACTTGCGGATCGTCGGTGAGATTCGGCGAGCGCGTGGCGATCCATGTGCAATCGGCGAGATCGGCAAGCGAGCGAGCCAGCGCCTTCGGATGACCCTTGCGGCAGACGATCACTGGATCGGAGCGATACAGCGGCGCGACGGAAAGATCAGCGGTATCCGTGTGCTTCGACACCAGTGCGACTGCGAAGTCGAGCGTGCCTTCGCGAATCCACGAAATCATCATGCGCGATGTGCCGGTGCGCAGATGCAGCGCCACTCGCTCGAAGCGCGTGCGGAACTGCATCAGCACGGGCGCCAATGCATCGACTAACGGTTCGGTCGTCATGCCGAACGTGACCTCGCCCGCGTAGTCGCCGCGCAATTGCTGCACCTCCTGCTCCGCGCGTTCGCATTCGCCGATAATCGCGCCCGCTCGCTGCAACAGCCGCTGGCCGAGCGCAGTGAGCGCGATGCCGCGATTCGTGCGGATGAAAAGCGTTGCGCCCAACATCGATTCGAGGTTCTGCAACTGCTGCGTGATGCCGCTTTGCGCGACGCCGAGTGCACGCGAGGCCGCGCGCAAACTGCCATGTTCGGCGACGGCCTTGAAGGCCCGCAGTTGGGAGATCGTCAACGCCATTGGAGCGTCCGTGGTTCACTGCCAGCGATCGGCAAAGGTGATCATGATAGTCCGAAGCTGACTTCTATGAAGCGGCGCAGCGGCATACGATGGGTTCGCCGTGTTCCGTCCACCTCGACAACTTCCGCTCCCATGAAACTGCCTCTGATGATGATCGTAAGCGCCGCGCTGGCCCTCAGCAGCGGCGCGTTTGCCGCCGGGTCCGGCACGCTGCGCCTCGGCATCGACCCAAGCTATCCGCCGATGGATTCAAAGTCGCCCGACGGCAGCCTCAAAGGCTTCGACGTCGACCTCGGCAATGAAATTTGCCGCCGCATTAAAGCGCGTTGCCAATGGGTCGAGCTCGAATTTTCGGGGATGATTCCCGCGCTGCAGGCACGCAAGATCGACGCGATTCTTTCGTCGATGGCGATCACGCAGAAGCGCGAGCAGCAGATTCTATTTACGTCGAAGCTCTTTCAATTCAAATCGCGGCTGATCGCGCGGCAAGGCTCGCCGCTCGCCGCGGGCTTGCAGGCGCTCTCAGGCAAACAGATCGGCGTGCAATCGGGCACGCAGTTCGAAGGTTATGCGTTGAAGAACTGGACGCCGCTCGGCGCGCATGTCGTCGCGTACAAGAGCCAGGACGAGGTGTTCGCCGACTTGCAGAACGGACGCCTCGACGGCGCGTTGCTCGGCTCGGTGGAAGCGGACTTTGGCTTTCTGCGCACGCCGTCCGGCAAGGGCTTTGCGTTTGTCGGCGAACCGCTTTCGATGGGCGATCGCGGCACGGGCATCGGCTTGCGCAAGGACGAGACGGCAGTGCAGGCGTCGATGAACGCCGCGATTGCCTCGATGCTGAAAGACGGCACGTATGCGCAGATCGCGAAAAAGTACTTCGACTTCGACCCGTACGGCAATTGATGCCCGCGCGTTCCGCTCTTTAACTCCACGCTCGTCTCTCATGAACAGGCAATCGCATCCGCTCATTTCGCCGGCAATCGGCACCCAGCGCGAACTCGTATCGTTTCACTTCGGCGCGCCAGGCAGCGGCGAGAAGATTTATATCCAGTCGTCGCTGCATGCCGACGAAACGCCAGCGATGCTGACCACGCTTCTATTGAAGCGTCGCTTGATCGAACTTGAAAAGCAGGGCGCGCTCAATGCGGAGATCGTGCTGGTGCCCGTGGCTAATCCCGTCGGACTCGGGCAGTACGTACTCGGACAATTTATCGGGCGCTTCGACCTTGCAAGCGGCAAGAACTTCAACCGGCATTTTCTGCGGCTGACGAAACTTGTCGCACAGGCGCGCGAAGCGCTAGGTTCGGACGCCGCAGAAAACGTGCGGATCGTTCGTCGTCTGATTGCTGACGAACTCGCCGCGCAAAAGCCGTTGACCGAGTTCGAGTCATTGCAATTGGCGATGCTGAAGCTCTCGTTCGATGCAGACGTGGTGATCGATCTGCATTGTTCGCTCGAGGCCGCGATGCATCTCTACACGAGCGAGGCGGCGTGGCCTCAAGTCGAACCGTTCGCGCGCTATCTTGGCGCAGAAGCGTCGCTGCTGGCGACGAACTCGGGCGGCGAGGCCTTCGACGAAACGCATAGCCTGCTGTGGTGGGAGTTGCAGCAACACATGCCCGCCGACAAGCCGGTGCCTACCGGCACGATTGCAGTGACTGTCGAATGCCGCGGCCAGCGCGACGTTTCATACGAAGCGGCACAGCACGACGCCGACGCGATCGTCGACTATCTCATGTGGCGCAAGGCGATTCGGCTGGAAGCGAAGCCGCTGCCGCCGTTGCTGACTCCTGCGACGCCGCTCGCCGGAAGCGAGCAGTTCTATGCGCCCGTGAGCGGCATTCTCGTGCATCGCGCGAAGATCGGCGAGACGATTCGCGTTGGTCAACCGTTGTTCGATATCGTCGATCCGCTGACGGACGAAACCACTACGTTGGCGAGCAATACGGAAGGCGTGTTTTACATGCGTCGCGCGATTCGCTTTGTGACGGCGGGCGCGCCGCTGGGGCGTGTGACGGGGACGCGGGCGTTTCGGACGGGGGTGTTGTTGGGGGCGTGATGACAGCAGCTTCGTGCGAACTCTGCTTGCAACCAACAGAGGCTGCGGCCAGACGCGCCAACACCACGCACGCGCAACCGCAACCGCAGCCTCAACCTAACCCGCCTTAACTTGCCACCAACACCGGCGCAATCGCAGCCGGATCGCTAATACTCGGCCGCCCATTTTCGACGTGACCCGCAACGCGGCGCGAGAAGCTGTCGTCGTCGTTGCTGGTTATCGTCAAGTCATACCAGTGATGGCTCGCTGCCAGCACCCAAGCCTCTTCGATATGCGCGCCTGGCGGCACCATCACCGGACGCGGACGTGCGCCATACGCGTTATCCGTCACCGTCAAACGCGCAAAGCTGCCGCCCTTGTTGCTGAACCTGAGGAACACGTTGCCGTTCGCGACGTCGTATTGCACCTTCACTTCAGGCTCCGCCGGTTTGCCGTTGTGATGGCCACCCGCAAGCTGCTCTGCGTGCGCATTGCTCCCGACATTGCTCCCGACATTGCCCGCGAACTTGCGCACGAAACCATTCGGACCGAACACCTGAAAAGCGTAGACGCCGTTCGTCGATGTCAGATCGAACGACTCGCTGAGCGACTTGCCCGCTTCAACGGTGTAACGCCACGGACCGTCCGTGCGATTCGTCGAGTACACATAGAAATGCGCGCCCTGGTCGCCGGTATTGCCGAATGAAATTTCGAACGCGTTCTGCTTCGCGTCCGCGTGGCCGTTCACATGCAATTCATACGGCAAGGCGCGCGCGAAACGAATGCCGCTTTCCTGCGGATCGATTGAGCCGGGCGTCGCGGGCACGGTCGGTTTCGGCTGCGTCGCGCACTGGTTGTCGGCAATGGTCTTGTAATTGCTCGTGTCGGGCAGCGGCGGAATGCGCGAGTCGGGCGTGCGGAAATCGAACGCTGTCGTCAGGTCGCCGCACACCGTGCGACGCCATGCGGTGATGTTCGGCTCGTACACGCCAAAGCGCGTTTCGATGAAGCGAATCACCGACGTGTGATCGAACACCTGCGAGCACACAAAGCCGCCCTTGCTCCACGGCGAGACGATCGTCATCGGCACGCGCGGGCCGAGGCCGTAGGGCAGGCCGTCGGCCGTATAGCTGCCGCCGCGTCCCGGATTGACCACGTTGTGAATTTCGCCTTCGGTGCTGACTGTCGACTTGCCTTGCGTAGCCGTCGTCGCCGGTTGCGGCGGCACGAGGTGATCGAAGAAGCCGTCGTTCTCGTCGTACATGATGAAGAGCACGGTCTTGCTCCACACCTCGGGGTTCGACGTCAACGCATCCAGAATCTGCGACGTATATTCGGCGCCATACGCCGGCGTGTATTTTGGATGCTCCGAGTACGCGGCGGGCGGGCACAGCCACGACACTTGCGGCAGCTTGTTCGCGAGCACGTCGGCCTTCAGATCGTCGATGGTGCGCACGGTTTGGGCGCGCTCATACAACGGCGAGCCAGGCTGCGCGTTGATGAAGTTGCTGAAGTTTTGCAGGATGTTGGTGCCGTAGTTGCCGTTCAGCGGATCGGCGCCGGTCAGTCCCTGCTGATAGATCTGCCACGAAATGCCGGCGGCTTGCAGGCGCTCGGGGTACGTGGTCCACGAAAGCAACTGATAGTTCGGCGGGCCGTCGCCGTCCACCCAGTCGTTGTTGTCGAGCAGCGGTCCGCCGAACTTGGCCGTCGGGTCGACCGTGCCGCTCATCAGATACGAGCGGTTCGGATGCGTCGGTCCCGGCATCGAGCAGAAATACGCGTCGCAGATCGTGAACGCATCGGCGAGCGCATAGTGGAACGGAATGTCGCTGCGCAGGTGATAGCCCATCGTCATGTCGGTCTTGGTCGCGGGCCACTGGTCGTAGCGGCCGCCGTCTATCGCGGCATGCGTCTTGTACCAGCTATGATCGAGGTCGCCCACGCATTGCGCGCTTGTGGTCGACGTATCCAGATGGAAGGGCAGCACAGGCTTCGTGGGGTCCGCCTTCGACGGCTGATACCAGACCGGCTTGCCGTTCGGCAGCGGAATCGGGAAGCGGTCGTTGTAGCCGCGCACGCCGCGCATATGGCCGAAGTAGTGGTCGAACGAACGGTTTTCCTGCATGAACACGACGATGTGCTCGACATCGTGAATCGTGCCCGTGCGCGAAAACGCGGGAACGGCCAACGCATTGCGAATCGACTCGGGCAGCGCGGTAAGCGCAGCGGCAGCGCCGGCGGATGAAGCCACGGTCTGCAGGAAACGGCGACGGCTATTTGATGTCATGGAATATCACCTTCTGCGGGGGGAAGAATAGCGCGCCACGCGCGCCAGGGGAATTGGTCAGTTGCTGTTCGCGCTGTCGCCGGGTGCATAACGCATGACGGGCGCGACTTGCTGGCTGTCGGCGGCGAGGCTGGCTTGCACGTTCTGCGTGATGGCGTCGGATGCGAGAGCGGGATTCGCGGCGAGCGCCGACGATGCATTCGGAATAGCGGCTGCGGACAATGCCGCAGAAGATGGCGCATCGAGCGAAGCATCAACATTCGATGAAGAAGACGCATTGGCCGATGCGGAGTCATCCGCGCCGCAGCCGCTTAATGCACCCGTTAATGCACACGTTGCGAGCGCAACGAAAAGGGCACTCACGAGGCGTTTGTCTCTTCTCATGTCGGCATCCGGTTTTGTGAAAGCGGATGCAGTCTCCAACCCTTTCAAGAAATAATTGTGAAACGTTTGCGAGTGGGAAAAATGACTCGCGTTTGTGAGTTCTTCGAAAGGAACCGGAAAGTGATAAGTAGGAGAATGGACACGCTAATGCCTTCCATCGCAAGATCACTCACGCCATGACACGCATTGAACGACCTTTCGACACGCAGCGGCTCGAAGACGAATGGCTCGAGGCAGACGGCTTCGGCGGCTTCGCGTCGGGGACCGTGGGCACCGAGCGCACGCGCCGCTATCACGCATTGCTGCTGGCGGCCACGCGCGCGCCAGGCGGGCGCGTCGTGCTGGTCAACGGCGTGGAAGCCTGGCTCGAAGCGGACGGCGAGCGCTATCCGCTCAGCATGCAGCGCTACGTGCCCGACCTGCTGTATCCCGATGCGAGCGCGAATCTGCTCGAGTTCGCCACGGAGCCGTGGCCGACATGGCGCTTTCAGTTCAATGCGCAGATCGTCATCACGGCCGAAGTGTTCGTCAGCAAGGCGACGTGCGAAACGGTATTGCGCTGGCAATGGGAACGCCCGCAGGCGGCGACGCCAACAGGCGCGCTTACGCTGAAGGTCAGGCCGTTGCTGTCCGGCCGCGACTATCACGCGCTGCATCACGAGAACGCGGCGTTCAACTTTGGCGCGCAAATCAGCGACGACGCGCGCAACGTAAGCTGGCAACCCTACGGCGATCTGCCGCGCATTCATGCCGCGACGAATGGCAGCTACGCGCACGCGCCGGACTGGTATCGCAACTTCTGCTACGTTCGCGAGCGCGAGCGCGGGCTGGATTTCAGCGAAGACCTCGCGACGCCCGGCGTATTCAGCTTCAATCTCGCGAATGAGCAAGCGGTCATGATTCTCAGCGCATCGGATGCGACACAAACACACGTAACCGCATCGCGCCACGTAGAAACCCTCGCCGAAACCGAACAACAACGCCGCGAAGCATTAGGCTCGCGCCTGCAACGTTCCGCCGACGCCTACGTCGTCCAGCGTAACGAGGGCTGCACGATACTCGCGGGCTTCCCGTGGTTCACCGATTGGGGCCGCGACACGTTCATCGCGATGCGCGGCTTGCTGATCGCGTCGGGCCGTCTGGATGCCGCCGAGGCGATCCTGCTCGAATGGGCGGGCACGTTGTCCGAGGGCATGCTGCCCAATCGTTTCCCCGATTACGGCGACACGCCCGAATACAATTCCGTCGATGCGTCGCTGTGGTTCATCGTCGCTGTGCACGACTATCTGTCGACGGATCACGCGGGCGCGGCAACCAGGGCGCGTCTCCAGGCCGCCGCCGACGCGATCCTCGCGGGCTACACGCAAGGCACGCGCTTTAACATCAAGGCATCGGCGGAGGACGGTTTGCTGTGCGCGGGCGTCGCAGGCATGCAGCTCACGTGGATGGACGCGAAGGTCGGCGACTGGGTGGTGACGCCGCGCATCGGCAAGCCGGTCGAAGTGCAGGCGCTGTGGATCAACGCATTGCGCATTGCAGCAACGTGGAATGCGCAATGGCAACAACCGGCCGAGCGCGCATGGCAGGCGTTCCGCGAGCGTTTCGTCGACCCGTCGACACAGGCGCTTTTCGATAACATCGACGTCGATCATGTCAGCGGCACAGTGGACCGCGCGATTCGTCCCAATCAGATTTTCGCGGTCGGCGGGCTGCCGTTCCCGTTGCTCGAAGGCGCGGCGGCGCGCGCCGTGGTCGATGAGGTCGAAGCGCAATTGCTGACGCCGCTCGGCTTGCGCACGCTCGCGCCGTCGGACCCGGCTTATCGCGGCCGCTACACGGGCGCCCCGTACGAACGCGACGGCGCCTATCATCAGGGCACGGCGTGGCCGTGGCTGCTCGGTCCATTCGTCGAAGCCTGGCTGCGCGTGCGCGGCAATACTGACGAAACGCGCCGCGAAGCTCGAACGCGTTTTCTCGATCCGCTGTACGCGCATCTCGATCACGCGGGGCTCGATCACCTTTCCGAAATCGCCGACGGCGATTTGCCGCACGCGCCCGCCGGCACGCCGTGGCAGGCGTGGTCGCTCGGCGAATTGCTGCGCGTCGAGCATTTGCTTGCCGGGTTGGATCGCCACATCGCGTAAACCGCGCTACGATGTGTGTCCCACCGCCAAGCCCGACGCAAGGAAGCTGTCATGCCACCGCTGCGCGCTGCGAATCTGTTCGCCACTGTTGAAGGTTCACGTCTGCATTCGGCGGATTGTGCCCACTGGCAGCGCTGGGGCCCTTACCTCAGCGAGCGTCAATGGGGCACCGTGCGCGAGGATTACAGCGCGGACGGTACTGCGTGGGACTACTTTCCGCACGACCATGCGCGCAGCCGCGCATACCGCTGGGGCGAGGACGGCATTGCCGGTTTCGGCGACGACACGCTGAGCTGGTGCGTGTCGCTTGCGCTGTGGAATCGCAAAGACCCGATCCTGAAAGAGCGGCTCTTCGGTGTCACGAACGCGCAGGGCAATCACGGCGAGGACGTGAAGGAGCTGTACTTCTATCTCGACGGCACGCCGACGCATTCGTACATGCGCATGCTGTACAAGTACCCGCACGCGGCCTATCCGTATCAGGATCTGATCGAGGAAAACGCGCGGCGCGGCGGCGACATGCCGGAGTACGAAATTCTCGATACCGGCGTGTTCGACGACTTGTGTTACTTCGACGTTCAGGTCGAATACGCGAAGCACGCGCCCGACGACATCGTGATGCGCGTCGCAATCGAGAATCGCGCGGACGAACCCGCATCGCTCGATGTACTGCCGCAAATCTGGGCGCGCAATTCGTGGTCGTGGAAACCGAACACGGACAAGCCGTCGCTTGCAGCAGGCACGGACCACGAAGGCCGCGCGCAGTTGATCGGCCATCAGCATGGGCATGAACCGATTGTCGTCACCGCGTGGTCGCACGACGCGCCGCAAATCGCGTGGCTATTCTGCGAGAACGACACGAACGTAAAGCGCCTCTTCAATATGGAAGGCGAGGGTCCGTTCAAGGACGGCTTCAACGATTACCTCGTGCATGGCGATCAGCACGCGGTGCGTCGCGATCGCGGCACGAAGGCGGGCGCGCATGCGCCAATCGAACTCGGTCCGCATGGGCGCGCGGTCGTGTATATGCGCTGGCGTCCCGAGGCGACGCCCGACGAAGTGCCGTTCGACGCCGACGCACTCTTTGCAAAGCGTATCGCCGAAGCCGACGAATTCTACGGCGCGCTGCAACGCGACATGAACGATCCGGACGCGCGTCTCGTGCAGCGCCAGGCGCTCGCGGGCATGCTGTGGTCGAAGCAGTACTACCGGTACGACGTGCATCGCTGGATCGAAGGCGATCCGTTGCAGCCTCAACCGGCGGCCGCGCGCAAACGTGGACGCAACGCGGACTGGATGCACCTGTGCAATGCGGACATCGTGTCGATGCCGGACAAGTGGGAGTACCCGTGGTATGCGTCGTGGGATCTCGCGTTTCATGCGGCGGCGTTTGCGTTAATCGACCCCGCCTTCGCGAAACGTCAATTGCTGCTGCTGGTGAAAGACCGCTATCAGCATCCGAATGGACAACTGCCCGCTTACGAGTGGGCGCTAGGCGATGCCAATCCGCCGGTTCACGCGTGGGCCGCGTGGCGCGTGTACGAGATCGACCGCGCGCTCACCGGCAAGCCCGATCGCGATTTTCTCGAGCTCATTTTTCACAAGCTGCTGCTCAACTTTTCGTGGTGGGTGAACCGCAAGGACGCGGACGGTCACAACATCTTTCAGGGCGGTTTTCTTGGGCTCGACAACGTGGGCATCTTCGATCGTTCGTCGCCGCTGCCCACGGGCGGCCACATCGATCAGGCGGACGGCACCGCGTGGATGGCCGCGTATGCACTCGACCTCATGCGTATCGCGCTGGAACTTGCGTATGCGAACCATGTGTTTGTCGACATCGGCGTAAAGTTCTTCGAGCACTTCCTGTATATCGCGCAAGCCGTGAGTTGCGACGACGGCTGCGATACCGGACTATGGGACAGCGAGGACGAGTTCTTCTACGACAAGCTGCGCCTGCCTGACGGCACCAGTGTTCCAATGCGCGTGCGCTCGATCGTCGGGCTCATTCCGCTTTTCGCGGTGCATGTACTCGAAGAGCGCCTGCATGGCGAGTTGCCCGGATTGCGCGAGCGGCTCGTGTGGTTCCTCAAGCATCGGCCGGATCTCGCGAAGCTCGTCTCGCGCTGGAACGAGCCGGGTAAGGGCAATGCATTGTTGCTGTCGGTGTTGCGCGGACACCGGATGAAAGCGCTGTTGCGGCGCGCGCTCGACGAAAGCGAGTTTCTCTCCGATCACGGCGTGCGCGCACTGTCGCGATACCACCGCGATCATCCGTTCGTGTTCGATCACAACGGCAATAGCTTCACGGTCAAATATCTGCCGGCTGAATCGGATACGCGCGTGTTCGGCGGCAATTCGAACTGGCGCGGTCCGGTGTGGATGCCCGTCAATTATCTGTTGATCGAATCGCTCTACGAATTTCACCGCTATTACGGCGACGAATTCCGCGTCGAATATCCGACGGGCTCGGGAAAGACCTTGTCGTTGTCCGAAATCGCCGATGAACTCGCGCGCCGCGCGACCACGCTGTTCCTCAAGAACCGTGACGGCGAGCGTCCGGTCATGGGCGCGTACCCGTTGCTGCAAGCGGACCCGCGTTCGAGCGATCTGATTCTGTTCCACGAATACTTCCACGGCGACAACGGACGCGGCGTCGGCGCTTCGCATCAAACCGGTTGGACCGGGCTTGTCGCATTGCTGCTGCAACCGCGTGAGATGGCCGCATCGGGCAGCGTGCCGCTTGCGGGCGAGCCTGGGCGCGCGCCGATTCCGGCAGCGCCGTCGGCTCCGGCGCGGCCCACGGAGCCCGCGGTCGAACCCGAAACGGTTTCCGCGCTGGCGAGCAGTGCGGTCAAATAGCGCGTGACCGTTGTTGAACTGTGTGGGGGCGGGCGCGGTCTTTTCTCTATTCCCACGTCCGTTTCATTGGCTTACTCGAGTGAATCCCATGTCGACTCCATCGAATCCCCAAGCCGCTAATTCTCCGAATGCGGATGCTAACGGCAACCTTGCCGCGCCGCGCAGTTGCAAAGTGAGTGCGAGTGCGCACGGCGAGCCGCCGTCGCCCGCCGGCAAGCGCCCGGCGCCGCCTTGCACGCTGGTCATCTTCGGCGCGGGCGGCGACCTCACCAAGCGCCTCCTGATGCCCGCGCTCTACAACCTCGCCGTGGATGGCCTGCTCGACGGCGGCATGCAGATTGTCGGCGTGAATCACGGCGAGCGCGAAACGAGCGCATGGTGCGAGGAGCTGCACCAGTCGCTGCAAAAATTCGCCGCCGACAAAGCCAGCACTTTCCACGCCGGTAAGCTCGACGACAGCGCATGGGATTGGGTCGCGCAGCGCCTCACCTACATGGCCGGCGATTTCGACACGCCCGACACCTTCGCGCGTCTGAAGCAAAAGCTCGCTCAGGCGCCCGGCGGCAATGTGATTTTTTATCTGGCCGTGGGCTCGCGCTTCTTCAAACCGATCGTCGAACATCTGGGCGAGACCGGTTTGCTGAAAGAGGACGGCGGCTTTCGTCGTATCGTGATCGAGAAGCCGTTCGGCACCGACCTCGCATCGGCGCGCGATCTGAACGCGCACATTCTTTCGCAGGCGAAGGAATCGCAGATCTATCGCATCGATCATTTTCTCGGCAAGGACACGGTGCAAAGCATTCTTGCCGTGCGCTTCGCGAACGCGTTATTCGAGCCTGTGTGGCGGCGCGAATATATCGACAGCGTGCAGATCACGGCGGCCGAGACAATCGGCGTGGAAGGGCGCGGCAAGTTCTACGAGCAGACCGGCGCGTTTCGCGACATGGTGCCGAACCACCTGTTCCAGTTGCTCGGCATGGTCGCGATGGAGCCGCCCAATTCTTTCGACGCAGAAGCCGTGCGCAATAAAAAAGCCGAGATCTTCGACGCGATCTTGCCGCTCACGCCGAACGACGTCGTATTCGGTCAATACGAAAAAGGCGCTGCGGGCGTGGGTTATCGCGAGGAACTGGACGTCGCGCCGGACAGCAAGACAGAAACGTATGCGGCCGCGCGCGTGTTCGTCGAAAACTGGCGCTGGGCCGGCGTGCCTTTCTATTTGCGCACGGGCAAGCGGCTTGCGGTGCGGCGCACTGAAATTTCCGTGCAACTGAAGCCGGTGCCATTCCGTCTGTTTCGCGACACGCCCGTCGACGCGCTCACGCCGAACGTGCTGACGCTGCGTATCGATCCCGCGCACGGCACGAGCTTCGACTTCAACGTCAAGACGCCGGGCCCGGTGATGCAGATCGGTCCCGTGCAGTCTTCGTTCAACTATGGAGACTTCTTCGCGGAGCGCGCGAACGTCGGCTATGAAACGCTGCTGTACGACTGCATGCTCGGCGACGAGACGCTGTTTCAGCGCGCCGACAGCATCGAGACGAGCTGGTGCGCGGTGGACGATGTGCTGCATCCGAAAACGGGCGGCGCGATGCCCGTGCACGGCTATGCGGCCGGCAGTGAAGGGCCCGCCGAAGCCGATGCGCTGCTCGCACGCGACGGCCGCGCGTGGCGGCCATTAAAGACCAATGCAATCGAAAAGAAGTGAACGCGCTGGGTAAAACCACATCAACGGGGGGCAACATGGCGGCATCGAAAGACAAGGCAGCAACGCGTAACGAACGGATTCTTGCAATCGACGTCGGCGGCACTGGATTGAAAGCAGCGATCATCGATGCGAACGGTCAGATGCAAACCGAGCGCTTGCGCGTGGCGACGCCGCATCCGTGCACGCCGCAGCAACTCGTCGATGCGTTGGCAAAACTCGTCGAGCCGTTGATCGCGAAGGCGCCGGCGCAGTTGATGTCGATCGGCTTTCCCGGCGTGGTCCGCAATAACCGCATTCTGACCGCGCCGCATTTCGGCGTGGAAGGATGGCGCGACTTTGCGCTTGCCGATCTGCTCGCGCAAAAACTGGGCGGCTTGCCCGCGCGCATGATCAACGACGCCGAAATGCAGGGCTTCGCCGCGATAGAAGGCAAGGGCATCGAATTCGTGTTGACGCTCGGCACCGGCGCGGGAACCGCGCTCTTTCGCGACGGCGAGTTGATGCCTCATCTCGAACTCGCGCATCATCCGGTCAGCAAGAAAGGCGTGGCTTATGACGAGTACATCGGCGACGCGGCGCGCGAAAAAGCCGGGAATAAACGCTGGAATAAGCGTGTTCACAAAGTGATCGGCATTCTCGAATCGCTCGTGAATTACGACAAGCTATGGATTGGCGGCGGCAACGCGGCGCGGCTGACATTCGATTTGCCCGCGAACGTTGCAACCGTTTCGAACGATGCGGGTATTGAAGGCGGCGCGCGCTTATGGCATCCGCGGTCGGTGCGCGAAACGCGGCAATTGCCTGAAGCGAATGCACGAACGGGTAAGTTCAAATAGATATCAACTGGCGCGAATGGCCGGGAGCAAACAACAATGATTCGACGGGCTTACGTTGGCGCTGCGCGGCGCATGATTTCGTTGAGCGTCGGCGCGATGCTGACGTTCGCCGTTGCTCACGCCTATGCGGCCGAGGCTTTCACATTGAGCTCGCCCGGTTTGGCCGATGGCGGCACACTCGAATCGACGCATGCGGCCAGCGCGAATAACTGCGGCGGCGGCAACGTGTCGCCCGCGCTGCAATGGCGCAACGTGCCGGCCGGCACAAAGAGTTATGCAGTGACGATCTTCGATCCCGATGGCGCCAAAGGTCTCGGCATCGTGCATTGGGTGCTATACGGCATTGCGTCTTCCGTGACCGCGCTTGGCGAGGGAGCCGCGCCGCCGCCTGGAAGCGTCGCCGGAACG
Organism: Paraburkholderia sp. RCC_158; assembly: GCF_041355255.1. NCBI lineage: Bacteria > Pseudomonadati > Pseudomonadota > Betaproteobacteria > Burkholderiales > Burkholderiaceae > Paraburkholderia > Paraburkholderia sp. RCC_158. The sequence continues at coordinate 766,320 of NZ_JBFUPM010000001.1, read as the reverse complement.
AACCGCACGGGCGGCCCTGGCTATTACGGCCCGTGTCCGCCGGTCGGCGAGGTGCCGCATCACTATGTCGTGCAGATCTACGCGCTCGATCTCGCGCCTGATGCGTTGCCGGCCGGTCTGACGAGAGACGCACTGCTTGCCGCCATGAAGGACCATGTGATTGCGGCCACCAGCACGGTGCTCAGATACGGGCGGTGATCGCAGCGCGCGTGTTGCGGCTCGCGATCACTCGCCATGTCGGCTGACCGCCACGTTTAGCGCGCCGCATCGCCCCAACGATATTCGACGCTCGCTTCGTCGAGTTGCTTCTTGATGTCGTCGTCGAGCACGAGTTCGGATGCGGCGAGCGTGTCGCTCAGTTGCTCGGCGCGGCTCGCACCGATAATCGCAGACGTGATGAGTGGATTCGCCAGAACCCACGCGAGCGAAACGCGTGTGAGCGATTCGCCGGTCGGCTCGACAATGCTCTTGAGCCGCTCGATCGTTTCGAATTCGCGGTGATGCCAGTAGCGCTCCTGATACATCGCGCCCGCCTTGCCGACGCTTTCGGTGAAGCGGCCCGACGCAGGCGCTGCATCGAGCTTGTGCTTGCCGGTCAGCAAGCCGCCCGCGAGCGGGTTGTATGGCATCACGGCGAGTTCCTCTTCGGCGGCGAGCGGCAGCAGTTCGCGTTCGATCTGGCGGAACAGCAGGTTATAACGCGGCTGCACGGAGACGAAGCGCGCGACGCGCAGCACGTCCGCGCGGCCGAGTGCGCGCGCGAGCCGATACGCGAGAAAGTTCGACACGCCGATGTAGCGCGCCTTGCCCGAACGCACGATCACGTCCAGCGCTTCGAGCGTTTCGTCGAGTGGCGTGTTGGCGTCGTCGGAATGCAGTTGATACAGGTCGACGTAGTCGGTGCCGAGGCGCTTTAGCGAGGCGTCGATGGCATCGAGCAGATGCTTGCGCGACGCGCCCTGATCCCACGCGGAAGGGCCCATTTTGCCGACTGCCTTGGTGGCCAGGATGAAGCGATCGCGCTTGCCCTTCAGCCAGCGCCCGACGATTTCTTCGGTGCGTCCCGCGTTGTCCTCGCCGCCGCCGAGCGGATAAACGTTGGCGGTGTCGATGAAGTTCACGCCGGCATCGGCGGCTGTGTCGAGAATGCGGCGCGAAGCGTCTTCTTCGGTTTGCAGGCCGAACGTCATGGTGCCGAGACACAGGCGGGAAACAGTCAGCCCTGTGCGGCCGAATTTGCGGTATTGCATGCTCAACTCCGAATGGGACCAAACGATTGCGATGGAGAACACTGCGAGAAACGAGCAAAGAGGATAAACGCAAAACGAGAGTCGCGTTCGCGAGCGCTCCGCGTGCATTCAAATCGTAAGCATGCGTGGTTGCGTGCGTGCGAATGGCCGCTCACGCTAGAATCGTTGCAGTTGATTCATCCCCGCGATGACACGCGCCATGACCACCATCGGAGCACAACAATGAAAACGTCGCGCCGCCATTTTCTATTGATGAGCGTGAGCGCCGGCTCTTCGCTCGTGATGTCACGCGTGGGATTCGCCGCGAGCGCAAACGCAAATGTACTCAGCGAGAGGGACCCGCAAGCGCTAGCGCTCGGCTATAAGGAAGACGCGTCGAAGGTCGACAAGGCGAAGTATCCGCAATACGCAGCAGACCAGAAGTGCAGCACATGTTCGCTGTTTCAGGGCAAGGCTGCGGATGCCTACGGCGGCTGTACGTTGTTCGGCGATAAGCAGGTCGCCGCGCCAGGATGGTGCAGTTCGTATACGAATATGTGACGCGTGCGGGCCGATATTCGTCGGATCAGCTTGGGATCAGCTTCACATCAACGCATCTGTCGGCACGCGCGTTCGTGAATGGTCATGTCAGCTCGTGCGGTGTCAGTTCTTATCCGCCATTCATTCTGCTTCAGTTTCCGCCGACGCCCGTGGCGCGCGCCTCATGTGAAACTCTCTTTCATCTTCGCTCACGACTTCGAAGCCGAGCCGTTCGTAAAGACGCCGCGCCGGATTGCCCTTGAGCACCTTCAGCGTGACGGGCAAGGTCGCGGCGTCGGCGTCGCGCAGCACCGTGTGCAGCGCCCGTTCGCCGATGCCGCGCCCTTGCAGTGCCGGCGCGATCTGCAATTGAACGACTCGCCATTCGGTATCGGAACGATGCGCCTTGAGCAAACCGGCAGGCGTGCCGTCGACGCAAATCACGCGCGCCGCGTCGTAACGATGCAGCAAACGAGCGCGATGCTCGGCGTCGTCCGCGGGTTCGCCGACGCGCGCGAGATGCTCGGTCATCGTCGCCTTGCGCAGTTCGAAGAGAAAAGTTTCGTCGTCGGCGGAAGCGGGGCGCAGGGTTATCGCAGGTTGGTGGTCGGACATGTCGAGGCGTGCGGGCGCGCGGGCCGTTAGTAAGAATGGGCGCGAATTGTCATGCTGCCAGCGCGTTTTTACCATGCATCGGCGTGTGAACGTGCTCGCTTGCGCAGTTGATCGACGTGTATCGCGGCTCACGCGACTGTCGACAACACGATGCGCCGCAGCGGCTTTACCCGCGACGCATCAAGCGCCGCCGATGCTTCGCCGTTCGCAGACCGCGCTACGTTTGCACTTTATGGTGCTCGACGGAAACCGGACGCGGCGCGTTCGACACAGATTGGCATGTGCCTTGCTTTTGCCCTTACCCGCGGATTGATACGCGCGCAGGTCGAGACCTCGCGGCGCGACACGCCGAAACGCCGACAGACGGCGCCACCTGGCATACGACGAACAATGCTGAACCCGAGAACCGAAGTTCTGACGCGCGCAATCGAGGGCGACGTGACGACGCTCGTCTTCTATCCCGACACGGGCTGCATGCGTTTCCGCGATTCGCGTGGTGTGACGTCCCACGAATTGCGGCCGCCGCATTCCTGGTTCGCGATTGCGTCCGCGTCGCGCGGAGTGCGCGGCGGGACACACGCGATGTCCGAAGGTTTGAGTACGCTATTGCATGACTTCTGTGTGAAACGCTCGCGGTGGATGAGCGCGACGCCATGTATGCCCGAGCTGACGCACGCGCGTGCAGTTTCGCCTGCGCTTCGGTTGGGGCACGCTGACATGCACGCGTTTTCACGTTCGCTTACGATTGAGGTAGCGGCGGCGCAGTAGCGGATTCATCAGCCGAAAGACCGATGCGGGCTTGCGTGTCTATTCAGTTTTGTTCGGCGTCGCTCGTTGAGTACGACGGGCGGCATAAGCAACTTTGCGAGGTGGGCCATGGAGATTATCGAGCTTGAACCAAGCGTCTCCCCAGACGGGCGCGCGGTGATTTTCCAGCTTTCGGCGCGAGGACGGGAACTCGAATGCGCCGTCACGCGTGAAGCACTGGAGCAGTATTTCTGGCTGCAACGCGGCGCCGCGGAAGACCGCATGCTGAAAACTTTCGCCGATGGCCGCAAGCGCATCACCGCTGTGGCCGAAAGAAAGATGCTGGCGCGTCCGGGCGAAAAAGTCCTGCTGACGATCAGCGACTTTGCCGCGCGCTGATGTCGATTGATCGTTGCGCACGCAGCGTCTACGTGATGCTGCGTGCGCATTCGTTGTGCTGTGTCTGCTTGCGCTGAGTTGCTCTGATTCGCGCCGAGTTGCTCTGACTTGCGCGCGGCGGTGTCCGGTCGCGTCGTTCCCCACAGTGCTCTTCCACATGCGTCCCCGATTGTTACGTCCATTCGTCAAACAGGCGTGGCAATGCCCTTCCTTTTGCCCAATTGCTCGAGCGCTCGCTCGCATAAACTGTTTTCCATGGAGCGACAAATCACCGAGCCCATCGACGCGGTCTTCCCCCGCGTTGTTTTGAACCGTACCGTTGATGGCAGTTTGCCGTGGCAGTCGACACGGCAGGGCAGTAAAGCAGTAGGAAGTAGAAGCAAATGGCGCAGTGGCAGGTGAAGTAGCAGATCGTTTTTTTTCAAGTTGCAGTTTGCAGTTTGCAGTTTTTGCAGCACCGGTAATAGCTTGAGCAGCAATAACACAAGCAGTTGACGTCGCAACAAAAGTCTTCGCAGTAGCGGTAAAGCAGGCAGCAAACGTTTTGCTTTTCGCAGTAGCAGCACAAGCAGCAACAGCTTGGTTAGTTTCGATGGTTAAAGGTCGGCGAGCATCCACGCGCAAGCACGACTTCCATCCTGTCCGGCCCTGTTCTCTCGCGGGAACAGGGTTTTTTTTCGTACTTGCGGTGGACGACTGGGAATTTCGCCGTTTAAGCCGGTCTTAATAAAGGCTTGCCATCATGCTTACACAGACTCACATTAGAGGCTGTCGAGCCGCCGGCGCATCGGCGGCATTCGTCGCCGGAAAATCGTACCGATGTGGCGACGAAGCCGAGAGTTAGCGAAGGAGGTTGAATCTATGTCCAGTAAAGCGCGAGTCCGCAAACACAATGTGCCGGCCATGTCGCCGCTATTGCGTGCACTCACTCACAGCCGCAGCGCACACGAGCCCGTTACCGCCGCGATGATCCTGCAGTGCTATGCGTCGCTCGACGCGTTCCAGCATGGCCACGGTTCGCGCGATCTACACATGATGTTGAGCCGGCATTTATTGGTGTCGCAGGAACTGGCGCGCCTCGGCCTCGGCGAAGACACGCTCGACGATATTCAGAGCGGACACGCGGCGATGGTTCACCTCGACGAGCGCGAGCAGCGAACCGGCGCATGGAAATTGAATGACGACGAATACGCGCGACTCTGCACGGCGCTGGCGATTCTCGATGCGCAACTTTCCGTGGCGTCGTTGAGCGAGATCGCGAACGCGCAGGCGCGCATGATCGAAGGCTTGATGCGGTCCGCGCGGACGAGAGCGATCGCGGAAGCGGTGCTTTGAGTCGGTAAGTTGAAGACGATAGAACGCCCCACGTGGGGCGTTTTTTTGTGTCTGTTTTGCGTCTGTTGATCGTTGTGCTGCGGCACATTGAAGTGCTCAATCTTCTTCCGACTGCCGCTTAGTTTGAAGCAGACGTTAGCGCGTTCGCAACCGCTTCAAATCGGCGCAATGCCACGCGCACAGCGAAAGTCAATTCGCCTGCCGTCCATCTATTACGAGTCTTCGTAAAACTCAACGGCCGACGGCCGATTACCCACCAAGGCAGGTTTACCGGAACGATCCGCGCTTGTTAGACTGGCTTTCCGCGCTCGCATGAGCGCGTCCATTTGTGTCATACGACTGCCGGGCTGACGGTCCGCAGCGTCATTCATTGGAGACGCCATGTCTTATATGCTGCTGATCGTCGAACCCCCCGAACAACGCGCGCAACGCGGCGAGGCCAAGGGCCGCGAAGTCTACGACGAGATGGTGCGCTTCGGCGCGGATCTCAAGGAGCGCGGCAAACTGCTGGCGGCCGAAGCGCTCACATCCTCCAGCGACGCCGTGCGCGTGCAGGTGCGCGGCGGCCAGCCGAAACTGGTCGACGGACCGTTCGCCGAAGCGAAGGAAATGATCGGCGGCTTCTACCTGCTCAATTGCGAATCGCGCGAAGAAGCCGTGGCGATTGCGCAAGCCTGTCCGGCGGCGACGTGGTGCACCGTCGAGGTACGCAAGCTCGGCCCGTGCTTCATGTAAGCGAGCGACGGCTTTTGACTCGGGGTTTTCCCCAGGCGACGCATCATAGCTGTCGAATCGTTCGTGCATTGCTCGTCGTGTGAGTAAGAGCGGCCAAGGCGCCGCACGCTCTCTACAACATCACGACAAAAGGAGTAACCGCGATGCGATTCATGATCCTGGTGAAGGCAACCGCCGCAAGCGAAGCCGGCGAAATGCCCGAAGCGTCCCTCATGGCCGCGATGGGCGCGTATCACGAAGAACTCGCGAAGGCCGGCGTGCTGCTCGACGCCACCGGCTTGCAGCCGACTTCGAAAGGGTGGCGCATTCGCTACAGCGGCGGCCAGCGTTCGGTGATCGACGGTCCGTTTGCCGATACCAAAGAGGTGATTGCCGGCTACACGCTGATCCAGGTGCGTTCGCGCGAGGAAGCGATGGAATGGGCGCGGCGTTTTCCCGCGCCGTTCGGCGAAAACGCCGATGGCGAAATCGAAGTGCGGCAACTCTTCGAACTCGAGGACTTCGAGCCGGGTCCGGAGCTTGAGCGTTTCCGTGAACTGGAAGCGGGCCGCCGCTAAATTGCCGCTGAGCCGCCGCGAACCGATTATTGGATTCCATCATGCACAAGCAAATTTTCGTGAATCTCGCCGTCGGTAATCTCGAACGGTCGAAGGCATTTTTCAGCGCGCTCGGTTTCGGCTTCGATCCGCAATTCACCAACGATCAGGCCGCATGTTTGATCCTCGGTGAAAACCTTTACGCGATGCTGCTCGTGAAAGACCTCTTCAAGTCGTTCACGCGTAAATCGCTTTGTGATCCGAAGGAAAGTACGGAAACACTCGTCGGCCTGTCGTGCGAAAGCCGGGGCGAAGTCGACGCGCTGGTCGCCAAAGCAGTCGAAGCGGGCGGCAGCGTGCCGCGCGCGCCGCAGGACTACGGCTTCATGTACGGCCACGGATTTGAGGACATCGACGGACATATCTGGGAGCTGATCTACATGGACCCGAACGCCAAGGCGGCGGGCTGAGCCTGTGACGAAACTGGCCACTCATCGTGCCATCGAGGCCGTCTGGCGGATCGAGTCCGCCAAGGTCATCGCCCACGTCGCGCGGATGGTGCGCGACGTCGGGCTCGCCGAAGAACTGGCGCAGGACGCGCTCGTGTCCGCGCTCGAACATTGGCCGGACGCGGGCGTGCCCGACAATCCTGGAGCGTGGCTGATGGCGACTGCAAAAAATCGCGCGCTGGACCGCTTGCGGCAGGAAGCGCTGCACGCGCGCAAGCGCCAGGAACTGGGCCACGACATGGACGCACTCGAGGCGCATCTGGTGCCCGATTTCGTCGATGCACTGGATGCGGCGCGTGCCGACGACATCGGCGACGATCTGCTGCGGCTCGTGTTCACCGCGTGTCATCCGGTGTTGTCGACGGACGCGCGCGTCGCACTCACACTGCGCCTGCTCGGCGGTCTGACGACGGATGAAATCGCGCGCGCGTTTCTCGTGCCCGAGCCGACCATCGCGCAACGGATCGTGCGGGCGAAGCGCACGCTGTCGGCGGCGAAAGTGCCGTTCGAGGTGCCGCAGGCCGACGCGCGCGCGCCGAGGCTCGCGTCGGTGCTGCAAGTGATCTATCTGATTTTCAACGAAGGTTATTCGGCCACGGCCGGCGACGACTGGATGCGCCCGGCGCTCAGCGAAGAAGCGCTGCGGCTCGGGCGCGTGCTGAGCGGTCTCGTGCCCGATGAAAGCGAAGTGCATGGCCTTGTCGCGCTCATGGAGATTCAGGCCTCGCGCACGCATGCGCGAACCGATGCGCAGGGCCGCCCGGTTCTGTTGCTGGACCAGGATCGCAGCCGTTGGGACCCGCTGCTGATTCGTCGCGGATTGGCTGCGCTCAACACGGCGCATGCGCTTGGCGGCGCGAGCGGGCCGTATGCGCTGCAAGCCGCGCTGGCCGCGTGTCACGCACGCGCGCATCGCGCGGAAGAAACCGACTGGGCGCAGATCGTCGCGCTATATGACGCGCTTGCGCAGGTGGCGCCTTCGCCGGTCGTCGAATTGAATCGCGCGGTCGCGGTGGGCATGGCGTTCGGGCCGGCGGCCGGGCTCGATATTGTCGATGCACTTGCCGCCGATGCCACGCTCGCGAACTATCACTGGCTGCCGAGTGTGCGCGGCGATCTGCTCGCGAAACTCGGCCGCCTGGACGAAGCGCGCGCGGAGTTCGAACGCGCCGCGGCGATGACGCGCAATGTGCGAGAGCGTGAGTTGCTGCTGGAGCGCGCCCGCTCGGCGATGCAGTAGGGTGCCGTAGTTTGTGCGCATAAACTGGGGTGGACGCGGCGCGGCGTCATGCGGCGACGTCCGCGAACATACGCCCCCACCAACCCCCTACCGTATCAACTGCCGCACACCCAACGCGATAATCACGCCGCCGCACACGCGATCGACCCACGCCTTGCTGCGCCGATACGCCGATGCAATTCGCGCATGCGACAACGTCAGCGCGACAAAGCCATACCAGCTGCTTGCCACGACGAACACCATGCCGAGCATCGCGAGGAACGTGCCGACGCTCTCGTGCGGCGGCGCCGCCGACGAAAACACCGCGGCAAAAAACGCGACCGACTTCGGATTGGCGATATTGGTCGCGAAGCCTTGCGCGAATGCCTGACGCAAGCTGCCGCCAGGCGCTTGCGCGATCTGTTGCGAGTTGCCCGCCGAGGCTTTGAAGATCAGCCGTCCGCCGAACCAGATCAGATAAGCCGCGCCGGCCATCTTCACGGCAAACGCCAGCCACGGAAACGCCGCAAACACGATACCGACGCCGAGAATCGCGCAGCTTGCCCAGAACAGATTAACGAGCACGATGCCCGCCACGACCGCGAGCGCTTCGGTGCGCGTGGTCGAGGCTGCCTTATGCGCGACGGCCACGAAGTTCGGCCCTGGAATCACGACGCCGGCCACATACACGGATAACACGCCGAGAACGGCTGAACTATCGATCACACGAAGCTCCCATCAAGCCGAGAAAAATGCGAGCGCGCCAGTGGCGACACCCACGGCCGCGACCACGAAAGACAGATTGCGCAGCCACTTCTTGCGTGTCAGCAACGTGATTGCGCACAGCGCGATGGCCACCTGAATCAGCGTAGTAGCTTGCGCCCAGCGATGGTGACCGTGCAGCAGCACTTCGCTCTTCGCATTGTTATCGAGGACTTCTTTTTCGATCTCTTCGGCTTTGGCGCGGATCGGTTCTTTCTGCTGCTTATATTTGCCGACGTCCGCGAGAAACTTTGCGTGTTCGTCCGACTGACCCGTGGACAGCGCCGCGCCCAACTCCGCGAGGTTCTGCTTCTCGCCCTTCGCCTGATAGTAATTCCATTGATTCGATGCTTCGGTCTTTTTGATCGCGGCTTCGTTCTTGTAGTACAGCGCGAGGTTTTCGCTGTTGCCGCTTTGATAGGCGCACAGCGCGCCGATCGTCGCGAGCACTGCCGTGATCACGGCCATGCGGCTCCCGAAAGAGTCCGCGTCGTGGTGACCGGCGTGCTGCACCGCATGGTCGTGCGGACCATGCACTTCATACTCTTCAGGCATCAGATTCTCCGAGGCAAACTGTCTTGTCGTGCCGGGCGTCGCGCGGGCCCGGCGGCCTCAATCTTAGCGTGTGATGCGGCGTGGCTGGAAAAGCGCGCGTTGTTTTGCGGCTGTGGGTGCGCGTGCGTTTGGATTCAGGCGCGATGACCCATCCATAGCAACAGCAGCGAGAGCGTCACGACGGAGCCTACCGTTGACAACAGAATGGTGCGCGATGTGATGTGCGCCTCGCGTTCATAGAACTCGGCCAGCATGAACGGGCCGGTACCGGTGGGCAGCGCGGCGAGCACGACCGCCATTTCGACGAGCGCGGGTGAGAGGCGAAAGACGCGCGCCGCGAGCCACCATGTGAGCGCCGGTTGCACGATCAGCTTGACGAGCGTGAGCAGCCACGCAATGCCGCGCGTGCCCGATTCGGAAGGACGCTTTTCCGCGAGAAACAAGCCGAGGCTCACCAGCGCGCACGGACTGGCCGCGCCGCTCAACAGCTTGAGAAAGGTCTCCGCGCTCGGCGGCAACGGCACATGAAGACTGGCGAAAAGCGCGCCGGCAATCGGCGACACGATCAGCGGATTGCGCGCCAGCGAGCCCAGCACTTTCAGGCCGAGTTTGTGCGGCGTGCGCTCCGTCTGCAAGCCGACTTCGATCAGCACGATGGCGCCCGCAAACAGTACGCACGCGACCAGGATCGTCGCGATGGTGGTGGGCGTGAGGCTCGCCTGGCCGAACGCGATCATGCCCAGCGGAAAACCGATATAGCCCGTGTTCGGATACGAGGCGGCGATCGCATCGACACTCGCGTCCGCGAGATGCCGTCCGTTCAGCAGGCGCACGACGAGTATCAGCGCGAAGATGCCCGCGCATGCAACGGAAAACGTGACGACGAACGCCGGCTGATACAACTGCTCCCACGTGGCGCGCGCCATCGTGTCGAAGAGGAGCGCCGGCAACGCCAGCCAGACCACGAAGCGATTCAGTTCCGATGCCGAGTTCGGTCCGAGCACGCCGCGACGGCGGCACGCAAAGCCCGCGAATATGAGGCCGAAGACGGGAAGCAGAATCTCGAGAGTGGCTAACATCGGTGTGGAACGCGCGGGCAATAAACGCGGATAGAAGGGCGAGCCGTCAGCGTAGTGATTTGCGTTGATACAATCAAATACCGTTTTTTGCCTTCGACGATACCTTTTATGCATCGTTGGAAAAGGGGGATACCAACGTGATCGACATCAAGCCGCTGCGCTATTTTGTGATGCTTGCCGAGACGCGCCATTTTGGGCGTGCGGCGGCGCGCCTGAACTTGTCGCAGCCTCCGTTGAGCCGCCAACTTGCGGCGCTGGAAGCGAGCCTCGGCGTGACGCTCATTGAGCGCAGCCCGCGCAGCGTCACGCTGACCGCCGCGGGCGAGCGTTTCTACGCCGATGCGAAGGCGATCCTCGCGTCGGTCGAGCAGGCGGTGAGCAATGCGCAGGCAGCGGCGTCGGGCGAAGCGGGCAAGCTCGCCATCGGCTTCACGATGTGCGCGGCCTATAACGTGGTGCCCGGTTATGCGCGCGCATTCGGCGCGGCGTATCCCGAAGTCGCTTTGAGTCTGCGCGAGGTCGTCTCGAACGATCTCGCCGCGCAGGTGGTGGCCGGGCATATCGACGCGGCCATCATGTTTCCGCATGTGCCGGGCAAGGGACTCGCGACGCGCACGATTCTGCGCGAACCGTTGTGCGTGGCGCTATCGCGTGGTCATCCGCGAGCCCGCGCGCGGCGGCTCAGGATCGCGCAACTGGCCGGCGAACCGTTCGTGCTGGCATCCGAGGAAGTGGCGCCCACGTTGCGCGCGACGATCCTCGAGCATTGCCGCTCGGGCGGCTTCGAGCCCGACATCCGCTTCGAAGTGCAATTGCAGCAGACGGTGCTGAGTCTTGTCGATGAAGGCGTGGGTGTCGCACTCGTGCCGGCTTCAATGCGCAAGGCGCAGTTGGCTGGCGTGGTGTTCAAGCCGCTCGTGGATGCGCCTTTGGTCGAGCAGGTGCTGGCGTGGTCGCCGGCGAATCGTAATCCTTGTTTGGGGCGGTTTTTGGAGTTGGCGTGAGCCGCCGGCGGCAACTAATCGCTGCAATAATTTGCAGACGCGAGGAATCTGCGATGATGCAAGCGCAACGTCTTTGAGCGTCAACGTTCAACTTCTCAATCTTCAAGCTCACTCGCCGACCCGCCGCTCAGTCAAATGCCCACGCCTCCTTCCACCCTCACCACCCCCCACCTCACCCTCCGCCCACACACGCGCGACGACTTCCTCGACAGCTTCTCTATGTGGTCCGATCCCGAGGTCGTCCGGTACATCGGCGGCAAGCCTTTTACGCGTGAAGAAGTGTGGGCGCGTCTGCTGCGCTATGCCGGTCACTGGGCGCTGCTCGATTACGGCTATTGGGTAGTCCGCGAAACGGACACCGGGCGCTTTGTCGGCGAGGTTGGTTTCGCCGATTTTCAGCGCGAGATCGAGCCGTCATTGGCGGGCACGCCGGAAATGGGCTGGGCTTTGAGTCCGGCGATGCACGGCAAAGGCTACGCGACGCAAGCCGTGCGCGCCGCGTTGGAATGGGCCGATCAAAAATGGCCGGGCGCTGCAACGGCATGCATCGTCGCGCCGGAGAATGAAGCGTCGCTGCGAGTCGCGCACAAGGCCGGCTATCGCGAGCAGCTTCGCACCACGTATAAAGGTCAGCCGACCATCATGTTCAAGCGCGAGCCAGGCGCGGCGATGTAAAAGCAAAGCCGGCGCGAAAGCCGGCTTATAAAATTCATCGTTCGAACTGATATCAGCGGGCCTCAATCAGACGCCGCTCTTCCCCGCGCAATCAAATCAGCCAGCCTTTCCACTTGCCCGCCTTCGGCATCGAAATTGGCATCACTCAGCCAACGCGTATAACTCGGCCGCAACACCGGCCATTCGCTGTCGATAACCGAAAACCACGCCGTATCGCGATTGCGCTGACGATAAACAATCGCCTGACGGAAGATGCCTTCGAACGTGAAGCCGTAACGCAGCGCCGCCGTGCGCGACGGTCCGTTCAACGAATCGCACTTCCATTCGAAGCGCCGATAGCCGAGCTCGTCGAATACGTATTGCATCAGCAGAAACATGGCCTCGGTTGCGATGCGCGTTCGCTTCAGACGCGGCGAATAAACGACGTGCCCCACTTCGATCACGCCGTTGACCGGGTCGATGCGCATCAGCGCGAACGTGCCGACCGCTTTTCCGCTCGCGCTGTCGATCACCGCGTAGTGCAGCGGATCAGCCGATTCGGCGAGCCGCGCCAAATGCTCGCGATACGCCTCCGCACTCTCGAACGGACCGACGCCGAGATAGGTCCAGTCGCGGCCATCGTCGGCCGAATCGTAGGCGTCGAACAGATCCGCCGCATGGGCGTCGACGTCGACCGGTTCGATCCGGCAATAGCGGCCCGCCAACTGCGCGCGCCCTGGCGGCTTTGCGCCGCGCCACTCGGGCAGCGGCGCGCCGATCGGCTGGTCGAAGGCGTTACGTTGCGGTTCCATGTGTGCACTCCTCGCGTCGTGGTTGTCGTTGATCGTGGAAATCATGGAAGAACGATACGGCAATCGTGGTATGTTAAAAAGATCCAGCTCAATCGAATTCGATAGGTCCAGCCGTCATGATCGAGATTATTGGTCCGCTTGCTCATACGGCCGCGAACCGTGGCAACAGCGACCGCAGCGCGGCTGGCAACGCCGCCGGGAAAACCGCCCCGCTGCAAAAGCAGCTGATCGAGCGCCTGCAGCAGGCCATTCTCGGCGGACGCCTGCCGGCCGGATCGCTGCTGCCGTCGTCGCGGCTGTTGGCGGCGGAAATGGGCGTGTCGCGCAACACCGTCGTCATCGCGTATGAGCACCTGGCGGCGGTCGGCTATGTGGTCGCCGACAAAAAGGGCACGCGCGTGACCGCGCTCTCGAGCCGCGCGGCGCGCGCCGAGCCGCCCGCGCGACCCGCCGCGCCGAAAGTGGCCTACGCGGCTCGCGTCGGCGAATTCAAGGCGACGCGCACCTACATGGATGGCGCGTTGCCGCTGACGCCCGGCACGCCCGCTCTCGACCGCTTTCCGCTGGCCGCATGGCGGCGCGCACTCGAACGTTCGATGGAGCGCGCGTTGCCGCTCGCGCTCGGCTACGGCACGCCGGCCGGCGAACCGGCCTTGCGCGACGCGATTGCCGCGCATTTGCGGATGGCGCGCGGCGTGCGCTGCGAGGGCTCGCAGGTGATCATCACCGAGGGCGCGCAGGAGGCGCTGAACCTGTGCGTGCGGCTTTTCACCAATCCCGGCGACGTCGCGTGGATCGAGGACCCCGGCTATCGCGGCGCGAAGGCCGCGTTCAGACAGGGCGACGTGCGCGTTCAGCCGATTCCCGTCGACGAAGAAGGCATGTGCGTGCCGCCCGGCGCGTGGGCCGCACATCCGCCGAAGCTGATTTACACGTCGCCCGCGCATCAGTATCCGACGGGCGCAGTGTTGTCCGTGGCGCGGCGGCTCGAGCTGATTGCCGAGGCGCGGCGCTGCGGCGCGTGGGTGATCGAGGACGATTACGACGGCGAATTCCGCTACTCCGGCGAGCCGATCGCGAGCATGCAAGGGCTCGTGGACGACGCGCCGGTTCTCTACGTCGGCTCGTTCAGCAAGACGATGTTTCCGGCGCTGCGCATCGGCTTCGTGGTGTTGCCGCCCCCCATCGCCGCGCATGCCGAAGTCGCGCTGTACGAGATGCTGCGCGGCGGGCATCGTCTGGAACAGCTTGCGCTCGCGCATTTCATGGAAGGCGGCGAATTCGGGCGGCACCTTGGGCGCATGCGGCGGCTTTATCGCGAGCGGCAGCAGGCATTGCGCGAAGCGCTTACGGAGCACTTCGCCGCATCTGAAATTCTCGGCGGCGACTGCGGGATGCATCTGACGCTGCGCCTGCCGGCCCGCATCGACGACGACACGCTGACCGAACGCGCGTTCGCCAAAGGCCTCGCCCCGCGGCCGCTGTCCAGCTTCGCGCTGGAGCAGCGAGCGGGCACCAACGGCCTTGTGATCGGCTACGGCAACACCGCCGCGGAGCAGCTCACGCCGGCCGTCCGCGTGCTCGCGGAACTGGCTGCGGGCATCGAAAAACCGCGTCGGCGTCGCGCATAAGTTTTTGGGTTTGTCCGCGCGGCCCATGTCGCGCTATCGTGTCGTTTATGCGCGGCGACACCGGACAGGCGATGTCGACCGATCGCCCGCATCATGTTCCGCGCGCCGTCTGGTGCGCGTCGCCGGATGGTTGTGCAGTCCGGGCATGAAGCTTCCCTTTGGTGTGTTTTCTATGACGATTTATCCGAGTGGAGATGACATGAAGGAAATCGAACCGACCCCGTGGTTTGAACTGGCCGCTCACTCGCCCGCGCGCGACGGCTGGTACGAGGTGCAATTGACGAGCGGGGACACGGCCTTTGCGAAATTCGGCGAGGGCGAGTGGACCGACAAGCCGGACGACGCGTTCACGCACTGGCGCGGGCTGTCCGCCGATCCATCGCAGGCGGCTGACGGCAAGGCGCAGGGCGACGCCGAGGCGACCGCCGACGGCGCCGAAGCCGCACCCGCAGCCGAGGCCAAAGGCGCCGATGAACCCATCGACGCCGAGGCCACTGCGGCAAACGGCGTGCGAGCCGCATGGAACGCGTTTTTCCCCGGCCTCGGGGAAGAGCAGCATAAGCCGGTGGACGCCGTTCCCAACGGCAAAGCGCCGCATTGACGCATGAAGGGCGGCGGCTTGCTGGCTGCCGCCCTGACAAAACCAGACCTTCGGGCAAAAACCAAGTATGCAAGCTACCCGGGAACCCGTGGCATTGCCGCGGGCCACGCAGTTACTCAATCATGGACCTGTGACGATCATCACCAGCGCGCATGGCGGGCGCTCGAACGTGATGGCGGCTTCGTGGGCCATGCCGCTCGACTTCGACCCGCCGAAGGTGATCGTGGTGGTGGACAGCCGCACGCTCACGCGTCAATTGATCGAAGCGAGCGGCGTGTTCGGGCTGCAATTGCCGAGCCGCAAGTTCGCCGCACAGACGCTGGCCGTGGGCACGAACGCGGGGCTCGAAGTCGACAAGTTCTCAGCCTTTGAGCTCGGAACTTTCGCCGCCGAAAAAATCGATGTGCCGATGCTGGCCGGTTGCATCGCGTGGATGGAGTGCAAGGTGATTCCCGACGACAGCCAGCGTCACGATCTGATTATCGGCGAAGTGGTGGCGGCGTACGCGGACAGCCGCGTCTACTCGAACAACCGCTGGCATTTCGGCGACGACCCCGAGCTTCGCACCTGCCATTACGTCGCGGGCGGGACGTTTTTTGCCACGGGCGAAGCGTTCGACGTGTCGCCTGCGGCAAATGCCTTGAGCGCTTCGCCGGCGAGCCGGTAGCGAACCCATTCGCTTTGCGCGCTCGCGCCGATGGATTCATAGAAACCGATGGCGGGCGCATTCCAGTCGAGCACGCTCCATTCGAAGCGGCCGCAGCCGGTCTCGCATGCGATGGCCGCGAGGTGGCGCAGCATCAGTTTGCCCGCGCCGCTGCCGCGCGCTTTCGGCGACACGTACAGGTCTTCGAGATACAGGCCTTTTTTGCCGAGCCACGTGGAGTAAGAAAAGAAGTAGACGCAAAAGCCGATGGGCTCGCCGTTCATTTCGCAGATGAGCGCGGTTGCTGTCGATGCGTCGGAGAACAGGCTTGCTTCGATGTCTGCGACGGTGGCGACGACTTCATGCTCGGCCTTTTCGTACACCGCGAGTTCGGTGATGAAGTGGAGGATGAGCGGGGCGTCGGAGGTGGTGGCGGGGCGGAGGTGGGTGGTCAAGGGGGGATAGGTGATCTGTGGAGTTAAGGAGTAGAGTTTAGCGTTCGCTCTCGCATCATGCCGTAGCGGCCATTCAACGAAAAATAACGAGCGCACGCTGCCGTTTTCCCGAGTTGATGCCAAGAATATCGGGACGCTCTGCTGACGGCTGCAGATCGGAAGAGCGTCAGACATTAGACGATTGATATACGAACCAAGATGGCCGCTTCAGTTCAGACCGGCTCACGGTTGAGATCGCGCCGCAAAGTTGCCGACCGAAACGTGAGCCAGCGCTCAAGTATGGAGCATTCGGGCCGTCAAATAGATGGTGTCAAGCTTTTCTTGGCAAAGACACTCGCTTCGCGTCCGTATGCAGTTGGGTTAAGGCCGCGAGCTTTTCCGTACGACCAATTTTAAAGTACTAAATGAATTCTCGATTGCTTGAGGTCGTTTCCTTATTGTGGCGCAATGGCAGGGCACGTGGTGCACTGTTCATTATCATTGCATTGCTCGTACTGCACTATTTTCCGGCGAACGGTGGGAAGATGCTCGGAGCCGGACTGGTCTTATTCCTCGCGGTTGGGTTGTACCGAGAATGGAAAGAATATTTAAGGCCGGTTCGCACGCTATATGTGATCCATGGCATTCGCGCCCGGCGGTTCGTGAAGAGGTTGGCACGCATTCCACCCGATGTCCCGTTCCTTTATGGCATTGCGCTCATGCTCTCGTTGGCCGGGACGGTACTGGGTGCGTTCATGAAGCCGACCGAGTCAGCAATGTCATTCATGATCGCTACGGAGTGGATTATCGGGCTGGGGGCTTTTAGACACGGCTTGGTTGCAATTAGAACCATAGCCAAGCTAACTTGGAGCGGTACACTGGGAAAGTTGCTCTATGCGAGTCTTTTTTCCGTTGCCTTATGGCTCGGACGGAGCGACGCAGCGGCGGCAGTTCGGCAGCTGACCCATGCGGATGCGAAGTACTTTCCAATCTTTGTTGGTGTGATGTCAGGACCATACAGCATCTTTCGAATGCTCCAGTTCGGTAGCGCGTTAATATCGGTCTGTGCGGTGCTATTGTTGTTCGCGTCGTGGCCGAGAATTATTGGAAGAATGTTGCGTACGGGCCTCTCCCGCCAACGTCTATCGCAAGGTAACGACGAGCACCGCCGTCGGAATGTCCTACCCGATGCAATTTCACTTTTGACCCCGGTCGGATTGCTGTTGGTTGCCTCGCAGTTGTTGGAACTGCCGCAGCTAGGAATCGCCGCTCTACAGAAATTCAGTGCTCCCGCGCTCGTCCTGGCGCGGACCGAATATGTAGATGATCGTGCGTGCAAAAACATTCCCACTGGTGTCCTGACGCAACATCTCGGGGATAAGCAGGTCTCTGTTTTAACTATTGAGAACGGGACACCGGTCTTTTCGCAGTCCGCTTGCGATCAGCCGTCGTAGTCTTATTTGTCTCTCACGAGACGTCGACAGCGGAAACTTATAGGCCAAATTTGCCTCGCCGGTTATTTGGTGCTGCGACGGTTCGACCGCTGTCTGGCGTGCACGACGTTTTTCCTTACATCGGCTCTCCCGTCGGCTAATCTGTCAAGAGCGGCGCCTATTTTATCCGCCCCAGTTTTAAGCGTATTTTGTCCAGAGGCAGAAGCATCAACAGGAAGCTCAAAACAAATATCCCGAAGATAAACATAAGCGAATGGCGCTGACTCCTCAGTGTATCTAGGTAACTGTCCGCTCCTGGTTTAAACACGTCCCATAGCCCATTACCCGCCATCCCAAACAATAGCCCAAGCAGCAAGAAGCGAAAAATATAAGAACGAGGTCGAATGCCAGAAAATCTGGGTTTCAAGGCGTCAGATCATGCTCATCGCCGCCCACTGAGAGAGCGTGTGAAATTTCCGTGCACTTCAGAACAGTTCCAGCCTCCGCCGCCAGACTATCCCACAAGCGCGGACTACACGAGCGAGTGACCTTTCCTAATAATCCGAACCCTGCTCGCCTTGTTCGGTTCCCCAATGAGAGCGTTCCATTCATTTGCTCGGCAATGTCCTGGCCTGCCTCCCTTATAATCATCCAGTCGCTGGGAAACACTCAGCGGCCAGGTTTGACAGCCTGCGGCATAAACCGCACACCCGCTCACGCGGGTCGTGCGTCTACCTCTGCACGTCTATATTTCAATGGGCGGGCCTTGGTAGGGGAGCCGCAAGGCTCGCCGGTTTGTTTATGTCCCGGTCTGTCAACCCTACTTCGCGCCCGCTCACCCACGCTAAACCGAGTGCCCGGGCGACCTACCGAAACACAGGGAGATCGCACCATGACCAAAAAGTCACTCAAGCTTCAACCCACGACGCCCACCCGTCCCCCCGTCGACGCCCTTCAGTACGAAAAGCTCGCCCTGTCAGCTTTCGACCTCTGCGACCGGAGCCTGACACAATTGGACACACTGATCACACTCGCGTCGTCGATACATAGGAATCCTGCGCTCACGCGCGACGAGCGTCAGCGTCGCCAGAAGCTGATCGAATTGCTGGTGGACACGGCAGAGCAATATCAGCAGGAACTCGAATGCGACCGCGAGCTTTTTCAGGTCATCGCGTTGGATGCAAAGGGCGTCCCGCACAGCCGCATCACCGCGCGCCATGCGGCGAATCTGCTGGCGGAGGCAGCGCAGAAAGGCGGCGCGTCGCAGGAGGCTACGGCAAACGGAAAACGCGGCAAAAACGTCGTTCGCGAAAAACGCCGCTGCATTGGGAGTGGACTCGACGCCGCAGCCGCCCGCCGCGCCTCACTGAGTCACAAAGACAAAGGCAAAGGAAGCCAAGGACCACGGCGGGCAGCATAAAAATGCCCGCCGACCGCGCCCATCCACAAACCAACCCGCATCACGCCTTCAAAGGCAACCAGATCTCCAACCCGCCCATCCCGCTAACCGGGTCGAACTTCTCGTCATAGCGCTCGAAGTTGGGCGCATCGGCGGGAAGGTGTCCCGATGCCGGCAGCCACGTGTTCCAGATCGTGTTCCACGTGCGTCGTATCGTCGACACATGCTCGCGATGGCTGAACACCGCATAGCGCTGCGCGGCAATCCGCAAGCGGCTGAATTCGGCGGGCAAGGCCGAGAAATCGCTGACTTCGACGCCGCACAGGTAGTCGATGTTGCCGGCATCGTCCGCGTTGTAGCAGACGCCATACGCGACGTTGCCCACCTGGTCCGGCACTTTGCCGAAGTACTCGTTAAAGCGCTGCCACTGCGATGGAATTGCGGCGGCGCTCTCGCACGTATAGCGCTCGCTCAGACCCGCGACGAGAAACGGCCTGCCGTCTTCAAAGCGCGGCGGCTCCAGATGCGTGAGAAGAGTTTCGTCCATTTTGATCGGCTCCACGATGACAAGATTGTCGAGATGACCACGCGCGCGCAGCGCTTCGGGCGTGAGCCCGAATTGCTCGCGAAACGCGCGCGTGAATGCTTCGTGAGAGCCGTAACCGGCGTCGATGGCAACCGTCAGTATGTCCGGCGCGCCGTCCGCGAGCCGACGCGCAGCCTCACTCAAGCGACGCCCGCGCACGTAGCGCATGACCGGCACGCCCGTCGCCGCTTCGAAAGCACGCGCGAGGTGAAAGCGCGACACGCATCCACAGTGGGCGATGTCGTCGAGCGTGAGTTCTTCGGCAAAGTGGCTTTCGATAAACCACAGCGCTTTTCCTACCGGATTCATAGCGGCTCTCATGTCAACATGAAGCCAGCATAGCTAGCTGCGAACGCGTGCGTTTGATCGGGCTTGCGGTTTTGCAATTCATGCACGCGATGCAAGCGGCGCGAGCGTTGTGACCACTGCGACCAGCGTGAGCGCGACAGCCAGCCCTCGCTCAGCAGCCAGCGAGCCGCGTGCCGCGCATCACGCACCGCCCGCCGATCAAACGTTCTCCGTCGCCGCCGTATTCCCCGCCGAACGCGGACGTTCGGCAGCGGACACGCCATGTCCATCACCCGCATCCGCATGAGCGCCAGCATCCGCAGCGCCCGGCCGTCCTGCGCGCAGCATCACACCGCCGATCACGCCCGCCGCCGCCGCGAAGATCGCGCCGACCGCAAACGCCACGTGATAGCCGCTGTTTAGCGCGGCGAGCGCGTTTTGCGTCGACAGCATCTCGCCGCTGCGCGCGGCCGCGAGACTCGCGAGCACCGCGAGGCCGAGTGCGCCGCCCATCATGAACGACGTATTGACGATGCCCGACGCGAGCCCCGAATCGGCGGGATCGACGTCGCTCATCGCCGCGAGCAACATGGGATTGAACGCGATGCCCGCGCCGAAGCCGAGCAGCATCATGCCGGGCAACACGTCGACGATGAAGCTGCCGCCCACCGGCGCGCGCGCGAACAGCGCAAGACCGCACGCGGCAACCAGCAGACCCACCGCGAGCGGAATCCGCAGACCGAAGCGCATCACGACGCGCGCCGACAGCCCCAGCGAAAAGAATCCCATGATGAGGTTCGCCGGCAAAAACGCGAGCCCGACTTGCAGCGGCCGATACCCGAGCACGCGCTGCAAATACAGCGCGGAAATGAAGAACCACGCGAACATCGCCGCGGCCCACAGCACGCCGACGACATTCGCGGTCGCCACGTTACGCAAGCGGAACAGGCCGAGCGGCATCAACGGATGCTGCACGCGCGACTCGATGATCAGGAACGCGGCGAGCAACGCAAGCGCGACGAGCAGCAAGCCGAGCGTTTGCGCCGACGTCCAGCCGGCTTCGTTGCCGTTGACCACGGCATAGACGGCGAGCATCAACGACACGGTGACCGACACGGCGCCGGCCACGTCGAGCCGTTCGCCATGCGCGTGGCCGCGCGCGGACGGCAGCAGCGCGACGCACAGCGCGTACACGGCAATGCCGATAGGCAGATTGACGAGGAAGATCCAGTGCCAGCTCAGCAGGTTGGTCAGCAATCCGCCGAGCAGCACGCCGATGCTGCCGCCGCCCGCGCAGACGAAGCCATAGACGCCCATCGCTTTCGCGCGCTCGCCGGGCTCGGTGAACAGATTCATGATGAGCGACAGCGACACGGCCGATACGATAGCGCCGCCCAGGCCCTGCACGGCGCGCGCGCAGATCAGCAGGATCTGCGAATTGGCGAGGCCGCACGCGAGCGATGCCACGGTGAAGAGCGTAATGCCGCCGAGAAACAATCTGCGATGACCGTACAGATCGCCGAGCCGTCCACCGAGCAGCAGACAGCCGCCGAACGTCAGCATGTACGCGTTGACGACCCACACGAGCGATGTTTCCGTGAAGCCGAGATCCGCAGCGATAGAAGGCAACGCGACGTTCACGATGGTCGTATCGAGCACGATCATCAGCACACCGAGGCACAGCACCATGAGCGCGAGCCAGCGTTTATTGCCGTGGATGGAATGGGTCATGCGAAGGCTCCTGTGCCGCGATCGTTTGAAATTGCCGGCGGCTTCGAGCAAACGTGGGCTGTTTCAATGCGATGCCGGACGGGCCCGCCGCCCGGCGCGATGTTGATCAACCCGAGGTTGACCAACGTATTGGCAAGTTGTTGAGGACGAGGGGTTTTTCAGTCTAGCACCCGCGAGTTTTGCGTCACAACTACGAATTCCTGGGCGGGTGGGGCGCGCAATGGTTAGCAGCCGCGCCGTTTGCCGCGCCTCTCTGTCAAAGCGGCAATGAGGTTATGTCCCGTCGGTCGATGCCGGCGCGCACTCGCTACTAGTCGGCTGTGGCAAACGGACTTCGCTATAGCCCATGCGCTTCAGATCGCCGACCGCCTCGACAAGACCCTTCTCGACCATCAGCCTTATCCGCTGCGCGTAGAAGACATCGCCCAAACCCGGGTATAACGACTGGTCGGCGAATTCGTTCATAGTAGTCCCCACGACTCTGGCGACCTTCCGCCAATTGTCGACAATGTTGGCGATGATCGCAGCGTCTATAGCATGCAGATCGGCCTCTGTGAGCCGATTGACCGCTTCCTGCTGTGCGGCTGTCAAAGGCGCATTGTCGGCGTGCGGATCGTAGTTTTCCGGGTATTTATGAACTGACCTTATCATTGGCTTGCGCCCTCCATTCTTCGTAAATCGTTGAGTCAATTGCCTGGCACTCGTCATCACACCTTCAAAATCCTCCGCATCTCGCCGGTATGCAACTCCTCATGCAAGTCGCAAACTTGCCCGTCCAGACGTGGGTCTGATTAAAGTCGCCTGCCGCGCGCGCGCAGGTCACGCGGCAAGCCGCTTTCTCCTCTGCACATCCATTGTCGTTGCACTTGATCATTCCGCCGCCATCGATCGCATCGAACGATGAATATCCAGCAGGGCCTTGCAGCGGTGGCGCGCTCATGATGTCGACAGGGCCGCCCCCAGTCAATTTACCCGTCCGAGAATTGTAGAACGCCCGTGGGTCCGGGCCGACGGCCGGCCATCCACCAGCGTTGAAATAGCACTCCACGCATACCGGACGGATCTCTGTCTGGGACCCCGCGCCTTTGACGATTCCAACAAGGGCAGGCGATGGGACGATGGGTGAGACGCCGTTCTCATAGTTATTTAACCACCGATCTATTTCATCGTTGCTTATGGGCAGCCCACCGTCGTCATTCGTCTCCAACGTGCCGACGCGTGAAATTACTTTTCCGGTCGGACCATATCCGTATGCAATTGACAATCTTCGCTTAACGTTGCCACTCTCCGGTTTCGGAGTCGCATAGAGCGAGAAATTGGTGACTCGTCCCCGACCGTCATAGACGACGCCCGTGGCGAAGTCATTAACTGATATGCCCACAGGCCGATTCGCGGCGTCGCGCGCCCTGACCATTGGTTGCAATGGTTGACCTTGACTCGGAAAACGATTTCCTACTGACCGCAGATTGCCGGTAGGACCGTATGTGACCAACCATGCACCTGTCAGAACACCGTCCTGATACATCTCGAGGTAGGCAAGGTTGTTGCCTGCTTCGTAGACCGCGCCATAGGTGATTTGCGGTCCATTCGCGGTATGCGCGTCGAATCCCTGTTCGCCCGTCGGGTCGTCGGTCGGCAGATCGCTGATACCTGTGGTGTTCCCTTGCGCGTCATAGACAAATGCGCGCATTCGCCCCGGCGAGGCAATCATATACGGACGTAGAGTGCTAGCGTCGGCATAGCGCACTGATGTTACCGTCGTGCCGGAAGCTCCATGGACAACTGCCCGCACCGGTCGTGCTACATCGTCATAGACGTACTCGGCCCCACCGGCCGGATTGTTCTGCGTAAGCAAATTGCCGGAAGTGTCGTACGTCGAAGTATTCGCTCCTGTCGGCGAACTTCCGGTGACGTTGCGCAGCATGTTGCCAAGCCACGAGTAGTTCAACGTATTCGAGCCAGTAGCGTCGGAGACGGTGCTGGTTCCATTCCCGTAAAACAACTGCACGTTACGCGAAGCATCGGGATGCCTCACCCCCGTTGCCCGGCCTTTGCTGTCATACGTCCACGTGGAAACCCGCGTTCCGCTTTCGTCGATAAGTCCCGTTAGTGCCCCACCGAAGCGCAAATCTTCGTAGAGGTAGCGGCGCACATTTCCGTCCGGCCATGTTACCGATACGAGATTGTTTAGTGAGTCATAGGCGTACTGTGTGACTGCACCCGTTGGGTCAGTCATCTGCGAAAGCCTCCACTTCTTGTCATACGCCAGCCGGATGGTGACATCGAAAAAAACGGGATAGCCAATCGCATGTTGCGTGACCGATATGAGCAACCCCTAAGCCGGCGCGATGGTTAACGGCGTGGCAGCATCGCTATAGGTAAGCGTAATCATGCGTCGATTACTCATGTTGACGGATAGCAACGTGCCTTGGGATGAGTAAGTCTCGACAATTCCGGCCGCCAGATCACTCAACGTCCACGCCGAGCCGGTTTGTGCGAGCGCCAAGCCGCTGAACCCCGCCGTTCGCCATGCGCCCGCCACCTTGTTGAAGGTAATGCGATTGCCGTCGGCGCGATAAGCGAAGACTTGTGCGTTGCTGCTAGCGGCGTTGGCCAGCCCGAGCTTCATCTGCCAGTTATGAACCCATAGAGACCCGACTCCTGCATCGTTGCGCGTCATGGGTTGTGCGCGATAGGTGCGCCGAAAGGCTAAGGGCACATCGTCACCGCTAATGAAATCGGTTTCCGCTATTGTCGTCGAGCCAGTCGCGGGATAGACGGGATCGCCTACAGGGCAACTGTCTTCCGGCGTCCCGTCAGGCGGAGAATTGCACCATTGCGTGATCAGGTCGGCGTTATTGCGGCAGCCATACGATCCCATTCCCGATGGAGTGTTCGAAGTCGTCGTAAGTCGGCAAGACGGCGTTCCTTGTACCGCCCCAGACTGCGGGTACAAAGATAGACATGAGGAGTCTCCCCCATCTGCCCGTCCTACCGAAGCGCCGAAAATTAATATCAATGCAGCGAGAATTCGGCCCAGCATCGCAAAACATGCGACCGGATATTTGCGGCGCTTCATTTTTGTCCTTGTTTTATTCGATAAGCTTTCCGTAATAGTTTGAGCTATTTGTTGCCCGCGATTTCGCGGACGTTTCATTTAAAAACATTGGAAATTTCCGCCGACGATGAGGCGGTTTTTCTGCACAGTCAGAGTCGGAGGATGAGCGACGGTCCCGCGAGGAGCGAGCGTTCTCGTTTGGGCCATGACCACTGGTTTTTCTTGCACGTCGATGCGAGAACGGGAGGACGCCTCGACGGTGCGCCTATACGACGCTCAGATCGCGGGCGACCGCGCGGCTCGAGCGAATAGGACGGAAAGAATGAAGCGAATGAGCCAGACCGTTGCCAACCGAGCCATCGGACTGAGGAGCCGTTTAGTCGATTGCCGCCGGCTCTCGCGTAGGCGATGGCACCGGCCGGCTTCTGCCGGTCAGAGTCGTGCGAGATGGCAAGACGCTTGAAGATTGGCGCTACACGTACGACATACGAGGAAACATCGCAACAACGCGCGACGCTGTGTCGGGTTGGCAAATGAGAACGCTGCGTCGTGACGCCTCGAATAGCGATGCAGATTGCTGAAAATAGCGGTCAGGCAGGCGTCAGCTATGACGTGCGCGGGCGTGTATCTTCTTTCGAATACAACGAGAAACCGAGCGCCGCCAAGGGCCAACAGGCGCGCTATCTGGCGGTTCAGTATGGTTACGGTCCGGATGGCAGCGTATCGAAACGTACGGCGATAGTTTCAACGAAGGGAGCCTATCCGCAAACCATCACCGATGCCGAGATCGATGTCTGGCTCGCCAACCCAAGCGACAATTCATAAGAAAATGACTTGGAGCCGCAAGTAAAAAGGGCAGACACATTGCCTGCCCTTTTTGCTTCTCGTCGCGCTTGGCTAGCCTGGTCCTGAGCGTCCCTCACCCCCCACCCACAACCCCATACTCCCCACCCCTCTCCAAAGCCCGCCGATACGCCGCGCGCGCATGAATCCTCTGCAAAAAAGCAGTCACAGCAGGCAGCCGCATCCCACCGCGCGCCGTCGCCGCCTCAAGCGGAAAACTCATCTGCACATCGGCGGCAGAAAACTCATCGCCAGCAAACCACGCGCTCTTACTCAACTGCTCCTCGATATACCCAAGATGCAGTTTCAACTGCGGATCGACGAAACCCGATTGCAGCGTCCCGGCAATCTTTCGCGCGATCGGCTTCGCAAAGAAGGGCATCGGCGCACTCGCGATACGCAGCGCGATCAGCTTCAGCAGCAACGGCGGCATCGCCGACCCTTCCGCGTAATGCAGCCAGTACGTGTAACGCAAACGCTCGGGGGTGCCGGCCGCTGGCGCAAAGCGCCCCTGTCCATACTTGTCGACCAGATATTCGATAATCGCGCCCGACTCGGCGATGGTCAGCCCATCATCGGTAATAACCGGCGACTTGCCGAGCGGATGCACCGCGCGCAACTCGGGCGGCGCGAGCATCGTTTTTGGATCGCGCTCATAGCGCTTGATCTCGTACGGAACGCCGAGTTCTTCGAGCAGCCACAAGACGCGTTGCGAGCGCGAGTTATTCAAATGATGGACAGTCAGCATGGATCGATAAACGGTGGCCAATGGAACGTCACATCATAGGGCTATTGTGCAGAGGCGGGCCTCTAGCCACACGCTTGCACGAAACAAAGAGTCACACGCGCGACTTGCTACCCATCAACTCATTAGAAGGCAAGCTCTCATCGAGCAACTTACGCGCGCTTTCAATACCCGCCACCGGCAATCCCTCGGGATCGAGCAAGCCCACCTGCACCAGCACACTCGCCTGATCCCAGTAGATGTGCTCGTTATAAAGCTTGTCGCCGCGGAAGCACACCACAGCCAGCATCGGCACTTCAAAGTACTTTCCCGTCGGCGCGACGCCCGGCAATAGCCAGTCGATTTCGCAGCTATGCGTGCAACTGAAAATGAATTCATCGACGATACGATCTGCGCCGATAGTCCGCGAAATCGGAATCAGCTTCGTGTCGGGCGGATTCGAGTTAACGAAGTGATGCGTGTAAAAGCGCTTGAGATTGTCATGACCGACACCGCCGGTCATCGTCGGCACGTGATTGACGTAAGGCTCGGCGACCATCGTCGGCATGACCGCTTCCACGTCGCGCGTCGCGAACTCGTGATAGCAATGCGCTTCCCACAACGCGTTGAGATCGTAGACAGGCCTGAGTACTTTGCGCAGCAGCGCAAGCGTGCGCGAGTACGCCATCATTGCAGCCGGCTTATCGTATTGCGGACGCGTAGGCGCGGCAAACGCATGATCGCAACCGGGGTACACGTACTGCTCGATTTGCGGACGCGTGCGCAATGCAGCGCTGATCCGCTCGCGCGTTTCCGGCGGACACATCGCATCGTTCTCGGGGAAGTGAAACACCATCGGACAACGCACGGCCGGTACTTCGTCCAGATACGCGTCGAGGCCCACGCCGTAGTAACTCACCGCGCAATCCACATCGGTACGCGCGGCGCTCAGAAACGCGAGCTTGCCGCCGAGGCAGTATCCGACCGCGCCGACCTTGCCGGCCTGATCGGGCATCGCGCGCAACGCGGCAACGGTGGCCGCGATATCGTCGACGGCAAGATCGGTGTCGAATTGCGCCAGATAGTTGAGCGCCTGCTTCATGTCGGCGTCGCCATAACCGAGTTCGATGCCTGGCTTGATGCGCCAGAACAGATCGGGCACCAGCACCACATAGCCTTCTTCGGCGAAGCGCTCGGCCGTCCCCTTCATGGTCTCGTTGATGCCGAAAATTTCCTGCAGCAGAACGAGCCCAGGGCCCGAGCCTTGCGCCGGACGCGCCACGTAGGCATTGAAACGGCCGCCGTCCTGGGCGACAACTTCGATGAAAGAGCCGGCCATGCGTGTGTCTCCTGAGGTCTTTCGAGATTGGCGAGGAAGAGGGCTACGCCATCGTACGCAATTCGAAGCGCTTGAGCTTGCCTGTTTCGGTGCGCGGCAGTGAATCGACGAACACGATAACGCGCGGATACTTATACGGCGCCACCGTATTCTTCACGAATTCCTGCAACTGTGCGACGAGTTTGTCGTCGGCTGTATAGCCGGGATTGACCACGATGAACGCCTTCACGATCTGCCCGCGCGTGTCGTCCGGCACGCCGATCACGCCGCATTCGGCCACGGCTTCATGTTGCAGCAACACGCTTTCCACTTCCGGACCGGAGATGTTATAGCCGGCTGAAACGATCATGTCGTCGGCGCGCGCCTGGTAGAACACGTAGCCGTCTGCGTCGATATAAACCGAATCGCCCGGCAGATTCCAGCCGTCGCGCACGAATTTCAATTGCCGGTCATCGGCGAGATAACGGCAGCCGGTCGGCCCGCGCACCGCGAGCTTGCCGATGGTGCCCGGCGCAACCGGTTGCATCGCGTCGTCCACGGCTTGCACGACGTAGCCCGGCACCGCGCGGCCAATGGCATGCGGGCGTATCTCGCTGCCCTGCGCCGAAATAAAAATGTGGATCAACTCGGTGCCGCCAATTCCGTCGATCATGTCGATGCCCGTCGCGTCGTGCCATAAACGCCTCGTCGAATCAGGCAATGCCTCGCCGGCCGATACGGTCTTCTGCAAACTCGACACGTCATGATGCGGAATGAGCGGCGCCATCTGCCGATAAAAAGTCGGCGCTGTAAACATGATCGTCGCGTGAAAACGCTCGACGGTCTGCAACAACGTCTCGGGCGTGAGTTTCTCGATCAATACCGTCGACGCCCCCACGCGCAGCGGAAAACACAGCAAGCCGCCAAGCCCGAATGTGAAAGCGAGCGGGGGCGTGCCGCAGAAAATATCGCTGGCGGAAGGGCGCAACACATGACGCGGAAACAGATCGCACATCGCCAACACGTCGCGATGAAAATGCATGCAGCCTTTTGGCGCGCCTGTCGTGCCGCTCGTGAACGCGATCAGACAGACGTCGTCGGCTGCGGTATCGCATGCGGTAAAGTCGTCGGGCTTATTGACGGCGAGCGTATCGAGCGAATCGGCTGCATCGTCATGAAACAGCAGTGTTTGCTTTAACTCCGCGCAATAGAACTCGTCTTGTGGATTTGTGCAGCGCGCGAGTTCTTCGGTCAGGCGCGCATCGCAAAGCGCGGCGCTCGCCTGCGCCTTCACGATGATCTGCTTCAACTCCTTCGCGCGCAACAGCGGCATGGTCGGCACGACAACAAGCCCGGCCTTCAGCGACGCAAGCATGGCGACCGCCATCTGCAACGTATTAGGCCCGCGCAACAGAATGCGATTGCCAGGATGCAAACCCATTTCATCGACGAGTACATGCGCGCTGCGATTCACCATCGCGAGCAACTCGTTATACGTGGTGGCGCGCGGCTCGCCGTCCACCAGCGACCAAACAGCCGGACGCTCGCCGTGACCTGCTTCGATCGTGCCATCGAGCAACTCCGTTGCGCAATTGAAACGCGCCGGATAAGCGACGTCGGGGTTGTCCAGCAGAAAAACAGGCCATTGATCCTGCGGCGGAAGATTGTCGCGCGCGAAAGTATCGACGTGTGCTGACGGTTCCATCGTGGTCTCCCCGGTATCGAGCCGGCTCAATGCGCTTCAGTTGACGAGAGCTTGCGTGTCCTTACTGCGGAATGACGGCGGTGGCTTCGATCTCGACCTTGGCTTCGTCCTCGATCAACGCGACGACTTGCACCGCGCTCATCGCGATGTCGTAGTCGCCGATCAACTCGCGAAACGCGCGGCCGATTTCCTTTAATGAGTCCAGGTACTCGCGTTTGTCGGTGACGTACCACGTCATTCGCACGAGATGCTCGGGTTTGCCGCCGGCTTCGTGCAGCACGGCGAGTACATTTCTGAGCGCCTGAATCGCCTGGCCGGCGAAGTCGTCGGTCTGAAACTGCGCCTGTTCGTCCCAGCCGATCTGGCCTGCAATGAACACTTGCGTGCCGGTTGCCGCGACGCCGTTTGCGTAACCGCGTGGCTTGATCCAGCCGGCGGGAAGAAGTGCTTTTTTCATGAGCGTTGCGCCTCGCTGAATTCGGGCTGGGGAGCGAACATCGCGAGTGCGTTGGCGATGTCGGTGGGAATGTCGATCGACCGGCCGCTTTCAAGCGACGTCGTCACGAGTACCTGTTTCGCGCGGAAACGTGTCTCGCCGTTGCAATGACCGAGAATGTCGATGCTGATCGAGCGTCGGCCGATCGCGCTCACGCTCAGCGTCAACATGATCGTTTCGCCCATCTGGCTCGGGCGCGAGAACTCGCAGTCGAGTTTGACGATAGGCAACCCGATGCGGCGCTGGGCGATCATCTGCGCATAGTCGATGTGCAAGCCCTCGTTGAACCAGTCTTCGACGAGCGCATTCGTCATCACCAGATACTGCGGAAAGAACACGATGCCCGCAGGATCGCAGTGCGAAAAGCGGATACGTACGGGCCTTTCGAAGTGCGTGGTCATTTCGCGCTCTCTCCAGCGGCGGCGCTTGCGGCTGCGTGCGCCTTCAACAGATCACGGCCGACGATCAATTGCTGCACCTCCGTCGCGCCTTCGTAAATGCGCAGCGCGCGAATCTCGCGATACAGCATTTCGACCGGCACGCCGCTTTGCACGCCCATACCGCCATGAAGCTGCACGGCGGCGTCGATGACCTGTTGCGCGCCTTCGCTCGCGTGCCATTTCGCCATTGCCGCTTCGCGTGTCACGCTTTCGCCCTGATCGCGCAACCAGGCCGCGCGATAGACGAGGAGCGCGCTGCTGTCGATGGTCAACGCCATCTGCGCGAGCTTCGCTTGCGTCAGTTGAAAATCGGCGAGCGTCTGGCCGAACATCTTGCGCGACGCGGCGCGCGTGAGTCCTTCGGCCATCGCATGCCGCGCGAATCCGAGCGACGCGGCCGCAACCGACGTGCGGAAAATATCGAGCGTGCGCATGGCGAGTTTGAAGCCTTCGCCAGGCGCGCCGAGCATCTGGCTGCGCGGTACGCGTGCGCCCGCGAAATGCAGACGCGCGAGCGGATGCGGCGCAATCACGTCGATGCGTTCGGCGATTTCGAGTCCAGGCGTATCCGCGTCGACGATAAACGCGCTGATGCCGCGCGCGCCCGGCGCTTCGCCGGTGCGTGCGAACACGACATAGAAATCGGCGATGCCGCCGTTCGAAATCCACGTCTTGTCGCCGTCGAGTATGTAGGCGTCGCCGTCTTCGCGCGCAGCCAGCGACATGGCGGCGACGTCCGAGCCCGCCTCCGGTTCCGACAACGCAAAGGCCGCAATCGCGGTGCCGTTCGCCACGCGCGGCAAGTAGCGAGTTTTCTGTTCATGCGTGCCGCCGAGCGAGATCGCGCCTGAGCCGAGGCC
The DNA here is from genome assembly GCF_041355255.1 of Paraburkholderia sp. RCC_158. NCBI lineage: Bacteria > Pseudomonadati > Pseudomonadota > Betaproteobacteria > Burkholderiales > Burkholderiaceae > Paraburkholderia > Paraburkholderia sp. RCC_158. The sequence continues at coordinate 735,397 of NZ_JBFUPM010000001.1, read as the reverse complement.
TTGCATCGCGAGTGCGAAATCCGCGAGGCCCGAATGTTTGGCCAGCGTTTCGCGCAGCAGGCAGACCGCGCGCGTGTCGATGGTGTCGCCGTGGCCGCCGTAAGCGACGCCGCCGACGCCATACTTAAGCCATCCGCTTGCGCCGAGTTCGCGCACGAGCCGGCGGCAGGTCGCATCGACATCATCGCGCTCGACGTTTGCCGTGTGTTCGGCATGCGATAGATTTTCGCGGCACCAGGCCTCGATGCCCGCAGCCAGTTCACGATGACGCGGCTCGAAAAAAGGCCACGCAAGCGCGCTATGCAAATCGATGTGCTTATCGGCGCTCACGTCAATCTCCCTCGAACACAGGGCGCGATTTCGCAGCGAACGCCTGATATGCGCGCTCGAAATCGCGAGTGCTCATGCAGATGGCCTGTGCCTGCGCTTCGGATTCGATCGCTTCGTCAATACTCATGCTCCATTCCTGGTGCAGCATCTTCTTCGTGATGCCGTGCGCGAATGTCGGACCGGCGACGAGATCGGCGGCGAGCTTCTGCGCTTCGTCGAGAAGCGCGGCCGGCTCGCAAAGCCGGTTATAGAAACCCCATGCATAGCCTTCGTCGCCGCTCGCCGAGCGTCCCGTGAAAAGCAGTTCGGCGGCGCGCCCTTGACCGATGATGCGCGGCAAAATCGCGCAAGCGCCCATGTCGCAACCCGCGAGACCGACGCGCGAAAACAGGAAGGCGAGCTTGCTGCGCGCGGTGCTAAGGCGCATGTCGGACGCCATCGCGAGAATCGCGCCTGCGCCGGCGCACACGCCGTCGACGGCGGCAATCACCGGTTGCGGACAATGGCGCATCGCTTTGACGAGGTCGCCCGTCATGCGCGTGAAAAGCAGCAGTTCGGGCATCGGCAGATCGATCAGCGGCGCGATGATGTCGTGCACGTCCCCGCCCGAGCAGAAGTTCTCTCCTGCGCCGTGGATCACGACGGCCTTCACGTCGGTCGCATACGCTAGCTGGCGGAACAGGTCGCGCAACTCCGCATACGATTCGAAGGTAAGCGGGTTTTTGCGCTCGGGGCGATTGAGCGTGATCGTCGCGACTTTGTTCGCGACCGACCAGCCGAAGTGCCGCGCTTGGTAATTCGCGAGTGTGACGCGGTTGCCTGCTAATAGCGCGTCGGCGTTTGCTTTTGACATATGCGTGTGTCCTCCTTGAATGCGCGAGGCCTTAGTCCTTCAGACTATCCAGCAGATGCTTCTTCAACTTACCAAGCCGCTGATGCGTGCGCGACTTCTCCTCGAGACTCAAGCCGCCGAACAGCTCGACAACCCATTGCTCATGCGCGGCCGCCATCCTGTCGAACGCTTTGCGGCCCGCAGGCGTGAGGCACACGCTAATCGAACGGCGATCGTTAGGATCGTTATCGCGCGAGACGAGCCCTTCTTTCTCGAGCTGATCGGTAATGCCAGTCACATTGCCGCCCGTCACCATCAGCCGACGCGAAAGTTCGGTCATCTTCAACCCTTCAGGATGACGCTCGAGTTGCGCCATCAAGTCGAATCGCGGCAACGTGGTGTCGAATTCGTTACGCAGACGCTTGCGCAATTCCGCCTGCACGAGATTCGTCGTGGTCAGCATGCGCAGCCACAAACGCAAGCCCATGTGACTGTCGGCGCCGGTGCTCATTTCCAGATCCACGACGTTCTCCGCAGGTTTCGCGACGCCTTTGCGCGGCGCTTTGGCTTCTGCAGCCTTCGCGTCGCCGGCGGCAATCTTCTTGATGTTGGATGACTTGCTCACATCACTTCTCCACCGGCGATGGAAATGGACTGCCCCGTGATCGCGTCCGAGCCCGGTTGACACAGCCACAGCACCGCATTCGCGACCTGCTCCGGACTCACGAAACGATGCTGCGGATTCGAGCGAAGCAGACTCTCGCGCGCCTGTTCTTCCGTGCGCGAAGTCTTGCTGGTGATTTGTTCGAGCGACGCATGCAGCAGTTCCGTTTCGGTGTAACCGGGACAAACCGCATTGACGGTGATGCCTTTGGTCGCGACTTCGAGTGCAAGCGAGCGCGTAAGACCGATCACGCCGTGTTTCGCCGCGCAATACGCGGCCACATACGCATAGCCGATTTGCCCCGCCGTACTCGCGACATTGACGATGCGTCCGCTCTTGCGTTCGAGCATGCCCGGCAACACCGCGCGCGTGCCGAGAAAGACGCCGGTGAGATTCACGTCGAGCATGCGCTGCCATAGCGTCATGTCGGTATGCGTGAACGGCGCGGCCTGGGCCTGGCCCGCGTTGTTGATCAGTATGTCCACCGCGCCCGCTTTACTGAAAGCCTTCGCGACGGACTCTTCTTGCGTGACATCGACGGTGATGCTCGCGACGTCGCCCAATGTGTGGCATTTTTCGCGCTGCATTTCGAGCCGCTCTGCATTGCGGCCCATCAAGGTGACGCGCGCGCCGGCGCGCAGCAGTGCTTCGGCAATAGCGGCGCCGATACCGCTGCCGCCGCCAGTGACGACGGCATGTTGTCCCGCGAGTGACGAATGGTTTGAATTCACGTGGTTCCTTCCGCGCGCTGTGCGCGCTCTTGCGCCGACAAACCCGCATTGGCCACAGCCTGTGCGCGTTCACGTTCCAGGTTGCGTTCGAGTTGCGACTTCGCGGCGATGTATTGATTGGGCCACGTTACGTCGAAATAGCCTATCTTTGCGGCCTCATTCAACGTCCACGATGGATTGGCGAGATGCGGGCGCGCGATCGCGCACAGGTCGGCGCGGCCGGCGGCGATGATGCTGTTCACGTGGTCCGCTTCCGAAATCGCGCCGACGGCGATGGTCGCGATGCCCGCTTCGTTGCGCACGCGATCGGCGAACGGCGTCTGAAACATGCGGCCATAGACGGGCTTTTCTTCCTTGCTGACCTGACCCGACGACACGTCGATCATGTCGGCGCCCGCGGCTTTGAATGCGCGCGCGATCTGCACGGCGTCGTCGGGCGTCGTGCCGCCTTCGACCCAATCGTTCGCGGAAATGCGCACGGAAATGGGCTTGTCTTGCGGCCACACCGCGCGAATGGCCCTGAAGATTTGCAGCGGATAACGCAGACGATTTTCGAGCGAGCCGCCGTATTCGTCGGTGCGACGGTTGGTGAGCGGCGACAGAAAGCTCGACAGAAAATAGCCGTGCGCGCAGTGCAATTCGAGCCAGTCGAAGCCGGCTTCCGCGGACATTTGCGTTGCGCGCGCGAACTGCGCTTCGATTTCGCGCAGGTCGTCGTGTGTTGCTTCGCGCGAATGCTGGCTGACGCCGCGCAGATACTGCTGCGGCGATGCGGAAATGAGCGGCCAGTTGCCTTCGTCGAGCGGCTGATCGATGCCTTCCCATGCGACGCGCGTCGAGCCTTTTGCGCCGGAGTGGCCGAGTTGAATGCCGATTTTCGCATCGGACTGGCGATGCACGAAATCGACAATGCGCTTCCACGCGGTGAGATGCTCGGGCGCGTACATGCCGGGACACGCTGGCGTGATGCGCGCCTCGGGAGACACGCAGGTCATTTCCGTCATGACGAGCGCGGCGCCGCCCATTGCGCGCGCGCCGAGATGCATCAGGTGATAGTCGCCGGCAATTCCGTCGACGGCCGAGTATTGCGCCATCGGCGACACCACCACGCGGTTTTTCAGCGTGACGCCGCGCAACGTGAACGGCGTAAACATGGGCGGGACCGAATGCTTTTGCGGCGCGCGCTCGAAGCCCGAACGCCGCGCGAGCCAGTCTTCGAAACTGGACACATAACGCGCGTCGCGCTCGCGCAGGTTCTCGTGCGAGATGCGCTGCGAGCGCGTGAGCAGCGAGTACGCGAACTGTTCGGGCTCGAACGATGTGTAGCGTTCGACGTGCTCGAACCATTCCGTCGAATTGCGCGCGGCGTTCTGAATGCGCAATACGTCGACACTGCGCACTTGCGTGTAGTGCTCCAACGCCGCATGCAAATCGTCGCGATGCGCGCCGATGCTGTTGGCGAGTTCGATCGAATCTTCGAGTGCGAGCTTGGTGCCCGAGCCGATCGAGAAATGCGCGGTGTGCGCGGCGTCGCCCATGAGCACGACCGGCGTTTGCGTGCCGTCTGCGTTGCCGCGCCAGTGCACCCATTCCTCGTTGACCACGCGCGGAAAGCGAATCCATTGCGATGAGCCGCGCAAATGCGCGGCGTTGGAGAGCAACGGATTACCGTCCAGGTACTTCGCGAAGAGTTTCTCGCAGAATGCGATGCTTTCTTCCTTGCTCATTTCGTCGAGTCCGGCGGCGCGCCATACGCGCTCCGGCGTTTCGACAATGAACGTGGACGTCTCGTCGTCGAAACGATAGGCGTGTGCCTGAAACCAGCCGAATTGCGTCTTTTCGAATGCGAAGGTAAACGCGTCGAAGAGCTTTCGCGTGCCGAGCCACACGAAGCGGCAATCGCGCATGTCTACGTTCGGCTTATAGGCCGACGCGTACTTCTGACGAATAGCGCTGTTCGCTCCATCGCACGCGACGATCAGGTCGGCTTCGTACTGGGTGTCGTCTGTGACCTGCGTTTCGAAGACGAGCTTCACGCCCAATTCCTCGCAACGCGCCTGCAAGATATTCAGCAGACGTTTACGGCCGATGCCGCAAAAGCCGTGACCGGACGAGCGCACTTTGCGCCCGCCGAAATGGATTTCGATGTCGTCCCAGTGATTGAACGCGTTCAGTATTGCGTCGGCGCTTGGCGCATCGGCGGCGCGCAGGTTGCCGAGCGTCTGATCCGAAAAGACGACGCCCCAGCCGAAAGTGTCGTATGGACGGTTGCGTTCCACGACGGTGACATCGTGCGCCGGGTTGCGGCTCTTCATCAACAGGGCGAAGTACAACCCCGCCGGGCCGCCGCCGATACAGACGATGCGCATGCTGTTCCCCACTGTGGACTTTGCTGTGGGGTTAATTTAGGTCTAGATAGTTTAGATGTCAAGTAAAAGACGTTGCGCGACCAGGCGGCCAGCCCATGATCCACTTAACGCTCAACGCTTAACGCATGAAAAGCCCGCCGTTGATGTCCCAGCAAGCACCGTTGGTGAAATAGGCATCTGGCGATGCCAGCAGCACGGCGACGTCCGCGATATGAGTTGCAGAGCCGAGGCGCCCCACCGGAATGCCTGCGATGATCTTCTCCAGCTTCTCTGCCGGCACCGTTTCGTGAACGATGGCTAAATCGAGCGGACCCGGCGAGATAGCATTGACAGTCACGCCAAGCGGGCCTAAGTCGCGAGCGAAAACTTTCGTGAGCGTGAGAGCGCCGCCTTTTGCCGCGGCGTAATGCGCGCCGGTCGCCGAGCCGCCGTTTTGTCCCGCGAGCGAAGCGATATTCACGATGCGCCCTGCGCCCTTTGTCGCGAAGTGCTGTCCGAAAACCTGGCAGCCGAACAGCACGCTGCGCAGATTCACGTCGATGACCTGATCGAACTGCTCGGCCGTAATGTCCATGACCGGAACGATTTTCGATGCGCCCGCGTTGTTCACGAGCGCATCGATCGCGCCCCAGCGCTCGAGCATCGCATCGCGTGCGGCCTCGAAATCCGCCTTCGATGTGACGTCGAGCCTGATCGCAAACGCACGCGATCCATCGCTGCTCAGTTCGCGCGCGAGCGCTTGAGCGGCGTCGACGGCAATGTCGCCTAACGCGACCCGATACCCGGCATCGAGAAAGCGGCGCGCGACCGCTGCGCCCAATCCTCTCGCAGCGCCTGTAACGAGTACGACTCTACTGGACATAAGCGCGGTTCCTGAATGTGCGTTCGACGCGCTCAGCGCATCAACATGGCTTCGATATGTGCCGCAACCGCGCACACCGTTTCATCTTCGCCCGTGCGACCCACGACCTGCAATCCCGCTTTAAGCGACGACCCGACGATCGGAACCGGCAACGTGAGCGCCGGATGTCCGCTGAGATTGAACGGCCGGATAAGCGACGACATGCCGATCACCGACGTGTCGGCACGCGCGGCTTCGATCGTAATCGGCAGCGCGGGCATTGTCGGGAGGATAAGCACGTCGGCGTGCTCGAGTGCGCGGTCGACCTCGTCGGTGAAGATGTGGCGGATACGTTCGGCCGAATCCAGATCAGCCGCTTTGGTGTTCGCCGCGGCACGCAGACGGGCTTCGATATCCGCGCCGAGCTTCCCGCCGTCGACCAGATGACCGAACGCACGCCATGTCTCCGCGTTGATGACCGCAAGACCTGCCGCGAACGCATCGCGCATGGATGGCAGCCGCACGTCATGCGAGCCAAGTTCGCTGCGTGTCACGGCGGCCGCGATGGCGCGGCTGATTTCGTCATCGGCTTCGACATCGAGCATGGCGATACGCGCGGTTCTTGCGTCACGGCGCGCACGGTCGACTTCAAACGATGGGTCGATGGCGAGCATCACGTCGATAATCGTCGTCATGTCGCGCGCGAAGGGACCGACGCAGTCGAGCGTGGTAACCCGAGGCGACACGCCTTCGCGCGACACGCGCCCGAACGTCGGCTTGAATCCGATCACGCCGCAGCATGCAGCGGGACCGCGCACCGAGCCGCCGGTATCTGTTCCGAGCGCGGCATCGACGAGCCCGAGTCCAACAGCCGACGCGGAACCGCTCGACGAGCCGCCCGGAATGCGCGCCATGTCTTGCGGATTGCGCGGCGTGCCGCTGAAGTCGTTAATGCCGGTCATGCCGAACGCCAGCTCGTGCATGTTCGTTTTGCCCGTGATGCGCCAGCCTGCATCGAGCAGGCGCTGCACAACTTCCGCGTGACGCGAGGCGGGCGGCGTATCGGCGAGCGCGCGGCTTGCAGCGGTTGTTGAGTAGCCGGCAATATCGATGCTGTCCTTGATCGCGATCGTGGGCGCATTCGCGCGCGGTTGCGCGACGAGATCGAACTGTTGCAGGAAAGCGCTCATGCGCACGCTCCTTGAACGGGGTTGACGTGCCAAGGCGCACTGAACAGACGCTCGGTGCGGAAGTGGCGAATCAGCCAGTTATCGTTGTCGCGCGGCGACGGCGTGAAATCCACTTCGAGGCGTGCCGAGATGAGCTCGGCGTTGGCACCGACATAGCCGGAAGCCTGCAACATGACCCAGCGGCCTTTGGCTGTATCGCCGTCTACTTCGATATGCTCGCTCGTCAGAAAATGAACGTTGGTCGCGAAGTGCGGCGTGGGCGGCAGATAGCGTTGCAACATCGCGACGATGTCCGCCGGTCCCTGCAAGCGGCCGAACTTGTTCGCATACTGCGGGCCGATGCCTTCCCACACGGCGTCATCGGTGAATAGTGCCGCGAGTGATTCGTGTTCGAGCGCGCGTGCCGGTACATCGCACAGTGCCATATACCGCGCGATGGTATTGCGCACGGCGTTTTGCGCTTCGAGTGCGTGCAGGCGCGCCTGCAGTCGTTCGAGAGTGATGTCGATCATCGCGTCATATATCTTTGTTGGCGGAGACAGGCGGCGCGGTCAGTGGTCGGCCTACACGCGCTTCGATCTTGCCGTAGCGCCAGAGGTTGTATCGGCCGACAGGCGTCGTGCGATACAGATTGCAGACCGCAACGGCGGTGTCGAAGTCGGCAACATCGGCCATGATGTAGAAGGTCCACGGCGCGCCGTCAGCGTTGCCGGCGACCAGCCTGTCGTCGTCCATCACGCCGAGCACGCGTACATTTTCCATTGCTTCAATCGCGGCGAGCATGGTGCTGTAGGCTTGCCATACTTCACCGATTTCGTCGCGCGGCAGGTCGAAAAAGTTCTGCGTGACGCCGCAGCAAAACAGCACGCGCAACGGTAGTTCTCGAGTGTCGGTCATCATGTTCTTTGAAGTGACAGCGGGTTGGTGAGCCGCGCGCACGCATCGCGTCGCTATCGGCCCAAAGCGCGAGCGGTTTTACCGCCAAGACCGAAATCCGTATTCGGAATGTCTTTGATCATCACGCGTGTGGATTGCAACGGCACGTCAAGCACAGCGGCGCTGGTTTCACAAAGCTGTGCGATCAGCGCTTCTTTCTGCGCGTCGGTGCGGCCCGCGATCAGTATCGCGACGATCACCGGCAACGCGGCTGGCGTGAGCTTGCCGCCCAGCCCGATATTGGACAGCGGCAACTCCGACAATAGAATGCGCACCGATTCGGCGGGCGCGCCGATGGCATCGACGGTAGCCTGCGTGAGGCCATGAATGAGCGATGCCTTGCGGTCGTCGCTGTGACCTTGCGGCAAATAAACTTCGAGTGTCGGCATGATGAAAAGGCGAAAGCGCATCGGCGCGTGCATGTGCCGATGCGCGATTGAACATCAAAGCAGGAAGCCGATCGCGTTCAGCGCTTCCGTCGAATTGATCAGGCGGATGACTTTCTCGACGAGACGCGGCTCGCCGTCGGCCATGCTGATCTTGTGCGTGAGATCGGCCGCGAAGATCGTCGACACGCCGCGCTTGTACGCGATGATGATCTGCGAAGACTTCACTTCAACGAGGTCCGCGCTCTCCGACGACCGCGTGAAGCGCGATACCGTGCGGACCGTGCGCGCCGCATCGGATGCGGATGCCGAGTAGCCCGACGTCATGCGTTGCACGCGCAATTCGCGCATGTGCTGATCGTCGAATGCATAGTTGAGCGTGGATGCGTAGTCGGTCGTATCGGGATCGATCGGCACGACATAAACGCCTTTCGGGTCCCACATCTGCAACCACGCGTGATAGTCGCGCCGGTCGAGAAGCTCGGCTTCGCGCCAGATAAACTCGATCGCGCGTGCAAAGGTCTGGTGCGAGAAAAGTGCGTTGCGCTCGTCCATCATGCTTGCTCCATCATTGCGCGCCATTGGCGGTAGGCTTCGCGCATGCCGGTTTCGTCGGTTGCGTGCGCAGTCTTCTCGCCGTTCGGCGCGGTCGTTTCGCGGTTGAGGCCACGGTTCACGAGAATGGGTACGTCAGGGCCCGCGTACGAGCCGCGCTGCACGCGTTCCCATGCTTCCGCGTCGTCGGGACTGCCGAAGCCAAACGGGCCCTGGAAGTGCTCGTGTATGCGAAGCCGCACGCGGTTCGCTTCTTCGGGGCCGCCGTCCATCGCGAGCGCGACGTGACGAATCTCCGTTTCTTCCGCGGAGATCGGGCGCAGCACGCGGAAGAAAGCCATCGACAACGCGAGGTTCGGGAACAGATTCAGGTTGAAGCCGACGCCCATCAGCGATCGCACAATGCGGCGCACTTCTTCGGGCGTGTGCTTGTGCGCGAGTTGCGCGGCGAGTTCGTTAAAGCGCTCGGGCAACGGCGCGCCGTCGTCCTTATCCAGATCGACGATCTCGGGCACCAGCACCGCGAGGCTGTGACCATTGCCGAGCGAGCGGCAAAACGCGTCTTCGCTCGTCATGAAGCTGGTGATGGCGGCGGCGGTTTCGTCGTCGATCGACTTCATCCACGACTTGTGAACGACGGGGAAGTGATACAGGTCAGTCGTGTTCTCAAGCTGAATCTTCCAGTTGCCCTTGAACTTGAACTTGTGCTCGCCGTTGGCCTTGATCGGATAGCCGGCGCCTTGCTTCATGAAAAGGTCGATCCACGGTTTTGCACCGCCGAGGAAGTCTTCCAGCGATTCGATGTTTTCGTTGAAGCTCGCGAAAATCAAACCCTGGTACACGCCGACGCGCAGCTTCTTGAGCGGCAGATCGCCTTTCTCGCAAACGCCTTCGTAGCCGTCGCCATAGGGCAGCGCGCGCAGTGTGCCGTCGAGCGCATACGACCAGCTGTGATACGGGCACGTAAAGCCTTTTGCATTGCCCTTGTGCTCTTCGCACACGGTCGCGCCGCGATGACGGCAGCGGTTCTGCAGCACATTCACCGCGCCCGTCTTATCGCGTACGACGATGACCGGCTGCCGGCCGATCGTCGTCGTCACGAAGTCGCCTGGCTTTGGCAACTCGCTGTCATGCGCGACCCACACCCACGTCTTGTAGAAAATGCGCTCAAGTTCTTCTTCGAACAGTTGCGGATCGTAGTAAAGCGAAGGCGCGATGCGGTCGGCTTCCGCGCGCTTCGCGAGCGCGCTGGTGTCGATGGTTTGATAGGTCGGCGTACTCATCGTAATCGGGGGGAGGTTGAGTGGCTGAGAGGGGAGAGGCAGCGCGACGTGAGCGCATCGTCTCGTTGACATCAGTCTCGCTTTGCGAAGATCATGCGTCAAATCGATTAAAAACAGGTCGCCCGATAAACGCGGCCGATTTAACGCGAGTCCCCATGACCTCCATCGACCACATCGATTTGAATCTGCTGCGCGTGTTCCAGGCCATCGTGGAGGAACGCAGTCTGACGAAAGCAGGCGAGCGGCTTGCGCTGTCGCAGCCCGCAGTCAGCTACTCGCTCGGACGACTGCGCACGCTTTTCGACGACCCGCTTTTCATTCGCACGAGAGCCGGGATGCAACCGACGCCCGTTGCGCTGGAACTCGCGGACATCGTGGGACGTGCGCTGGATACCGTGCGGCAGGCGCTGCGATACGCCGAGCGTTTCGATCCGGCGACGAGCACGCGCACGTTTCGTCTGTCGCTATCGGATGCAGGCGAAATGGCGTATCTTCCGGCGCTATGTGCCGCGCTCCAGAAAGCCGCGCCGCGCGTCAAGCTGGTGGTCGAGCCGATGCGCGTGGAAGAGATGGAAGAGGCGTTGCGTTCCAGCCGCCTCGACTTCGCGATTGGCAACCTGCCGTTGTTGTTGCCACGCACGAAGCATGGTTTGCTGTTCGAGGAATCGTATGTCTGCATGACGCGCAACCGGCCGGATTTGCCGCGCGGAAATGAGTTGAAGCTCGAGCAGTTCCTGACCGCATCGCATGTGCAGATCAATTCGCTCGAACACAGTCATCATGCGCTCGACGATGCGCTGCGTTCGCAAGGCGTCGGGCGCAATGTCGCGCTCGTGCTGCCGCATTTCGTGGCGGTGCCTGGCGTGCTCGCTGCAACGGATTTACTGGCGACGTTGCCGGAGCGGCTCGCGCATATCCTGAATCGCGGCGACGCTTTCCGTATTTACGCGTTGCCGGTGCATGTGCCGAAAGCGGCTGTCACGATGCACTGGCACGAGCATTTCAACGACGACGAAGGCATTGTCTGGATGCGAGGTCTCATCACCGACATCCTCGCCGGCTTCACGAAGATGTGAGAAGTACAGGTCGCAGAGCTACAGGTCGAGCACCAGCACCGGCGTACGCGAGCGCGATACACAGCAGCAGATCACGCTGTTGCTCGCGCGTTCCGCCTTGCTCAGGCAATGATCTCGATGCTCGGGCTCGCCGCTTATTACGTCGACCATGCAAGTGCCGCACACGCCCTCGCCGCATGATGTGTCTACTTCAATGCCGATCGAAGCGAGGGCATCGACGATGGATGTTTTTTCGTCCACCTTCACGGTCTGACCCGTGCTCGCCAGTTGTACCTGGAAGCTCGCGAGCGAGGTTCCCGTTTCGTTTGCGGGCTCGGCCTTGAACCGTTCGAGATGAATGGCATCGGCGGGCAAGCGCTTTTGCGCGGTGTCGACCACGAGGTCCATGAACGGCGCGGGACCGCATGTGTAGACATGGGCGTCGGGGCCCGCTTCGCTCAGGCAGATGTCGAGTTCGGCGGCAAGCGCGTCGCGCCGCACACCGAAGTGCAATCTCACATGGGAGTCGAACGGCGCGCGCGTGAGCAGCGTCATGAAGGCGGCATGTGCCTCGCTACGCGCGAAGTAGTGCAGCGTGAAGCGCGCGCCGCGTGCAGCGAGGCGATAGGCCATCGAGAGCAACGGCGTAATGCCGATGCCCGCGCCGATCAGGATATGCTCGCTGGCGCTGTCGTTCAGTTGGAACAGATTGCGCGGCGCACCGACTTGCAGTTCAGTGCCGATACTCACTTCCTCATGCAGCGAGCGCGATCCGCCGCGCGACTGCTCTTCTTTTTTAACCGCGAAAACCTGGGACGATACGCATTCGGGATCGCCGCATAACGAATATTGCCGCGTGATTCCCGAGGGACTCGTGACGTCGATATGCGCACCCGGTTCGAAGCGTTCGAAGTCCATGCCGTCGAGGCGCGAGATCTTGAACGAGCGCACGCCGTGCGCTTCTTCAGACAGGGCGTCGACGCGGACCTTGAGGGCTTGAGCTTGCATGATGCTTTCCGATGACAATTTCGAAAACGATGAGTCGAGGTTAGCGCCGCGTCTCATGCGTGAACCTGAGCGTCACGACGGTGACGAGACCCAGACCGATGAGGAATAAGGCGACGGGCCAGTAAGCGTGATACCGCACGAGCAGCGCCGTCGCGATGAGCGGCGACAGCCCGCCCGCGAAGATCGACGCAACCTCATGTCCGAGTGCAACGCCTGAATAGCGCACTTCCGTGCTGAACAATTCGCCGACCAGCGCGGGCAGCGTGCCGATCATCGCGCCGTGGCAGACGGCCGTTCCGAGCACCAGCGCGAGCCAGATCAGCGGTGTCGAATGCGTGTCGAGCAGCCAGAAGAACGGGAACGCCATGACCACGAGCGACACCGCGCCGATCATGTAGACGGGCTTGCGTCCAATGCGGTCGGAGAGCTTGCCCCACAGAAGCATTGCAAACATCTCGATGATCATCGCGAGCATCACACCGGTGAGCATGATCGAGTTGGAGATACCGGCAAACTTTCCGTAGACCAATGAGAACGCGAGAAAAATATAAGCACCGCCGTTCTCCGCGACGCGCAGGCCCATCGCCATGAGAATCTCTTTCGGGTGACGCTTGATGACCTCGATCACCGGCATGTGCGCGGTCTTGCCCGCCTTGTTCGCTTCCTCGAAATCGTGGCTCTCAGGCAGGTTGTGGCGGATGTAGACACCAATCGCGAAGATGGCGATGCTCGCGAGAAACGGCAGACGCCAGCCCCACGAAATGAACTGATCGTGCGGCAACGCTTGAGCGCCGAGAAATGCCGCCGACGAAAGTACGAAGCCGCCGCCCACGCCCAGTTGGCTCCACGCCGCGTAGTAGCCGCGTTTTTCGGGCGGTGCGCTTTCGCTGATCATCAGCACCCCGCCGCCCCACTCGCCGCCCGAGGCAATGCCTTGCAGCAGACGCAGGCCGACCAGCGCGGCGGGCGCCCACAGGCCAACGTGATCGTAGGTCGGCAACAGGCCGATTCCGAACGTCGCGACACCCATGATGAGCAGCGTCCAGACCAGCGACGCGCGACGTCCGTAACGGTCGCCGATATGTCCGAACACGACGCCGCCTAGCGGCCGCGCGACAAAGCCCATCGCAAACGCCGCGAAAGCGCCGAGCGTTCCGACCAGCGGGTCCGCGTTGGCCGGAAAGAACAGTTGCCCGAACACGAGCGCCGCGGCCGTGCCGTAGACGAAAAAGTCATACCACTCCATTGCATTGCCCGCGACGGACGCGACGACGATACGTCTGAGTGCGCGATCCGGCGTCGCTGGAATACGTTCGGCTGCCGAGGAGGATTGAACCGTGGACATGTCTGCTCGCTGGGTAGGTAGGTGGCGCGCGCCTCTCGGGCTTCGCATAGCGGACAGTTTCAAAGCGCCGGATAACTGCGTCAAATCGGCCGAAAAGGGCGGGGAATATCAGCGCGGCAAATAGTCCGGGCGGGCCCGCGCGTCAGGCTTGCGGCTGATGGAACATCGCGAACAGCGCGTCCCGCAGCCATGCAATGCCGGGGTCGGACGCGGACTGCGTATGCGAATGCACCTTGATTTCGATCGGCGGCAAGGAGAACGGCAACGGCAGCACGCGGAACGCCTTGCCGCGATTGAACCGGCGCGCGATGCTCTTCGGAAAGATCACGGCGAGGTCGGTGTTCATCACAATCTCCGGCGCGACGACGAAATGCGGCAGCCGCACGACGACCTCGCGCTTGACGTCGAGTTCGTCGAGCCACTGCTCGACCATGCGGTGCCCGGTCGCGTTGGTGGTCGCATAGACGTAGCGCAGCGCGGCGAGGTCTTCGCGTGTCGGCTTCGTCTTACGCAGTGGATGACCCGCGCGCACCACGCACACATGTTCGTCGACGAACAGCGTCTGGCTCACGCAGCCTGCGTCGAGTCCGGGCACATAGCCGAGCGCCAGGTCGATCTCGCCGGCGCGCATCGCGGCGCTCACCGATTGAACAGGGATATTCGCCACTTCGATGCGAATGCCGCGCGCCTCGCGATCCAGCATCGAAACGAGCGGCGGCAGAAAATAAAACTCCGACATGTCGGACATCGACACGCGAAACACGCGCTGCGCCGTGGCGGGGTCGAACTTCGCGAGCTGCTGTACCGCGTCGTTGATGATCGCGAACGCCTGGGCGAGCGGCGGATAAAGGCGGTAGGCGGCATCGGTGGGCACCATGCCGCCGGGCGTGCGCAGAAACAGCGGGTCTTCGAAAAGATTTCGCAGACGACGCAGCGCGTGGCTCACGGCCGGCTGCGTCAAACCCAGGCGATCACCGGCGGCAGTGAGGCTGCGCAGATCCCAGATCGCAAGGAAAACGCGCAGCAGGTTCAGATCGGCGATGCCGACATGCGGCTTGGTCATGCGCTTCGCTCGCGGACAAAGGGGGCAACGCGCATCTCGCGACGCCGGTCAGTGTGTCCCGAGATTACCGTAGTTGCTGCGCATTGCAAAATGCGGCGTCGCGCCCGTGAAAGGCGGCAGCGCGTGGAAGTCGCGGCGCATCGCGTCGCGAACCGGAGAGGCGAGCGCGGTCGCGAGTGCCGAGGCATCGTCGAATACGACCTTGTTGCGCTGCATCGCGGTGGCTTGGGCAAAGGGCAAGCCGCTTCTGCTGTCGATGCGCGTATAGATCTCCAGCTCACGCAGCGCCGGCAGTTGCAGCATCAATGGCGGGTGATGTTCCAGGTAATGCGAAAGCCACGCGTTGAAGTTGTCGGCGATGCCTTCGTAGGCGACCAGATAGGTGCAGCGCTCGGCGTCGAATCGCGCGGTGCGTTTGTGCGTGCGAACCGCCATGACCTGCTGCGCGAACGATTGCCGGCTCAATGCGTGATGTGCCGCAGCCTGCAACGCGCGATGAATCGCGCCGTCTTCCGCGCAGGCGGCTTCGAGCGGCGCAAGATCGTCGAAGTACCACTGCAGTACGGTCGACGGCGCATCGCTCGAGGCCGCGATGCGCGGGTCGACGTGCTGCGCCAGCGGTTCGTGAACGATGAGCCTGCTCAGACCTTCGACGCCTTCCGCCGCCTTTTGCAGCGCGGCGCCGTCAAGCAGCGGCTGCATGCGCGGCGCGCCGATCACGAAAAGGCAAACTTGCATCGTCATGCGGCCTCGCCTGTGAGCTGGTGGAATCGTCTGCCGAAGTACACGAGGCCGTTGCCTTCGCCGCACAGATCGATATGCTCGATCCGCACGAAGATCACGGAGTGCGAGCCCATCGTTTTGCTGTCGATGATCGTGCCTTCCAGCGTGGCGATTGCATCGTCGAGCACGGGGACCGCAAGGCGGCCCGCGTGCCACGCGCATTGATCGAAGCGCGCTTGCATCGAGCAACCGGTCATGCCCGCGAACACGCGCGCCGGTTCCTGGCCTTGCGCGCCCAACACGTTGATGCATACGCGGCCGTTGCCGTGCAGCACGTCATGCACATAACTCGACTGATTGATGCAGATGAGCATGGTCGGCGGCGAGTCCGTCACCGAGCAGACCGCGCTTGCCGTGATGCCGCATCTGCCGTGCGGACCGTCGGTGGTGATCACGTTGACCGCCGCCGCGAGGCTCGCCATCGCGTTGCGGAACTGGGTGCGTTGTTCGTCGTGCGTCATGGCCATCGCTCCTCTCACGGCTCAGGGATACGGCGTCACAGGCGGAATGCCGACGAAGACGGCTCCCGATGCGTCGTAGGTTCCTTCGCCGAGAAACGCGTGCTGCGTCACGACGATCGAATCGCGCACGAGCCGTTGCATGCGGCTTTCGCGGTAGATCGCACCAACGCCCGCCATCTTGTACGCCTGCATCACGATGTCGGCACACGTATGCGCCGCGTGCGTCGCTGAGAGGCGTAGCAGGTTCGCTTCCGCGGGCAGCACGGGGTCGCCTGCGAGCACGGTGCGCCACGATGCTTCCGCGGCGTCGAAGAAAAACGCGCGGGCGCTGCGCCACTGCGCTTCCGCTTGCGCAAGGCCGGAGCGATAGTAGGCGCGGTCGGCGAGACGCGGCGCGCCCGTGGTGGTCTTCGTCACGCCGGACATGCCCGCCAGCAGGTCGAGCGCCGCGCGCGCGAGGCCGACGTTGACGGCGGCATGCACCTGCGCTTGATAACTGACGGCAGGGTAGCGATACAACGGCTCGTCGATCAGCGCGACGCCGCCACGAACGAAGGTCCATCGCTCGTCGACGTACTTGTCCTTCAGGCGCAAGTCGTGACTGCCGGTGCCCTGCATGCCGACCACGTTCCAGTTCTCGACGATTTCGACTTCGCTTGCAGGAAAAACCGCGGTGAACGGCTTGCCCGCGTTTTTATCGTCAGCGCCGGCGGGAGCGCCGCCGATGCCGACGCCGATCCAGTCCGCGCCCTTGCAACCGCTCGCGAAGCGCCATTGCCCGGACACGCGGTAACCGCCTTCCAGGCGCTCGGCTTTTTGCAGTGGATAAAGCCCGCCGGCAAAGACCTGATCGGGACCGGACGCATAAATTTCCGCCTGCGTTTCAACGGGCAATGACGCGAGATAGGTGTTTGCCGAGCCGAACGCGGCGACCCATGCGGTGGAGCCATCGGCAATGGCGATGCGCTCGAGCATCTCGAGAAAGCGCGGCGGCGGCAGTGCGTCGCCGCCGAAACGCTTCGGCGTACTCGCGCGAAAAATGCCTGCGCGTTTCATCTTGGCGACCATATCGCGCGGCACATGCGAGAGTGCATCGAATTCATCGCGGCGGCGCTCGACCTCGTCGATCAGCGCGTCGAGCGAAAGGGGCGCGGCGTATTCGGGGTAGTCGTTCTGCGAGTCGATAATCGATTCGCTAATCGATCGGCTAATCGATCCGCTATGAAGGGCTTGCATGCGAAGTACCTCTTGGTCAATGAAGTGATGCGTCATTCGGATCGCTGATGCGCGGCGCTGCGCATCGCTTTGGGATAGGTCTCGCGCGCGAGCAGCGTCGCAATCACGGTGACGATGCCCAGGCCGCCGAGATAGATCGCAACCGGCACGGCGCTGCGATAGTGAGCCAGCATCGCGGTCGCGATCATCGGCGAGAGACCGCCGCCGAGTACCGACGACAACTCGCGGCCAATGCCAAGTCCCGAGAAGCGCAGGTGTACCGGCAGCATTTCGCTGATGAAGGCAGGCTGTGCGCCTTCCAGAATGCCCAGCGTGAGGCTGTTCGCCAGCAGCAGCGCGGCGATGACCTTCCAGTATTCGCCCGAGCCCAACAGCGAGAAGTAAGGCCATGCGACCAGCACCATCGCGATAGCGCCCACGAGGTAGACCGGCTTGCGCCCGACTTTGTCGGTGATGTGGCCGGACAGCAGCGAGACCGGGATCATCAGCAGCATGGAGATGGTGAGGCCGCCCAGGATCCAGCTCGACTTGATGCCGAGGAACTGTCCGTATGCAATAGAGAACGCGAAGAAGATGTACGACGCGCCGCCTTCGCCGAAACGCAGGCCGAACACGGTGAGCACTTCACGCGGACATTGCTTGAGGACTTCGATCACCGGCATCCGGCTTGCGTGGCGCGTCGCCTTGACTTCCGCGAAGGCGGCGCTTTCGCCGACCGACCGGCGCATCCACAAGCCGAGGGCGACGAGTGCCGCGCTCGCGACGAACGGTATGCGCCAGCCCCAGCTCTGGAAGTCGCCGGACGGAAGATTCTGGACCAGCAGGAACGCAGCGGTCGACAGCACAAAACCAAGCGCGGCGCCGCATGGGCTCCACGCGGCGAGCGCGCCGCGCCTCGATTGCGGCGCGTTTTCGTGGATGAGCAGAATGCTGCCGCTCCATTCGCCGCCCGCCGCGAGCCCCTGCAAGATGCGCAACAGCACGAGCAGCACCGGCGCTGCGATACCGATCTGGTGATACGTGGGCAACAGGCCCATGAGCATCGTGGCCGAGCCCATCGTGAGAAGCGTGAGCATCATCACGACCTTGCGGCCGTAGCGGTCGCCGATATGGCCGCACAGTACGCCGCCTATCGGCCGTGCGATGAAGCCCACGGTAAAGCCGCCAAATGCAGCGATGGTGCCGGTCAACGGATCGGTGCCGACAGGAAAGAACAGCTTGCCGAAGACGAGCGCCGCAGCAGTGCCGTAAAGGAAAAAGTCGTACCACTCGAGGATCTGCCCAAGCACGGCAGTCGTGACGGCGCGCTGCACGTTGCTCACGCCGCGAGGCGCAGGCCTCGCGGCGAGCGTCGGCGCGCTCAGATCGGGATTCACGGCGTCAGGGTTCATAGTCATTCGGATAACGAAGGTTTTTAACCCGCTTCAAATTGCTCGAAGACGGCGCGGCGCTTTCAATCGACACGGAAACGGCATGCGTCGAACGATATAAGCCGCCATGACACCGGTCAAATTCGAGCCAAAAATGCGCGATATGAATTTGGTGCATGAGCTGTCCGTGAAAACCCTCGGCATTAATAGGCAAATCAGCGATATGGATGCGGCGCGCGATATTGATTTATTTGACCGGCGTTGCGGGCGACCTTACCTTGTGACGCAGCTATCAGTTCACTTCATTGGCCATGACTCAACCGACAATCGAACGTATTGAAACGCGCCTCGTCGACTTGCCGACGATCCGGCCGCACAAGCTGTCAGTCGGCACCATGCACGGCCAGACGCTGATGCTCGTGACGGTCTATTGCAGCGATGGCAGTGTCGGTACTGGCGAAGGGACGACGATTGCCGGCATGGCGTATGGACCTGAAAGCCCGGAGTCGATGAAGCTCGCAATCGACGCATACCTGGGCCCCGCGATGATCGGCAAAGACGCCTCGCGTGTTCAGGCTTTGATGGCGCATTTGAGTAAGCTCGTCAAAGTGAATCACTTCGCCAGGAGCGCCGTCGAAACAGCGTTGCTCGATGCGCATGGACGGCGTCTTGGCGTGCCGGTCAGCGAACTGCTCAGCGGGCGTTGCCGCGATCGTCTGCCGGTTGCATGGACGCTCGCTTCGGGAAGCACCGAAAAGGACATCGTCGAAGCGGAGAAGATGCTCGAATTACGCCGGCACAAGACCTTCAAGTTAAAGATTGGCGCAAGAGATCCCAAGGTGGATATCGAACACGTAGCGCGCATCAAGAAAGCAGTGGGGGACCGCGGCGCAGTGCGCGTCGACGTCAATATGGCGTGGAGCGAGACACAGGCGGCGTGGGCCATTCCTGCACTCGCCGATGCGGGATGCGAACTGGTCGAGCAACCGGTGAACTCCGCGGCAGCGCTGAAGCGGCTAATGCGTCGCTTCCCTGTTGCATTGATGGCCGACGAAGTACTCCAAGGCCCGCAGAGCGCTTTCGACATTGCGAAGAACGAGGGCGCCGATGTATTCGCGATCAAGATAGAACAAAGCGGCGGACTCTTCGCGGCACAGCGTGTCGCTGCTATCGCGGACGCCGCCGGTATAGAGCTTTATGGCGGCACGATGCTCGAAGGCGCGGTCGGCACGATTGCATCGGCGCATCTGTTTGCGAGCATTCCGAATCTGCAATGGGGAACCGAGCTCTTCGGTCCGTTGCTGATTACCGAGGAAATTCTCGTAAAGCCGCTCGATTACAGCGATTTCGAATTGACCGTGCCGGATGGTCCCGGCCTTGGCATCGAACTGGACAAAGACAGGATAAAGCGCTTTACGCGCGATGGCTCCGAGAAGGTCACACAGTAATTCCCTAAAGAGTGAGAGAGAACAATGCTCTACCACGTACGCATGGATGTCAGCATTCCGCCCGACATGCCGGCCGATAAGGCAAATGAACTGAAAGCACGCGAGAAGAGTTATTCGCAGGAATTGCAGCGTAGTGGCAAGTGGCGCCATATCTGGCGCATTGCAGGCGAGTACGCCAACTACAGCGTGTTCGACGTGGAAGGCAACGCTGAGCTTCACGACATTCTGATGGCCTTGCCGTTGTATCCGTATATGAAGATTTCCGTCACGCCGTTGTGCCGTCATCCTTCTTCCGTTCGTACCGGCGACGCGTGAGGCCGACAAAGCGCGCGATGTACTGACGCGCGCCCACGCCGCTTTCCCAATACAACATGGAGACAGAATCATGAGTATCAAAGTATTTGCAACACAGGAAGTGCAAGACCTGCTGACGGCGGCCGCGAATCTCAATAGCGATAGCGGCGATAAGCGCGCGAGACAGATCACACATCGCCTGCTAAGCGACCTGTTCAATGCTATTGACGATCTCGACATGACGCCGGATGAAATCTGGACTGGCGTGAACTACTTCAACAAGCTGGGACGAGACGGCGAAGCGGCCTTGCTAGCTGCCGGCCTTGGCCTCGAAAAGTACCTGGACATCCGCATGGATGCTGCCGACAGGCAGGCCAGACTCGACGGCGGCACGCCCCGTACTATCGAAGGTCCGCTGTATGTGGCCGGTGCGCCTGTGCGCGACAGCGCGTCGAAAATCGACCTCGATCCAGACAACGAAGCGGGCCCGCTAGTCATTCGCGGCACTGTCACTGGGCGCGATGGCGAGCCTGTCGCGGGTGCGGTGGTCGAGTGCTGGCACGCGAATTCGAAGGGCTTCTACTCGCACTTCGATCCGACCGGGACGCAGAGCGACTTCAATTTGCGCGGTGCAGTAAAGACCGGTACGGACGGAACCTATGAGTTCCGCACCTTGATGCCGGTCGGTTATGGCTGCCCGCCGCATGGCGCAACGCAGCAACTATTGGACGCGCTCGGCCGTCACGGCAATCGTCCGGCGCATGTGCACTTCTTCGTCACAAGCAATCAACACCGCAAGCTCACTACGCAGATCAATATCGAAGGCGATCCGCTGATGTGGGACGACTTCGCCTATGCGACTCGCGAAGAACTTATTCCCCATGTGGTCGAGAAGACCGGCGGCGAGGCGTTGGGTCTCAAGACTGACGCGTACAAGGAAATCGTGTTCGATGTGCGCTTGACGCCGCGCGTAGAGGGCAAGGACAACCAGTTGGTCAATCGGCTGCGTGCATCGGCGGCGGCGTGATTCGCTGCGAAAGACATCGCGCAACGACAACAAGAACTGAACTAGCCGCCACGGCGGCAGCCCATTATTGACAGACCTTTTCCTCGGAGACTGCAGTCGGAACTTCTTTCGGCGCAGTCTTGAAGTGACCATACGTCCTGTATGTTTTGCCTTTGACGGTCACTACTTCCACCGACTCTTTCGCAGCCGCGGCTTTCCGGTCGGCTTCGACGCTGCTATTGCGCCACGAGCCGGACTTCGAAAAAGTTTCGGGCGTAACGCTTTGTCGCGGCATCGCATGATTCGATGCCGTGATCGCAGCAGTCGCCGGATTGCTGAAGCGCGGCGGATTGCCGTCCCGTGCAGTAGCGGCATTAGCCTGCTCTGAGCTCGCGGTACTCGTGCCGATTCCATTCGGTGCCCAGCCGATTACGCCAGGCCCGACGAGCAGCGGCGACAATTCGATAGCCACGATATGCGATTGCCGACGAGCAACGAGCAGGCATTTTTCGCCGCCTGCAGTACTTAGGGGAATGGCGCCGCTCCATTGCAGCAATGCAGGAGCCGACACGCTGGACGTTGCCGACACTGCGCCCGGCTCGCCAGCCCACACGCTCGCCGGTGGCGCCGCGGCCAGGGCATTCGCACCAGTCACCGCGGCGAGCGTCAGCATCGCGAATATCAAATGGCTCTTCATACAGTGCCTCGACTGTTCTCTCTTCGGTCCACTTTGCCATGCGCAAAGAAAGCCCTATTTGATTAGCGAAACCTTGAAGTTGTCGCTCGCGGGCGATGCCGGCTTTCCATCAGAGAGTTCGTCGTGTCCAACGTTGAGCGATGGCGCCTTGCGCGTTTCCGCTGCAGGTTGGGCCTTCACCGGCGCCGTGCGTTCGTTCGTTGCAGCCACAGGCAGACCGAGCCGGGCGCGAACAATCGGATCGCGATACTTTTCGTCCTCTGAGTATTGCGCCGCGTCGGGCGTGCGTGCAAGAGGCGCGGTCGTGCCGGGGCAGAGATGGCCCGTCGATTCGACAGCCTTGCGGTTCGCGTCGCTCTGACACAGCAATGCAAGCGCGACGTCGGTGAGGCCCATCGCGCGGAATTCGCGTGCGTCGAGTCGCCGGACGCAAGCCTGATCGACTTGTGTCGTACCGCCCGTCAGACCGAAGCCCGTCACCGAGATGCCGAAGCTGGTCGATCCCATGCAGGTGTCCGAGAGCGTCGTCGTCAGTGCGGGCGCGGCGATGCTCGGCGTCGTGCGCACGGAGTACGAACTCTGGTTGTAGTCGACCGTCGCTCGCGTGTCGTACGCGTTCGTTCCCGGACCTGCCGAAGCTTTGCTGGTCGTGTCGGCGCCTGTGCCGCTGCCCGATAAAGCTCCCGTCGACGCGGTCATCGTCGGCATCGTGACCGATACATTCACGTTGGACGAGCCGCCCGAAGCGGTGGCTCGCCCAATGCCGCCTACCGAAGTCGACGTCGAGTTCGTCGTGGCGGATGAGTTCGACGATGTGCCGATGTTGTTCAGGCTCGAGCCGCCGCCCTGGCCGATGCCGATCGAACTGGAGCCCGATACGGAGCCCGACGACGAATCGGCGGTCGTATCGGCGTTAGCGGCGTGCGCGGCGCAAAGCGCAATGGCGCATGCCAGATGCAAGATAGTTTTGTTCACTTTTGTTCTCCCCAAACCCTTCTTCACTACAAACGAGGCGGCGTGCAAATGAGGCGGTGCTCATTGGGCCGCAATCGGCCCATGCACCGCCTCGAATGAGTTGCTTAGTGCCAGCCGCTGCCGAGCTTGCTCCATGCATTGGCCGCTGCATCGGCGCCCGAGAGGCCGCCGGCTGTCGATCCGCCGAAGCCAAAGCCGCCTGCTTGCGACGTGTTGATGTGGCTCGTCGTTGCATTCGTCGTGTTACCCGTGACGCCATAGCCCGAACCGGCCGTGGCGGACGCGTGACCGTTGGCGGCGCCGGCATCGGTGGCGGTGAAGTGGCCGAAGCCGATCACCGCGGCGGTGGTCGAGCCGCCCGACGTCGAGCTCGAGGTGGAGCTTGTACCGGTAGCGAAAGCGGCGACGGAAATGAACGAGAGGACTGCTGCTGCAATAAGGTTGCGTTTCATAATTGATCTCCCATAGGACGCGCGTGGTTATCCCGCTACATCGGCGCGGATATGTAGCAGGTACTGCAAGAAAATTTTTGGATTGACGCCTGTTTCAGGCGTGCGGGCAGCGGGCAAACGTCATGGAGGCAACCCGTGGCCGTCGCGTGATGCAACTGCACAAGTCGCGGAAGAGTTCGCTGCGAAGAAGTGGTGTTGTCGTGGAAGAAGACAGTGCCGTGTGGCGCCATGTTTAATCGGCACACACAGGTCAGCGTTCGCGCATGTCGGCGCGGCCGTGTCGGCCGCCCGCATGCGGTTTGTATTGGTGTTCATGACTGTCTCCCCGACGCATCTAATGATTGATGCTTGATGTGTTTCTGTTCTTTTGATTTCGTGCTTCTGAGTGGACTTTAGGCAAGAGGGACAGGTTCAACCGTGGGCGAACTAACACATGTGGTCACGCCACAGGGGGAACGTCGCGCGCTTTGTGGGCAAGCGCTCAATATCAGCGGCGTGAGGGCAACAATCGGGCGATGCGATGGCAAGCCGGAACCTCTCCCCGCGCGACATGTCAATACAGCAATGTCGCGCATTCAATCGGGGGTGCGAAATGACTGCCACGCAACCAGGGGCGGTGCCCCTCTCCGACGAGGACGCACGGCGCCAACTGCGCCGCGCCGTTATCGCCAGCACGATCGGCACGACGATCGAATGGTATGACTTCTTTCTCTACAGCACGGTAACGGGTCTGGTATTTGCGAAGCTGTACTTTCCGCAATCGGACCCGCTTGTCGGCACACTCCAGGCGTTTCTCATCTACGCCGTCGGCTTTATCGCGAGGCCGGTGGGCGCGGCTATTTTCGGGCATTACGGCGATCGTATCGGCCGCAAGGCCACGCTTATCGTCACGCTGCTGCTGATGGGACTCGCGACTTTCGCGGTCGCGTTTGTTCCGACGTATGCGTCAATCGGAATCTGGGGCGCGGTGATACTCACGGTGCTGCGCTTCATTCAGGGCGTGGGTGTGGGCGGCGAGTGGGGCGGGTCGGTGCTGATGTCGATGGAATGGGCGCGCACCAACGCGCACCGCGGCTTCGTCGCGTCGTGGCCGCAGTTCGGTGTGCCGGCCGGGCTGTTTATCGCGAACCTCGCGGTATTGGCAATGAGCGCCGTTTCCGGCGACGCGTTCCTGACCTGGGGCTGGCGCGTGCCGTTCTTCCTGAGCATTGTTCTGGTCGCAATCGGCCTCTACATTCGACTGAACATTCTCGAGACGCCGATCTTCGCGAAGCTCCTCGCGGAGCGCAAAATCGAAAAGACGCCGATGCTCGAAGTCATTCGCCGTCAGCCAAAAGACATTCTTCTTTCGGCGATTGCGCGCATGGCTGAACAGGCGCCGTTCTATATCTTCACGGCGTTCGTTTTCACGTATGGCGTAACGACACTCGGCGCGTCTCGCGATCTGCTGTTGACGGCGGTGCTGGTCGCTTCCGTGCTCGAATTCGGCACCATTCCGCTGTTCGGCCATGTGTCCGATCTGATCGGGCGCCGCCGCATGTACATGATCGGCGCGGCCGCGGCGGGCCTCTTCGGCTTTGTTTATTTCGCCATGGTCGACACGCGCGATCCGACGTGGATTTTCGTGGCCATCGTGCTCTCGCTCGTACCGCACTCGATGATGTACGGGCCGCAAGCCGCATTGATCGCCGAGTCGTTCACGGGGCGGCTGCGCTATAGCGGCGCGTCGCTCGGCTATCAACTGGCGTCGGTGATCGCGGGCGGTCCCGCGCCGCTGATCGCGACGGCGCTGTTCGCTTACTATCACTCGGGCTACGCCATTGCCATCTATGTGTTCGTTTGCGGGCTGCTGAGCCTCATTGCTGCATCGCGTCTGGGCGACTACACGAACAAGGACATCTCGCAGGAATACGACGAGCCGCAGTCGATGAGCAGCGGCGATCATGGTCATCGGCATGCGTGAACATGCGGTGCGCCGCAGCATGCCGCGCGCCGCAACTGCTGCTATCTGACTTCGCCAGTCTCGCGTTCGGGGCGGCGCACGGCGCGCACTTTTGCGCTGTTGCCGCCGCCGCAAAAGAACTGCTCGCCGCCGTCCGACTCGAGACCGGACACGCCGACGCCCGCCGGCATCTCGAGGCTTTCCAGAACTTCGCCGGTACCCGGATCGATGTGACGCAGCTCGCTCGCGTCGTCTTCCCAGGTGCCGTGCCAAAGCTCGCCGTCGACCCACGTGACGCCCGTCACGAAGCGATTCGATTGAATGGTGGACAGCACCGCGCCGGTCTCGGGATCGACCTGATGAATCTTGCGCTCGCGATATTCGCCGACCCACAGCGAATCTTCCGCCCACGCAAGTCCCGAAGCGCCGTTGCCGCCAGGCGCGGGGATCGACGAGAGTATGCGGCCGCTCGCCGGGTCGATCTTGTGGATGCGGCCTTCGGCGATCTGGTACAGATGCTGGCCGTCGAAGGCCGTGCCCGCGTCGGCGGCGATCTCTATGCTGCGCAGCGTGTCACCGCTCGCGGGATCGAATGCGTTCAGCGTCTTGCCGGCCGCGATCCAGACATGCTGGCCGTCATATGTGACGCCGCCCACTTGCTCGACGTCCGGAAAGGGACCGTATTCACGGATGATGGTGGCGTTCGATCGATTCATGCTGTCATCCTAATTGAGCGCGAGCGGTGCGGAGAGTAACAACGTTGTCGCGAATCCGGATGCGGGCGGCGCCATCCAGCGGCGCGCGCGTCCGCGGCCAAAAGACTGCGCCTTGCCTGCGGCCGCGAGCGAATCGAGTGTGCGCTGAACGGTGCGCTGGCTTGCGCCGAGTGCGAGCGCAAGCGCGGAACTCGACCACGACTCGCCATCGGCGAGCAGTGCGAGCATGGCCGCGTGAGTTTCTTCGACGGGACGCGCGAGCAGCACAACGCGATGCCCGTGACGCGGCATCAACGCAAAGCCGCGCCGCGTTGCACTCACTTCGGCGAGCGCGCCGAGCATCGTGCGCAAGCGGCCCATTTCTACACGCAGGCGCGCGCGATGCGAGTCGTCGGCGTGGCTCGTCCTGAAGGCGCGCGCGATCAGCGCGTCGCGCGGGACATCGGCGGGCCACGCTTCGGCGAGCTGATACGCGAGATCGAACAGCACGGGCCGCCGCGTCAGCGAGACGATCGCGCCGGTCTTCTGCACGACGTGACGGCATGCGTCGACCACGAGCGCCTCTGACGCGAGCAACGCTTCCACTTCGTCGAGCAGTAAAAGCCGCTCTTCGCCGCTTGCGATCAAACGCGCGGCCGGCAGCTTCAGCGTGTGCGAAGCGCTTTCCACTTCGGCGATCAGCGCGGGAATACGCGCTTCATAGGCGGCCTGTTTCGCGCGTGCGAATGCGACGCGAGCCGCGGCAGTCTGCAAGCGCCGCAGCGCGACGCCTGCGACGACCAGCTCATGCGCGGCCCGCAACGCAGGCGGCAAAGGCGTGGGATCGAGCGCGGCAAGCAGGCGCTCGGCGTCGTCGATATGACCGATCAGCACGAGCCGCCGCACCTCCAGATACGCTGCATGCGCGGCATTGGCGCGGTCGCCGTGGGCTTCGAGAATCGCGCGCGCGTCGCGGAGCGCTTTGGCTGGCCATGCAAGATCGCGTGAGGCGAGGGCGATCTCCGCTTCCGCCACCACGCATCGCGCACGCGCGACGGCTTGCCGGGCGCCGAACGCGCGCGCGGCACTTCGCACCAGCGCCTTCGCCCGAATCAGATCACCGAGCTGCGCCATGGCGATGCCGCGAAGGGCGAGCGCCGGCGCGTCGTCGCGCAAGGCGACGCGCTTCAATGCGCCGAGCGGATCACCGGCCGCGAGTGCCTGCGCCGCGGCTTGAATGAGCGGATCGGTCTTCATTGAAATCGCGCCACACTTGTCACTCCCACGGTCAGGAATCCCGGTACTAATCTAGCACGACCGCTAACCAGTACGTCGTATCGAAAGCGATCGAACGACGAAGGAAACCGAACGGAGAGAGCCATGACCACGACACATAAGACCGGGACACGCGAAGAATGGCTGGCCGCGCGCCTCGATCTGCTCAACGCGGAAAAAGAATTGACGCGGCGCAGCGACGAGATCGCTCGGCAACGCCAGGAATCGCCCTGGGTTCGCGTCGACAAGACGTATCGATTTGAAACCGAGCAAGGCAGTGCAACGCTTGCCGATCTGTTTGCAGGACGCTCGCAGCTTCTCGTTTATCACTTCATGTTCGGGCCGGACTACAAGGCGGGCTGCCCGTCGTGCTCGTCGATTGCGGACGGATTCGACGGCTTCGAGGTTCATCTCGCGAATCACGACGTGAGGCTGATGGCGATTTCGCGCGCCCCGCTTGCGAAGCTTCAGGAATATAAACGGCGCATGGGCTGGACGTTTCCGTGGGCGTCGTCGGCGGGCAGCGACTTCAACTTCGACTTCAACATCTCGTTCACCGAGCAGCAGCAGCGCGAGGGCACCGTCGAATATAACTATCAGCGCGGCCGTCACGCAATGGACGCCGTGCCGGCGCCCGAACCCGTCGCTCAGTTTGCGGAGACTTGCGGAACCGACCCGTCGACGTACGCGCGCGACCGGCCAGGACTGAGCGCGTTCGTGCTCGAAGACGGCCACGTGTACCACACGTACTCGACTTATGCGCGCGGACTCGACGGACTGTGGGGCATGTACCAATGGCTCGACCGCGCGCCGAAAGGGCGCAACGAGACGGGCATCTGGTGGCGCCGTCACGACGAATACGAGAAGCGCTGAGGCGCGTGATGGACCTCGTTAGCGTCGGCGAAAGCGGCGCGCGATGCTCTGCGCGCGCTGTTTTCTACAGCGTCTGCGGCTTGCTGTTCGCGATCAGTGCGGGCGCGACCATCGCGGCTTGTCTGTCGATGTCGGCAATGGGCGAGTTGCCGATGCGCGGCGGTTGGAGCTTGTCGATGATGTGGATGCCCATGTGCGGAAAGACGTGGCTGCGCGTCGCGGCGTCGTTCGTCGGCATGTGGATCGCGATGATGACCGCGATGATGTTGCCTTCCGTTGCACCTGTGTTGTGGCGTTATCGCGAAGCGCTCGACAGCGCGCGGCACGGGCGCGCGCGGGCACCCGCGCTCACATGGTTGACCTGGCTCGCAGGCATCGGCTATTTCGCCGTATGGGCTGCATTGGGCGCGGTGGTGTTCGCGCTCGGCGCGGCCTTGGCCACGCTTCAAATGCGAGTGCCGGCGCTTTCGCATGCTGTGCCCGTTATAGCCGGTGTAATGGTGCTGCTCGCAGGCGCGTTGCAATCCTCCGCATGGAAGGCGCATTATCTCGACTGGTGCCAACAGCCACAGGAATGCGGTCACGCTGTATTGCCGCTGCGCTCGGACGCCGCGTTACGATACGGCTTGCGCCTCGGGCTCCATTGCTGCTATTGCTGCGCGAGCTTCACTGCGGTACTCGTCGCGATCGGCGTGATGGATCTTCTTGCGATGGCCGCGCTTACTGTGGCGATCACGCTCGAGCGTCTCGCGCCGCGTGGTCCGCTTGTCGCGCGAGGTATTGGGTATTCAATCGTCGGCATGGGTTTGCTGATGATCGCGCGAGCCGCTTCGCTCATGTAAAAGCATCCGTTGCAACGCTCAATAAAACACAAAGACACTGATGACCCGATATATCGCTCTTCTGCGCGCCGTGAATGTCGGCGGCACCGGAAAACTGCCAATGGCTGAGTTGCGAAGTATGTGCGAATCCGTTGGTTTCACGAATGTCCGCACGTATATCGCGAGCGGCAATGTCGTGTTCGACAGCAAGCTTGCCGAAGCGTCGGTGAAGAGCCGGCTCGAGCGTTGTCTCGAAGCGTATGCGGGCAAGCCGGTCGGCGTCGCGGTGCGCACGAGCGCGGAACTTGCGCAGGTACTCGCAGCGAATCCGTTCAAGTCGGCCCCAGCGAATCGTACGGTCGCGATCTTTCTCGACGCACCGCCGCCCGCCGATGCACTCGCTCACGCAAGCGGCCAACGCGACGAAGAAATGGCGCTCGGCACGCGCGAGATTTACGTGCACTACAACAACGGAATGGCCGACACGAAGCTCAAAATTCCCGCGGCCAAAACGGGAACCGCGCGCAACATGAACACGGTTGCAAAGCTAGTCGAGATGGCGAACGAGTAGCTTAAAGTCTTCAATCGGCGCTAATAAGAAAGGAAAGGGCGGCACAATCAATCGTGCCGCCCTTTCACAAACTGACTGCGGATTGCCAATCGCGACGTCAGCCGCTTACCGCACCTTGCCTGCCTTCCACGCCGACAGCAACTGATCGTACTTGACCGTCTCGCCCTTCGGCTTTTCGTTGGCGAGCTTTTTCCACGGCGCGTGCTGATCGGACAACCACTTCGACGGATCGCTTGCCGCATTCATCTCCGGCGCGCATGCCTTCATGCCGGCTCTCTGCAAGCGCGACAACACCTGGTCCATCTCCTTGGCGAGGTTATCCATTGCGGCCTGTGGCGTCTTTTCTCCAGCGACGGCGGTGCCTACGTTCTTCCACCAGAGCTGCGCCATCTTCGGATAGTCCGGCACATTGTTGCCGGTCGGCGTCCACGCGACGCGTGCCGGGCTGCGATAGAACTCGATCAAACCGCCGTACTTGTCCGCGTTCTTCGTGAAGTAGTCGCTATGAATATCGGAGTCGCGAATGAACGTGAGACCGACAATCGACTTCTTCAGCGACACGCTCTTGGACGTCACGAACTGCGCATACAGCCATGCGGCGGCGCGCTGATTGGCCGGCGTCGACTTGAAGAAGGTCCACGAGCCGACGTCCTGATAGCCGTTCTGCATGCCGTCCTTCCAGTACGCGCCGTGCGGCGAGGGCGCCATGCGCCACTTCGGCGTGCCGTCCGGGTTCGTCACGTTGCCGGGTTTCAACATCGACGCGGTGAACGCGGTGTACCAGAACACCTGCTGCGCGATCTTCCCTTGCGCGGGCACGGGGCCGGCCTCGCTGAAGGTCATGCCGGACGCTTCAGGCGGCGCGTATTTCTTGAGCCAGTCGATGTATTTGGTCGTCGCATAGACGGCCGCCGGGCTGTTGGTGCCGCCGCCGCGCGACACCGATGCGCCAACCGGATGGCAACCGTCCGGCGTCACGCGAATGCCCCATTCGTCGACGGGCATGCCGTTCGGAATGCCCTTATCGGCTTCGCCCGCCATTGAAAGCCATGCGTCGGTAAAGCGCCATCCGAGCGACGGGTCTTTCTTGCCGTAGTCCATATGGCCGTAGACTTTTTCGCCGTCGATGTTCTTCACGTCATTCGTAAAGAACTCGGCGATGTCTTCATACGCGGACCAGTTCACCGGCACGCCCAGCTCATAGCCGTACTTCGCCTTGAACTTGTCCTGCAGGTCCTTGCGGGCGAACCAGTCCGCGCGGAACCAGTAAAGATTGGCGAACTGCTGATCGGGCAGTTGATAGAGCTTCTTGTCCGGCGCGGTCGTAAAGCTGGTGCCGATAAAGTCTTTGATATCGAGCCCAGGATTCGTGTATTGCTTGCCTTCACCCTCCATGTAATCGGACAGCGGGATGATGACGCCATAGCGATAGTGCGTGCCGATCAGATCGGAGTCCGAGATCCAGCCATCGTAAATGCTTTGCCCGGATTGCATCGACGTCTGCAATTTTTCGACGACATCGCCTTCCTGAATGATGTCGTGCTTCACCTGAATGCCGGTGATTTCGGTGAAGGCTTTCGCGAGCGTTTTGGATTCGTAGATATGCGTGTCGATCGTTTCCGACACGACGTGAATTTCCTTGACGCCTTGCGACTTCAGTTTGTTCGCGGTGTCGACGAACCATTTCATTTCGTCCATCTGCTGCTGTTTCGAGAGCGTGCTAGGTTGAAACTCGCTATCGACCCACTTCTGCGCTTCAGGTATGCCCGCCATAGCCTGGTTCCCAAAGGCACCCGACACGATGCTTGCCACTGCGAGCGCGACGATCCGTCTCCTCTGTTGCATGGTCTTCTCCTGTGTCCTTCGTGCCCCTTCGATCTTTCCGGCGCCCGCTTGGGGCATCAGCGGAACCGGCAATTGCGAGTGCTCATTGCGTGCGTTTCGTTTCTATTCAACCTTTCCACATGATCGCGAGCAGAACCAGTAGCGAAGCCAGCGAGCCCGGCCACGAAGTCGAGCCTTCGGCGCTAATGCCGATCCACGCGAGATTCACATACGCGGCCGCGAGCAGGCCGATAAAAAGGCGATCGCCGCGCGTGGTCGCGATAGGCAGAAAGCCCTTGCGTTCATGCGTCGGCGAGCGCAGTTCCCACACGGTCATGCCGGCCAGCATCACGACGATGCAGACGAAGAAGATCGCCACCTCGGGCGTCCAGTACATCCACGTGAACATCAGACTCTCCCCATCGCAAAGCCCTTCGCGATGTAGTTGCGCACGAAGTAGATCACCAGCGCGCCAGGCACGATGGTCAGCACGCCCGCCGCCGACAGCACGCCCCAATCCATGCCGGCCGCCGATACGGTGCGCGTCATCACGGCCGCAATCGGCTTCGCGTTGACCGACGTCAGCGTGCGCGCGAGCAGCAGTTCGACCCAACTGAACATGAAGCAGAAAAACGCCGTGACGCCGACGCCCGATTTGATCAGCGGCAGAAAGATCTTCACGAAGAAAGCAGGGAACGTATAGCCGTCGATGTACGCGGTCTCGTCGATTTCTCGCGACACGCCCGACATGAAGCCTTCGAGAATCCACACGGCGAGCGGCACGTTGAACAGCATGTGCGCGAGCGCGACGGCGATATACGTGTCGGTTAAACCGACGCTCGAATAGAGCTGGAAAAACGGTAGTAAAAACACGGCGGGCGGCGTCATCCGGTTGGTGAGCAGCCAGAAGAACATGTGCTTGTCGCCGAGAAAGCGATAACGCGAGAACGCGTAAGCGGCGGGCAGCGCGACGAGCACGGACATCACCGTGTTCATCAGCACGTAGATGATCGAATTGATGTAGCCCCAGTACCAGGAGGGATCGGTGAAGATGATCTTGTAGTTGTCGAACGTGATGTGCTGCGGCAGCGTGGCGAACGTCGACATGGTTTCTTCGTTCGTGCGCAGCGAGATCGACAACATCCAGTAAAGCGGAATCAGTGCGAACAGCATATAGACGACGAGCACCAACGTGCGCATCCAGCGGCGCTTATCCTGCATGTTCGTCTCCTTCCGCAGCGGGGCCGCCTTTGCCTACGCGGCTCATCCAGTTATAGAGAATGAAGCACAGCAGCAGAATGATGAGGAAATAGATCAGCGAGAAAGCCGCGGCGGGGCCGAGGTCGAACTGGCCGACCGCTTTTTGCGTCAGGTACTGGCTGAGAAAAGTTGTCGAATCGCCGGGGCCGCCGCCCGTCAGCACGAACGGTTCGGTGTAGATCATGAAGCTGTCCATGAAACGCAGCAGCACGGCGATCATCAGCACGCCGCGCATTTTCGGCAGTTCGATGTAGCGGAAAACCGCGAAGCGGCTCGCGCCGTCAATTTCGGCGGCCTGATAGAACGCATCGGGAATGGCGCGCAAGCCCGCGTAGCAGAGCAGCGCGACGAGTGGCGTCCAGTGCCAGATGTCCATCACCAGCACGGTGATCCATGCGGCCGTGGGGCTTGCCGTGTAGTTGTAATCGAAGCCGAGGCTATTGAGCCAGTAACCGAGCAGGCCGATATCCGGGCGTCCAAAGATTTGCCAGATTGTGCCGACCACGTTCCATGGAATCAGCAACGGCATGGCGAGCACGACGAGCGCCGCCGATGCGCGCCATCCGGAAGCGGGCATCGAAAGCGCGAGGCCCACGCCCAACGGAATCTCGAACAGCAACACGCAAGCGGAAAAGATGATCTGTCTGCCGAGCGCGTCGCGCAAATCGGGATCGGTCATGATGTTGCGAAACCATTCGGTGCCGACAAACACATGCTGCGTCGGACTAATGATGTCCTGCACCGAATAGTTGACGACCGTCATCAGCGGCAAGATCGCGGAGAAGGCCACGCAGATGAACACGGGTATTACGAGCAGCCACGCTTTCTGATTGACGGGCTTGTTCATTGCGCGGCTCCTTCTGCGTTACGTGCATCGATTCTTTCGTCATTGCAGAAGAACACCGTTTCTGGCGCGGCCACGCGCAGCCAGGCGGGCCCGTTCACCACGCGCACATGCGGCTCGAGTTTCGCGTTGAAGAGATGGCCGTCGCATTGCGCGGTCACGAGCTGGTAATTGCCGAGTTGCTGCGCGCGCAGCACCTCGACTCTGACGGCGCCGGCTTCGCCTTCGTGGGCGAGCCGCACGAACTCGGGGCGAATGCCCAATGTAAGCGGGCTCTTTGCCTGCTGATGCGCGTCGCCCAGCGCCGCGAGGGTGGCGGCGCCGAGCGTGAGACGCTGTGAGCCGATTCGCGCGCCGTCGGCGTCGAGTTCGATCGGACAAAGATTCATACCCGGACTGCCGATGAAGTAGCCGACAAACGCATGATCCGGCCGCAGAAACAGCGCATCGGCGCCGCCTTTCTGCACGACGCGACCGTTCGTCATGACGACGACTTCATCGGCGAAAGTGAGCGCCTCGACCTGATCGTGCGTGACGTAGATCAGCGTGAGCTTCAGTTGCTGATGGATCTTTTTCAACTGCCGGCGCAGCATCCATTTCATCGCCGGATCGATCACGGTCAGCGGTTCGTCGAACAGAATCGCCGCGACGTCCTGGCGAACGAGCCCGCGTCCAAGCGATATTTTCTGCTTCGCGTCGGCCGCCAGATTGCTGGCCTTGTGCGGCAGATCGCGCGTCATGTCGAGAATTTCCGCGACTTCGTGCACGCGCTTTTTTACTTCGGCGGCGGGCATCCTGCGATTGCGCAGCGGAAACGCGAGGTTGTCGAACACGGTCATCGTGTCGTAGATCACCGGGAACTGGAACACCTGCGCGATGTTGCGCTCGCGCGCGCCGAGCGCGGTCACGTCGCGTCCGTCGAACAGCACCTTGCCCTCGGACGGCTTGACGAGGCCCGACACGATATTGAGCAACGTGGTCTTGCCGCAGCCCGACGGCCCGAGCAGCGCATAAGCGCCGCCGTCTTCCCACACCATGCTCATGGGCTGCAGCGCATAGTCGTCGAGTGTCGCGGGCTTCGGACGATATGCGTGCGCGAGATTCTGGAACTCAATGCGCGCCATGAGCGGCCTCCGGGCTCGATACCAGTTTCGTATCCGCGCCGAACACGAACAGTTCGTCAGGGTCGATGAAAACGTTGAGTTCGGTGCCGAGCTCGATTTGATGCACGCCCTGCAACTGCGCGACGAGGTCGATGCCGCCCGTCAGCGTGCGCAAATGCAGATAGGTTTCCGAGCCGCTCAACTCGGCCAGTTCGAGCCGGCAGGGAACAGCGACTGCATGCGGCGCTTTCGCGTGAAGGCGCAAGTGCCCTGGCCGTATGCCGATGCGGCATGCGCCGTTCGCAGCGGTGCCTTGCCGGAGCGGAACGTCGACGCCGATCGGCAGACGCGCGCGGCCGTTGCCGTTGAGTTCGCTCGTCAGCATGTTCATCGGCGGATCGTTGAAGACGGCTGCTGCATCGACGTTGACCGGCGCGTTGTAGACGTCGAGCGTCGGACCGAATTGCAGCACGCGGCCTTTATCGATGATCGCGGTATAGCCGCCGAGCAGCAGCGCTTCGAGCGGTTCGGTGGTGGCATAGACCACGGTCGTCTTGCCGTCCGCGAAAAGCGTGGTCAACTCCATGCGCAATTCCTCGCGCAGCTTGTAGTCGAGATTCACGAGAGGTTCGTCGAGCAGCACGAGCGACGTGCGCTTCACGAGCGCACGCGCGAGTGCGCAGCGCTGCTGTTGACCACCCGACAGTTCGCTCGGCCGCCGCTCGAGCAGATGCTCGATATGCAGTTTCCCCGCGACCTCGAGCACGCGCCGGCGAATTTCCGCCGAATCGGTCTTCTGCAACTGGAGCGGCGACGCGATGTTCTGGAACACGGTCATCGCCGGATAATTGATGAACTGCTGATAGACCATCGCCAGATTGCGCTGGCGCACGCTGACGCCTGTCACGTCCTGGCCGTCGACCAGCACGCGGCCCGCGTTCGGCCTGTCCAGTCCCGCCATCACGCGCATCAGCGTGGTCTTTCCCGCCTGGGTCGGACCCAGCAGCACATTGATAGCGCCTGGCACAAGACGCAAATCCACGCCGTACAGATACGGTTGCCCGCCAGAAACGACACTGACTTGCTCCAGTTCCAGGACCAAATTGTTCTCCTTTCAGGCGCGCGCGATGCGACCGTCAAACCGCAGCTTGACGATGGCATCGATTGGGTTGCACTTTTATTACACGCAGCAGACAGAATTTCCCTTTTGTTGGTTTGCGTTTAAATCGGGGTTAACCTTACGAAAGGCCGAAATAGAGAATCTCGTCGATACGGGTCTCCGTAAAGGGCCTACCAAGCCGTTTTCTGTCGGGCATATACCCAGCAAGTGGGAAAGCGGATTCGCGCCACTATTTGGCGGAATTAACCTTTTGCCGAACGTTTACGTGATAATCGGTACGCACGCTGCCGGTTTCGAACCACTAACCACTAAAAATGCGCGGGTCATGGCTTTTAGCGAACCAAGGTCTCCATTTTTCCGGTGGCTCGTGTCTTCGGCTCAGAATCTGAGCGCGGAGAACCGCCAGATACTTCTCGCCAATCTTTTCACACGCACCGCGTCCATCGTCTTCGCATCCATTTGCGAAATCAGCGTCTGCGCGACCGCTTACTATCTGCACCCGAGCTTGCTGTATGCGACGTGGACGGGCGCCGTCGTCGCGCTGCTGATTGTGCGGCTCGCGCTCATCTGGTCGTGCCGCCGCCGCAGCGCGCTGGGTCTGCCGACACCTACCGCCGCCTTCCTGTTTGCAAGCGTTCTGTGGAGCGCGTTGTTTGGCCTGGGCGCTTTGCTGTGCAACATCAGCGGAGACGCAACGCTCTTTCTGCTTGGCAATGTTTGCGCGGTCGGCGTTGTCGGCGGACTCGCGGGACGCAATGCGGCCACGCCGCGGCTCGTGATGCTGCAGATCGTCTTCATCATCGGTTTGCTGGGCGTCGGCGCGGCGCTGTCGCCGGGCTCCGGAAAACTCGTGCTTCTGTTTCAGGCGCCGTTCTGCGCCGCCGGCTTTCTCACGGTTGCGCTGCGCAGTAATCGCGATACGGTGGCGCTGCTGCTCGCGCGCGAAAGCAGTCAGCGGCTCGCGCATCACGACAGCCTCACCGGCTTGCCGAATCGTGCGCGCATCAACGAACTGCTGTTCGAGCGCACGGCGGTCAGCGCGTCGCAACGCGACGGATTGTTCGCTGTTCTATTGATCGACCTCGACGGCTTCAAGGCGATCAACGACAGTCTCGGCCATGCCGCGGGCGATCAGATTCTTCAGGAAGCCGCGGTTCGCCTGCGTGAAGTGATGCCGGCCACCGACATCGTCGGACGCCTGGCCGGCGACGAGTTCGTGGTGATCTCGGAAGCGCCCGAGCCGTCCCGCGATGTGCGGCTCATCGCGGACAGCATCGTCAAGACGCTGGCGCGCCCCTTCGTACTGACGGAAGCGCTCGTGCATATCGGCGCGAGCGTGGGTGTGGCGCTGTATCCCGAGCACGCGTGCACGGGACCGCAATTGCTGATTTGCGCCGACCGTGCGCTGTACGCGGTCAAGCGCAGCGGCAAGAGCGCTTATCTGATTTTCGACGCACACGAACATGTCTCCGACGAAAGCCTGAGCCTGTTGCGCAGCGACCTGGAAGGCGCGTTGCGCACGTTCATCGGACTGCGCATGGAGTATCAGCCGATCCTGGACCTCGCGAGCGGCGAAGTGACGGGCCGCGAAGCGCTGATTCGCTGGACGCATCCGACGCGCGGCGAGCTCTCGCCGTCCGCTTTCATTCCGACTGCCGAACGTACCGGGCTGATCCTCGCGCTCGGCGAGTGGGCGTTGCTGCAGTCGTGCAAGGAAGCGGTCATGTGGCGCGACAAGGTGCCGGTCGCGGTCAACGTGTCGCCGGTGCAATTGCGCGAGGAGGCATTTGCGTCGATCGTGGCGGGCGTGCTTCGCAAGACGCGGCTTCCGCCCGAGCGCCTGAACATCGAAGTGACGGAGACCGTGCTGCTGAACGACGACGTCGTGACCCGGCGCAACATCTCGCGGCTGCGTGCATTGGGCATCGGTCTTGCGCTCGACGATTTCGGCACCGGCTTCTCGACCATGTCGACACTCGTGCGCTTCACGTTCGACAAGCTCAAAATCGACAGCTCGTTCGTGAAGGAGTCAGTGCATCGGCGCGAATCCGCGGCAGTGGTGCGAGGGATCGTCGCATTGGCGCGCGAGATCGGCATGCCGACCACGGCCGAAGGCATCGAAACGCAGGAGCAGCTCGATTTCGTGCGGCGCTCCGGCTGCACGCATGCGCAAGGCTTCCTGCTCGGCAGGCCGGTGCAAGGCTGTGAGATCGCGCGTATCGACGACAAGCTGCCCGTGCAGTCCGTGCGCTCCGTGAACCAGTCCTGAGCCACGGCCTGTATTGCAAACGCGAGGGTTCTTATCCAACAGCGAACGGCGAGGCAAATGTGGATTCGACCTTGAAATTCCAGCTACGGCTTACCGTATCGCCGGAACTTGCCGATGCGCTGCGCACCGCCCGTTCGGGCGCGGCGCACGCGGAACTGCAACGGATCTTGCGTCGGCATGATGCGACGCTGAAATGCCAGTACGACGCATTCGCGGACTACGTGAGCGAGGCCGAGCGGCTCGGCACCGAGAAGTACTCGCTTTATCAGTGGACGCGCGAAACGATCCGGAATCCGGAGAAGAAAGCAAAGTACCTGCGATCGTTCACGGTCTATGTGAAGGGCGAGCAGATCTACGACAAGCAGATCGCCGATGCGATGGAGAACGAACTATTGAAACTCGCCGGCGTAGACAGCCCGCGCGGCATTGAAAGCGTTTCGAAGTTCGACACCAATCCCGCGAATAGTCCGCAGCCGCCAAAGCGTTAGCCGCTTGCGCGTCATTTGCCCGTCGCTTGCTCATTAGCGGTTAGCTCTTTTCATTCAACTGTCACCGTTTCGCGACTAGGATCACTGGTCAAAGCCGCCAGTCCTTCCTACCCACAAACACAGACATGTCGAATACAAAGAACGCTAATGCCTCGCCAGCCGATCAAGGCGCATCCATCGTTTCGCGTCGCGGGTTTCTGAAGTTCGCGGGCGCATCGGGTCTTGCCGGCGCGGCCAACGCGCTGTCGACGGCACGCGCCGCGAGCAGCACGCCGGACGGCACGCCCGAGCAGATCCATCTGACGTGGGGCAACGATCCTTCGAGCGACGTCACCGTGTCGTGGGCGTCGCTCGCGGCTGCCGTGAAGCCGCATCTGCGCATTGGCCGCATCGGCGACGCGAAGCACATCGTGCATGGCGTGCAGACCACTTACACCGACGGCCTGAACGGCGACGTCGTGTTCAACTATCACGCACGCCTGCGCGACCTGAAGCCCGACACGAGCTATGAATACGAGGTCACGGCCGAGAACGACAACAATGCCGCGCAGCCTTTCACCGGCAGCTTCCGCACCGCGCCGCGCGGCCGCGCGCCCTTCCGCTTCACGAGCTATGGCGATCTCGCGACGCCGAACACCGGCTGGGTGCTGTCGTCGCCGCAAAGCCGCTTCGCGGTGCAGGCCGTCGAGCGCTTTCAGCCGCTGTTTCATCTGCTCAACGGCGACCTGTGCTATGCGAACCTGAACCCGACGCAACAGCCGCAAGTGTGGCGCGACTTCGGCAACAACTGCCAGAACTCGGCGGCGAATCGTCCGTGGATGCCGTGCCCCGGCAACCATGAAATCGAGTTCCATAACGGCGAGCAAGGCTTCGCGTCGTATCTCGCGCGTTATGCGCTGCCCGACAATCACACGCGTTTTCAGGGCCGCTGGTACAGCTTCCGCGTAAGCTCGGTGCTGTTCATTTCGCTCGATGCCGACGACGTCGTCTATCAGGACGCCGCCGCCTTCGTCGCCGGACCGGCCCCGCTTGTGCCGGCCGCAAGCACCGGCAATCCGCCGATCCAGCCAGGCACCTCGTTTTATGTGCGAGGCTACAGCGATGGCGAACAGACGCGCTGGCTCGAAAAGACACTGCGCCACGCGGCCGACGATCACGACATCGACTGGATCGTCGTGCAGATGCACCAGGACGCGCTGAGTTCGTCGAAGACAGGCAACGGTTCCGACAAAGGCATTCGGGAGGCGTGGCTGCCGCTCTTCGACCGCTACGGCGTGGACCTCGTGCTGTGCGGCCACGATCACGACTACGAGCGCAGCTACCCCGTGCGCGGCTGCAATCATCACAAGGCACCGACATCGCCACGGGCCATCCGGTCGATACCTTGCAGCCAAAGCCGGTGATGTCGGCGATCTCTGCGGGCGCGTCCACGTTCGATACGAGCCAGGGCACGATCCACCTGATTCTCGGCGGCGGCGGCACGAGCGCGCCGCTCGACGTCTATGGCGTCGATGCAGGCACCGGACTGCCGCAAGCGCGCATCTTCACGCGGCCGAATCGTCCGGTGCCGGGCACGGCCGCGGGCACCTTCGTTCGTGCGAGCGCCGATGCCGTCGAAGATGCGATCTGGTCCGCGCAACGCGATACGGGCACGGGCTACGGCATCGCCGTGTTCGATCACGATCCGGGTCACGCGGGCGGCGAGACGACGATCACGATGAACTACTACCATGCGCCCGGCGCCGATCAGACGCCGACCGCCAACTACGAATTGTTCGAAACGATCGAGCTAAAAAAGAAGCGCAAGCGCTGAGGCCAGCGGACAGTAAAAAGGTAAAAATGACGGCGCTACATCATTTGTTACACGTCTTACCGGTAAGCCGTGCAGTGGTTACAGAGGGCTTTCATGTCACCGGTTATACTCGGCGCCGTCTCATAAAAACCAAAGACCTTTTATGTCCAGAAAAATCCTCCAGATTGTGGCTGTCGCGGCGCTTGCGAGCGCGGCGTCCTTGTCGGCTGTGGCCGGCGACATGAACAATGCGCTGGGCGGCGCGCTCGGTGGCGTTGCGGGTGCGGCACTGGGCGGCGCGGTCGGTGGCAGCACGGGTGCCGTGATCGGCGGCGCCGTGGGCGGCGGCGCGGGCGGCGCGGTGACGTCGAACCGCCGTGAGCGCACGGGTGCGATCGTCGGCGGCGCGCTGGGCGGCGGCGCCGGCACGGCGGCCGGCAATGCAATGGGCGGCCGTGGCGGCGGCCTCGTCGGCGCAGCCCTGGGTGGCGGCGCGGGCGCGGCGCTCGGCGGCAACATCTCGCGCTCGAACTCGTATTCCGACGACTATTCGCGCGGTTATCGTTCGGGCAAGAAGCGTCATAAGCATCGCCACTACGATTAAGCAGCACGTGGTAACGTAGTGCGGTGAAGGCCGCGAAAGCCTGGTGCGCCGCGCGAGCGGCGCTTGCTTCGGTGAATCGAGGCCGGGCTTTTTCAGCCGACGTGCTTCAAAAAGTCCTTCAAGCGCGGCGTGGGCGGGTTGTCGATCAGCTCGCCCGGCGCGCCATCTTCCGCGATGCCGCCGTTGTCCATGAACAACAGGCGCGTACCGACACGCTTGGCGAAGCCGATCTCGTGCGTGACGACAATCATCGTCATGCCCTCCGTCGCGAGATCCTGCATGACCTTCAGCACTTCATGACGAAGCTCGGGATCGAGTGCCGAAGTCGGCTCGTCGAACAGCATTAGCTTCGGCCTGATCGCCAGCGCGCGCGCAATTGCGACGCGCTGCTGCTGTCCGCCGGACAACTCGGACGGATAGTGATTCGCGCGCGATTCGAGCCCGACCTTGTCGAGCAGCGCCATTGCCTGATCGCGCGCTTCGGCTCGCGATGCGCCGCGCACCTGAATCGGGCCGAACATCACGTTTTCGAGCGCGGTCATTTGCGGGAACAGGTTGAACTGCTGAAACACCATGCCCGCTTCCAGACGGATCGCGCGGATGTCCGACGCATTGCCTTTCACGCTCAGGCCGTCCACGAGCAGTTCGCCGCCGCTGATTTTTTCGAGTGCGTTAATGCAGCGGAGCATGGTCGACTTGCCCGAGCCCGACGGCCCGACGACCACCACGACTTCCGAACTCTCGATGCGAAGATCGATGTTGTTGAGCACCGGCAGATGGCCGAAGCTCTTTGAGACGCGCTGAAATTCGATC
This sequence comes from Paraburkholderia sp. RCC_158, assembly GCF_041355255.1. NCBI lineage: Bacteria > Pseudomonadati > Pseudomonadota > Betaproteobacteria > Burkholderiales > Burkholderiaceae > Paraburkholderia > Paraburkholderia sp. RCC_158. Next base: position 693,793 of record NZ_JBFUPM010000001.1, on the reverse strand, counting down.
ATGCTCATAGAATTCGCATCCTTCTTTCGACGACGCGCAGCGACAGCGTCATGACACCGGTCAGGACCAGATAAATGACCGCGACGGCGGACCAGATTTCCACCGCGCGAAAGTTGCCGGCGATGATCTCCTGACCCTTGCGCGTCAGTTCCCCGACGCCGATCACGATAAACAGCGACGTGTCCTTCAAGCTGACGATGCACTGATTGCCCAATGGCGGAATCAGGCGTCGAAATGCGAGCGGCCCGATGATCTTCATCAGCACGCGCGGCGTCGAGAGTCCCATCGCGAGGCCTGCTTCCATCAAGCCCTTCGGGATCGACAGCAAGGCTCCGCGCACCACCTCGGCAAGATAGGCGCCCGAATTCACCGTAATGGCGATGATGGCGGCGGTCAGCCCGTCGATTCGCAAATGCGCAAGCAACGGCAACGCGAAGTAGAGAAACATCACCTGAACCACAATCGGTGTGCCGCGTATCAGTTCGACGTAAACCTGCGCAATCACGTTTAGCGCAAGCGGGCCGTAGGCGCGGCACGTGCCCGCCACGACACCGACGATAAAGCCGCCGATCAAGCCCACGAAGGCGATGAATACAGTCAGCTCCACGCCGTCTATCAGATCTGGAAGCGCACTCCAGATAACTGTCCAATCGAATTCCACGAACCGCTCCTTAGGTGTGCGTCTGCCGCGCGGCGGGAACTGCCGCACGGGACGTCGCAACGATTACGATTTGGGCGGCTCGGAGCCGAACCACTTCTTGTAGAGCGTCGCATAGCGGCCGTCGGCCTTCATCTTCGCGAGTTCCGCGTTGACGCTCGCAACGAGCGGACTGCCCTTCGGAAAGCCGATGCCGTACTTGTCGCCGCTCACCGGCGTGCCGGCGACCTTGACCTTGCCTTTACCGGCCGTGCTCGCGAAATACAGCACGTTGGGCGTGTCGTGCATCGCGGCGTCGACGCGGCCCGCTTCGAGCGCGAGGTACGCCTGGTCGATGTTCGGGAACTGGCGGATTTCCTTCGGCTTCAGATGCGCCTTGATCCAGTCGATAGTGGCCGTGCCTGTTTTCGCCGCGATCACCTTGCCGTTCAGATCGTCGATGGACCGGATGCTCGTGTTGCCGCTTTGGACCATCGCGGCGAGGCCGCTGTCGTAGTACGGGTCGGAGAAGTCGATGGCTTTCCTGCGCTCCTCCTTGATCGTCATGCCCGACAGCGCGACGTCGATATTTTGCGTCTGCAACGCGGGAATGAGGCCGCTGAAATCCATCGGCTGGACCTTGTATTTCCAGCCCAGGTCTTTCGCGATTTCGGCCCACAGGTCCAGGTCGAAGCCGACGTACTTGTCGCCCTGCTTGAATTCGAACGGCATGAACGACGTGTCCGTGCCGACCACGAGTTCTTTGGTGTCTGCGCGGGCGAGCGCGCTGCCGAATAGCGCGGCCGCAACGACGGACATGAGGAAGACGCGACGTACCATGATTTTCTCCGCATTGATTGACGATGAACACGCGTTGTGTCTACAACATGCGGTGTTCCGTCGGCATAAGCGACAACATATGTTGTCAATGCGGATACTACGACATCAAAAAGTTTGGCAACAGGAATTTTTGTCGATGAAAACCCTGGCGTGACGCCACGTGCCCGCCGCGGTGGACGCTCGTGCGAAACAAAGGCATAAAAAAAGCGCCGCTGTTGCGGCGCCTCGAGCGAGTCTCTTATGCAAAGGTATCGCGACTGCGGCTACGCCGTCATGACTTCGACGTGAACGCCGCGACCGCTTCCCTGAAACGGCTGCTGCCGTACACGCTTTCGATCAGATCCTCGTCGTCGAGCCGCTGATCGATCACGATGCGGCGCAGGCTTTCTTTCACCGCGTGCTGCGTGACGGGCGAAAGCGCAATCAAACGTTGCGCGAGCGAGTGCGCCGCTTCCTGCAATGCGTCTCGCCCGCAGATTTCGTGCACGTATCCGCACGCGAGCGCTTCTTCGGCGCTCAGATAGTCTGCGAGCATCAGCATCTTCTTCACGCGCGGTGTGCCGAAGGCTGCCTGAAGCCGCGCGATATTGCGCGACGACAGCGTGTTCGACAACGTCTTCGCAATCGGTGCGCCGAAGCGCGAAGCGTCGGTGCACACGCGAAAATCGCAGGCCGTCGCGAGCGCGAGACCGCCGCCCACCGCCCAGCCGTCTATCACCGCAATGGTCGGCATGGTAATTCGCTCGACAGTGTCGATCACGCGCTCGACGAACGCTTCGTATGCGAGCCCATCGCGGCCGTCGCGGAAGTCCTTGAAATAGCCGATGTCCGTGCCGGAAATGAACGACTTGCCGCCCGCGCCGCGCAGCAGAATGCAGTGCACGTCGTCGTTCGCTTCGCATTGCGCCACGAGTGCAAGCAGCGACTCGTACATGTCGAGCGTCATCGCGTTGTGCCGCTCGGGTCTGTCTATGAGGATTTCCGCCGCGCCCGAAGCGTGAACGGTCAGACGAACCGGTTCGCTCATGACGCGGCTCCGTTGATTTCGGCGAAGATCTCGTCGTTGTGCTCGCCGAGCAGCGGCGGATGGCGGCGCACGGTCGGCGGCGTGCCAAGCAGTTTGACCGGAAAGCCGATGTTCTTGACCTTGCCCTCGTTCGGGTGATCGATCTCCATGCACATGTTGCGATGCTGTGCGTGCGCGCTTGCAAATGCTTCGGGATACGAAAGAATTGGTCCTGCGGGGATGCCGGCCGCGAGCAGCAGATCGACCCATTCGCTGCTGTCGCGCTTGCCGAACTCCTGTTCCAGCACTTCGATCATCGCCTCGCGATTTTTCAGTCGCAGCGACACGCTCGCGTAATCCGCGTGATTGATCAGATCGCGCCGATCCAGCGTTTCGCACAGCCGGGTCCATAGCTTCTGGTTGGTTGCGCCCATCACGAAGTAACCGTCGCGCGCCTTCACGGCCTGATAGGGTGCGCTCATCTTGTTGCTCGTGCCGAGCGGTGTCGGCGGCACGCCGGTGCCCCAATAGTCGGACATGTCCCAGATCGAGAAGGCCATGATCGAATCGAACAGCGACGCGTCGATATGCTGGCCTTCACCGCTTCGCTGCGCGCCGATATACGCCGACAGCAGACCGAACACCGCGAACATCGCACAGCCGATATCCGCGACCGGAACGCCGGCTTTCACGGGCTTGCCGCCTTTGTAGCCCGTCACGCTCATCACGCCCGACATGGCCTGCGCCATCAGATCGAAGCCGGGCCGCGACGCCCACGGCCCGCTTTGCCCGAAGCCGGAAATGCTCACGTAGACGATCTTCGGATTGATCGCCTTGATCGACTCGTAATCGATCCGCAACCGCTGCACGACGCCCGGCCGATAGTTCTCGACGATGACGTCCGCGGTTTTCGCGAGCTTGTAGAACATCTCGCGCCCTTCGTCGCTTTTCAGATCGAGCGTGACGGAGCGCTTATTGCGGTTGAGGTTGAGAAAACCCATGCTGTCGGGGCCTTTCATCTTGAAGCCCATCGAACTGCGCGTCTGGTCGCCCTCGGGCGGCTCGACCTTGATGACGTCCGCGCCGAGGTCGGCCAGCATCATGCAGGCGAACGGCCCCGCCATGACCTGGCTCACGTCGAGCACGCGTATGCCTTGCAGCGGTAGATGCGTTGATTGCGTCATGTCGGGCTTCCTCCTCGGTCGGTGAGTCATGTTGTGACTCCACTGTCGCCGGGCGGAAGCGTTGCCGCAAGAATCGCTACGTCATGGCTGGTTTCGCGGATCGCGAAACCGTCGCGCGTGTGTGCTCCAGCTAGACCGCTAGACTGCTAGGCACCCGCCAGCAACTCCGCGACGACGTTGCGCAGCGTTTGCTCCTGCGCGTGCCCCTCGACGCAGGACAGCACGTAACTGCGCCGCGACCAGTCTCCGTCGAGTTCGACCGATGCGAGCGATGCCTCGGGATGAAAGCTCTGCAACACATCGGGCGGCATGAAGCCGACGCCGAGGCCGTGACGCACCATCGCGAGCATGGTGTCGAAGCCGTTGACGGTCAGGTTGTCCGGAAACAGCCGGCCGCGGCTGCGATACGCGCGCTCCACGGCGGACAGCACGGCCGAGCCCTTGCCGAGGCTCACAATGGGAAGATCGAGAATGTCGTCGATGCCCACTGGTCCATTGCCGAATTCAAAATGCGCGCGGCTATAAACCAGCACGAGGCGATCTTCTCGATACGCGCATTTGTCCAGATCGAGAAAGCCGCTTTTCTTCTCGTAGATGCCGACATCGATCACTTTGTCGCGCAGCAGTTGCTGCACGATCTTGCTGTTTTCCTCGACGATTTTCAGCGCGATGCGCGGATACTTGCGCTGAATCCCGGCGATTTCACGCGCCAGAAACTGAATGACGACCGCCTTCGGCGCACCGATGATGATGCGCCCTTCGAGCCCATGATTGAGGGCCTGTGCATCGCCTTCCATGCGGTCAATCAGGTTGTCGATCTGCCGAACGTACTCGAGCAGCTTCGCGCCGGACTCGGTGATTTGCGCGCCATGCGGCACGCGTTGGAAGAGCTTCGCGCCGAGTTGCTCTTCGAGATCCGACACGCGCCGCGATGCCGCCGCGACTGCCAGGTTCAGCTTGTCCGCGGCGCGCGAGATGCTGCCTTCTTCCGCAATGGCAAGGATCAGCCGGACAGTTGTCGTGTCGAATTTCACTTGGTCTCCAATGGGTATTCAACGATGAATCGGTGCATGCGCCGCCCGCTAGTTTAGTGCGCCGCGAACTGCGGCAATAACGAAAACGCTATCACGGCATGCGGTTTCGACATTGGAGCTCTCGCGCCTGCATCCGTACACTTGTCCTTCAGCACCTGCATACAAGTGCCGCGCTCTGCGGCACGATGCATATCGACAACGACGAATGGCCTTTATCAACGTTGATGGCCATCTGGACGGAGACACGATTTTGGACAAGCCCACTGGTTCGCTCACGGCCGCCGCGGTGCGGCCCGCTCGCCTCAATTTCCGCTGGCATGTGCTTATCTGGCTGCTGATCGGCGGGATTATCAACTACATGGACCGCGCGAGTCTTTCGATTGCGGCGCCGGGCATGATTGCCGAACTCGGACTGACTCGCACGCAAATCGGCCTGCTCGGCAGTGTGTTTGCGTGGACGTATGCGGTCATGCAATTGCCGGCCGGCTGGGTGATCGACCGCTTTGGCGCAAAGCGCGCCTATGCACTCGCGATGATCTGGTGGAGCGTCGCGACATGGCTCACTGGCGTGGTCGGTTCCATTTCGGGGCTACTGGTGATGCGCGCGTTGCTCGCGGTCGGCGAGGCGCCGTGCTGGCCGACATCCGCGAAAATTACCGCTGCATGGTTTCCCGCGAAGGAGCGCGGATTCGCGACGGGCGTGTGGGACTCGTCTTCGAAATGGGGACCGGCCATTGCACCGGCTGTACTCGTCGCGTTGATGGTCGCATTCGGCTGGCGCTCGCTCTTTCATGTGACAGGCGCGGTGGGTGTTGCCTTCGCGTTGCTGTTCCTGATGTTGTATCGCAACCCCGTGGACAGCAAGCGTCTTTCGAAGGATGAGCGCGAGTACATCGAGGCGGGCGGCGGCGGGCACGAACGCTCACTCGCCAATTCATCGCTGCGGTGGCGTTCGCTATTCGCGCGACGCAGCGTGTGGGGCATGATTCTCGGCTACTTCTGCACGATCTGGCTGTGGAATATTTTCCTCGTGTTCTTGCCGCTCTATCTACTCGACCGCTTTCATATTTCGTTCGCACAGCTTGGCGTGTATGCGGGTATTCCGTGGGCAGGCGGCGCGCTGGGCGAGATTGCCATCGGCTATCTGGCGAAGAAGATGGTCGACCGCGAGATCGCTTCGCCGATTGCCGCAAAGCGTCTGTTGATTGCATGCTGCGCGGTGGGCGCCGCTGTATGCGCGATTGCGTTGCCGTTTAGCCATACGTTGAACGTGACGCTTGCACTCTTCACCGTCGGGCTGGCGTTCATTGCGGCCGTGGTGGGTTCCGCGTGGGCGCTCGCGGCGGACATCGCGCCTTCGTCGATGATCGCCTCCGTCAGCGCGATCCAGAACTTCGGCGGTTATTTCGGCGGCGCGTTTTCGCCGGTCGTCGCGGGATTTATTGTCGACCGCACCGGCTCGTATGCGCTGGCGTTTATTTCAGGCGGCGCGATTGCGGGGTGCGCGGCGCTGTTCTACTGGTTCATGGCTCGCGAACCGATTGTCGATGATGCGGCTGCGTAAGCGGTAGCGCGGCGATAACCACTGGCATGTGGGCAGTTCGCCGTTGCGGTATTGCGGAGTCGTGGTGGCGCTCGATGCGTGTGGGCGCGAGTGGATGGAATCGGGAGAACGCATATCTGCCGATTCCATCCAGACGCGCGAGCGCACAACGCGCTCCGCGTCTACTGCGTGCCCGGCTGCTTTTGCGCGCCGGACGCGGGCGCAACTCGTGCCGACTCCTTGACCAGTTGATCGGTCATCGCGTCCGCGACCGGGTTCGAACTGCGGCGATTGAGTTCGACCGGAGCGGTCGGCGGCGGCGGGGGCAATGACGGATCGAGTTTCGCCGACTCGCGCACGAGCAGTTCCGTCATCAACGCACCAACGTCGCTTGAACCGCGGCGGCGCAGGTCATCATGACCACGCGAATCTTCGGCACCGCGCTGCGCGGTTTTCGATCTGGTGTTGTTTGCGTGTTGCGGTTGTTGTGGTTGCATCTGCTGCTGCGCTTGCACCGGTTGCTGCTGTATCGGCTGCGTCGGTTGCTGAACCTGTGGGAGTAGCGCCTGCGTTTGCATGTCTGCCGCGGGCACGTTCGCGACGCTGGTGTTCGGAACGCCCTGCAACGCCGGTGCCGCCGGCAGCGCAGGCTGCGGCGCAACGGTCGGGGTCGGAGCCGGCGACGGCCGCACGTCCATGCGGCTCACCTTCGTGCCGCCAGGCGCGTTGCTGTTGGCCTTCGCCGATGTCTCCGGCGACGCCGGGCGAGCAATGCTGCCCGCAATCACGTGGGTCTCGGCAGGTCGCGAATCGGTAATCTCGGGCGCGGTCAGCGCGGCCTCGGGCGCGGCAGCCGACTTCTTTTCCTCGCGCGGATAGAGCAAATAGGCGCAGATCACCAGGTCAGCCAGCACAAGGCCGATGATCAACGTCTTTCCGGTATTGGTCATATCTAAAACTGAATCTTCATCGAAAGGCACAGGTTCATGATAAACGACGACTCGTTGCCTTACCGCGCACAGCGGTCGCTGCGTTTCAAACACGAGCGGCCAGCCATCGACACGTCGCGTGGATCGCAGGGAAGAGTTTCCATACAAGTTGGCCGTTTGTCATGCGCCGTGGTTCAACTTTTTGGGCCATCTTTTTCGGACATGTGGCGCGATTCGCAGGGCAAACATTCGGATCGGCCCGCCGCGCCGATAGTCCTTTGCGCCATAGGGCCATGACTGGCCGCCACGTATTCTCCGGGGCGTTCTCTGTTACGCTCCTGCATTCATGACCGTCACTAACGAGGAGCGTCAAATGAGCAAGGGGTATTGGGTCACCACGTATCGCAAGATCAACGATCCGTCGAAGCTGGCCGCCTACGGTCAGTTGGCCGGGCCGGCAGTAGCGGCTGCGGGCGGCAAGTTCCTCGTGCGCGGCGTCGCGGACGAAGTTCATGAGCAGGGCTTGAAGGAGCGGACGGTGGTGATCGAGTTTCCGTCGTATGAAGATGCAGTCGCAGCGTATTCACGCGACGACTACAAGAAAGCGCTCGACGCTTTGGGCGACGCAGTAGAACGCGATCTGCGCATTGTGCGCGGCGCGGAATAAGCACAAGGAATAACGGCAAGCGGGTTCAGCGGAACACGCGCTGACCGCCATGGCCACCAGCATCACCATGACCGCGCCGAAGATTGCAAACCTCGGCGCGGTCCGCAAAAACGTACTACTTCACCGCCCCCAAAGCCAGGCCCTTCACCAGATACCGCTGCAACCACGCAAACACGACCGAAACCGGTAGTGTTGCGCACAGCGTCGCGGCCATCACGAGATGCCACTGGACCACATACTTGCCGGCGACCATGTCGGTGACCTGCACCGTGAGTGTTTTGTTTTCCGGCGAGCGGATTAGCGTATACACAACGGCGAATTCATTCCACGCGTTGATGAACGTGAAGATCGCGGTGACGACAATTGCCGGCACGGCAAGCGGTAAAAACACTTTGAAAACCGCCCGCGTTCGTCCACATCCTTCCAGCCACGCCGCTTCCTCGAGATCGCGCGGCACCGTTTGAAAATACGAAGAGAGCATCCATACGGCGAACGCAATATTGAACGCCGCATACGAAACGATCACGCCGATTTTCGAATCGACGAGATTGCCGTCGCCATAAGGGATCATGGCGGCAAGCCGGAATAGCCCGACGACCAGCAGGATAGGCGACAGCATCTGCGTGACGAGCAGGAACTGGCGATACGGTCCGCGTCCACGGAACGGGAAGCGCGCCAAGGCGTAAGCGGCGGGCAAGCTCACCGCGAGTGCCAGCAATGTCGACAGCAAGCTGATAACCGCACTATTGCGCAGCGCCACGCCGAAATTGGCCGCTTGCCACATATCGGCGAAGTTGCTCCACTGCCAATGCACCGGCAACCAGCGCGCGGGATAAACGAAAATCTCCGAAGCAGGTTTGAGTGCGGTGAAGAGCATCACCGCAAACGGGAACAGCACCACGATCACCAGCGGCGACAACGCGAGCCAGCACCACAGGGAGCGTTTCGTTTTCGTGCTGAGCGTCATGACGGTTCTCCTTCTTTCGCCGGCTGCATGCGCAAATACGCCATCGAGAAAACGAACAGCATGACGAGCATGATCAGCGACACGGCCGCGGCCTCGCCCGGTCGTCCGAGCCTGAAGCCGAGTTCGTACAGATACGTGACGAGAATATGCGTGCTGTTATCCGGGCCGCCTTGCGTCATGACCCAGATGATCGGGAACGAGTTGAACACGTAGATCACGTTCAACAGAATGGTCATGTTGATGAACGGCCGCATCAACGGCAGCGTCAGCTTGCGAAACTGTTGCCACGCGCTCGCGCCGTCGATGCGCGCCGCTTCGTAAATGTCGCCGGGCACAGAGGACAATCCGCCGAGCAGAATCGTCACCGTGAATGGAATCGACACGAGAATGCCCACCGCGATTTCCACGGGAAACGCGAGTTCCGGAGTCGCGAGCCAATGAATCGGGCCGCCGATCAAGCCGAGGCGTTGCAGCGTGACATTGACCATGCCGTAGTCGTCGTTAAACGCCCAGCGCCAGACAACCGCGGTCATGGTGAGGGAAACCGACCACGGCAGCATGACGATGGTTCGCGCGACGCCGCGCCCATAGAAGTCCTGATTCAGCACCAGTGCAACAGGCACCGAAATGGCGACTGTGCCGCCCACCACGAACACGGTCCACACGATCGTGCGGCGCGCGGCCGCCAGAAACGTCGGGTCGCTGAAGATCGAATAGAAGTTCTGCAAGCCCGTGAAGTCGCGAATCGCCCCGAAACGCGATACTTCATGCAGCGATTGCCACACGATGTTGAAAATCGGATAGCTGATGATAAAAAGCGCCAGCACCAGGCTCGGTGCAATCAGTAACCACGGCGCTTGCAGACGCGAAGAGGCGGAACGGCTCATACATGCTCGATCGTGAGACGCGCCCGCATGAAGCATGCGGGCGCGTCGGAATGGGCCGGATAGTGACGGCTTACCGCGACGTCAGAGCGTCGCCCCGATCAATGGCCGAGCGACTTGTTGGCTTGCGTAGCCGCCGCATTCAGCGCATCGGCGGGCTTGGCCTTGCCCAGGTAGATGGACTGCATCGCGTCGGTCACGGCCTTCGCGGTGTCTTCCCAACCGGTCACGGTCGGTGCAAAACGCGCAGTGGGCAGCAAGGCGACAAATGCTTTGGTATCCGGATCATTGAACGCCGGGTCGGACGATTCCGCCTTGGTGGTCGGCAGGAAACCTTCGGTCGTCGTGAACTCGACGCGCGGTTCTTTGGTGAACAGATAGTCGAGGAACTTCCACGCGGACTTCTTCACCTTCGAGTTCTTGAACATCACGATCGAGTCCGTGACTGCGTAAGTGGCGTGCGTGGTGCCCATCGGAATCGGATCGATGCCGTACTTCAGGTTAGGCGCTTCCTTCTTGATCTGCTTCGCGAGGAACGGCGCCGAAATCATCATCGCCACGCGGCCTTGCTTGAAGAGGTTCTGTACGTCTTCGCGGCTGTAACCGGTAACGCCCGGTTGCGTCAGACCCTGATCGATCAGCGATTTATACAGCGTGGCCGCCTTGACGCCCGCCGCCGAGTTGAACGCCGCCTTGTTGTCCTTGCCGACTACTTCGCCGCCGTTCGTCCACAGCGCATAGTAAAAATAGACGTCCGTTTCGATTTCCTTGCCTTGCAGACCGAAGCCGGCAATGCCTTGCGCCTTCAGTTTCTTCGACGCTTCAATCACGTCGTTCCATGTTTTCGGGCCGTCCGGATAGCCGGCTTTCGCGAGCAGATCCTTGTTGTAGTACAGCGCGCGTGCGGACGCGGCGATCGGCAAACCGTACACCTTGCCGTTGATTTCGCCAGGTGCCAGGAACGGACCGATAAAACGTCCCTTGAAGTTGGCGTCCATATAGCCGTCGAGCGGTTCGGCCACGTCGTCCTTCACGAAGTCGAGCAGCCAGCGCGTGCCGACAATCGCGAGGTCGGCGTTCGCGTTGCCGGAGATGTCCGTTTGCAGTTTCTGTTGCAACGTGTCCCAGTTCACGTCTTCGATCTTGATGGTGGTGCCGGGATTGGCCTTTTCGAAATTGCGAGCCATCTTTTCGAAGTACGGCGCGGTTGCGTCGCTGTAATGCGCGACGGTCACGCGAACCGTGTCGGCCTGAGCCGATACGGCAATACCTGCAAACGCGAGCGCCACGGCGACTTTGCCAAGCGCGAGGGAAGCACGGGCATGCAACGACATCTCTCTCTCCTCATAGGTCCGCTGCCGTCGCCGGCTGCTGTGGGTTGAATTGTTTGAAAAAATCCTACACGGCTAAAAATGCGTTGTCACGTAGGGTCTGCGATATTTTTTCTGGCCCGCGTTTGTGCATAAGATGCCTGTAAAACAGGGATATTCTCGATGCAGGCTGCGCGCCCGTTACCCAATATCCGGGACGAAGCGGCTTGTGCGGTGCGTCGCGCTGTAAGAAATTTACGCGGTCTGCGAAGTGCCGGGCGTGCGGAAAAGCGAGGGCAAAATGAATCGAGTCGTATTAGTGACGGGCGCTTGCGGCGGCATCGGCAGCGTGTTGTGCAAGCGTTTCGTGGAGGAAGGCGACACGGTGCTGGCGCTCGACATCGACGGGGCCGCGCTCGATCGCCTGGCGAAGCAACTCGGTGAAACGCAGGTCACGCCGCTTGCCGTCGATCTCGGCGACGCCGCCGCGGTGCAACAAGCCGTCGCCGCGGCGGTGGCCGAGTGCGGACCTGTCGACGTGCTGGTCGCCAACGCGGGCGCAGCCGAGGGCCTCACGCTCGCCACCACCGACGCCGCAAGCTGGCAGCGCGACATTCATCTGAACCTGAACGGCACATACAACACGGTCGAAGCCGTGCGCGCGTCGATGATCGAGCGCGAGCAGGGCGCGTTGGTGTTGATCGGCTCGGTGAATGGCATGGCCGCGCTCGGGCATCCCGCGTATAGCGCGGCCAAAGCGGGCTTGATCAGTTACACGAAGGCGCTCGCGCTCGAACTGGGCCGCTATGGCATTCGCGCGAACATCGTATGTCCGGGCACGGTGAAGACGCCGGCATGGCAGGCGCGCGTCGACAAGAACCCGCAGGTCTTCGAAGATTTGAAAAAGTGGTATCCGTTGCGCGATTTCGCCACGCCTGACGACATCGCCGATGCCGTGCTGTTTCTCGCGTCGCCTATGGCGCGCGTGATTACCGGCGTCGCGCTGCCCGTCGACGGTGGCTTGATGGCAGGCAACCGGCTGATGGCGCAAGAACTGACGCTCGAATCGCTTTGAGCGAAACCTGCAGACGACGAGGACAGCATGGCAGCAGTGCAACTGAGCGGCATCTTCAAACGCTACGGCGACACGCAGGTGGTGCACGGCATCGACCTTCATATCGACGACGGTGAGTTTGTCGTGCTCGTCGGCCCGTCGGGCTGCGGCAAGAGCACGCTGATGCGGATGGTGGCCGGGCTCGAGGAAATCAGCGGCGGCGATTTGATGATCGGCGGAACGCGTGCGAACCATCTCGCGCCGCAGCAGCGCAATATCTCGATGGTGTTTCAAAGCTACGCGCTGTATCCGCATCTTTCGGTCTACGAGAACATCGCGTTCGGGCCGCGCATTCGTAAAGAGTCGCCGGCGAATTTCAAGCCGCGCATCGAGGCCGCGGCGAAGATGCTCAATCTCGGCGGCTACCTCGACCGCTTGCCGCGCGCGTTGTCGGGCGGTCAACGTCAGCGTGTCGCGATGGGCCGCGCGGTGGTGCGCGAGCCGTCGCTGTTTCTGTTCGACGAGCCGCTGTCCAATCTCGACGCGAAGCTGCGCGTGCAAATGCGCACGGAGATCAAGGCACTGCATCAGCGCCTGAAAAACACGGTGATTTACGTTACGCACGATCAGATCGAAGCCATGACGATGGCCGACCGCATCGTCGTGATGAACGCGGGGCGGATCGAACAGATCGGGCGTCCGCTCGAACTGTACGACCTCCCGGCCAATCTTTTCGTCGCGAGCTTTCTTGGCTCGCCGTCGATGAATTTCGCCGAAGGCATCGTAGTGGATCACTCGCAGGGACTTGCGCTGAAACTCGCGGACGGTGGCGAGGTCGTGCTCGAAGGCGCGCCGCTGTCGGCGAGTGTCGGCGCGAGGGTCACGTTGGGCGTGCGGCCCGAACACATCGAGACGATCACGCAGACGCCCGACGCAATCATGGAAGTCGAGGTGGTCGAACCGACTGGCGCCGAGACGCATTTGTACGGGAAAATAGGCGGCAACACGTGGTGCGTGACGACGCGTCAACGCTCGAAGGTTGAGCCCGGCGAGCGCGTCGCGTTGCGCTTGCCGGCTGCTCATATTCATCTGTTCGATACGGAGAGTGGACGCAGACTGGTTTGAGCCGCGTGTTGCCGATTGAAGCTGCGAGCGACGCGGATTCATTTAACCCTTAAGGAACACCGGGTGTCCGCACCGAACTTGATTCCCCATATCCGCAGCGCACTCGCCAGTTTGCGGCCCGCAGAACGCAAGGTCGCGGACATGGTGCTGAACGACGTGGACTTCGCGATGCGCGCGAGCATCACCGAACTCGCGCAGCGCGCCGATGTCTCCGAGCCTTCGGTCACGCGTTTTTGCCGCGCGATCGGCGCGCATGGTCTGCGCGACTTCAAGATGCAACTGGCGCAGAGCGTGGCGGGCGGAATGCCGTATTCGTCGGCGGCCATTGCGCGCAGCGACGACGTGCAGACGCTGATGGACAAGGTAGGCGAAGCCGCCGTCGACGGCATCACGCACGCGCGCGGCGCGCTCGATCCGGCGGTGGTCGAAAGCGCGATTGCAGCGCTGTCCAGCGCGCGGCGCGTGTTCTTTTTCGGCGTCGGCTCAGGGTCCGGTCTCGTCGCGCAAGATGCGGCGTTGCGGTTCCTACGGCTCGACATCGCGTCCACTGCGTTTACCGACGCGCACTTGCAGCGCCTCTACGCCGGGATGATGGAGCCCGGCGACGTCGCCTTTGCCATTTCGCATTCGGGCCGCAGCGTCGAGGTGAACGAGAGCATTCAGATTGCCAAGGAACGCGGCGCGACGACGATCGCGCTGACCAATGTCGGCTCGCGGCTTGCATGGCTCGTGGATATTGCGCTGCTGCTGCGCGTGCCGAGTCCAATCGATCCGAATACGCCTGGCGTATCGCGCCTCGTGCATCTTTGCATCATGGACGCGCTCGCGATCGGCGTCGCACTCAAAGCGGGTCCGAAGACGCTGGAGAAGATGCGGCATGCGAAGGCGAGGTTGTCGTCGCATGAACCGCAAACGGGCGATTAGGGAATGTTCTCTTCGGCGAAAGCTTCGGTGATCGCATTGACGATTTGCGCGGCCAGATTCGGCCGCTCATCGAGAAGCGGATAGCGTTTGCGCAAGCTGTTGGAAATGCTGTTGCCGTTTTGCCGGACGCTGCGAATGATGCTGTCGAGATCGTTGTCCGGTGCTTCCAGGAAATTTTTGATCGCACGCCGCGCCGTGTCGTTCGCATGCAGAAAGCGCGCTTCGTTGCGCATCTCGTGGCGCAGCGTCACGTCGATGACATTCGCGAGATAGCTGACGTGCGCGGTGAGATCGGGGTAGCGCCACGCGGGCAACGCGTCGTCGTAGGCGCGAAAGTGCAGGTTGAACTCGACGCCGTCGTCGGCCGTTTCCGTTTTCCCGAACGTGTACTGATCCGCGTAGTGCTTCATCAGCGGGCGCGAAAACCGTTCGAGCACCTTGTCGTAAGCGGCGCGATCGCGCGTGCTTTGTGTGATCGTCGCGGACACAGGCAGGATGATCGGCGCGGGCACGGCTCCATCGCGGCGCAATACGTCGTTGATCAGAAAGCGCGAGATGCGGCCGTTGCCGTCGGCCATCGGATGCACATAGACAAAGCCGAACGATGCCGCCGCCGCGCGAACAATCGGCGCAGCGCCTTGCGTGCGTTGAAGGAACTGGCCCAAGCCCGCGAGCATTGCTTCGACCTGCTGCCAATGCGGAGCAATGTAATCGACCACCGGCTCATAGCGCGCGACGTGTCCCACATAGACCGGCGAGCGGCGAATGCCATAGCGCAACGCCGACTCCCCGAGGATGCCGCGTTGCAGGGCAACGAGCGTCTCGGCATCGAACGGATTGGCATGCCGGCCGCACTCGCTTTCCATGACCGCGGCAAAGCGGCGGATGCGGTCCTCCTTGTCCTGTTCATGCTCAATGAGAAAACTCGCGCGGCTCTCCTTCACCGTCAGCCAGACGGCACTGCGCATGATGAGATCCACGCCGTAATCGGCTTCGAGTTCGGCCAGTGGCGACGCAAGGTCGTACGTTTCGGCGCGCCGCACCGACTCCGCGCGCCGGATCACCGGGCAGAAGTCGCGATTGCCCGGCAGATTGTCCCGCACGCGCCAGCGCGAGTTGTTGACGGTCGTGCCCACGACGAACTCGTCGGGGTTCAGCGCATCGACGTAATTGCCTCGCGATGCGCCTTGCGCATCAAGACGCTCGGGGCGCAGCCATTCGTAGAAAAAGCACGCGCGGCGCGCATACGCGCCGGTCGGTTCTCTTGCGATCCACGCTTCCAGTTCGCCACGTACGGACTTCAGCGCGAACAGCCGCGCGAGGAATTCCAGATGGATGCCTTCGTGGCGGAAGGCGAATGTCAGATGATCGGTCAGGCTCGAAACGGGGCGATAGGCGGCGGGATAGATCTCGCGGCTGATGTCGCCGTCGGTGGCGCTCGAGCGCGTGCGGCCGATTTCGCTCTGAACGGCGAACGGGTGGACCGGTACGACGCCGTACGTGTTGGCCAGCCATTGATATCCGATGTGCGGCATGGGGTCGATCCGGGTGCGCTTGAGATGGCGGGAAGCAGGTCGTCTGCATCAGTTTCGATTATTCCACGTTCAAAACGATTACAAACAGGGCTTTTTCCAAAAAAACGCTTATTCTGGCCCCGGCCGTCCGCATCGTTTCGATTATTTCTCTGCCGAAACGATTACAAATCGACGGTTTTCGAAAAAAACGATTACCGGGCCGAAGCCGCCGACGACGCGGCCGACGCCGCGCAGGAACCCTTGATTCAGCCCATCCAGCCAAACCGCCGCGACAACCGCAGCGTCGCCGCACGCAGCGTCTGCGCCGGGCCGGCCGCCGCGGCGCTGTCGAAGCTGCCGCTCGGTCCCATCAGCGCGAGCACGAGGCAAATGCTGCCCGTGTGGTCGAACACGGGCGCCGCGAGCGTGTCGATGCCCGGCACGGGCCGGCTCAGCGCGGTATCGATTCCGTCGGCCCGAATCTGCGCGAGACGCTGCGCATAGCTTGCGTTCAGCGTGGGCGGCGCGCTTTTGCCGGCGAAAACATCGGCCTCGTTCGCTCCTGCGAGCCGCAAGTGATCCTGCGCGAGCAGCCCGGCACGCACGTCGTCGGCGACATGGGCGGCGAAAACGCGCCCGATCGCCGTATTCACCAGCGACATCACCGTGCCCACCCGCAAGCTCACATGCAAGGGACGCGGCGATTCCTCCAGCCGCACGACCGTCGGTCCGAGCGGACCGAGCACCGCCATGGCGACGCTCATTCCCGTCGATGCCGCCAGTTCGACCACTTCGGGCTCGGCCTCGCGCGTCGGCGAAAGACGCTGCAGGCCGATCAAGCCAAGCTCCAGCGCAAGCGGCCCGGCTTCGAAACAGCCGGACGCGCCGCGGCTCAGCAAGCCGGTCTTGAGCAGGCTCACCAGATGCGGAAACGCTTTCGCCGGCGGCATGCCGGCTGCGGCGGCGAGGTCGCGCAAGGTCAGCGGCCGCGCCGCCGCGACGAGCGCGGCCAGCAGTTCGCCGGTGCTGTCGAGCGACTGGATGCCGCGCTGCGGCTTTGTATCCGTGGAAACAGCCGTGGAAGCAGGCGCGGAAAGCGGCGTGGAAGAAGGGTTGTCAGTACGAGCGGTCACGATGCGGACAATGCAAGCAGTGAGGGTTGGGCGGCAAGCTCGGCGCCGATCTCGCGAGCCGCGCCGAGCAACGCGCGGGCGATGCGGCCATCGGCGGCCACGTCGATCGAGCCCGTCGAGCCGATCACCGTCAGCGCCAGCGCGAGTCGCCCGTCCGGATCGAACACGGGCGCGCTCAGGCTGCTGATGCCAGGACTCGGCGCATCGACACTGCTTTCGAGGCCGCGCGCGCGAATCTTCTCGAGCGACGTCTGGAACGCGGCGTCGCGCGGCGCGGCCGTCGCGCTTTGGTCGGCGCCCGACTGATTCGCCCACATCGCGTCGAGCGTTTCGCGCGGCAGGTATGCGCAGAACACGCGTCCCGTCGACGTCGCCGGCAGCGACATGACCGTGCCGACATGCAGATTCACATGCAGCGGAAAGCCCCCATGTTCATAGCGAACGATGGTCGGCCCCTGCGGCCCGGCGATACAGATCGCGACGCTAAAGCCGATTGCTTCGGCGAGCGCCGCCACGCGCGGCACGGCGGCGCGAAACGCCGGCTGATTTTCCAGATGCAATAGACCCAGCCGCAGCGACAGCGGGCCGGGCTCATAACGGCCCGACAACTCGTCGCGCTTGACGAGACCAAGCCGGCTTAGGCTCACGAGATAAGCATGGGCCTGTCCGGGCGCCAGATCGGCGGCGATGGCGAGGTCCGACAGCGCGAGCGGCATGCGCGCCTGCGCGAGCGCGAGCAGCAGCCGGCCGCCGACTTCGACGCTCTGAATGCCGCGCTGCGTCTTGCCGCCTTCCGCTATTTCAGTACCGCTCGCGCCTTTGCCGGGGGCCGCTTTCGCTGCTTTGCTCACGCCTGCGCTCGTCCGTAAAAAGGGTCCATGTTAACCGAACCGCGACTGCGAACTGTCACCGTCCACGCTTCAATGTTAGGCGTTTGGTGATTTGCGTATAGCGATACATTTCGCTATTGACAAATAAACAGGCGCGGCCATAAGATGCAATCACCCCGACATACCGGCGCAGTCACAGAGTCAAAAACGGGGCGAGACAACCTTCAATACCGCCAGCCCGCGCCGCAGCGCGCAGCCGGCCGTCTCGCCTCATATCCAACTTTTGAGGGAGACGAGCATGGCAAAGGCATTTGCATCGCAGGCCGATCTGGAAGTCAAGAAAGTCACGTGGACGAAGTTGTCCGAGAACGCCTACGCCTACACGGCCGAAGGCGATCCGAACTCGGGCGTGATCATCGGCGACGACGGCGTGCTGATCGTCGACACGACCGCCACGCCGGCCATGGCGCAAGACCTCATCGCGAAGATTCGCAGCGTCACCGACAAGCCGATCAAATACGTCGTGCTCTCGCACTATCACGCGGTGCGCGTGCTCGGCGCGTCGGCGTATTTCGAGGAAGGCGCGCAGGAAATCATCGCGAGCCGGGGCACGTACGAGATGATCGTCGAGCGCGGCGAAGCGGACATGAAGTCGGAGATCGAACGCTTTCCGCGTCTTTTTGCCGGCGTCGAAACGGTGCCGGGCCTCACGTGGCCGACGCTCGTCTTCGAAAAGGAAATGACGCTGTTCCTCGGCAAGCTCGAAGTGCGCATCGCGCATCTCGGCGCGGGTCATACGAAGGGCGATACGGTCGTGTGGCTGCCGTCGCAAAAGGTGCTGTTTTCCGGCGATCTCGTCGAATACGACGCGGCGTGCTATTGCGGCGACGCGCAGCTCCAACAATGGCCGGCGACGCTCGAAGCACTGCGCGCGCTCAATGCCGAGAAGCTCGTGCCGGGCCGCGGCCCCGCGCTGACCACGCCGGAAGACGTCAACAAAGGTCTCGATTACACGAAGGATTTCGTGACGACGTTGCTGCAGCAAGGCCGTGAAGCGGTCGAGCAGAAGCTCGATCTGAAGGCCGCGATGGCGCACACGCGCAAGGCGATGGACCCGAAATTCGGCCACGTGTTCATCTACGAACATTGCTTGCCGTTCGACGTTTCGCGCGCTTTCGACGAAGCAAGCGGCATCACGCATCCGCGCATCTGGACCGCGCAGCGCGACAAGGAAATGTGGGACGCGCTGCAAGCCTGACGGCATCGCATACAAAAGAACAGGCAAGCGCAGCACAGCAAAGCGGAGCAGGACGGAGACACAACATGAGCATCAACTACCAGACGCTGTCGTTCGAATATCAGCCGTGCCGCGAACAGGACGCGCGCCACGGCGCGGAGCAGACGGTCTATCCGGTGATCGTGGTCGGTGCGGGGCCGGTGGGTCTTGCCACCGCAATCGACATCGCGCAGCAGGGCGTGCCCGTCATACTCGTGGACGACGACTGCTCGTTGTCCACGGGTTCGCGCGCGATCTGCTTCTCGAAGCGCTCACTCGATATTTTCGATCGCCTCGGATGCGGGCAGCGAATGGTGGACAAGGGCATTAGCTGGAATGTCGGCAAAGTGTTCCTCAAGGATGAACTCGTCTACTCGTTCAATCTGCAGCCCGAAGCAGGTCATCATCGTCCGGCGTTTATCAATTTGCAGCAGTACTACGTCGAAGGCTTTCTGCTCGAACGCGCGCAGCAAATGCCAAACATCGAGATTCGCTGGAAAAGCAAGGTGGTCGGTATCGAGCAGTGCGGAACGCCAGGCGCGCGCGACGCGTCGGTTACGCTGACGGTGGAAACGCCCGACGGGCAATATGCGTTGCGTGGCCGGTATGTCGTCGCCGCCGACGGTTCGCGCAGTCCGATCCGCAATCTGATGGGACTCGATAGTAAAGGCGTGACGTTCAAGGACCGCTTCCTGATCGCCGACGTGAAGATGGAAGCGGACTTTCCGACCGAGCGCTGGTTCTGGTTCGATCCGCCATTCCATCCGAACCAATCGGTGTTGCTGCATCGTCAGCCGGATAACGTGTGGCGAATCGACTTTCAGCTTGGATGGGACGCCGATCCGGTGCTTGAGAAAACGCCCGAGCGCGTGATTCCGCGTGTGCGTGCCTTGCTCGGACCGGATGCAAAGTTCGAACTGGAATGGGTTAGCGTCTATACGTTTTCGTGTTTGCGCATGGAACGCTTCCGGCACGGCAACGTGCTGTTCGCGGGCGATTCCGCACACGGCGTCTCGCCGTTCGGCGCACGCGGTGCGAATAGCGGCGTGCAGGATGCGGAGAACCTCGCATGGAAACTGGCAATGGTATTGGAGGGCAACGCATCGGATGCGTTGCTCGACACGTATGCCAGCGAGCGCGAGTTTGCCGCCGACGAAAACATCCGCAACTCCACGCGTTCTACTGACTTCATCACGCCGAAGAGCCCGGTTAGCCGCGTGTTTCGAGATGCCGTGCTGAAGCTCGCGCGTCACCATCCGTTTGCGCGGCAACTGACGAATAGCGGTCGCCTGTCGGTGCCGGCGGTGTTGAGCGATTCGCCGCTGAATACGCCGGATAGCGACAGCTTCGAGGGCCTCATGGTGCCGGGCGCCTCGTGTGTCGATGCACCCGTGCACGCGGCCGGCGAATCGACGTGGCTGCTTCAGCATCTCGGTCAGCAATTCACAGGCGTGCTTTTTTGCGGCGATCAAGGCATCGACGCCGCGACCGAAACTGCGCTGAAAGCGCTTCGTACAAGCACTATTCCGTTGAAGCTCGTGGTGATCGCGCGCAGCGAAACGCCGCCGGCAGCAATAGCAGATGCGACGATTCTGCGCGACGCCGAGGGTCTCGCGAGCGCGCGCTACGACGCGCGACCCGGCACGTTCTATCTGATCCGGCCGGACCAGCATGTGTGCGCACGTTGGCGGCAACTCGAACCGCTCGCTGTGGAGCATGCGTTAAAGCGCGCGTTGTGCGTGCAAGGCACAGCCTGAAAGAACGCCCCGCGTTCGCAGCAAAAAAATAGAATCCGGAGACACATCATGGCACTGATCACGCAACCGAACCTCGCGCGTCCCGATGACTTTTACGAGGCGTTGATCGACATGCATCGCGGCCTCGACGATGCGCGCAGTCAGTCGGCGAATGCGCAACTCATTCTGCTGCTCGCGAACCATATCGGCGATCACGCGACGCTGCTCGAAGCAATCCGGCACGCGCGCGAAGGCGTGGCGGACGTGTCGCCGGAAGGCGGCGAAGTTCATCCGCTGGCGGCCTGAGCCGCCGCACGCGCACCTCAGCGACAACCACAACGCGGCGCATCAAGACGCCGGACCCGCGGGTCCGTTGGACCCATCACGCCTCATGTCTGGAGATAACCGATGAGTCAGTCCCTCTCGCCAGCGCTCGAGCCTGGTTCAAGCGCCGCTGCGCACGACGATCTGCTATACCGCAAGGTATCGCTGCGCATCATTCCATTTTTGTTTCTTTGCTACGTCGTGTCGTTTCTGGACCGCATCAACATCGGCTTCGCGCAGTTGCAGATGAAGCACGACCTCGGGTTCAGCGACGCAATGTACGGACTCGGCGCCGCTGTGTTTTACATCGGCTATGTACTGTGCGAAGTGCCAAGCAACCTGCTGCTTGCGAAGTTCGGCGCGCGCCGCACGTTCACGCGAATCATGTTGCTGTGGGGCGTGGCGTCGGTCGGCATGATGATGGTGTCGACGCCCGCGCATTTCTATGTGCTTCGCTTCATGCTCGGCGTGTTCGAGGCGGGCTTCTTTCCCGGCATCGTGCTGTATCTGACGTACTGGTATCCGGCGCGGCGGCGTGCGGCGGTGCTGTCGATATTTTTCGCCGGCGTGGCGGTCGCGGGCGTGCTCGGCGGGCTCGTGTCGGGCTGGATCATGCGCGATATGGGCGGCGTGCTCGGCCTGTTCGGCTGGCAGTGGATGTTCATCATCGAAGGGGCGCCCGCGCTTATCCTCGGTCTCATCGCCGCGGTTTATCTCGTCGACGGTCCGCAGCACGCGCAATGGCTCACCGCTGATGAGAAAGCGCAATTGATCGCGCAACGCGACGAGGACCGCGCGGCTTTATCGCAGCCGTCGCACGCATCGCATTCATCGCGCTCGTTCACGCAGGCGCTGCGTAATCCGCGCGTCTATC
The DNA here is from genome assembly GCF_041355255.1 of Paraburkholderia sp. RCC_158. NCBI lineage: Bacteria > Pseudomonadati > Pseudomonadota > Betaproteobacteria > Burkholderiales > Burkholderiaceae > Paraburkholderia > Paraburkholderia sp. RCC_158. Next base: position 672,002 of record NZ_JBFUPM010000001.1, on the reverse strand, counting down.
TGTTCGCGTTCATCTATTTCTCGCTGACGTGCGCGTCGTTGACGCTCAATTTCTGGATGCCGTTGATGATCCGCGACTTCGGCATTCGCGATGTTCTTGCGATCAGTCTGTACAGTGTCATTCCAAATGCAGTCGGCGCGGTCGGGCTGATTCTGATTGCTCGCCATTCCGATCGGCGCGGAGAACGGCGCCGGCATTTCGCGGTATGCACGATCGGCGGCGGCATCGCGCTTTCGCTTTTGACCCTGCATTTAAGCAGTTTTCCTGCGATGCTCGCGATTCTCTCGCTCGCCGCCGTGCTCATTTTCGCCGCGTTGCCGATCTTCTGGACGGTGCCGGCGAGCTATCTGTCGGGCACCGCGGCGGCGGGCGGCATTGCGCTGATCAGCAGCATCGGCATTACGAGCGGCATTGTGAGCCCGTGGGTGATCGGGCAGATCAAGACGCATACCGGCAGCATGGACAACGCGCTTTATCTGCTGACCGTGTTGCTGTTCACAAGCGGGATTGCATTGCTGCTCGGCGTGCCGAAGGAATCCAGACGGGTTTAACGGCGCGGTGCTTTATAAAAGGACCATCGTGTAGAGTCGCGGTAATTCCATTGCGCCTCGACTCTTGCGATGTCCGCCATTATCGCCCCCGTTCCGCTGCAGCATGAAGGCCCGCATGACCTGTCGTTGTGGCGTGTCGATCTGTCATTCGACACGTCGCTCGACGCCGCGTCCTTTGCATCGCTTTCCGACGACGAGCGCGCGAGAGCACGCAGCTTCCGCCGCGCCGAAGACGCGCTGCGCTTCGCCACAACGCGCGCTGCGTTGCGCGAGTTGCTTGCAGAACGTATTGACGCCGATGCGCACGCTCTGCGCTTTACGGTCGATGCAAACGGGCGACCGCGTCTCGCAGATTCGACGGCATTCGACTTCAACGTGTCGCACGCGGGCGCATGTGGCTTGATCGCGATGTCGTCGGCGCGGCGCGTGGGTGTCGATATAGAGCAGTGCAGCGATACGTTCGATTGGCGCTCCATCGTCACGTTGACGCTTGATCCGCACGAGGCGGCGTGGACCGAGCGCCTTGATCGTTCCGCGCAAATGGCCGCGTTCTACGATGCATGGACCGCCAAGGAAGCGCTCGTCAAAACGACAGGCGCGGGCATCGCGCGCGGGTTGCAGCATTTGAGCGTGCTGCCGCGCGAGGGCCAGCGCGTGACGCTGCGCGGCCCGATTCCCGATGATATGCGTGCGATCGCCGCGCAATGGATAGCCGCGCCGCGCGGCTACGCGGCATGCGTCGCGTGGTCGTCGACGCCGCTTGCTTCGTAGCAAACCCACTGTTGAGACCGTTTTGCGGCGTCTGTCATTGCGCCCATGACGCAACTAACGGTCAGCCCCGCCCGGCGCCTCCGGACAACGGCAGGAAGCGCTCGCAACGACTCGTCAGCGCGCATTAAACCTGCACAGACGGAATGCTCTTCATGCAGCGCAGCGCGAACATCGAGCGGCTATGACGAATGCCCGCGATCTTGTACAGCTTCTCGCGCAGGAAGCGCTCATAACCCGCCGTGCCGTCCACAGCCACCTTGACCAGATAGTCGTAATCGCCGGAGACGAGATACGCCTCGAGTACTTCGGTGAGTGTCGCGAGTTCCGCGCCGAAACGCGCGAGCGCGTCGTCGTCGTGTCGATCGAGCGTGACTTCGAGCAGAACAATATCCGCCAAGCCGAGCTTCTGCTGATCGAGCAGCGCGACGTAGCCGCGAATGTAGCCTTCGGTTTCGAGTTGGCGTGTGCGGTTCCAGCATGCCGTGGTCGACATGCCGACGAGTTCGGCGAGTTCCGCATTGCTCACGCGTGCGTTCTTTTGCAATGCGCGGAGGATTCTGCGGTCCTGATTGTCCAGCTCGCGGGTCCGGCTGTTCATGGGCTGACTCGGAAGATTGTTCGTTCAGACGTGATTCTATCGGAAGAACGTTCCGTTAGTCGCCGCGTGGCACACCGCTTTAGGAAGCCTATCCAGCGAGCGTCCCGGTATATTTTTAGGGTGCATTCGCGCCCGGGAGAACCGTCCGGATCGCCGATCTTATGGCGTCCACGCGCGGCCACAAGCCGCTACCGGTATGACACTGCTTTTACCGAAGCAGCCTGAGCGGAAACCGCGACGCTACCCCGTCGCAGCGAACGCTCGCTCGGGCCCGAACGCATGTATTGCACTACATGAAAGAGACGCGCGGCCACCGAAGGGCCGCGCCACGGAGCGTGTTTCGAATGATCAATGGAAGATGAGGTACAGAATGACCAGCACGATCACCGGAACACCGAGAAGCCAGCCGAGTAGGTAAGGCATGATGTATCTCCTTTCGTATCGAGTTGGAATACGGAGAGCATTCAGCATGGGCCGTGCCTGAGGTGTCCGCGGATTCGTGCGATCAGTCTGTCAAAGCCGCACCACCGTCTAGCCGTTGTCGATGAACCCAGGATAGAGCGTCATGCCGCCGTCGACAAATAACGTTGTGCCCACAACGTAGTCGCTTTCATCCGATGCGAGCCACACGGCCGCCTTGCCGATGTCTTCGACTTCACCCACGCGGCCATAAGGAATCAATTGCAGTAGCTTTTGCTCTGCCGCGCGAGTCTCCCACGCGTCGCGATTGATCTTCGTGCGAATCGCGCCGGGCGCAATCGAGTTGACGCGAATGCGCTCGGGCGCGACTTCCTGTGCGAGCGATTTCATGAACATCTGAATCCCGCCTTTCGACGCAGCGTAGTTCACATGCCCGGCCCACGGAATGACTTCGTGCACCGAACTCATGCAAATGATCTTGCCGAGTGCTTTGGATGCGGAGGTCGGCCCGCGTCGCCGGAACTCTTTGACAGCGGCTTGCGCAGTGAGAAACTGTCCCGTCAAATTGGTGCCCAGCACGGTTTGCCATTCTTCCATCGACATATCGGCAATAGCGCTGTCCCTCTGCAAACCCGAATTCGCGACGACGATGTCCAGTGTGCCGAAGCGCGCGCGGCACGCGTCGAACATCGCATCGACATCGGCCGGATTCGATACGTCGGCTTTAACTGCGAACGCGGTGCCACCCGACTGGTTGATCTCGTCAGCGAGCTTCTCCGCCGATTCCGCATGCGAGTGATAGTTCAGCGCGACGGACGCGCCCGCATCCGCAAGCGCTCGCGCAACGCCATAGCCAATGCCGGAGCTCGCGCCCGTGACCAACGCAAACTGATTGGCGAGTAACTTTTCCATCGCAATTCCTCGGCGCTGAAAAGCGCATTCGTCTAGCTTCAGATGTAGCGAGGCCGCCGGATCTGCGAGCAGTTCACTGCATCGCAATCCGGCGGCCGGGCCTGCGTTTGACTTACTGATGTGAACGTGTCACCGCAATCGCTATATCACGCCGGCGACAAGCAGCACGATCACGACGATCAGCACGACGCCAAGACCACCCGTCGGCCCATAGCCCCACGAACGGCTATGCGGCCAGGTCGGCAACGCGCCAAGGAGAAGAAGAATCAGCACAACCAGAAGAATAGTTCCCAACATGTATGACCTCCGCTTGGTTGATGAAGCTCTCCTGTCCGCGGCTTTGCGCACTTACATAGTGAGCGCGCAAAGAGAAGACGGACCGGACAGCATCGTCACCTTTGAGGAGCAAGGCATGTGCCCAACGCGGAACATACACGGTGTCACGCCGCTAAAGAACCCGCGGTTCTGATGCGCGAAACAATCAGATCAGCGATGAACGCGACGCCAAGCGCCGCGGCGCCACACATGAAGATCAACGCATAGTTGTTGTGTGAATGCGAGAACAGATACGAGTAGCCATACCCGCCGAGCGCCTGGAAGAGAGCGAACGCTGTCGTCGCGCGGCTCCATGACGCGCGCTGTTCCGTGTGATCGTGCGGCACGAGTTCATGAATGCGACCGAGCGCGAGCGGCACGATGCCGGGCGTGAAGACTCCGAGAATAACGGTCGATAGTGTCAGCACCCACGCATTGCCGGAAAGCGCGATCATCGCGACGGCCACTGCCTGCAGCAACAAAGCCACGCGATAAGCCTTGCCGTAACCGATACGATGCGCAACGTTGCCCGCGATCAGCGGCCCCGCGATGGCGGCGAGCCCGTACAACACCCAATAGTTCGCGCCGATTGCCGCGCCTCGGCCCAGACCGCGCGCCACGTAATCGACGAGAAGAATCATCGCCGGCACGAGTCCGAGTGCGTTCGCGGCGTATTGCGCGTACAGCACGCGAAGCGCGAGCGTGCTGGTCTGCGCGCCATGATGATGAGCGGGCGCCGCGGCGGCAGCAGGCGGATTCGTCGACGGCCAGCCGAACCAGCTCACTACTGTCAATACGAGTGCAACAGCGCCGAGGCCGAGCCATGTGGTTTGCAGGCCGAAGTGCAACAGCTCGGGAATCAGCGTACCGGACGCAGCAATGCCGAGCCCGAGTCCGAGAAAGATCATGCCGCTGACAAAGCCACGGCGCGCTGCGGGAATATGCGGAAGAATCGAGGTCGCCACCAAAACCATGATGGCGCCGCCGGAGATCCCCGACAGCAAACGCCACACGAAGAACCAGCTTATCGACAGCGGATACGCACACGCGAAGAACGCCGCGGTCACCACGGCCATCAGCATGCGCAACGCGGTCCGGTTCGATAACGCGGACGCAAGCGGACGGCCGATCAGCGCGCCGATCAGATAGCCCGCGAAATTCGCGGCGCCCAATGTGACTGCTTGCGACGACGTGAACCAGTGCGCCTGGATCAGAGACGGAATGAGCGGCGTGTACGCAAAGCGCGCGAGGCCGATGGCAACGAGACTGCCGGAAAGCCCGGCGAAAGTGGCAAAGAGCGCGCGGGCGTCGAGCGATGTCGAGCTCGACGAGGACAAGGAGGGCGCTGTGGACATGACGGTTCCTTTACCGGCCAACGTGCATGACGCCGCGCCGGATGTCGGTGAAAGTGCGAAGGGATCGCTCGTTAGGTTAGACGCGTGTCTTTGACGCGCCGTGTTTGGCCGGCAGCGCCGGCAAGCCGAGCAGCTTCAGCGCGCCGGCAACCGCGCTCGTCAGCACGGCACGCTGCGGATCGACGCGTGCCAGCACACGCATGCCTAGCACGGTGGCGAGTAGATGAGTGGCGGTTTCGTCGGCGGAAACGGTTTTGGCAATCGCGCCGCTCTTTTGCGCCGCGACCAGGCAGCGATAAAAGAACTCGCGGATCTCGGCGAGTTCGGTTGCGACGAGCTGACGAAATGCTTCGTCCTCCGATGAAATTTCGAGCGCCGAATTAACCAGCATGCAGCCGCGCTTGTGCGGATCGGACACCGACCGCTCGATGGTTTCTTCGAAGAAACCGGTAATGGCATCGGCAGGCGGCATGGTGCTTTCAAAGCGCTTGATGCGCTCGCGCAGCGAATGATCCAGGTAGTGCTCGAGCGCGCGCAGATACAGCCCGCGTTTGTCGCCAAAGGCGTTGTAAAGGCTCGGCTGCGTGAGACCCGTGCATTTGACGAGATCGCGCGTGGACGTCGCCTCGTAGCCTTTCAGCCAGAACGTTGCGCTTGCTGCTTCGAGCACCTCTTGCTCGTCGAATCCGCGGGGTCGCGCCATGATGAGTGTCCTTTACCGCCTGCGTCGGTGGTTTTGTATCAATCGATATAGAACCGCATTATATATCGATCGACACAGAATGCAAGGGACGATGTGCGGCGGCGCGCATGGACGCCGCCGCGTCACGAGCGCAATGACGTGGCGCGGCGGTTTCCAATTGAGGACATCTCGAGCGTCCTACAGATAAGTGCCTTTGATGCGGCCTTCGAAGATGGCGGTGTTGATCGAGAAGTCGTCGACATGGCCGAGCGCGCCACCGTCGACGGTGACGACGACGGAACGGCCGCCGCGCACCAGCTTCAACTGCTCGGCGCTGAGCGTGACTTCTTCGTGGGCGGCCTCGGCGCCGCGAGGCAGGTCCTTGATGATGACGGTGGATTTCATGGCGATACTCCTTGAGGTGAATGGGCGAGCACGGCGGAGTGCTCGCTCATGTTCCTGCAAGGGATATGCCAATTTGCACGCGATAAAGAGCCGATCCGCAACGCGTCCGCCGATGCCAGGCCAGGCAAGGATGTGCATTGCGCGGCCTTTAATCGCAAAGCGCGACGATGCAAAACCAGCGGCCAGATGTATGGACACAGCAGACAGAACGCACCCGAACTGTTGGGCCGCGTGTACGCGGAACACCGCGCGACACGCACGCGTCCCGAAACGCGTCGCGGCAACAACAAAAGCGGCACGCGTCGATGACGCGTGCCGCTGTACTGCCTTGATAAACGCGAATCTAGCTGCGCCGTGTATTGCGCGTCGCCGCCACTTTCACGATGGTTTGATGCGCCGCGGGAAAGCCGGGCGGATATTCGACGACGCGAGTCGCGGTCGGCACGAGCGGCGCGGCGCTCGAGAGCCGCGCCCCAATGCGTGCGCCGCCGACAATGGCGGCCATCGCCTCACGGTCGAGTTCGACGTTGTCTGCGAGATCGTTGATGAGAAGCTTGGCCATGATGTGTTCGCCGCGAAAGTCGAGCGATTGGCCGGTGCGATGATCCGGCGTGCGCTCGCGGGTGTCGTCAGATGTGCTGAGGTCTCGTCGCACTATGAGTATAGGAAATCTGTTTTTAATCTGCCTGCCCGATTCAAGGATGCACGGCCTGCGCCAGATTTATTCAAGGTTCCTAATAAAAGTTATGGTGCCTTTATGGATAAGGCTTGCAGCGCTAAGCCGCGCGTCTTTTCCTATCCGTCGAAGCTGCGACGAGCAAGGCGAGTGGTGGCATTCACCCGACAACGCGCCGCATTATGTTGGACGACGCGCGACAAGCGCGAGCCGCGCATCGCGCGGGGCAATCCTGGTTTGCGAAAGAACAGGCCGGGAGCTAGTATCGAAGCGGCACATGTAACTGGTTACGACAGCTTTCCTAACGGCCGGCAGAGCCTTGGTCGAACGCGATCGGGGCTCACGGCAACGGCGGCAATTCGCACAACATGGCTAGCCTTGCGCGTGTGATTCACGACTTCCAGAACGGCGAGCTGTCGCGTGACGAGTTCGTCGCTCAACTCGACAGCACGTTGGTGACCGAAGGCCTCGGTCCGACGCAGCTGCTGGAGACGCTTGGCGCCGCGCATCGTAAAGCCCCGCTGCCGGAGGACCTTTATATCGAAGTGCGGCGGCGCATCGAGCAACTGCGCGTGTCGAATGTGGTGGCCGGCGGCGAGGAAACCGGCATACAGACCACGGTGGAGATGCCCTCGGTGGTGCCGGCCGGCGCGGGACGCACAGGCGCGTCCGCAAGTAGCGCGAACGTGCCCAACGGCGCAGGCTTCGACCAGATCAAAGGTATCGGCGATACGCTGAATAACCGCTTCGTTCTCGAAGAGTGCCTCGGCGTCGGCGGAATGGGGACGGTTTATAAGGCGCTCGATCTGCGCAAGCTCGAGGCGTCCGACAGAAAACCGTACCTTGCCGTCAAGGTGCTCAACGTTCAGTTCCGCGGCAATCCGAATTCGCTCGTCGCGTTGCAGCGCGAGGCGCGCAAGGCGCAGGTGCTCGCGCATCGCAACATCATCACGGTGTACGACTTCGATCGCGACGGCCCCATCGTTTATCTGACGATGGAGTACCTGTCGGGCAAGCCGCTCAGCCAGTTGCTGCGCACGCCGGGCTATCAGGGCATGCCGGTTCGCGCCGCGCTGCCGATCGTGCGCGGCATGTGCAGCGCGCTCGCGTATGCACACGAACGCGGCTTCGTGCATTGCGATTTCAAACCCGCCAATGTTTTTCTCACGACGAATGCCGAAGTGAAGGTCATCGACTTCGGTATTGCCCGCGTGTTTCAGCGGCCCGAAGAAGAAAGCGATGCAACCGTGTTCGATCCAGGCAGCCTCGGCGCGTTGACGCCTGCGTATGCGAGCCCGGAGATGATCGAGCATCGCGAGCCCGATCCGCGTGACGATATTTATGCGCTCGGCTGTATCACGTATGAGTTGCTGACGGGGCATCATCCGTTCGACCGCTTGTCCGCGACGCAGGCGCGCAATGCCGAATTCAAGCTGCAGCGTCCGCCGAATCTCGATGCGACGCAATGGCGTGCATTACGGGCCGCGCTTTCCTTCGACCGCGCGACGCGCATGCCGAGCGTCACGCGCTTCATCGCCGAGTTCGACAACGAGGCGCGCGCGGAAAAGTCGGGGACATTGGCGAAGGCGGGACTCGCCGGCTTCGCGGTGATTTGCGCGGCGGCGGTCGCCGTCTATGCGTGGCGCTCCGCGCCGAACCGTCATAGCGAAACGCAACTGGGTACGGGCACGTCGCAGGGGCGGGTGGAGGAAGCGGCGTCGTCGGCGACACAAGCGAGCGAGGCAGCGGCGACAGCGGCGACCAGCACCGCAAGTGCAGCAACAACGAATCCGACCACAGCAACGTCGTCATCCGCGACCGCTTCAGCGGCAGTAGTAGCCCCCACCCCGCCTGCTGCACCCAAACCCAAGCCCGCACTGACACTCGCAGCGGTTGCTCCGACGCTCGCGCAAGTGCCGTGCTCGGCGTTATCTGCATCGACGCAGGATCACACACTGACGGTGCGCGGCTATCTTTCGCAACGCTATGGCGTCGCGCGACTAAAAGACGGCCTCACGGCGCTACCCGGCGTGGACACGCTAAAGCTCGACGTCGAACCGGTCGCGGACGACAAATGCGACACCGTGAAGGCGCTTGCACCGTACTGGACGCAGAACTGGCAAGCCGGGCACATCGCGGGCTTGCAGGTGCGGCCGCCGAGCGGCCAATTGAACGAGGGCGATCCACTGGTTGTCGACGTGAGCACGCCCGGCTACGACTCGTATGTGAATCTGGACTACTACCAGCTCGACGGCAATGTCGTTCATATGGTGCCGAGTCCGCGCGCGAAGGACAACCAGGCGCCGCCGCACTATTCGGCGACGGTCGGCAGCGCGGGCGACTGGGTCATTTCAAAGCCGTTCGGTTCGGAGATGGTCGTGCTGCTGATCACGCCCGCGCCGCTCTTCGACAAGCCGCGCCCGGAAGCCGAATCGCGCGCCGACTATCTGCGCGCACTGGACACACGGCTCGCGCAAATAGCCGCGAAGTATGGCCGCGAGCGGATCGTGGCGGACTTCGCGCCGATCACCACGAAGCCGCATGCGCCATGATGTTTTCGTCGAGCGAGCCGAGTGCTGCGGAGCTTGATGCAATGAGTTTAATTGCCGGCGCGGCGGATCACTTCAGATCTTTGACTACGCGGAAACCATCCTGCGATTGACGCACGCCCGCGCTGTATTTGAAGCGCGTCGCGCTCAGCATGTAGCCGCCGCCTTCGCGCCAGGAACCGCCGCGAATCACGCGCATGTCACAACCGGGGTTTTCCCACGCGCGGCCGTCGACGGGCGCTGACTGATACGAGTTGTGCCAGCAGTCGGCGGTCCATTCCCATACGCTTCCGTTCATGTCATAGAGGCCGTACGGATTCGGCGCAAAAGAACCTGCGGCTTCGGGGCCTTCCTTGTGCCACGGCTCGCCGCAGTCCTTGCAATTGGCGTTGCCCTTGCGCATCTGATCGCCCCACCAGTACGCGCTCGTCGTGCCGCCGCGCACCGCGTATTCCCACTCGGCTTCCGTGGGCAGACGGTACGGTTTGCCCGTCGTTCGCGTGAGCCACTTCACGTACTGCTGCGCGTCGTCCCAACTCACGTCGCGCGCGGGAGCTGACTTATTGGCATTCGTTTCCGGCGAGAGTTTCGGGCATGCATTCGCCGCGACGCAGGCATTCCACTGCTCGACTGTCACTTCGTATTTGCCGATAGCGAACGGCGTACCAATCGTCACGTGATGAACCGGCTTCTCGGACGGATCGTCGCTGTTGCTGCCCATCGAGAACGAGCCTGCGGGCAACGCGATCATGATCGGACACGTGGCACAGTCGCGGCTTTCGCCTGCTACTGGCGCACGCGTTGCAGGCTTTTGCGCGGTGGCTGCAGCGGGCGGTGCTGGCGGTGGAGTGGTGCTCGCGGCTGGCGGTGCGGAAGCGGCACGCGGGCGCTCTTGCGCCGCCGATGCAGTGGGCGCAGCAGGTGTCGCCGGCCGCGCTGTCGGCGGCGGCGCAACTGACGGCGCAACCTGCTGTGTCGACGCGTTCGGCGCAGGCGCATTCGCCGACGCCGCCCGCAACCTATCGATTCGCGCATGCGCGAGCGTGGCGAAGCGCCCATTCGGATAGGCCTTCAAATACGCTTCGTAATCGGCGGGGTAATTGCTGTCCTTGATCGAATTCCAGAAGGTGATTTCGTATTGCTCGGTGCTGTCTTTCGGCAGAATGCCTCGGCTGTGCAGTGTGACGACATGCTCGTTACTGGCGATGAGTCGCGTATCCCTAACCTTTACGTTGCTTGTCGTTAAGGTGGAATCGGGCAACGACGACTCAACCCAAGGTTGTTGTTCGCCGCCAGTCGCCTCTTTTACTTGCGCAGCGACGCTCGCGAGCAGGCTCATCAAAGGCTGCGTGGGCTTCTCGTCGAGTGCGCGCAGTAACGCTTGCGTATAGATGCCGTGGCTGTAGCCGTCGGCCGCAAAGCCGCCTTGCGCCGTTGCATAGGCAACGACCGTGTTCGGCGGCAGTGCTGGCGCCGCCTGCGTGACATCGCGCGTGAATGGATTGTCGAGACAGGTGTCCAGAATCGCGATGTTCAATGGTGCATTGCGCGACGTGTGCATTGCCTGCAACACGTCATCTAGATCGATGCCCTCGCGAATTGGCGAGGCCGGCGAGCGCACGTCGAGACCGGCAGGAATCAATAGCGTTTGTCCGCCGAGCCGCATGCCATGACCGGCGAAATAGAACAGACCGACATCGCCCGCACGCAGACGCTCGCGGAATTCGCCAATCGCTCGCCGCATTTGCAGCGGCGTTGCATTGGCAAGCACGACGACGTCGAAGCCGAGCGCGCGCAATTGCTTGCCCAGCGCTTGAGCATCACGCGGCGCGTTTCGCTCGATGACTTTCGACGCATCGGGACCATAGGCGCCATTGCCGATAACGAGCGCGATGCGCGAAGCGCCAACATGGTCGTGCTGCGGAGCGAACGGCGCGATCACGCTATTAGCCGGTGCGGCTAAATTTGTCACGCTCGCACTCTCACCCGGCGTTGCGGCAAATGCACCGCCGCAATTGACCAGAATGGCCCCGGCCATCCACATCAGCAGGAATATTCGCCACATCTTCGCATCCTGTTTGTTCCGGACAGAACATAGGTATTCGCGCACCGCATTGCCGCTGGAATACGTTGCGATTCGCCGATACCCCCGCCCGAAAAGCGAAGCATCGACGCGCTTTCGATCATCCGCGTTGCAACGTATCAACAACCATAGCACGCGCATGGCGGGCAACAACCAACACTTTTACCGAGTGCGCTATACGGTTAACGAGTGTGGCGTATCTTTTTGGCAAGTTACGTCCTAAGCTAATTCACAAAGCAACGTGGCACGGTCGTTTTAACTACGCGGCTGGCGCATCGCGCGCGCCCGCGATCAAGCACAATCACCCATCGCTGCCTTGCGCAGTCGAGATGGTCACGACCGCTCTTCGGGAGAGTGCGCCATGCGAAGAACCGACGTCCCCGCTGTTCCCAACCCGAGTTCAAGAAACACGCTGCGGCTGTGCGCATTGCGTGCGCTTTCGCGGACGGTGCTCGCCGTGTCGATTGTCGGCATGGTTTTGCCGGTGGCGGCATTCGCGGATTCCACGGCATCGCCTGCCGGTGCGGAGGAGTACATCATCTGGCCGCCCGACGGCGCCGTGATTCACGGCGGCAAGCTGTGGGTGCGCATGGGCCTGCGCAATATGGGTGTGTGCCCGAAAGGCGTCGCGTTTCCCAACACCGGGCATCATCATCTGCTGATCGATACGGACCTGCCCGCGCTCGATCAGGAGATTCCGTCGGACCGCAATCACCTGCACTTCGGCGCGGGCGAGACCGACGCGCGTATCGAGTTGCCGCCAGGCAAGCACACGTTGCAGCTGATTCTCGGCGACCACAATCACGTGCCGCATGCGCCGCCCGTGTACTCGAAAAAGATCACCATCACCGTGCAGAAAGACTAGCGCGTTCATCGCGGCCTGCTCAGGACGGAGAAACCTTCATGTATAAGTTCATTGCAGTCGCGGCGCTGGTGGCGTCGGCGACATGGGGCGCGGCGGATTTCGCCGTGGCGGCTGGGGCGGCGTCGCCTTCCGGCGCACATGCCTATATCGGCTATCCGAACGACGGCCAGGTGGTTACGGCCAATAAGCCGTTTCGCGTGTGGTTCGGTTTGCGCTATATGGGCGTCGCGCCGAAAGGCGTGAAGTATCCGAACACGGGACATCATCATCTTCTGATCGACACCGACTTGCCGCCGATGGACCAGGAGATACCCTCGGATCGCAATCACCTGCATTTCGGCGCGGGCGAAACCGAGACGATGATTCAACTGCCGCCCGGCAAACATACATTGCAATTGCTGATGGGCGACGACATGCACGTTCCGCACAACCCACCGGTGTACTCGAAGAAGATCACGGTCATTGCGCGTTGACGTTAGTTAGCGCCGATGTCATGCCGCAGCCAACCATTTCACACCTGCTGTTGGCCCCGATCCATCACATCGACGCTGATGCTTTCTGGTCACACGCTGTATTGCCCGGTCGACGTATTGTCCAAAGCCTTTATTCACGGCACTTCCATAGATTTCTTTGGATAGGGAAACGAAACTGGCACAGCCCATGCGTTAGTTACGTTCGAGTAGACAAGTTGCTCGAAACCAACCGCAAGACTGTGACCTTCCGTTCCGGAGATTTGCCATGAACACGCTGACGATCAAAGACCTGTCCATCACCGAACAACTCGACAGCAAGGCGATGAGCGCCGTGCGCGGCGGCACCGGCCACCTGTTACCGCCGTCGTATCTGAATTTCGCGCCGATCTATGCGCCGAACTTCAGCAGGAACGTCGACGCCACTCAACTGATCAGCACGACGATGAACATCCAGAGCGTCAATGGCAGCAACGGCGCGTTCATTGAGGGCGCGACGACCAACCTCAATCCGCATGTGACCGCGAGCAACAACATCTACATGCCGTAAGCGGCGCGTCCGCTAGCTGCGGTCCTCAAAAAGTTCGCGCACCCAATCGTTCTTTTCACGCGACACTTCCTCACCGCACATCTCCCGAGCTTTTGTCATGCGCCGCTTCGATGGTGAAGCGGCGTCGGAGATGCTTTACTTAAATGGTGCGCGCGGATTGTGCAGTGAAGTCGGCGTCATCGGAGAAAATCGTGTCAGCGTTGCCTGATTCAAAGATGGTTCAGCGCTTCTTCAACCACTCGACAACGGCGGCGTTGCGCGGGTTGTGCGCGGCAACGATCTGCGCGGCCTCACTGTGTGCTTGCGTCGACGTCGGCATGCCCGACTACAAGCGGCCCGATACGCCTGGCAAGACTTCCTGGACGGGACAGAGCGGCGCGCCGGTTTCCGCGGCGGCCACCATTGAACCGGATTGGTGGAAAGGCTTTAACGATCCGGCTCTCGACTCGTTGATTGCCAAAGCCATAGGCGGCAACTTCGACATCAAGATACTGGCTGCGCGTATCGACGTCGCGCGCACGCAGATCGGCGAAGCCAAGGCCGGCGCGTTGCCGACCATGGACCTCGGCGCCGGCGCGAGTTTCCAGAAAACAACCGGACAGACCTTCGCGAAGCAATACAACGTCGCGGCGCAGGTGAACTGGGACATCGACATCTGGGGCAAAGTGGAAAAGGGCGTGCAGGCACAGAAAGCCGAATTCCACGCGAGCGAAGCCGACTGGCGTGCGGGTTATCTCGAACTGGTGTCGAACGTGTCGAGTACCTATTTCCAGATCCTTCAATTCGACGACCAGATCGAACAGCAGCAAAAGACACTCGTCACCAATCGCCAGATTCTCTCGATCTACGAAGGCCAGCGCCGCAGCGGACTTGTTCCGCAGACGCAGGTGCTGCGGCAGCAGGCCGAAATCAATCGACTGACGAATCAGTTGCTTGAACTGCGTCGCTCGCGTGACCTCGCGAATAACGCGCTGTGCACGCTGACCGGTGTACCTGCCGGTGAGTTTCAATTGCCCAAAGGCCATCTGCAACAGCGCGTGCAATCGCCGGGAGTGCCCGACGGTCTGCCCGCACAACTGCTCGCGCGGCGCCCAGACTTGGTCGCCGCGGAATTCAGAGTACTCGAGGCGTATGACCTCGTGGGTCAGGCCAAACTCGCGCAATTGCCGACCATCAGCCTGACCGGGCACGGCGGCACGGCGAGTTTCGCGCTGACTGATTTGCTGAAATCGTTCACCTACGGCTTCATGCCGAGCATCAACATTCCCCTGCTCGATCCCGGTGTGCGCGCACACGTCAAGGTGACGCAGGCGCAATCGACGGTGGCGGAACAGCAGTACCGTGCGACTGTAATGGGCGCGTTCGAGGAAGTGGAAAACGCGCTGGTGAATCTGAACGCGCATAAGGCGCAGCGCGTTGAATTGCAGCAACAGGTGGATCGTCTGCAAATCGTGGCCGATCAGATTCAGTCGCAACTGCGGCTCGGCGTGGTGTCGCAACTGGAAGTATTCGAAACCGAGCGCACGCTGCTCGAGGCCCAGTTGTCGTTGCTGGCGAATCATCAACTGATTTTGTCCGATACGGTGCTGCTTTATAAGGCGCTCGGCGGCGGCTGGCCGAATGTCGATGTGCAGGCGCAAGTGAAAGAGAAGTAGAAAAGAGGCAGAGCAGAAGTAAAGGAGCATTGAGCTAATCCGCTCAGGCGCGCATGTGAAACCCGTTGCGGTTTCTCATATCGTGTGCAGCGGCTTATCACCGACGACCGGGAATTGACACTCGCAATGCGTGACTTACAATCGTTGAGGAACCGTGTTTCCGCCGGTTCTTTCAAACAAGATTTTCTCGCCGTCGTCCTTCGTGCTGACTCCGTTGCGCTCTCGCAGCAACGGGTAAACGATTAGTGATCCGGATAAAATGGCCGACGGCGAAATATCCATTGCCGAGAAGCGCGCGACAGTCGAAACCGCTTTCGACGTGCTGCTGTCTCCGCTTGCGTCCGCGCAACGCCCGGCACTGGACGCGATCCGCATTGTCGATAGCCTGTTCGCCATTGGGCGCAGCGAAGCGCCGTTCAACGACTACCCCGCCGAGTGGATCGCGCGTCTGTCGCGCCGTCATGCACGCGTTTTCATCGAGCACGGCGCGGTTTATGTCGCGGATCTCGGCAGCAAGAACGGCACCACGGTCAACGGCGTTGCCGTGCGCGAGACGCCCGCGCGCGTGCGAGCAGGGGACGAACTGTGCTTTGGCGGCGATCTCTGTTATCGCGTGAGTATCGAGCCGCGCGCCCGCATCGTCGCGAAAAGCAGCGCGGTGGTCGCGCCGCGCCTGCTGCTCGTGCCGCAGCGCGGCGATCTCGGGCTTCAGCCGGTTGAAGTGCAGGCGTTTCCGTTTCTCGTCAGTAAAGCGGACGAAGTCTTTTCTCGCTACAAGGACCGCTATCCGCATCAGGTCAATTACATCTCGCGTCGGCATGCGCACATCTTTCTGAAGGGCGCGGAGCTTTACGTCGAAGATCTCGGCAGCACGAACGGCACATTCGTCGGCGGAATACGGCTCGGCGAATCCGCGCTGCCGCTTGCCGATGGCGACGTCGTTGCATTTGGCGGCGACCACTTCGTCTACAGGGTGACGCTGCAAAAACCGCCCGAAGTCGAGCCGACCGTGACTCAGCTGCTCCTCAATCCCTCAGTCGCCAAACTCGCGGATGTCGCCGATGTCGACGCCGACAAAACGACGTTCGTGGGCGCGGCGCATTCGTTTCTCGACATCTTCTGCGTCGACCCAGCGAGGCAACGCGAGGACGAAATCAACGAGGCGGCGCACGTTACATCTGGACATGCGGGACGCACGCCGTCGGCTGGTGGCGGAGCGACTGCTGCATCGGCAAAAAGCGCGAACGGATCGCATAGTGCGGACAGCGCCACGAATGAATCGAATGGCGGCCGCGTCGCCGGCGTTTCCAGGCGCAAGCAGCGGCGCTGGCGCCTCATCGCAAGCGAGTTGAGCAAGGCTTTCGCAGGCGACGATCGCGCGAGCATGCGACGCATCGCCATGTGGGGCGGCGCGGGCGTCGTGTTGTTCGGCGCCATCGCCTTCACGCTTTACATGCGCGGTTCGTCCGAACGTGAACTGAAGAACCTGCTGGCGAGCGGCGACTATACGAGTGCTGTGCAATCCGCGAAGAACTACCTGGTGACTCATCCGGCGGACACGAAGGTGAGCGCGCTTGCAAGCGAAGCGCTGCTGAAGGCAAAGCTTCCCGATTGGCTCAACGTGCTGCAAAAGTCGCAATTCGATCAGGCCGATGCGCAACTCGCCGAGATGAAGTCGTTGACCGCGAATAACGCCGACGCACTTTCGCTTCTCGGCGAATTGCAATGGGTGGGCGATCTCGAACGCTTCGTCGCGGGGCGCGGCGGTGTTGAGGCACCGATCCGCATGTATCAGGATGAAGCGGCTATCGGTGGTTTGCTGCAACGCTGGGACGACGATCCGAAGAGTCATCAGCGCGCGCTCGACAGAATCGCGTCATATGTGCCGGTCTTCACAGAACCGTACGCGCAAGCCATGAGTCATTTGCGCAAGCTCGAGAGCGACGACTCCGTTTATCTCGCGGCAATCGGACGTCTGGACGGCGCGATTCGCACCGAGTTGGCGCGCGACAAACCGGCGGCATTGCCATCGGTACTCGACGATTATGCGCAGCGCTATCCGCGTCTCGCGGGAGTCGACCGCGTGCGCGACGATTTGCGCCAATACACGGCTTTGCTGGAAGCCGCGCTTGGCCGTCAATTGAGTACTCTGCTCGCGCTGATGAAAACCGCGCGCTTCAGTACGCCGCCGTTTCAGGAGCAATATCGGCAATTGGCCGCGACGCGTTTGCCATCGGCCGATGTCGTTCAGCGGCACGACGCAATCGCCGCTGCGTGGCGGCGCGGTGACGCGCAACAGGCGCTGACCGGATTGCAGTCGATGCCGGCGGGGCCGTGGTCCGATGTACTGGCCGCCGAGTTTGCTCACAAGAAAGCACTCCTCGATCAGTACAACGACTTGCAGAAAACGCGCAACGGAAAAGATTACGACCAGCGTCTGCTTTCTTTCTATGCGAGCCTCGATTCGTCAACGGATGTGTGGTTCGCCCAGTCTATTCAGAAAGACGTCGCCGCGTTGCACGATAAAGCGCTGTCACGCGCGCAAGATCTGATGCTGCGCGCACAGAGCCTGTGGAAGCAGTATCGCGCGAGCGGTCCGATTGGCGGCACGCAGCGCCTTGAAGCAGGCATCTCGCCGGGCTTTCGCAACGAGGCGCGCTTGCTGTCCGATGCGCAAACGGCCGCACAGCAGGGTATGCGCATCTATTCGCAGTTGAAGGCGGAATATCCCGCGGATTTCGACCGTTTGCTCGCCGATATAGAAGCGGAAACAACATTGCAGCGCCGCTCGCTGACCGAGTTGCGCATGGTGCTGGATCCCGCGCTGCTAAAAGCGAAGCTGGCGTTAATTGGAGGCGAGCAGAGTGAAGCGCGACAGTTACCCTAGGTCGCTGGCGCAAGCGCTGGAAGACCACAGTGTCGAAGGCATTGCGATACTCACTGCGGAGCCGGTGCGGATCGCGCGTGCGCTGATCTGGGCGATGGTCGCGCTGGTGGTCGCAGGCTTGCTGTGGTCGTTCGTGGGGCGTGCCGATGTGATCGTCAGCGCACAGGGCACGCTATCGCCGGAATCGGAAGTGCGCCGCATTTATGCGCCTATCGACGGCGAACTGGCCGACCTCTATATCGCGGAAGGCCAGCCCGTGTCGAAGGGCGATGTACTCGCGCGATTGAACGCACGCGGCGCGATCGAGGCCGCAAGCAATGCATTGCAGGCGCAATTAAAACTCGAAGACGCCGAGCGCGACTGGAAGCAGTTTCCGCAGAAGAAAGCGCTGATGGAGAGAAAAGCCGCGGCATTAAAGGCGCAAATGGAAGTAGAGGCACGTCTGCACGAGAACCGCGTTTCGGAAGGCACGACCAAGCTCGCCGAAGGACAGAAGGCCGAACTCGACGAAGCGCGCAGCGCGCTCGACAACGCGCGACGGGTGCGCGAGGCCGCACACCAGGAACTCGACCGCTATTCGCGGCTATTCGCGCAGCCGGGCGGCGGCGGTATTGCGGAATTGCAGGTGGAGCAAAAGAGAACCGCGTCGATGGAAGCGGATAACGCGTACCGTGTCGCGCAATCGAAGCTCGCCGAACTCGATTTCCGCTTGAGTCACGAATACGCGAAAGCGAATGCGGAACTGGAAACGAGCGGGCAGCAAGCTACGGATCTCCAGCTTCAATACGACGCAGCAGTGCGCGACGTCGCCGACGCGGAAGGCAAGGTGCGGCTGCAACTACAAAGCGCACGGCTCGTCTCGGAAGCCGCCGCGCGAATCCGCTTCGAGAACATCGACAAGGACAACTTTCTGCTGATTCTCGCGCCCGTTTCCGGTGTGATTACCGATGTCACGTCGACGCAGCGAGGCGACAAGATTCAGGCCAATTCGCCGCTCGGAGGCATCGCGCCAAAAGACGCGAAGCCGGTGTTGAAGATCGAAATCGCCGAACACGATCGCGCGTTTCTTCACGAAGGATTGCCGGTCAAACTGAAGTTCAACGCATTTCCGTATCAGCGTTATGGATTGATCAACGGCACGCTGGCCTATATTTCGCCGGCCACCAAGCCGTCATTGACGGACAAGCAGCCGGTTTATGAAGGCCGCGTCACGCTCGACAAAAGCTACTACGAGATCGCCGGTACGCACTATCCGTTGCGTTACGGCATGACCGCGAGCGCGGAAATCGTCGTGCGCGAGCGGCGCCTGATCGACCTCGGCCTCGATCCGTTCAGACAGGTGGCGGGTTGACCGCGCGGATCACATATCAACCAAAGGAGCGGACAACATGACCGCAATAGTGCGAATTGACGATGAAGTCGTGGATGTGGGCGAGTTCATCCGGCTTCTCAAACTGACTGGCCAGTTCGAAAGCCTGATAGAGCAGATAGTGCGCGACAAGCTGACGGTGCACGCGGCGAAGAAGCAGGGCATCGTCGTCACCGCCGACGACATTCAGGAGCGCGCCGATCAGTTTCGCCGCGTGCGAGGGCTGCATCGCGCGACGGATATGAACCAGTATCTCGACGTGCTGAACGTGAGCCTCGACGAATTCGAGGCGTTCATCACGGACGGCCTGTATCAGGAGAAGATGCTCGACCAAGTCGGCAACGAAGCGGCCGTCAGAGACTACTTCGCGCTCAATTCGCCGAAGTTCGATGCAATCGAAGTGAGCCATATCGTGCTCGACAGCGAAGGCAAAGCGAAGGAAATGATCTCGTATCTGCGCGACGATCCCGATAGTTTCGCCGACATGGCGCGCGAGCATTCGATTGCCGATACGCGAGAAGCGGGCGGTGTGATCGGCAAAGTACTGCGTGGCTCGTTAAAGCCGGACATCGAGGCAAAGATCTTTAACGCGGCGGTGGGCGATCTGCTCGGGCCGTTTCCGTCGGCGGATCGCTCGTGCTTCGAGATCTTCGCGGTGACCGCGAAATACCCAGCGACGCTCGACGCCGACGTGGCCGCTGAAGTCAGGTGCCTTTTGCGCGAAAGCTGGCTGATCGCGCGTGCGCAGGAGCATGTGATCGAAGCGCGCTAACCGGGCGCCACCGTCAGAAGTAGAACCGAGGTCCGCACGCTTATGGATGCACCCCAGACCGCGCCGTCCGCCGCCGAATTTCTTGCCTCGGTGGAGATACTGTCGCCTTTCTCGCGCGACGAGATCGAACGTCTAGCCGAATATGCGCAAGCGCGCTTCTATTCGTTTGGCGAAACCGTGTGCTCGACAGGCGAGACAGCCGACGGTTTATACATAGTCCGCTCGGGCTCGGTACGCATCTTCGTCGAGGAGCATGGCAAGGAAACGAGCATGGGCGTGCGCAAGTCGGGCGAGATCTTCGCCGATATTGCAATGCTGCGGACGTATGTGCATGAGGCGTCGGTGCGGGCGTCGGCGAAAACGGAATTGCTGTTTATTCCGCGCGCGGCAATCGAGCCCGTGATGGCCGGAAATCAGGCGGCGCTCGCGTTTGTCGCGAGCTATGTGGCGATCAATTCGGCGGGTGGCTTTGTCGCGCAGCTATTCGATTTGCGCGGCAAACTCAACAAGGCCGAACTCGAAGAATACGTGCGTAGCGTCGGCGTTAAACGCGTGGCGGCGGGCAAGGAAATCCTGCGGCAGGACGCACGCGACGACCGGCGCTTATACGTGGTGCGCCAAGGCGAGGTACGCATTGTCCGGCACGAAGAAGGGCGCGACTACACGCTCGCCACGCTCGGCGAAGGCGAGATATTCGGCGAAAAGGCGTGCTTGATGCGCCAGGAGCAAATGGCTTCGGTGATTGCGTCGACAGACGCGCGGCTGCTGGTGATTCCCGAGCGCACCGTGCACTTCATACTCGAACGCAATCCGAAGCTGCGCGAAGTACTGGACGAGCGCATTCGTTATGGCGATCGCGAATTGCAGCGGCAAAAGCGGCTCGAGCAACGCCGAAAACTGCCGCTTATGCTCGATTTGCAGAGCAAGCCCGCGTTGGGCGAGAAGATAATCAAGCGCTTCGCGTTGGTCGAGCAAGCGGAAGAAATGGATTGCGGCGCCGCGTGTCTCGCGATGATCTGCCGCCATTACAGCATTCCGATGACGCTCGGCAAATTGCGCGAGCTCGCGAATGTGACCACGCAAGGCGCGACGCTCGACAGTCTCGCGCGCGCGGGCGAATCGCTTGGCTTCACCGCGCGTGGCGTGCAGTGCACGTTCGATTCGCTGCGTGGTTTCGATTTGCCGTTCATCGTGCATTGGGAAGGCTATCACTATGTCGTGGTGTACGGCCTCTCTACCGAATATGTATGGGTCGCCGATCCGGCGCTCGGCTTTCGCAAATTGACGGTCGAAGACTTCGAGCGCGGCTGGAGCGGCACATGTCTGCTGTTTACGGGCGGTCCGCAACTCGTGCAAATGTCGGCGGCGCGTTCGCCGTGGATACGCTTTGTCGGCTACCTGAAGCCGTACAGAAAGATTCTCGGGCACCTGTTTCTGGCCACATTCGTGATTCAGGTGCTGGGTGTGATTCCGCCGCTCATCATCCAGAACATTCTTGACGGTGTGATCGTGCATCAGAACGTGAGCCTGCTGCATCTGCTGATTGGCGGGCTCATCATTGCCAATGTGTTCTCGCAGCTCATGTCGTCGATTCGCGCGTACCTCGCGAATTTCATGGTGCGCAATATGGACTTTGCGATGATGTCGCAGTTCTTCAAGCACACGTTGTCGCTGCCGTTCTCGTTCTTTGCCAAGCGCAAAACCGGCGACATCTTTGCGCGCTTTCAGGAGAACCAGACCATTCGCGCATTTCTCACCGAATCGACGGTGACGACCGCACTGAACCTGCTGATGGTGTTCATCTACTTCACGATCATGTTCGTCTACAACGTGAAGATGACGCTCGTGTTGATCGGATTCGTTATTCCTATCATGGCGCTGACCGCGTTGGCCACGCCGAAGATCAAGAACTATGCACGCGAGGTGTTCACGGCGTCGACGGAATCCAAGTCGTTTCTCATGGAGGCGCTGGCCGGCGTGGAGACGGTCAAGGGCATGGGCATCGAGCGGCCCGTGCGTTTGCGCTGGGAAAAGAAATACGCGAAAGCACTGGAAGTGCAGTACCGTGCGCACGCTTTCAATATTCTTGTCGGGCTCGGCAGCCAATTGCTGAACGCCGCCACGACGATTGCAATTCTATGGGTCGGCGCGAATCTCGTGCTTGCGCGCGAAATGACAATCGGGCAATTGATCGCATTCAACGCATTCATGGGCAGCGTGTTAGGCCCGTTGATGGGACTCGTCGGCTTATGGAGCATGCTGAACGATGCGGGCGTCGCGATGGAACGGCTCGGCGACGTGCTCGACATCGAGCCAGAACAGAAGCCGGAAGATCTGCCCTCACGCGTGATGTTGCCCGAGTTGCAAGGCGAAATAAGCCTGAACGGCGTGTACTTCCGTTATGGCGAGAACGATTCCGCCTATGTGCTGGAGAACATCAGTTTCGACATCAAGCCCGGCGAACTGGTCGCGATTGTCGGGCGCAGCGGCTCGGGCAAGACCACGCTCGCGAAGTTGCTGGTGGGCTTTTATGCGCCGAGCGAAGGCAAGATGTCGATCGACGGTTATGACCTCAGCGTAGTCGACAAAGCCTATTTTCGCGCGCAGATTGGCTATGTGATGCAAAGCAACCTGCTTTTTTCCGGCACGATTGCCGAGAACATCGCAAGCGGCGACGACGCACCCGACCGCCGCCGTATAGAAGAAGTCGCGAGAATGGCCGACGCGCACGCGTTCATCAGCAAGATGCCGCTGGGCTATGAGCAGATTGTCGGCGAACGCGGAATTGGTTTGTCGGGCGGTCAGATACAGCGGCTGTGCATTGCGCGCGCGCTGTATCACGATCCGCGTCTGCTCGTATTCGACGAGGCGACGTCCGCGCTCGATTCGCAGTCGGAAAGCAACATCCTCGGCAATATGCATGACATTCTGAAAGGCCGCACGGCGGTGATCATCGCGCATCGGCTGAGTACGATCATGCGTGCCGACAAGATCCTTGTTCTTTATGAAGGGGCGATTGTCGAACAGGGCCGTCACGAAGAACTGCTGCAACGCGGTGGCATGTACTACCAACTCGTGCAGAAACAACTGAGTGCGTGATGATGAAGATACTCGACCAGATTGAAGACATCAGTCCGGCGATTTCGTATGCGGGTTTAATCGAGCGGATTGAAATTCTGCGCTCGACGCTGCGATGGTCGTCGCGACTCGAACGCACCGACATCGACAAGCTGTTGAGGCAGGCCACGTCGCTGCGCGATGAAGTCATGCAGCTATCGCACAAGGAGCGCTTCGTGCAGGCCGCGACGTCGGCGGAGCCGGAGCAGCGCGCCGAGCAGTCGCGCGGGGCGCGCAGGCAGGCACTGCTCGCGCGCAGCTTCATTTTCGAAGGCACGTTCGGCGACAATGCGCGGCTCCTGGAATCGCTGGAAATTGCCGAGAAGGCCGCGCCGACAGACTTGCCGGTTCTGATCGACGGCGAAAGCGGCACCGGCAAGGAACTGATGGCGAAGGTCATTCATGCCAACGGCTCGCGTGCGGATAAGCCATTTATTTCCGTGAACTGCGGTGCGATTCCGGACAATCTATTGGAGTCGGAATTGTTCGGGCATCGCAAGGGTGCGTTTACGGGCGCTTCGAATGACCGCAAAGGTAAATTCGAAAGTGCCCACACGGGTACGATTTTTCTCGACGAGATCGGCGAGTTGCCGCTCGCCGGTCAGGTGAAACTGTTGCGCGTGCTCGAAGCGCACGAGATTCAACGCGTCGGCTCCGACGAAACCATTGCGGTGGATACGCGCATTGTCGCGGCAACGAATCGCAATCTGCGCAAGCTGAGCGAGGAAGGCAGATTCCGGGAAGATCTGTTCTACCGGCTTAGTGTGATTCACGTCACGTTGCCGCCGCTGCGCGAACGGCGCGATGAAATTCCGCTGCTGATTGCCTGGTTCGGCGACGAAGCTGCCGGCACGCTCAAGCGCAGACCAGTGAGATTAACCCCTCGTTTACGGGACTTTCTGCTTAACTACGCTTATCCCGGCAATATCCGCGAATTGCGTAACGTGATGTACCGCATCTCGTGTCTCGCCGGCGACATGGCGGATGTCGACCACTTGCCGACCGACATGCGGCCCGCAGCGCCAGGTTCGGCGGCGGCCTTGCAAGGCGTCGCGAATGGCTCGGGACAGCAGCCGATCAGCGTGGCGAATCTCATGTCGCTCAGCGACGCAAAGCGCGCGGCGAGTGACGACGCGGAAAAAGCCTTTCTCGAACGCGGACTACGCGAAGTGAATGGCACCGTCGCGGAACTGGCGCGCCGTATCGACATGAACCGCTCGCATCTGCAAATGCTGCTGAAAAAACACGGGCTTCATTCGAAGGAGTTTCGCAATCGCAATGTCGTGCCTTTGGACCGGAACGGCGCAGACGAGCGCGAAGAAGACGATGGCGAGACATAAAGCGACGATGTCCGCTCTGTCATGGCGCGGGATTCAGCAGCGTTTTGTCGGCGGCATAAGGATCTTCCGCGCGCACGACGACTGCCGTGATGTTGTCCCGGCCGCCGCGCTCGAGCGCGAGGCTCACGAGTAGATCCGGCGCGTCGGCGTGGGCGGCTGTGTTGAGCACCGCCAGCATGTCGGCTTCGTCGACCTCGTTGCTCAGGCCGTCGCTGCACAGCAGGAAGATGTCGCCGTCCGCGACTTCGATTGCATCGTCGTCGAGTTCGAGCAGATCGGTCGCGCCCACGGCACGCGTAATCATATGCTGCGCGGGATGATGCCGCGCTTCTTCATCGGTAATCACGCCGAGCGACTTGAGTGCTTCAACCTGACTGTGATCGCGCGTGAGTTGGCGCAGTTGTCCGTCGCGAACGAGATAGAGGCGGCTGTCGCCGGCCCACACATAGCCGCAAAAGCGATCGCACGCGAGAAGCACGACGACAGTGCTGCCGATGCGCTGCACCTGGCGGCGCGCGGCCTCTTCTCTCAACTGACGATTCGCGACCTGCAAATGCGCGCGTGCGTCCGCGATAAACGCCTTCATGCTGACGGGCGGCGCGAGCCGCTTTAGCGCGTCGATCACGAGGCGGCTCGCGAGGTCGCCGACCGCGTGCCCGCCCATGCCGTCCGCGACGGCCCAGCGTCCCAGTTCGGCGTCGTCGAGGCAGGCATCTTCATTGACTTCGCGCACGCATCCCGCGTCGGAACGCGCGCACGACGTCCAGCGGAATTGGCTCGCGCAAGTCACAACGGCTACACCATATCGTTTCTGCTGCGTGCGTCGGGAGCGACGCTAATGTTCGAGTTCGCGCCGGTATTGCGCACGTCGACCGACTGGAACTGGTTGATCATCTGGTTAGCATAGAAGTTGTTGGACACCTCGTACAGGTTCACGACCGGCCCAATGCTCGGCGTTTCCCGCACATAAGGCTGAATCCATCCATAGACCCACGGCGCACCGCCTCCGCCGCGAATCGCCGCCATTGCTTTGCGGTCGAGTGCGAGGTTCAGCGAAAGATCGTTCACAGAAATAGAAGCCATGTCGTTCTCCGGTTGACCGCGTGCGCGACGCGCGCGGTTTTTATGGATCTGGGCGAGATAGTGCAAGCGCTATGCCAATTCGTACGCGACGTCCTGCGTTCTTCTGTGATGCGTTGACTGGCGTGGGACTGCGGGCCGCTCGGAGCGTGTTAGGCGAGTCGCGTGCAAAGCGATAGGTCGGGCGGTAGCCAACATCCATGCGCCGCAACCGGTGTGGCGCCCAACACTTTCTCAACGCATCGCGAGGCTTCCAAAAAGCTCTCCAAAGCACAGCTCGTGACGTGACAAAAGATCGGGAATCGCCAACACATCGACCCGATTTCTGTCGGTTCAGCGCACACACTCGCGTCGTTAAAAGCCGCGCATTTTCGCGCAAAGCCCTATAAACAAGGGCTTCCGAGCGCATGGCCCGGATGATGCAAAAGACCTCGCAACAGTGTTGGAAACAAACGAGGCAAGCCATGAACACGAACTCTCTTCAGACGACAAGCGATGCGGCCGATGAACCGTCGTCCACCATCGACTTGCCGATCGGTTCGCATCTGGTCTCCACCCGCTGCGGTTACGAACATCACGGCATTTATGTGGGCAATGGCCGTGTGGTTCATTACGCGGGCTTTGCCGGTTCGGCGCATCGCGGCCCGGTTGAAGAAGTCGAACTCGACCGCTTCGCCGCCGGGCATCCGCTGACGATCAGAGCGACGCTCGGCGCGCGCTACCTCGGCGAAGAAGCAGTGCGCCGCGCGCGCTCACGTCTCGGCGAGAACCGCTACCGCCTCTTGACCAACAACTGCGAACACTTCTGCGCGTGGGTGCTGCTTGGCGAAAGCCGCAGCGAACAGGTGCATTGCAGCTTGCGCCATCCGCGCACGGGCATGCATGTGCTGATGTGCCTCGTGAAGGCATTCGTCGAGGCCGGCGCGAAGAACAGGCAGTTCGCCGCGCAAGTGGCGTGAGTTATCGAAAGAGATGAGTGAAGGAACCGAGGAGAACATCATGGCTGCTGCCGAAAAGACCTTGCACTGGGCCGTCGACAAATGGCTTGCACCTACGCCGTCGATGCCGGCACGAGTGGTCGAGTTCTGCCACCGCGCGTCACTGCATCAGCGTTTCGTGCGCGTTGAGGCGCTGCGTCCGGGCGGCCTGCTGTCCATCTTCTTCTTCCGTCACGACGACGGCTCGTGGAACGTATTCCCGCCGCAAGCCGAGCGCCCCGCGATGAACGGCTATCGCCGCACGGGCCTGTGCTAATCCGGCGTGTGTGTGGCCGCTTCCTTGATGAGCCATTGACTGAACAGCAGCATCGCGGGCGTCATCGGCTTGCCCTTTAGCCATGTGAGCCAGTAACTGCCGGCATGGACTTCGACATCGAACGGACGCACGAGGCGGCCCGTATTGATCTCTCGATCGAACATCAGCGCGGGCGCGAGTGCGATGCCCGCGCCCTGCATCGCCGCTTCGACCATCAATCGCGAAGAATCGAACACGGGTCCGCGAATGGGCCGCGGTGGAATGCCCGCAGCGGCGAACCAGTTGCTCCAGTCATCCGCGCGATAGGAACGCAGCAGCGTTTGGTCGGCGAGATCCGCGGGCGTCGACAGACGCGCTGCAATTTCCGGCGTGCATAAGAGCGCGAGCGGTGCATCGAGCAGGCGCGTCGCGAGTGAACCGGGCCACGTGCCGTCGCCGAAACGGATTGCGAAGTCGAGCCCTTCGGTCGCGAGATCCACGAGATTGTTGTTCGTCAGAAGCCGCAATTCGACGAAGGGATGAGCCTCTCGAAACGATTTCAGCCGCGGCATGAGCCAGCCGACCGCGAACGTACCCACCACGCCGACCGTCAGCACTTCATGAAAGTGGCCGCCTTCGAATTGCTTGAGCACGGCTTCGATGCGATCGAATGCGTCAGTCAGGACGGGACGCAATGCAAGACCCTCGTCGGTCATCGCGAGACCGCGCGGCAAGCGCTTGAATAGCGTGGTGCCGAGACGTTCTTCGAGCGATCTGACCTGCTGGCTGACAGCGGCCTGGGTGACATTCAGTTCGAGTGCCGCGCGCGTAAAGCTCAAGTGCCGGGCGGACGATTCAAAAGCGCGCAGCGCGTTAAGCGGGAGATAAGGTCTCATGGCCGAGGCATAAGTTTTTCTTGTGAGCGCATTAACTTATCATCGTTTGTCAGCGGCGGCGGGAAAACCGATAGTTGCGGCTTCACACAAGGAGCGGCAATGATCACGAGAAGAAAATTCGCGGGTACGATGCTGGGCGTTTCGATAGCTGGGGTTGCGTTCGGCAACGGCGGCGCGTGGGCCAAGAACGCGGAATCGGGCAAGGCAATCAATGGAACGCGGCAGCGGCGACAGTTCGCGAAAGCCGATGCGATTCGCGCGCGGCTCGAAGAGATCGAAGCACAAAGCGGTGGACGGCTCGGCGTGTCGATCGTCGACACGACCTCGGGACTGCACGCCGGCTTGCATGCGGACGAGCGCTTTCCGATGTGCAGCACGTTCAAACTGCTCGCCGCGGGGGCGATCCTCGCGCGTGTCGATCGCGGCGAAGAAGATCTGCAGCGGCGCATCGTCTATCCGGAAAGCGAACTGGTGCCGTACTCGCCGGCGACGTCGAAGCACACTCGCGAGCGCACCGGCAACGCGGGCATGAGTATCGCGGAGTTGTGCAAGGCGGCGATCACGCTCAGCGACAACACCGCGGCTAATCTGCTGCTGCAAAGCTTCGGCAGTCCTGCTGCACTGACTGCATTCGCGCGTAGTCTCGGCGACGGCATCACGCGGCTGGACCGCAATGAGCCGACGTTGAACGAGGCGACGCCTGGCGATCCGCGCGATACGACGACACCGAATGCAATGCTCGGCAATATGCGCGAACTCCTGCTTGGCGAGCGTTTGAAGTCGTCATCGAGAGTGCAATTGCTCGCGTGGCTCGCGGGCAATGAGACCGGCGGCGCGCGTCTGCGCGCAAAGCTGCCGAAAGATTGGGGCGTGGGCGACAAGACCGGCACGGGCGATCACGGCACCGCGAACGACGTGGCGATTTTCTGGCCGCCGGGACGCGGCCCGGTTCTCGTGGCCGTTTATCTGACCGGCACTGCGGGCGACGCCGCGCGCAACAACGCGGCGATTGCAAACGTCGGCGCGCTGGTGGTGGAGTCGGTTTGACGCTGCAAGGCGGTGGTGAGCCGCAGTAAGAGAAGCGCTACACCGACATCCGCTTGAGCATTGCGAGCAACGCGTCGAACGCGATCGGCTTGCGCGCGTATTCGATAGACGGATTGGGTTGCACCGGAATATCCGCGGCCGCGCTGCATAGAATGATCGGAATGTCGCGCAGTTCGGGATCGGCGTAAAGCGCCGCGCACAGTTGCAGCCCCGACATGACCGGCATCATGCAGTCCGATACGATGATGTCGGGCCTCGTTCTGCGTATCTGCTCGAGCGCGACGGCGCCATTCGATGCGGTCAATACCGTATAGCCGTGGCGCTCGAGCAGCAGCCGCCATACCGTGAGGATGTCGAATTCGTCATCCACGACCAGAATGGTTTTCATGGGTGCTACGCCGGTCGCCGCGGCTGCAACGTCGCGGACAGACCTGATGCCGAAGAAACCGTGGCGCTGAGCGGGCTTTCGATAACATCGAGCCCTTGCGATGAGATCACCAGCTCATGCGTGGACGGATCATGTGCGCTTTCGCGCTGCTTGACGATGGAGATCGCGCGCCGCAGTCCCGCGTCTGTCTCAGCGTAACGCAGCAGCACGAGGTTCTCGGTGAGTGCCGAAACGCGCGTGGTTCTCGAATGGCCGTGATCGGAATGGAGCGGCATTTCTTCTATGACCAGCGTCGTGATGCCGGCCTCGCGCAATTGATGCAGCAATGCGTTAAGGAACAGCCCGAAGCGCTCGACGCGCAACGCGGAATCGCGGAAGCCTTCCACTCCGTCGATCACCATGCGCGTCGCCCTCATGTTCTTCGCGGTGGCGAGCGCCTTCGCGGCGATTTCGTCGACGGCGAGTTCAATGGCGGGCTGCCATTGAATCAGGAGACGGCCGTCTTCATACGCTTCGTTCAGCGGGATCGAAACGGCCTCGGCTTTGCCGAGGAGCCGTTGCGGTCCTTCGTAAAAGCCGAGATACAGACAACGTTCGCCGCGCGCGACGCCCGCTGCGAGAAACTGCAAACTGAGCATCGTCTTGCCGACGCCCGACGGTCCAATCAACGTCGCGGTCGAGCCTTGCGACAGACCGCCGCCGAACATGACATCGAGATGCGGCAAGTCGAAACCGACCCGTGCTTTAAGATCGACCGGTCCACTCGGCGCGGCGCATTGTGCTTCGAGACGCGGGAACATCAGAAGCCCGCTTTCGGCGATGCGAAAGTAGTGCTTGCCCATCAGATGATTGCGCGCACGCATCTTGTGCACTTCGATTTCGCGCGCGCGGCGCATGCCGTCGCTATAGCGGTTGAGTTCGATCAGACCGTCGACAAGCGTATGTTCCGGATGCGGCTCGTTGCCGGACAGCGGCGCGAGCAACAGCGTCGTGCAGTCCATTGCCGCGACGAGAGCGTTCAACTCATGAATGAACTTGGACAACGACAGCTCCGTCTCGCTGAACTCGCGGGCGCTACGAAAGCCGTCGATGATCATCAGGCTCGGGCGGTAATCGTAAATGCTCGACGCAATGAGTTTCAGAAAGCCGTCCAGGCCGTCCTGCATCAGTTCGTGATAGCCAGAGACAAAAAGCATTTGCTGCGCGACGGCTTTTTCGTCGAAGAAAGTCAGGCCTTTCAGGTGCGCGAGCAACTTGTCGTGCGATTCGGCGATGAGCGTCATGTACAGCACCTTCTCGCCGCGGCTTACGCGATGAAAGCCGATCTGGCTCGACAGGATCGTCTTGCCGGCGCCGGCCATGCCTTCGAGAAGATAAACGCCGCCGCGCACGAGACCGCCGCCCAGGATCTCGTCAAGGCCGGGCACGCCCGTTTCGACGTTAGTGCGAGAGAGGGGCGGCGATTCGTGAATGTTCATTATCGTGTGTGGTTGGACTGCGACTAGCGGCGCTCGCTGACGTCAGTGCGTTGCTTAAGCTAACTACGTCAGCAAAGTGCGTTCCCGCTGTTTACCCGCAGTGGCGTGAATACGAAGCAGCGAAGATTGAAAAGTTGTGTTCGGCAAACGCCCGAAAGTACAAAAGAAGTACGTGCGACGTGGCATATCGGGCGCGGAGGCATGAAGTCCATCGCCATTATCAGACGCCACTGCTTGCCGACGCTACCCGCGCAAATTGCGTACGAAACTTTCGAGGTGCCGCTGCACCGTGCCGGCTGTTTCCAGTTCGATGCCTTCGAGCATCTGCTTTTCAATGGCTTTCACCGCCTGCTCGCATTGGCGCAGTACGGTACGGCCCTCGTCGGTCAGTTGCAGCAGCACGATGCGGCCATGCGTGGGATCGGGCTCGCGGCTCACCCAGTTGCGGCTCGCCATCGCGTTCATCACTTCGTTGGCTGATTGCGGTGTGATGAACGAGCGCTCGGCAAGCTGCGCGTTCGACGCTTGCCCTTTCGCTTCAAGCACGGAGAGCGCGGTAAATTGCGCGAGGGTCAAGCCGAGCGGCGCGAGGGCTTCGCTCATACGACGCCGCAAGATACGGTCGAGGCTGCCGATCACATAGGTGAGCCGCAGGCTGGGTCGGCGAGTACGCGTGGCGCTGGGTTCAAGAGTCGAATTCTGGTTTTTGCTCATTGTCGGCACGAGATTCAGGCTATCCCGCATCTTAGCGCGGCTTGCCGTATACAATTGCCCACCGCCTGAATTTTGCCAATACTGATATCGCACCCATGCCGACTCCGACCCGGGCCTTTCTTCTCGGTCCGCTCCTGAAAGGCGTATCACGCTCGTTCTACCTTACGCTTCGCGTGTTGCCGGTGGGCATGCGCGATCCAATCGGCCTCGCCTATCTGCTCGCGCGTGCCGCCGATACCATCGCGGATACCTCACTGATCGCGCCGGAACAGCGGCTCCAATTGCTGCTGTCATTGCGCGATCAGATCAACGGCGCGGCAAACGACGGCGCGCTGTTTCAGCGCATGGCCGCTGAAGTGGCGGGTCAGCAGAGCCAGTCGGACGAGAAGCTGCTGCTCGAATCGCTCGGTCCCGCGCTAGACGTGCTGACGCAATTGAGCGAGCCGGACCGCAACGCCGTGCGCGCGATTGTGTCGACGTTGACCGAAGGCATGGAATTCGATCTGCGCACGTTCCCCGACGAACGCTCGGGCCGCATCGCGGCGCTGCGCGAATATGGCGAGCTCGACCGTTATACGTATCTGGTGGCGGGTTGCGTCGGCGAATTCTGGACCACGATGACCTACGCGCATATGCCCGGCACGCTGAAGGAGCGGCCGGACATCATGGCCGCCCGCGGTGTGCGCTTCGGCAAGGCGCTGCAAATGACCAACGTATTGCGCGATTGCGGCAAAGACCTGCGGATCGGCCGCTGCTATCTTCCGCAAACGATGCTGGAACAGCACGGCCTTAGCCCGCAAGATCTTTTGCTGCCGGCCAATTCGCTGCGCGCGCGTCCGCTGATGGTCGAGTTGTTGCGCAAGACGCTCGATCATTTCCGTGAGGCGCTCGATTACACACTCGCGATTCCCGCTTTTTCCGTGCGTCTGCGGCTCGCATGCTTGTGGCCGATTCTGATCGGCCTCGAAACGCTGCTGCTGCTCGTGGACAACAAGGCGTGGCTCGATCCGCAGCAGGTCTCCAAGGTGCGGCGAAACAAGGTGTATGGGATCATCGCGTCGTCGCTGGTTTTGGTTTCGTCCAATACATTGGTGCGTCGATCAATCGAGCAGCGCATTCGGGACATCGAAGCGCGCTTCTGACGCGGCCTCCCTGTGATCGCGCGATTTAACCTGCGTCAGAAGACACCCGAGAATCGGGAAACCCCTAACACCGCGCGCAGAGGGTTCGCGTTAGTCTCCTCGAAGGAGGAGACGATCCATGAGACAGGCGTTCAATATTGCGGTGGTGCTGTTGCTTGGCTATCTGCTGGCCGACCGCGCGCTCATGCGCGCGCAGGCCGGTGAAGTAGGGACGATCACGTGCCATCAGGGCGCGGAACTCGTCAAGGCAAACGCGTTCAAGAAGGGTTTCGGAGAAGCCGGCGCAAGCAGCCAGGGTGAAAATTTCCTGTCGAACTGCCTCGTCACGGGCCGCGGCCAGGTGGGCGAGCTGATCGCTCGCGACTGATTCGCCAGTCGGCTCGTTGCACGCACAACTGTCGGCATTGGCAAAAAAGCGCCTGGACCGGTGCGATCCAGGCGAAGTCATCGGTAGCCGATGACGGAGGTAACACA
This sequence comes from Paraburkholderia sp. RCC_158, assembly GCF_041355255.1. Classification (NCBI taxonomy): domain Bacteria; kingdom Pseudomonadati; phylum Pseudomonadota; class Betaproteobacteria; order Burkholderiales; family Burkholderiaceae; genus Paraburkholderia; species Paraburkholderia sp. RCC_158. Next base: position 639,208 of record NZ_JBFUPM010000001.1, on the reverse strand, counting down.
TAACGAACTGGCCCGCGATCGGAACAACCGGTCGCGGGCCAGTTCGTTTGGAACGGATCAAACGGGATGCGCCCTGGCGGCGCGATAAACCGCGAACCGTTCCTTCTTAGTTGCCGAAGTAAATGGACTTCGCGCCATTAGCAGACCCCGTGCGGCCCGATTGCGATGAGCCGGTGGTCGCGCCGCCGTAGCTCGATATCGCCGGCTGCGCGGTGCCATTTTGCTCGGCAACGCGGTTTTGTGCAGCCTGTAGATCGGCAGGATAGTAACGGTCGGCACGGCTCGGCTCGTAGCCGGCCTTTTCCAGTTGAACCAGTTCGGCGCGCACTTGAGCGCGAGTCACCGGCTCATTGGACTGCGCAAACGAAGCGACAGGAGCGGCCAACACGGTGGCGACAACAACGGCTTGAATGAGCGATTTCATGATTAACTACCTCCAGTTCGGTGTTTATTGCGCTACGAACCTTGTTGTTCGCAGCCAGTGATTACATTGTAGGTTCGCAAACTGGAGAGAGTAATGGCGCATTTCGGTAAACTTCGTTGCTGGAAATGAGATAAACGTCTGGAGCTATCGTGCCTATATGCGCTCTCAATCGCCGCGCGTATTGAGAGCGTCATGAGCCTCATGCGCGACTTCCGACAGCCGTGTGAATGCGTGGTTCGTGCGCGCGTCGCGTTGATCGCGCGCCCGATAGAAGTCTTTGCTAAGCCACTGTCCGACGCCGATCATCGCCGAACCTAATGCGCTTTTCATGCGCACCCAGCCGTTCTGCGCACGCGCGACATTCGCCGCCGACACGACCGCCTCCGTCGTCAATCGATCCAGTTCCGCGTGCAGAAAGTCCGCGAAATGGTGCAGCCCCTGCTGATTGTTATTCGACGACTTCTTTTCCAGTTCCACGTGCTCCGGAATGAGCGATTGATTGCTCACGCGAATGAACGGCGGTGTATCGGCACGCGCCGCGCCGGTCGCGCGGATTGCGAGTCCGACGCTTGCCGAAGCTTCAGTGCGCTTGCCGAGCGGCGCCATCTTCCACTTGTCGCAGAGATACTTCAGCAGGCTGCAATGATCGAATTGCGCATCACAGACGCCGCTATCGCACCACGGCGAAACGAGAATGGCGGGCACGCGCACGCCGAGGCGCTTGAAGTCGAACGCGTTTGTATGTTCGTCCGGCGCCACTGCATCTGGCGGCGGCACGACGTGGTCATAAAAGCCGCCATGCTCGTCGTAAAGAATCACAAATAAAGTGCTTTCCCACAACGGCTGGTTCGAGCGCAGTGCATTGTAGGTATCCGCGATCAGCTTTTCCGCTTTCATGATGTTGTGCGGCGGATGGTCGTCGTTTTGCGCCTCGCCGAAGTACTTCGGCTCTATCAGTGCAAACTCGGGAAATGCGTCTTCGGCCCCGGCGGCATCGCGGAAGAACGTATCGAAGTAGCGGTAATTCGCGAGGTTCTCGGGCTTGCGTTGATTCTTCAACAACAACGACGCGGGAAAGTCGTAGAAATAAACTCGCCAGTTTTTTTGCGCCTCGTTCAGGCGGTCGAAAATCGTGTCCTGATCCTGTTCGGTGTACCACTTCGGATTAAGTGCATCGAGGCCGGACGGCATACCAACCCGGCCTTTCGAAGTGCCGCTAAGCGCGAAGTAGCGGTTAGGCCAGGTCGGGCCGGGCATCGACGAAAACCATCGGTCGCAAACGGTGAAGTGCTCGCCGAGCGTATGCAGCGCCGGCAGGAAGCCGCGTGGATAGTAGCCCATGATGTCTTGCCGCGCGGCAAGACTGCTCTTGGGATAATCGTCCGTGAAGGAGTGCACGAAGCCGCTGTTGTCCCCGTCGATCTGCCTTAACACCGCCGAATGCCGGTGATCCGGATCGAGCTTCATTTGTCGCGCGTACGTGGGGCGAGGTGAGAAGACGTGGCCTTTGCCGTCGTCATTTGTTTTCGCCGCAGCGTTGCGTACGCCGTCCAGATCCTTGTGGACTTCGTCGAGGCAGCCGAGCATCTGATCGAAGGAATGGTTTTCCATGAGCAGAACGACTACGTGGCGAATCGGGTCGTTCTGCTCAGGGGTTTGCTGTTGTGCCGCTTTGCCGAATTGGACGTCGTCCATGTGCATCGCTCCAGCAGGAAGTACGCAAGACTGAACTTGTCATGCGTGAGCTTGCAAACGTAGCGCAAAACGCACGCTAGTGAAAGCGTCCCATGGAAAGGCCCGCACGCGCGCGGCGCTTGCAACAACTCAACGATGCAAAGAAAAAATGCCGCTCGGTCGGCGACCGAACGGCATTTCTTTTACTGCCAAGCCGTGCTTTTACACCACGGCAACGCGGCTGAACTTCAAACCGCGGCGGGGCGCCATTTCAACAAGCGTTGTTCGACGGCCGTCAACAGATAGTCCGCTGCGAGTGCGACGACGGCGAGCACGATCATCGCCGCGAACACGCCGCTTGCGTTGAACGCGCCTTGCGCAGTGGAAATCAGGAGGCCAATACCTTGCTTCGAGCCCAGGAATTCGCCGACCACTGCGCCGACGAGCGCAAAGCCGAAGCTCACGTGCAAGCTCGCGAGAATCCAGCTCAATGCCGAGGGAATCACAACCGACGTCGTCACCTGGCGGCGAGACGCACCGAGAATCTGCGCGTTCGCAATCATGTAGCGATCCGCTTCGCGCACGCCCTGAAAGGCATTCGCGAACACAACGAAGAACACCATGACCACCGCGAGCGCGACTTTGGAAGCCATGCCGAGGCCCAACGCGATCACGAATACGGAACCCAGCACCACACGCGGAATCGAGTTCGCGATCTTGATGTACAGGCTGAACACGTCCGACAGCAGCTTGTTACGTCCGAGCACGATGCCGCAGAATATGCCGGCAACCGAACCGATAATGAAGCCGAGTCCGGTCTCTTCAAGCGTGACCCAGACCTGCGTGAGAAGCGGCCCTTGCGAGGTGCCGTTCACGAACCAGTCGACGATCTGATCGAAAATCGCGCTCGGCATCGAAAAGAAGAACGGGTCGATCCACTTCAGGCGAGCGGACAGTTCCCAACCGCCGAGCACGACCACGAGCACCGCGATACGCAGAGAAATCACCAGTAGTTGACGTTGGCGAATACGTTTTTGCGCGACCCGTTCGACGTGTTCGAGCGAAGCAGTGTCGATGCCGGTAGGCATGGTCTGTTGAGGAGTTGTCGACATGTTTGCCTTTCCTTGATTAACCGATCTGCACTTCTTCGCGCAGGTCGTGCCAGATGTCTCGCGAGATTTCGATGAAACGCGGGTCGTAGCGAACTTCCGACGTGACGCGCGGACGCGGCAGGTCGATTTCGTAAACCTTCTTCAGCGTAGCGGGCCGCGCGGTCAGCACGAACACGCGATCGGCGAGTGCAATCGCTTCCTCGAGATCGTGCGTGACGAACACCACCGACCCCGCGCCGCCCCACAATTGCAGCAGTTCATCCTGCATCAACGTGCGCGTTTGCATATCGAGCGCCGAGAACGGCTCGTCCATCAACAGGATCTCGGGGCGGTTGATGAAGGTCTGCGCGAGCGCCACGCGTTTGCGCATGCCACCCGAAAGTTGATGCGGATAATGCTTGCTGAACTTGTCGAGGCCCACGCGGCGCAGCCATTCGTTCGCTTCGTCGTAGGCGGCGGATTTCGAGCGGCCGCGATACAGCGGACCGGCCGCGACGTTGTCGATGACCGAGCGCCACGGGAACACCGCGTCCGCCTGGAACACGAAGCCGATGCGCGGATCGATGCCGTCAACGGGCGCGCCCATCACGCGAACTTCGCCGGTAGTGGGCTTCAGCAAGCCGGTAATCATGCTGAGCGTCGTGGATTTGCCGCAACCCGTCGGGCCGACGATAGCGACAAACTCGCCGCGCGCCACCGACATGCTGAAGTCGCGCAACGCAACGGTGGCCTTGCCGTCCGGAGAAATGAAACGGCAAGACACGTTGCGCAACTCAATCGCAGGCGTCTCGCGTGACATGGGTTGATTCATCGGCTGATGCCTCGCAGTTCTCTTGTTGTTGATCGGCGTTACTTCGCCGCGGTCTTGACCGGCGCCGCCACGAAGTCGTTCGTGTAGGTCTTGGCGAGGTCGATATGCTTGCCCTTCACCGAAGGATTGAATGCGGAAAGTACTCGCAGCACGGTCTCTGGGCCGTCGGCGGGCATCTTGCCGTCCTTCGTGAACATCGGCAGCGAGGCCTTCAATGCGCCGATATACAGATCCTTGTTGCTGCCGTAGTAGTCCTTCGGCATCTTCGCGGCGATGTCTTCGGCGCTATGCGTGGCGATGAAGTTCAGCGTCTTTGCGAAAGCGTGCGAGAGTTTGGCGGCGTCGCTCTTGTGCGATTCGGCCCACGCGCGTTGCACGTAGAAGCTGGAAGCCGGATAGGTGCCGCCAAGCGCGGCACGCGTGCCTTCGAGCGTGCGCATGTCGATCAGTACTTTTGCATCGCCGGTCTTCAGCAACTGCGAGACTGTCGGCTCCGTGGTCATGCCGGCGTCGATCCGGTTCTGCTTGATGGCCGCGATGAAGCTGTTGTCCGCGCCCACCGGCAGCAGCGTGTATTGCGTGGACGGCACGCCCGCGCGTTGTGCGAGGTACTGCGTGAGGAAACTCGTCGATGAGCCCAGGCCCGTTACGCCCAGCGTCTTGCCCTTTGCGTCGGCCATGCTTTTGAAGCTGTCCGCGGCTTTCGTGGAAACCATCTCCACTTCACCGGGCACCTGCCCGAAGATCACCAGCGCCTCGACTTCCTTGCCTTTGCTCTGCAGGTCGATGGTGTGATCGTAGAAGCCCACCACGCCTTGCACCGCGCCCGCGAGCAGTTCGTTTTCCGCGTCCACGCCGGCCGGCTGCGAAAGAATTTCGACGTCGAGGCCTTCGTCCTTGAAGTACCCGAGTTGCTCGGTGAGCCGCGCCGGCAGGTAGATGATCTTGGCGGCGCCGCCGACCATGATCGTGATTTTCTCCGCATGAGCGGCGGTCGAAGCAGCGGCGAGGGCAAACGCAACACTGGACACGGCGGCAATCTGGCGCAAGGTACGCATGAGGCAGTCTCCTGGGTTTAGTCGCCGCCCGATGTTGCGCGCGGCGCTTTTTGGATGAATGACGGCGATTATAGAAATTGAAAACCTTCTGCGAGCTTTCGGCGCTGTAGGGAAACCATGAGTGTTAACCCCGAAGTGCCGCGAGGCGTGCGTCGCGCGCCGCGCGGCACATCGGCTCGCAATACGCGCAAAGCCCTTTTTTTGCGGCACAATCGACGCCCTGACTTTTGCCGTTCCCGCCATGAAGCTGCTGCTCATCGAAGACAATCCCACGCTCGCGCACTGGCTCGCGAAGATGCTCGAGCAGGAGGCATTCGCGCTCGACGCCGTGCAGGACGGCGACGCGGCAGACCGTTTGCTGCAGTCGAATCACTACGACGTCATTCTGCTCGACCTGAATCTGCCGAAGCTGTCGGGCAAGAACGTGCTGCGTCGGCTGCGTCAACGAGGTGACGCCACGCCGGTTCTGATTCTGACGGCGAGCGGTTCCATCGACGAAAAAGTGGAATTGCTCGGCGCCGGTGCGGACGACTACCTCGTGAAGCCATTCGAAGTGCGCGAGCTGATCGCGCGAATCAAGGTGGCGATCCGGCGGCAGTCGCCCTCCAAGGCGAGCGAAGTGGTGTGCGGCGATCTCGCGTTCGACATCGACACGCGCCAGTTCACGCTGAGGGGTGCGCCGCTCAATGTGACGCCGCGCGAGCGCTCGGTGCTCGAAACGCTCATCTTGAGGCTCGGCAAAACGGTGACGAAGCCCGCGCTCGTCGACGCCATTTTCACGCTCGCCGATGAGCCGAGCGAAGACGCGGTGGAGATCTACATCTCGCGATTGCGCAAGAAGCTCGACGGCAGTTCGGCGGCTATCGTCACGCTGCGCGGACTCGGTTATCTGCTGCGCAAGAAAGAAGATGACCAATAGTTTGCGGGTCCGCTTGTTATGGTGGTTGCTGGTGCCGCTTGCACTGTACGTGTTCGTGACCGGCAAGGCAGCCTACGACAATGCGAGGCAAACCGCCGATCTCGTGCAGGACAATCAGCTCATTTCTTCCGCGCGAATGATTGCCGGCGAAGTGGAATGGGTAGACGGCTTTTTGCGCGTGGATGTACCGCCTGCGGCGCTCGAAATTTTCGCGTCGCCTTATCGCGATCAGGTGTTCTACAGCGTCAATGTCGACGGCCGGCATTTGCTTGCGGGCACGCCGGACTTTCCGCCGCGCCCCACGCAAGCGGCCGATACGCCCGACCACTACGACACCACGCTCTACGGCCAGGACGTGCGTGCTGTGGGAATCGTGCGGCTCATGTACGACAACGGCGCGACACGCCGCGTGCGCGTCACCGTCGGCAAGACCGTGCGTTCGCGCGACGCGATGGCCGAGCAGTTATGGCAACCGCAACTCGTGCGGCAGATCGAAATGATCGCACTGGCCGTTGCGCTCGTGTGCATCGGCTTGACGTTCGAACTGCGTCCGCTGATGAAGGTGAAAGAAGAGGTTGCCGATCGCGACCCGATGCAACTCGAACCGATTCGCGTAGACCGTTTGCACACTGAATTGCGGCCCATTGTCGAGGCGATTAACCAATGCATTGCGCGCCTCGGCGTGCAGGTTGCCGCGCAACGCCGTTTTATCGCCGACGCCGCGCATCAGTTGCGCACGCCGCTTACGTTGCTCGGCACGCAATTGCAGTTTGCGCGGCAACAGGGCGGCGTCAATCCCGCGCTCGACGAAGCGCTCGCCGCCATGCATCGCAGTAACCGGTCGATGGTCGGGCTCACCAACAAGTTGCTGTTGCTTGCGCAAGCAGAGGCGGCGGACAACAGTCAGCTCGTTGTCGAGACAGTCGACCTCCTGCCGTTAGCCCTTGAAGTAGTCGAAGATCTCGCGCTGCTCGCACAAGGCCGCGAGATTGACCTGGGCGCGGAGCTTTGCGATAGCGCGCCAGTGGCAGGACACCGCGGCCTGTTGCAAGCGCTGATTGCGAACCTCGTGGAGAACGCGATTCGCTATACCGGCAGCGGCGGGCATGTCACCGTGTCAGTGAAAGCCGATGCCGATAGCGTCACCGTTAGCGTGGTCGACGACGGTCCAGGCATTCCCGCTGAGTCCCGTAGCCGCATATTCGAACCGTTCTTTCGCGCGTCGACGGATACGGAGGGCACCGGTCTCGGACTCGCCATCGTGCGCGAAATAGCGGACGCACATGCAGGCAATATCGCACTCGACACGGGCGAGGGCGGCAAGGGCGTGCATATGCGCGTGTCTTTTCCGCGTGCGGCAGCGGCAGTGCATTCACGCGCCGCTTGATAATGCGTTACGTATCGCAGCCGTCAGCGTATTCCGCATTGCACTCAGGCAAGCGCTCATTCACCTGATCGAGCACGCCCGACTTCTTCCACGCCATATACCGGAGATAACACGTTTGCTGTGGCGGAAACGTTGCGGGCAGCCGGTGCCATTTTTCATTTCTCTGCTGCAACCAGAGTATTGCATTGAGAATCTCGCGGTCGCTGCGGCGCGGGCGCCCGCGAGTGGCAACCGGCTCCGGAAATAGACTCTGGACTCGCGCCCAATCGGCGTCGGAGAGGGGAATTTCTAGCATCGGCCAGCTTGATTGACTGTGTGCAGGACGCAGTCGTTGAGTTGCGTGGCTGACGATGCTAGTAAAAGTTCTGTGTCCGGTCAAATTGCCTCCTGCGTCTTCTATCGGAACGCGCGCGTTATCTTTGCAAAGACGCCGTTTCTCGCGATCCATTCGGCGTATGCACGATAGTCGGGGTCGTTCATCAGATGCTTTTCTTCTGTTTTCGCCCGCACGAAATAGAGAAGATTGACTGCAACGAGTGCTGCGCAATGCATGAGTGCGACTTGCCAACCCAAAGGCTCGATGAACGGCACGCTCACCATCCAGTACGACAGGTGCTTGGCAATATAGGCAGGATGCTTCGTCAAGCGATAAGGTCCGGAGGTGATGATTCCCCGGTTGGTCAGATTCGAGAAGCGCAAGCCAAAAGACATCGTGGCGCAGGCATAGCACAGCAGTAGCGCAACGATCACAGAGCCCCAAACTATCCGTAATACCGGCATCGAAATAAGCCAGTTGTCCCAGAACATCGAGCCTTCGTAGCGAATGTACTGACTGGAAATCAGCGACCAGAACGGCTGATAGCAGATGAGCGCAACGAGCCAGCCGAGCGTGGTCGGCTCCGCGCTGCGCACATGACTGTCCAGAATGCGAAGCGTGCATAAATAGCCGACGGTGCCGAACATCAGATCCATTGCAAACGAGAGGTCGTACATGAAGCGAAACGTTGCAAGAGAGAACGGCGCGTTCAATGCGGCGGAAAGCGAAGCGTTGAGTTGGGCTGCGTTGGTCGAGAGATAGACGGTCATCAGCGGAAGGAAGAACGCTTTCACCATCCAGCCGGCCAGCATTTCGCGTAGGGGCCGCCAGTTCGACGGACGTTCGCCGCGTAACAGCAGACGCGCGAGCAGCAGATAGGCGTCGTCGGTTTCGCGCTGATGCGTGTCCATCCACGCAAAGTAAAACGGCGCGGCCACTGCCACGTAAGGTGCGAGCGTTCCAATCAGCGACCAGAACGGGTGATAGAACGAACCGTGGTATTCGGGCAATAGCCAGTAAAGCGCGCCGATGCCTGCATAGATACAGGCCAGGGACGCAAGACGCATTGCGACACGCGCGATGCTGAGCGACCGTAGCGCGCGACGCGTGAGCCCCGCGCTCGGACGCAAATAGACGCGCGCGACAAGCAGCTCGTAAGCGCCCACGGTCGCGATGATCGCGAAGCAGGCCACGGTGCTGCGCGTGGCGCCGTCCAGCGCGGTGCTATCGCGCACGAGCCACAGCGTCAGCAGGCCGGCGAGCATGCCCAATAAGCCCACGGAAAACGGCGTTGCCGAACGCGGAGCCGGATCGTCGGCACGCGCAAAGGTCTCGATGCTGGAGGTCATGTCATCCTCGTCGTCATGACATAAGCGGCGGCCGGGCGTTATTTTGTTTTGGGTCCCGGCCGCTTCAGGCTAGTGGTTATTTCTTCGCAGGCGCGACGCCGCCGAGCAATCCGCCGACGAGGTTTGTCACTGGCGCAAGCGGGTTGGTGCTGGACGACGTGCCGCCGCTCGAACCGCCTGTCAATCCGGTGATGAGGCCGGTGACCGGATTCGCGGCCGTGCCGGCTTGCGAACCGCCGGCCGCACCCGGGGCACCCGTTGCACCGGTCGCGCCGGCCGCGCCGACTGCCGATGTCAGCGATCCCAGAAGCGTCGTGACGGGGGCAAGCGGGCCGCTTGCGCTGCTGCCCGTGCTACCCGTCCCGCCACCCGCGCCGCCGAGCGAGCCCGCAGTGCCGAGAAGCGCGGTCACGGGCGCGAGCAGCCCCGCAGCGCTGCCTGGCGTGCTCGCGCCTGCATTGCCGCCGAGCGAGCCCAGGTTGCCGATCAGGCCCGTCAACGGCGGGATGGATACGCTGCCGCTTGCGCTCGCGCCGCCTAGCGGGCCGAGCACGCCGGTCAGTGGCGCAAGCGGATTTGTCGTCGCTCCCGTGAGCAGTCCGCCCGTGGTCGTGACTGTCTTGCCCAATTGACTCACGACTCCGCCGACGTCTTTGCCGACCTGATCGCCGGTCGCGGCCGACACGCTGAGTCCCGCGGAGTTGAGTCCATTGCCGACCGTGTTCAGCAGCGCGTTGAGCGGCGAGCCGAGGCCGGTTGCATTGCCGACGGTCTGCGTCGTATTCGACACGGCGACCGTTATCGGATTGATGACCGAGCTGAGTTGAGTCTCGACCTGTTGCACGGGCGCGCCGGCCAGCGTGGTGCCGAGCCCCGAGCCGACCGCATTCAGGCCGCTTCCGACACCGCCGACGACACTGCCGAGCGTCGACGTCAGCGGCGAAGCCGGCGCGAGCGGTCCGCTGCCGATGCTCGTGACCGCGTTGCCAAGCGACGTCACCGCGGCGGCCGCGTTGGACACGACGCCTGACGTCGAACCGAGTGTCGGGTTGAGCGGATTGGCCGAGCTGCCCAACGTGCCGAGGCCGGCGGCGCTGCCGTCCCCGAGAGCTTTGACGGCATTGCCAAGATCGGTCACGGCGTTGCCGAGGCCCGCGGTGGTTGCGTTGTTGACGCCGGGCACGGATGTGCCGGTGACTTTACTGCCGGTATCGGCGACGGTTGTGCCGACAGCGGTAATGAGGTTGCTGGCGTTGATGACGACCTGGCCTATCGGCGTCGAGGAGGTGCCGGAAGTACCTGAAGTGCCTGAAGTGCCAGTGCCTGAGGTTGTGCCGGACGAAGTGCCGGAAGTGCCTGAGGTACCCGAAGTACCTGAAGTACCTGAAGTACCTGAAGTACCTGAAGTACCTGAAGTACCTGAAGTACCTGAAGTACCTGAAGTCCCCGAAGTACCGGAAGTCCCCGAAGTACCGGAAGTACCCGAAGTACCGGAAGTACCGGAAGTACCGGAAGTACCGGAAGTACCGGAAGTACCGGAAGTACCGGAAGTACCGGAAGTCCCCGAAGTCCCCGAAGTCCCCGAAGTCCCCGAAGTCCCCGAAGTCCCCGAAGTCCCCGAAGTCCCCGAAGTCCCCGAACTTCCAGACGTCCCCGACCCGCCCGAACTCCCCGAAGTCCCACCAAGTCCTCCGCCACCGAGTCCACTGGTGTTGGGCGTAAGCGGACTCTTGGTCGGCGTATTAAGCGTGGAACCGCAGCCGTAGAGCGCGAGTAATGTCGATGCCGCGACGGCGATAGCAGTGCGGCTGGCAAATTTGAGCATGATGTCCCCGTTGAACGACTATTAACGGGGACATATCTGCAAGCTCCGCGCCATAGGCTGAGCCTGGCGCGAAATTGCACAAACGAGGCATCAAAACAATGTTTCGGCGCCACGCATAGAATTAAATGCCAAAAACGATCTGAAAACCAAAGGTCCACGCGCCGATGTTCCCGCGCACGCTACGTAACGCCCAGCTCCGTCGTAACGGCGCGCGCACCTACCGACAGCACTAAGCGCGTGAGCCCACGGTCAAACCGCGAAGCCCAACGGAACCTCAAAACGCAGCGGTATAAATCGCCAGCGCATCTTCTTCAGCGACCGGCCGCGGATTATTCACGAGCAGGCGCGTTTGCAACATGGCGTCGCTGGCCATCCGCGGAAGGCCTTCGCGCTCGATGCCGACATCGCGCAATCGGGCCGGAATCGCCGTGGCGGCGATCATCTGCTCGAGCTTTTCGATCAGCGCATTCGTCTTGCTTTCAGCGCTGCCCGTTACGCCCGGCACCACGACATCCGCGAGTTCCGCATAAAGCGTCGCCGCCGATTCAGCGTTGAAGCGCAAAACATGCGGCAACACGAGCGCGTTGGAAAGCCCGTGCGGCACGTGATAAATGCCGCCGATCGGATACGCGAGCGCATGCACGGCGGCCACCGGCGAGTTCGCAAACGCCTGTCCGGCGAAGGTCGCGCCGAGCAGCATCGCCTCGCGCGCGCCGCGATTGCTGCCGTCTTCGCAGGCGGGCAGCAGGTTGCGCGACAGCAGGTCCAGCGCTTTGATCGCGAGCATGTCCGAGATGGGGTTCTTCAAATGCGCGGACGTATAGGCTTCGATCGCGTGAACCATCGCGTCGATGCCCGTCGCGGCCGTTGCCGCCACCGGAAGCCCGAGCGTGAGTTCGGCGTCGAGAATGGCGAGGTCCGCGATCAACTGCGGGGCAACCACGCCCATCTTCTTCGCCTCGCCGATGGTCACGATCGACACAGCCGTGACTTCGGAGCCGGTCCCGGCGGTCGTCGGCATCTGCACGAGCGGCAAGCGCGACACCGTGACCTTGTTCACGCCATACATGTCGCTGAGCGGCTGCTCCTGCTGTGGCGCGAGCACGGCGATGAGCTTGGCGACGTCCATCGACGAGCCGCCGCCCAGCCCGAGCACGATCTCGGCACCGGCGCTGCGCGCCCGCGCTGTCGCTTCGAGCACGATATGTTCGGGCGGATCGGCGATGACGTCGTCGATCACGGTCGCATTCCAGCCATGCGCCGCGAGGTCCGCGAGTGCGGGCTTCAGCAGGCCGCTCTTGTGCAGAAAGCCGTCGGTCACCACGCACACAGTGTGAAGCGTGGGAAATTGCGCGCGCAACAAAGCGCCCAGCCGTCGCGCCACGCCGAATTCGACGACGAGCGTCGGCACCGTTTGAAAACGGAATGCGTTCGTCATGCTGCGTCTCCCGGCACCATGTGGCTCGACACCTCGCGCCGCTCGAGCAACGGAATGATCGCGCCGAAGCCAAGATGCTGAAAATGTTCGGTCTCGCGATGCTCGGCGAGGCCGTTCGCGTCGCTGTACTGCTCGAGGATCACAAAATGATCGGGCTCGAGCGGCGAGCGGAAAAATTCGTAGTAGAGATTCTTCGGCTCGGCGCGGGTCGCCTCGGCGAGTTCGGCGAGATGCTTGACGATCGCGTCGCCGTGGCCGGGCTTCGCGAAGAAATGCGCGATTACCTGCAGGTAGGCATTAGCCATGACTTACTCCAGCAAGAACGTAGTGGGTCTTTTTGTGGGCAGCGCGCGGCATCCGCTCGCCACGGTAGTTTGGGCAGGCGGCGAAAGCGCCGCGCAGTTCTCAGTTGTACCAGATTCGAATCCGCCGCTAGGCAGCTCGGCCGCGAAGTCGACGCTGTTCGACATTCTCTTCAGCCAAAGGGTGTTGGAGTTTAAGTTTATTTCACATGTTTATTGAGAATGATTCGCGTTTGCGTTAGATTGTCATCGTATCGTCGGCGCAGTTGCTCGTCTGCGGCTCTGGATGCAGCCGGCGCGCCGCTTCTGCAAGAGGACTCGTATGACCATGCTTTCGATGCCGCGGCCCTCGCTCGCGGATTTCTCCATCGAGCCGGGGCTGCCGGCCGTCGTTTCGCCGCGCGCGGGCGCCGCCACTATGTCGCTGCACGAGGCGGCGCCGCTGCTGCATGCAATCGTCGATGAACACCTCGAGCGCGCGGGCGGCGTGCTCTTCACCGGCTTCCGCGTCGAATCGATCGACGCGTTTCAGGCTTTCGCGGCGTCGTTCGGGCATCCGCTGATCGGCTATGAATTTGCGTCGACGCCGCGCAGCCAGGTTGAGGGGGCGGTGTACACGTCGACGGAATATCCGCCGCATCGTTCGATTCCTTTGCATAACGAACAATCGTACACGCGCGAATGGCCGTTGCGCATCTGGTTTCACTGCGCGCTCGCCGCCCGTTCCGGCGGCGCGACGCCGATCGTGGATAGCCGCGCGATCTACCGCGCACTCGATCCGGCGCTGGTCGCGCGCTTTGCGAGCCGCGAACTGCTTTACGTGCGCAACTTCGGACAAGGGCTGGACTTGCCGTGGCAGCAAGCGTTCGGCTCGGACGATCCGCGCGTGGTGGAGCGCGTGTGCCGCGCTCGCGGCATCGAATGCGAATGGCGCAACAGCGAAGACGGCGAACTGCTTCTGCGCACGCGCGAGCGCTGCCAGGCGGTCGCGCGGCATCCGCGCACGGGCGAGCGCGTCTGGTTCAATCAGGCAAACCTGTTCCACCTTTCGTCGCTCGATGAAGACATGCAGGAGGTGCTGATCGATTCCGTCGGCATCGAAAACGTGCCGCGCAATGTCTATTACGGCGACGGCGCGCCGCTCGAAGCCGACGCGCTCGCGCAGATTCGCGGCGTGCTGGACGAACAGCGCATCGTGTTTCCGTGGCGGACCGGCGACGTGCTGATGCTCGACAACATGCTGACGGCGCACGCGCGCGATCCGTTCGAAGGACCGCGCAAGGTGGTGGTCGCGATGGCGCAGAGCTACCGCGAGCGCGATGCGGTCGAAGGTGCGATTGAAGGTGCGGTCGGACATTCCGCCGACTGTTAAGCGGCCGATTACATCATCCAGGCGCGGTGGGCGGCGATAGTTGAGAGCGATTCTCATTGATCGCGAGCTTGTGGGTGCTGAGTCATCTATAAGACATATGTCTTTCGGCCTAGGGCAAATCGTTAAAACCCTTATCTGGCGGGGATCCGGCTAGTTTGACCCGGTTCTTCGGCCTGTTTGTTTAGCAGCGGACGGACGAAAACACGCATATACTCACGGTCGGGCCGTAAAAAGTAGTGCCGCGGGTCGCGCTGCGTTTTGCTGCTTCGTCGCAACTCGCTGGCTCAGCGCTTCCCACGCTGTGTCTCTCACTTCACCTAGCAAAGCATCAAACATGTCCACACCGCCGAAGATCATCTACACCCTCACCGACGAAGCGCCTGCTCTGGCGACTTATTCGCTGCTGCCGATCGTCAAGGCGTTCACGCGCTCGTCCGACGTGATCGTTGAAACGCGCGATATTTCGCTTGCTGGCCGGATCATCGCTGCATTTCCGGACTACCTGACCGCGGAACAAAAGGGTTCCGACGATCTGGCGGAGCTGGGTGGACTTACCACGCGTCCTGAAGCGAACATCGTCAAGCTGCCGAACATCAGCGCTTCGGTGCCGCAACTGAAGGCCGCGATCACCGAATTGCGCGACCAGGGCTACAAGCTGCCGCCGTATCCGGACGTCGCCACGACGGACACTGAAAAAGACGTCAAGGCACGCTACGACAAGATCAAGGGCAGCGCGGTGAACCCGGTGCTGCGCGAGGGCAACTCGGACCGCCGCGCGCCGCTGTCGGTCAAGAACTACGCACGCAAGCATCCGCACAAGATGGGCGTATGGTCCGCGGACTCGAAGTCGCATGTGGCGCACATGAGCGGCGGCGACTTCTACGGCAGCGAAAAGTCGGCGCTGATCGCAGCGGCCGGCACGGTGAAGATCGAACTGACGGCCGCCGACGGCACGAAGACGGTCCTGAAGGAAAAGACGCCGGTGCAGGCGGGCGAGATCATCGACGCTTCGGTGCTCAGCAAGAACGCGCTGCGCAGCTTCATCGAGTCGGAAATCAACGACGCCAAGGCGAAGGGCGTGCTGTTCTCCGTCCACCTGAAGGCCACCATGATGAAGGTGTCCGATCCGATCATCTTCGGCCAGGTGGTATCGGTGTTCTATAAAGACGTGCTGGCCAAGCATGCCGACGCGCTGGCGCAAGCCGGCTTCAACCCGAACAACGGTATCGGCGATCTGTACGCGCGCCTGAAGGATCTGCCGGCTGAGACCGCCGCGCAGATCGAAGCCGACATCAAGGCTCAATACGAACAGCGTCCGCAACTGGCCATGGTCAATTCGGACAAGGGCATCACGAGCCTGCACGTGCCGAGCGACGTGATCGTCGACGCATCCATGCCCGCCATGATTCGCGAGTCGGGCAAGATGTGGGGCGCCGACGGCGCGCTGCACGACGCCAAGGCGGTGATTCCGGACCGCTGCTATGCGGGCGTGTATCAGGCAGTGATCGAAGACTGCAAGAAGAACGGCGCATTCGATCCGGTCACGATGGGCACAGTGCCGAACGTCGGCCTGATGGCGCAAGCCGCCGAGGAATACGGCTCGCACGACAAGACGTTCCAGATTCCGGCGAACGGCGTGGTCCGCGTGACCGACGCGAGCGGCGCGGTGCTGATCGAGCAGGCGGTGGAAGCGGGCGACATCTGGCGTATGTGCCAGACCAAGGACGCCCCGGTGCAGGACTGGGTCAAGCTCGCCGTGAACCGCGCGCGCGCTACCAGCACGCCGGCCGTCTTCTGGCTCGACGCGGCTCGTGCGCACGACGCGCAGATCATCAAGAAGGTCGAGCAGTATCTGAAAGATCACGACACGAACGGTCTCGACATTCGCATCATGACGCCGGTCGACGCAACGAAGTTCTCGCTCGAACGCATCCGCGCCGGCAAGGACACTATCTCGGTCACCGGCAACGTGCTGCGCGACTACCTGACCGACCTGTTCCCGATCATGGAACTGGGCACGAGCGCGAAGATGCTGTCCATCGTCCCGCTGATGGCTGGCGGCGGCATGTTCGAAACGGGCGCGGGCGGTTCGGCGCCGAAGCACGTTCAGCAACTGGTCGAAGAAGGCTTCCTGCGTTGGGACTCGCTGGGTGAATTCCTGGCGCTGGCCGCGTCGCTCGAACATCTGAGCAACGCGTATCACAACCCGAAGGCGCAGGTTCTGGCCAAGACGCTGGATCAGGCAACCGGCAAGTTCCTCGATAACGACAAGTCGCCAGCGCGCAAGGTTGGCGGTCTCGACAATCGCGGCAGCCACTTCTACCTCGCGATGTACTGGGCCGAAGCATTGGCCGCGCAAACCGAAGACGCCGCGTTGCAGGCTCAGTTCGCCGGCGTGGCGAAGGCAATGGCCGACAACGAAGCGAAGATTCTCGACGAACTGCGTGCAGCGCAAGGCAAGCCGGTAGACATTGGCGGTTACTACCGTCCGAACGTCGACCTGACGAGCAAGGCGATGCGCCCGAGCGCGACGCTGAACCAGATCGTCGACTCGATCGCGTGATGTGTTGGGCGATGTGCTGACGGGTGTGCGGAATGACGCGCGCGCCAAAGCACGGGTGCACGCACCTACGCACGCCCAAAAGTAAGCGGTAAGCAAGACGATGGCGCTCTCGAGCGCCATCGTCGTTTCTGGCTCCACCAAGCGGACGCGCGTCATGCGGTCCCTCAAACGTGAACGATTTCCCAGTCGCTCAGTTTCTCGGGAATTTCCAGCGTCGACGTATCGACTTCCGACAGATGCGGGCAGGTCAAGCCGCGCGCGAGATCGTCGGCCGCCTGTTGCGGGCTCGAGAACTCGCCGAGCTTGTCGTTGCCGTAGGTTGCTTCCCAACCGTCGTGGCCGGGCAGAATATAGAACGCTCCCTGAGCCGATCCAAAGCGAAAGCCTTTCATTTTTCGTCTCCCAATTGCCAATAAAAAACCGTGGTGCGTTGGCGGCGTCATGGGTGGGAGTGCGAGGGGTCGTCAGATTGCGTTTCGTCCCATCGAACTCACTGCACCGCATGAACCGCGTGCTCTTGTAAAAGAGTCTACGTCAGCAGTCGGGGCCGCAAGCCGGAGTTAGATGGTTGGTTCGAAGTAAAAAGTCGCCTTAGAAACAGTGACTTACGCGCTTCGTTTTGCAATGTGCAACGCGGGGCGGCATTGCGAAATGGCGGATTTGTGCCACGCACCACGGTTTTTTACGAAGCAAGGGCGCGTGTCACATCGTGAAATTTGGGGCCTGCGCGATGCGGACAGGTATGTGCCGTGAACGCGGCCTTCGTGAAAACTTCACGAAAACGCGCGCGCGACGAACCCGAGCATCACCTTATTAAACAACGCGGGCCGCTGCAGCGGCGCGAAGTGACTCACGCCTGGCAGCACGCGCAATTGCGCGCCGGGAATGCTGCGCGCGAGATATTCGGCGTGCTCCGGCTTGATGAACTCGTCGTGCTCGCTCTGCACGATAAGCACCGGCACGCGGATGCGAGCGAGATCAGGCGCGGCGTAGTTCGGCTCGGTCCTCATCATTTCGCTGACGGCCGCGACGAACGCATCGAAGTTGTCGGGCGTAGCGGATAGCCGCGCATAGTCCTGGCGATGACGGCTAAAACACCGATCGATCACCGGCGTCGCCACAAATTCCTTCGTGCCGCTCGGGTCCATATTGCAGCCGAAGAAGAACACGCCCGCGACGCGCTCGGGCGCCGCCATGCCCAGCACCATCGCCACGCAAGCGCCGTCGCTCCAGCCGGCGATTGCCGCTCGCTCGACCGACAGCGCGTCCATGACCGCGAGCACGTCGGAAGCCATCAGCTCATATTTGTATGGCCGCGCATCGCGCGTGCTGCGGCCATGACCGCGGCTGTCGATCACGATCACACGGTGGCCTGCATCGAGCAGGGCCGGCATCTGATAACCCCAGTTGCCGCTATGGCCCAGGCCGCCATGCAGCAGAATCACCGGCGCGCCTTTGCCATGAGACGCGTACCAGATGCGCGCGCCCTCGTGCTCGATCCAGCCCGACTCGTTCGATGCCGGCAGCGGCGGCGCGCCGTGCGCTTCGAAATGTTCGAGGGCGTCGTCGTGTGGATCGGCTAAAGAGGTCATCGCGGCTGTCTCCGTTTTTTGTACTGGGTTGGCGGCTGGATACGCCAGCGTGCCAGCATCGCGGCACGCAAAGCAACAAGCCTACGAGATTTAGCTAGCCGGATCGCGCTTCACTCCGCATCAAGCTTCGCAATCAGCATCGCAACGAAGGCTTCCGTCACACGCGGCAACGTTCGGCCACGCTTCTTGATGAGCGCAATGGGCCGCGTGAACGCGGGATCGTCGACGGGACGCGCCACCAGCTCCGGCTCGGCTCGCACTTCGCGCGCGGACGCCGGCAGTATCGTCACGCCGAGCCCCGCGCGAACCATCGCGACCGCGCTCATCATGTAAGTCGGCTCGCAGGCAATCTCCGGGACGCAACGCGCATTGGCAAACGCGCTATCGACAACCGCCCGCACGCTCGTGCCTTGCGCGGTCAGCACGAGCGGCGTCGCGGCAAGGTCGGCGAGCGTGATCTTGCGCCGCTGTTTAGCGAGCGTATGGCGTTTCGGGCAAACAACCACGAGCCTGTCGATGCCCGCATGCAGCACTTCGAGATTCGCGTCGTCGAGTTCGCCGCCCGTCAGTCCAATGTCAGCCTCCTCATTGCGCACCAGCGTATTGACCATGCTCGCGACGACATCGCGCACCTGAAACCTCACACGCGGCACCGCTTCCTTTAGCGCCTGCACCAGCTCGGGCAGCGAGCTCGCCGCGAACGTCGGCAGGCACGCGATACGCACGGTGCCGCTCGCGCCGTCGCCGAGCGCCCGCGCGTCGATCAGCACATGCTCCATGTCGTGCAGTGACTTCTGCAGAAGCGGCAGCACGTCGCGGCCGGTGGGCGTCAGCGCCACCTTGCGGCTGTTGCGGTCGAAAAGCCGCAAGCCCAGCGTTTCCTCGAGCCGCCGGATTTGCACCGTCAGCGCCGGCTGCGAAAGATGCAGGCGCGTGGCCGCCTGCGTGAAGCTGCCCGTTTGCGCGACGGCGATAAAGGCGCGAATGTCCCGGAGGTTCAGATCCATATCAACCCGTAATTGCTGCGATCAATTCATTTCAATTGATTTATCGCTGCATGGAAATTACGCTGGATCGCAGTAAAAAACAACATCGGAGACAAGCACATGCTGCCATTCCTGGGGCTGGCCACCATCGTCGTGCTGCTCGGCGCCATTCTGTCGAAACGCATGTCGCCGCTGGTGGCGCTCATCATCGTGCCGATCGCCGCGTCGCTGATCGGCGGATTCGGTTTTCAAACGAGCAAGTTCGTGATCGACGGACTGAAGGGCCTTGCGCCCGTCGTCGGCATGTTCGTGTTCGCGATTCTCTATTTCGGCACCATCACCGACGCGGGCACGCTCGACCCGATCATCGACCGCATTCTGCGCGCGGTCGGCACGCGGCCGACGCGCATTGTGATGGGCACGACGCTGCTTGCGCTGCTGATTCATCTCGACGGCTCCGGCGCGGTCTGTTTTCTCGTCACCATTCCGGCGATGCTGCCGCTTTACGATCGTCTGAAGATGGACCGGCGCGTGCTGGCCGCGGCGGTGTCGATGGCCGCGGGCATCAACTTTCTGCCGTGGACCGGCCCGATGATCCGCGCGTCCGCTTCATTGCATCTGCCCATCTCATCGCTGTTCAATCCGCTGATTCCGGTTCAGGCGATCGGCCTCGTGTTCGTATTCGGCGTCGCATTCTGGCTCGGACGCCGCGAGGAAAAGCGGCTTGGTCTTACCGCCGCAAGCGGTTCGGTGCCGATGCCAAAGCGCGAATTGACAGCCGACGAGCAGGCCTTGCGTCGTCCGAAAAACTTCTGGTTCAACATCGTGCTGACGCTCGTCGTATTGGGCACGATGGTCGTGATGGGCGAAAAAATTCCGCCCGCCATCATGTTCATGGTCGGCCTGTGCGTCGCGTTGATGGTCAACTACCCGAACGTCGACATGCAGCGCAAACGGATCGACGCACACGCGCGCGCCGCGTTGATGATGGCCGGCATTCTGCTCGCGGCCGGTGTCTTCACCGGCGTCATGCAGGGCAGCGGCATGTTGAAGGCGATGGCGCAAGCCGCGGTCGGCTTTGTCCCGCCCGCGATGGCAAGCCACATTCCGGTCGCGCTCGGCATTCTGTCGATGCCGCTGAGCATGCTGTTCGATCCCGACTCGTTTTACTTCGGGGTCCTGCCGGTCATCGCCGAAGTGGCGGGGCAGCTTGGCGTGCCCGCCGTGCAGGTCGGCCAGGCCGCGCTGCTCGGTCAGATGACGACCGGCTTTCCGGTGAGCCCGTTGACGCCCGCGACGTTTCTCGTTGTCGGCTTGTGCGGCATCGATCTCGCCGACCATCAGCGGTTCACGTTCCCCTTGTTGTTCGGCGCGAGCATCGTGATGACGATTGCGTGCGTTGCGCTGGGGATATTCTCATTGTGAGCTTGACGCAAACAGGTGTGAGCAGCATGACAGTCACTCAGCATGAACGTGTTGTCCGGATCGGCGCGGGCGCCGGTTATTCGGGCGATCGCATCGAGCCCGCAGTCGAACTCGCGGAACACGGCGCGCTCGATTACCTCGTGTTCGAATGTCTCGCCGAACGGACCATCGCTATCGCGCAACAGGCGCGCAGCAAAGATCCCGAACTCGGCTACGACCCATTGCTCGAAACGCGCATGCACGCGGTGTTGCCCGCGGCGTCGCGCAATGGCGTGCGCATCGTCTCGAACATGGGCGCGGCCAATCCGCTCGCGGCGGCGCGCAAGACGGCCGAAATCGCGCGCTCGCTCGGCCTCGGCGGCATCCGTATTGCAGCGATCACGGGCGACGATGTGCTCGACGCCGTGCGCAGCGGCGACTACCGCTTCGAGGAATCGGGCGAGCGCGTCGCGGACTACGACACGCGGCTTGTCTCGGCGAACGCTTATCTCGGCGCTGGCGCGATCGTCGACGCGCTGTCGGCCGGCGCGCAGATCGTTCTGACCGGACGCGTGGCCGATCCATCGCTATTCGTCGCGCCGCTGATCCACGAATTCGGCTGGCGCATGGACGACTGGCCGACGCTCGGGCAGGCGACGGTGATCGGCCATCTGCTCGAATGCGCGGGCCAGGTCACCGGCGGCTACTTCGCTGACCCAGGTTTCAAGGACGTGCCCGCGCTCGCGAGACTCGGCTTTCCCATCGCCGAAGTCGGGCCGGACGGCGCGGTGGTCATCACGAAGCTCGCGCAAGCGGGCGGACGCGTGACCGAGGCGACTTGCAAGGAGCAGTTGCTATACGAGATTCACGACCCGCGGCGCTATTTGCAACCGGACGTGGTCGCGGACTTCTCGGCCGTGCATATCGAGCAGGAAGGCCCCGACCGTGTGCGCGTGAGCGGCGGCAACGGCGCGCCGCGCACCGATACGTTGAAAGTGTCGGTGGCTTATTTCGACGGTTTCATCGGCGAGGGGCAGATTTCGTATGCGGGTCCGGGTGCGCTCGCGCGTGCTCGCCTCGCGCTCCACATCGTGCGCGAGCGGCTTGCGTTGACCGGCGTGCAGACGCATGAATTGCGCTTCGATCTGATCGGCGTGAATGCGTTGCACGGCGAAGCGCTCGCTGCCGGTTCCGGCGAGCCGTACGAAGTGCGGGCGCGCGTGACCGGACGCACTGCATCGCTCGCGCAGGCCGTGCGAATCGGCAATGAAGTCGAGACGCTGTACACGAATGGTCCGGCCGGCGGCGGCGGCGTGACGAAGTCGGCGCGCGAAGTGGTTGCGGTTCAGTCGGTGCTGTTGCCGCGCGCGCAGGTGAAGCCGGCGTTCACGATGGTGGAGGCGTGAGATGAAACTACGTGAGCTTGCTCATTCCCGAACCGGCGATAAGGGCAACACGCTGAACATTTCGGTCATCTGTTACGACGCGCGGCACTACGAGCATTTGCGCGCCGTGCTGACGCCGGAGCGCGTGAAAGCGCATCTCGGCGACGTCGTGCGTGGCAATGTGATGCGCTATGAACTGCCCGCCATTGCCGCATTCAATTTTGTGCTCGGCGATGCGCTCGGCGGCGGCGTGACGCGTTCGCTGGCGCTCGACGCGCACGGCAAATCGCTGAGTTCCGCGTTGATGGGGCTGGATGTGGAGGCGCCGGTTGCGACATGAAACCACGGCAAGTTTGTGCAGCAGCTTGCTGCACAAACTTGCCGTAAGTCGAAACGGTCGGCCCTCGCCGCATCACCGCCCCCTACTCTCCGCCTCACTCGACTCATGCGCGCGGCGCAGCCGTTCGCGGCTGTTGCTCAGATGCATGCGCATGGCGGCGCGCGCGTCGTCGGGGTCCTGACGCTCGATCGCGCGATAAATCAGTTGATGCTCGTTGAGCACGTTGCGCAGGGTTTCGATCTGATCGAGCTTCGCGATCTCCGCTGACCCGAGGCGCGTGCGCGGACTGACTCCGCTTCCTAACTGGCTCAACACGTCGAAAAAATAACGATTGCCGCTTGCGCGCGCAATCTGCAAATGAAACTCGACGTCATGCGCGAGCGTGTCGGTACTGCCGCGCTCGAGTTCCGACTCGAAGCGCAGAAGCGCCGCGCGCATCTGCTTCAGGCTCTGCTCGGTGCGCCGCGCTGCGGCGAGCGCGGCCGACGCCGCTTCCACATCGATACGGAATTCGATGATCGCCATCACGTCGAGCATGCTCGACAGATCGGCGGCGGGCAGTTCCATGGTTTTCTCGGCGGCGGGCGCGAGCACAAACGTGCCGATGCCGTGGCGCGTTTCGACCACCCGCGCCGCCTGCAGGCGCGAGATCGCTTCGCGGACGACGGAGCGGCTCACCGACAACTGCTTCATCATCGCGACTTCTGTGGGTATGCGGTCGCCGGGTCTCAGGACGCCGCGACGGATTTCATCGGAAAGGGTGGCCACCACTTTCTCAGTCAGGCTGCTCATTTCTGTGTTGTGGCTGGTTGATCATTGGCTGAAAACGCGCGCCTCGCGTGCGCGCGCGACGTCTGGTGACGTCTGGACATTAGCCATCATAGCGTCTGTCGCGAAAATCCATGACGCGTTGGATGAAGCGCGCGAATTGACCGGGCAATTCTCGACGGGCTGGTACTCAACTAGACATCAGACGTCTTATTTTGCCAAAGGGCCGCCATTTCCGCTGGGACAAGACCCGCGCCGACGCTGCAACCAAGCGTATTCACGGCGAAACGCAGGGTAAACACCACATTGGAAACCCACTCCGAACGGCTGTAGACTGTCATCAGACAACATATCTCGTGCGGCCTGACTGGGCCTCAGCAGACCCGTCAAACCGCACGCGACGTCAGACCACGGCCGCCCGACGGCCGACACCGGAGACTCCCTTGAACTCTGCTCTCACCACGGCACTCGATCCTCTCGCGTCCGCCGTCTCGAAGGTCAAGCGGCACGTGTTGCCGCTTTTCCTGATCATGTTCATCGCGAACTATATCGACCGCGTGAACATCGGCTTCGTCAACGCTCACATGAAGACCGACCTCGGCATCGGCGCGGCGGCATACGGCCTCGGCAGCGGCCTTTTCTTCATCGGCTATGCGCTGTTCGAAGTGCCGTCAAACGTGTTGATGCAGAAGTACGGCGCGCGCGCGTGGCTCACTCGCATCATGGGCACGTGGGGCGTCGTCGCGGCGTGCATGGCCTTCGTCTCCAACGAAACCTCGTTCTATGTCTTGCGCTTCCTGCTCGGCGTGGCCGAGGCAGGTTTCTTCCCCGGCGTGGTGTTCTATTTCACGCAGTGGCTGCCGCAGAAAGAGCGCGGCAAGGCCGTGGCGATTTTCCTGTCCGGCTCGGCGATCGCGTCGGTGGTGTCCGGTCCGATCACCGGCAGCCTTCTGTCGATTCGCGGACTCGGCCTGCACGGCTGGCAGTGGATGTTCCTGATCGAAGGCGGCTTCTCAATCGCGCTGTGCGCGGTGAGCTGGATCTTCCTGAAGTCGCGCATTCGCGACGCGTCGTGGCTCACGGCCGACGAGCAACGCGTGCTCGAAGGCGCGATCGCCGCTGAACAGGCCGAGCGCGTCGCGCACGGCGGCGCGCATCTGCCGGCCATCAAGCTGTTGAAGGACCCGCAGATCGTTCTGTTCTGCCTGCTGTACTTCGCGATCCAGTTGACGATTTACGCGGCCACGTTCTGGCTGCCGACCATCATCCGCAAGATCGGCGGTCTGTCCGATTTCGAAGTCGGCATGCTCAACGCGATTCCCTGGCTCATCGCGATGGTCGCGATGTACTGCTTCGCGTTGCTCTCGGCGAAGTGGCGTTTCCAGCAGGCATGGCTGGCCGTCGCGCTCGTGATCGCTGCGTGCGGCCTGTTCGCGTCGACGTCGGGTAATCCGGTTCTGTCGTTCGTCGCAATCTGCTTTTCAGCGATCGGCTTCAAGGCGGCCGCCTCGCTGTTCTGGCCGATTCCGCAAGGCTATCTGGATGCACGCGTCGCCGCGGCGGTGATCGCGTTGATCAATTCCATCGGCAATCTGGGCGGCTTCTTCGCGCCCGCCACGTTCGGCTATTTGCAGCAGCACACCGGTTCGATTACCGGCGGTCTTTATGGCCTCGGCGTTGCGTCGCTGATCGCAGCCGCGGCGGCGTTCCTCGCGCGCAACCGGCGCGGCGACGGCAACGCCTTGCGCGATCCGCTGCGAGGCAACGCACACTGACCGCTCGTCACCGTCAGGCCCATTCACTTACCAGGTCCAGTTGATATGTCCACGAAACCTTCGAATTCAAACGATACGCCCACCGTCACCGAACTTCGCGTCGTGCCCGTTGCGGGCCGCGACAGCATGCTGATGAATCTGAGCGGCGCGCACGGTCCGTTCTTCACGCGCAACGTCGTGATTCTGCGCGACAGCGCCGGTCGTGTCGGCGTGGGTGAAGTGCCGGGCGGCGAGAATATCCGCAAGACGATCGACGATGCGCGTCCGTTCGTCGTCGGCCAGTCGATCGGTAATTTGCAAGCTATCCTGAACAAAGTGCGCACGCAGTTCGCCGACCGCGATGCCGGCGGCCGTGGCTTGCAGACGTTCGATCTGCGCACGACGATTCACGCGGTGACCGCGCTCGAAGCAGCGTTGCTCGATCTGCTCGGTCAGCATCTCGGCGTGCCGGTTGCGGCGCTTCTCGGCGAAGGCCAGCAACGCGACGAAGTGGAAATGCTCGGCTATCTGTTCTATATCGGCGATCGCAAGAAGACCGACTTGCCGTACGCAAGCGGCGCTGAAGGGCGCGACGACTGGGAGGGCCTGCGCACTGAAGAAGCGCTGACGCCGGAAGCGGTGGTGCGCCTCGCCGAAGCCGCGCAAGCGCGCTATGGCTTTAACGACTTTAAGTTGAAAGGCGGCGTGCTGTCGGGCGACGCCGAAATCGAAGCGGTGACCGCCCTCGCCGAACGCTTCCCGAACGCGCGCGTCACGTTGGACCCGAACGGCGCGTGGTCGCTCGCCGAAGCCGTGCGCCTGTGCCGCGACAAACACGACGTGCTCGCGTATGCAGAAGACCCATGCGGCGCGGAGAACGGCTATTCCGGCCGCGAAGTGATGGCCGAATTCCGCCGCGCGACGGGCTTGCCGACGGCGACCAACATGATCGCAACCGACTGGCGCCAGATGGGTCACGCGATCCAGTTGCAGTCCGTGGACATTCCGCTTGCCGATCCGCACTTCTGGACCATGCAAGGCTCGGTGCGCGTCGCGCAGATGTGCAACGACTGGGGCCTCACGTGGGGCTCGCATTCGAACAACCACTTCGACATCTCGCTTGCGATGTTCACGCAGGTCGCGGCCGCCGCGCCCGGCAAGATCACCGCGATCGACACGCACTGGATCTGGCAAGACGGCCAGCGTTTGACGCGCGAGCCGTTGCAGATTGTCGGCGGCAAGGTGAAGGTGCCGCAGAAGCCGGGCCTCGGCGTCGAAGTGGATATGGACGAGCTCGAGAAAGCGCACGCGCTTTATCAGCAGCACGGCCTGGGCGCGCGTGATGACGGCGTTGCGATGCAGTACCTGATTCCTAATTGGACATTCGACAACAAGCGTCCGTGCCTCGTGCGCTGATGCGTGCCTGCGCGCCACGCGAACCACGTGAACCACGTGAACCACGCGAACGAGCGGCGCGCTCATTCCACTATTGACGATCTTCACGCAACCCAATCATGACTTCACCGCAAGAACTCAAAGCGATCGTATCCGAAGGCCTGTTGTCTTTTCCCGTCACTGACTTCGACGCGCAAGGCGACTTCCGCGCCGACACGTACGCCGAGCGGCTCGAATGGCTGGCGCCGTATGGCGCGACCGCGCTGTTCGCGGCGGGCGGCACGGGCGAATTCTTTTCGCTCACCAAAACCGACTACACGAACGTGATCCGCACGGCGACCGAAACCTGCAAAGGCAAGGTGCCGATTCTCGCGGGCGCAGGCGGCCCGACGCGCGTGGCGATCGAATATGCGAAGGAAGCGGAGCGCCTCGGCGCGAGCGGCGTGCTGCTGATGCCGCATTATCTGACCGAGGCTTCGCAGGAAGGCATTGCCGCGCACGTCGAGCAGGTGTGCAACGCGGTGAAGAACATGGGCGTGATCGTGTACAACCGCGCGAATTCGAAGCTGAACGCGGACATGCTTGAGCGGCTCGCGGATCGCTGCCCGAACCTGATCGGCTTCAAGGACGGCGTCGGCGAAATCGAAGCGATGGTGACGATTCGCCGTCGCTTGGGCGATCGCTTCTCGTATCTCGGCGGCCTGCCGACCGCGGAAGTTTATGCGGCAGCGTATAAGGCGCTCGGCGTGCCGGTGTATTCGTCGGCGGTATTCAACTTTATTCCGAAGACCGCGATGCAGTTCTATCGCGCGATTGCCGCGGACGATCACGCGACCACGTCACGTTTGATCGACGAATTCTTCCTGCCGTATCTGGCGATTCGCAATCGTCGCGCGGGTTATGCGGTGAGTATCGTGAAGGCGGGCGCGAAACTCGTCGGGCGCGACGCCGGTCCTGTGCGCGCCCCGCTGACCGATCTCACCGAAGAAGAACTCGCGCAGCTCGACGCGCTGATAAGGAAGCTCGGCCCGCAGTAAGGCGGGCCACGTGTTCCGCCAGCTCGAGGCACAAAGCGCGATGCTTATGCTTCGAGCCAACGTTCAACCGCGGCGGAACACGACATGCGAAATCCGCTGCACGAGCAATGCGGCGGCAAGCGCCGCGACGGCCGTCAGCCATACGCCGATGTGAATCGACTGCACGAGCGCATCGCGCGCCGTGTCGATCAAGGCGAGCGTGTTGAGCCCCGACGGCTTCATGTCCGCGATCAGCTTCAGGCGCGAAGCGTCGTCGATCAGAATCCGCAGATCGACGAAACGCGGCCGCCATTGCGAGGCCGCCGGCTCACCGAGCACGCTCATCGTGCGCGTGACCACATCGCGATAGTGATGCTGCACGACAGTCGCCACGATGCTCGTGCCCAGCATGCCGCCGACCATTCGCGTGGACTGCAACAGCGCGGTCGTGATGCCGAAGCGCTCGCGGCCCGCAATCTCCTGGCCGAACACATTCAGATTGTTGAGGATGAAGCCGAGGCCGACGCCGACCGCGGCCATCGGCAATTCAAGCCATAGATGCGGCGTGTCCGCGTTCGCGAACGCAATGCCGACGGACGCGAACAACAGTAGCCCGAAGCCAATGGAAAGAATGCGCGTCGGCTTCTTCATGTGAATAACGATGCGTGTATTGAGCACGCTGCCAAGCGCGATACATGCGGCAATCGGCGTGGCAAGCAGCCCGGCCTGTTGCGGAGAAAGACCGAACCCGCCTTGCAGAAGCAGCGGCGCGAAAAAGATCAGCGAGAACATCACGAAGCCCGACAGCATGCCGAGCGTGAACAGCGTGACGAGCTGCGAGTCCTTGAAGAGATCGAGCGGAATGATGGGATGCGTGGCGCGCTTCTCGCACACGAACAACGCGATCGCGCCGACGACCACGCACACGGCGAGCGTCACGTTGCCCGCGGTCAGACCGTCTTTCGGCACGGCTTCGATAAACGCCTGAAGGCCGCCCAACACAGCCGCCACCAGTCCGGCGCCGAGCCAGTCGATCTTGACTTCGCCTTCATGCGGACGCTGAAAGCTCGGCAGATGCGCCCAGATGAAGTACAGCGCCGCGGCGCCCACCGGCAGATTGATCAGGAACGTGGAGCGCCAGCCGAGATGCTCGCTCATCCAGCCGCCAAGCGACGGCCCCGCGGCGGTGCCGATGCCGTAGGCCGCGGCCATCACCACTTGCCAGCGCACGCGGGCGCGCGGATCGGGGAACAGGTCCGGTATCGACGCGAACGCCGTGCCGACCATCATGCCGCCGCCCACGCCTTGCAGGCCGCGCGCGATCACGAGAAACAGCATGTCGTTCGCGACGCCGCACAGCACCGACGCCACCGTGAACGTGATGACCGCTGCGATCACGAAGCGCTTGCGGCCGAAGTAATCGCCGAGACGCCCGAACACGGGCACCGTCACGACCGACGCCAGCAGATACGCGCTCGCAATCCACGCGTAGTACTCGAAGCCGTGCAGTTCCGCGACGATCGACGGCAGCGCGGTACTGACGACCGTTTGATCGAGCGCGACCAGCATGTTGACGAGACCGATGCCGAGCATCGCGAAGAGGGCGTTCCGGAAGGGCAGCGCGGCAGCAGCGGCAGTGGTAGTCACGGATCTGGGCAGGAGAACGATTGACGATGGAGCGCGGGACCGCGCGAGATCGAGACAACCGTGAGCCGAG
Source organism: Paraburkholderia sp. RCC_158 (assembly GCF_041355255.1). Taxonomy (NCBI): domain Bacteria; kingdom Pseudomonadati; phylum Pseudomonadota; class Betaproteobacteria; order Burkholderiales; family Burkholderiaceae; genus Paraburkholderia; species Paraburkholderia sp. RCC_158. Next base: position 610,301 of record NZ_JBFUPM010000001.1, on the reverse strand, counting down.
TTGTCTGACCACTTCGTCATTATACGGGTTAGCCCTTAATTGAAACTATTGGTGGTGGGTTTTTGTTCAGAGGAAAGCGTGCGAGCGCATCAAACCAGCAGCGCGCTCGCACGCGGTTCATCGATCAGGCAAAGGCTTTAGTGATTGGCCCACCATTCGGTCGCTTTCTGCTTGTCCCACGCGGGGAGAACTTCGCGCTCGATCGAAGCGTTCGTCAGCGCCGGGAAATCCTTTTTGAATTCCGCCACGTCCTGATCGAACTCGTCGCTGACGCGAATATCCCAGGTGCCGCCGCTAAAACCGGTTGCTGCCTGATCGATTAGTGGAATAACCGGCCCCGCGCGCAACTCACCGTCCTTGCGTTCGACCACGGTGGCGTCGACGTGGCCAAGGTACACGATCGAATTCGGTTTGATTTCCACGGTTTCGTGAAGCGGCGTAAAGAACATGCCGTGAAATGGGAATATGCCGCTTTGTCCGGTGATGCCGCGCATCACATATTTTCCGGGCGCGAGCGGAATTCGGACGAAATAGTGATTACCGTTGTCGCTCGTCGTGGTCGCCTGATCGTCGAACTTGAAATTGAGGCGGTCGGCGCGGCTATCCGCGGCGCCGCGCTCCATGTGCACGACGATGGGACTCGGCTGATAGCTCGTGTGATAAGCGTTTTTAAGCGTCACCGTCATCAATGCGTAGGAGTTTTTGCTCGTATCGACGGAGCTCATGGCCGTGGTCGGCGACATTGGCGCAACAGTTGCACAACCCGTGGTCAGCAAAGTGCCGGCAATAGCGAAACTGGCGAAGAGTTTTTTCATTTCGAGTAGGGACTATTTTTTAATGTTCTTATCCGGTAAAGAAACTGCCGGATGAGCGAACTGTTGACGTTTCCATATGCGACGCGAATATCGAATAACGGCCGCATGCCATGTAAACGACAGCGCTTGATGGAACTTAAGGGTTTGCTTCATGCGAAAACGTCGAGCGGCTTGCGTCGCGTCCGCGGCAATGCGCGCTTTCAACTGAGGGCGCGCACCGAAAGGGTTTGTCTCTACACATGCCGCCCTTATCGCTGCCGATAAACAGGTCGAGTGGTCGTGTGATGCGGCATGGCGGCCGGAATCATCGGCGGTTCGTGCAGCCGGTCATCGACCTTCCTGAACCGGACGAAACAGGGACGTGAGCATGCACCGATTGAATTTCAAGCAGAAGCTCTGGTTGCCGCTCGTCGTCAGCCTGCTCGCGCTGCTCGCCGTGTCGGTGTCGGCGGCGTGGTTGTCGCGCGAGACGCGCATCGAAGAGCGCAAGCACGACCTCGTAAACGTGGGCCACGTCGGGCTCAGCATCGTGAAGGAGTACGCGTCGCTCGCGCAAAGCGGGGCGCTGAGCGAGGCCGACGCGCGCAAGCAGGCGCTCGAGCGTCTGCGCAACGTGCGTTACGGCGAGGACGGCTACTTCCTCGTGCTCGATTCGAAGCCGCGCATGATCATGCACGCGATGAAACCCGCGACGAACGGCAAGGACCTTGCAGGCGTCGAGGATGCCGACGGCCGTCATCACTACGTGACCTTCGCCTCGGTGGCGCAGGCGCCAGAGGGCGGCTTCGTCGATTATGTGTTTCCGCATCCAGGCAATCCGCCGTCCGCCGCGGTCGGCAAGATCGGTTACGTCGTGCGTTACGCGCCGTGGGACTGGATCATCGCGACCGGCGCTTATGTCGATGATATCGACGCCGCGTTCATGCAGTCGCTCTATGTGCTTGGCGGCATGTTCGCCTCGGTGGCGCTGCTGCTGTCCGCGCTCGTCGCGTTCACGAATCGCAGCATTCAACGCACGATTGGCGGCGACCCGGCCTACGTCGCGCATGTCGCCGGTGAAATCGCCCAAGGCAATCTCGTCATTCCGATCGACATTCGCACCGGCGACGATTCGAGCCTTTTGCACACCATGCGGCAGATGCGCGACGCGCTTGCGAACACCATCGTGCAGATCAGCGGCGCGGCCGACAAGGTCGCGACGGGCGCGCGCGAAATTGCCGCCGGTAATACGGATCTGTCCGCGCGGACGGAGAGCCAGGCCGCTTCGCTCGAAGAGACCGCGGCCAGCATGGAGCAGATGACCGCGATGGTCCGGCAGACGTCGGAGAACGCGCAGACGGCGAGCGAACTGACGGCGAGCGCCGAGCAGATCGTCACGCATGGCGGACAGATGGCGGCCGAAGCGGTGTCGACGATGCAGGAAATATCGACGGAATCGCACAAGATGGTGGAGATCATCTCGGTGATCGAAGGCATTGCCTTTCAGACCAACATTCTCGCGCTGAACGCAGCCGTCGAAGCGGCTCGCGCGGGCGACGAGGGGCGCGGCTTCGCGGTGGTGGCGGGCGAGGTGCGCACGCTGGCGCAGCGCAGCGCGGCCGCCGCGAAGGAAATTCGCACGCTGATCAGCCGCGCGGTGGGGCGCGTGGAGAACGGCGTCGAACTGGTCGACAAAACCGGCACCACGATTCAGGCGGCGAGCGAGGCGATTGGAAGGCTCTCGGGCGTGATGCGCGACATCGCCGCGGCTGCGTCGGAGCAGAGCGCAGGCATCGATCAGGTCGGCGACGCGGTCTCGCAGATGGACAGCGTGACGCAACAGAACGCCGCGCTCGTCGAGCAGGCCGCCGCGGTCGCGCAGACGTTGACCGAGCAGGCGAGGCTGCTGGAGGCGTCGATTCATACGTTCCAGGTTCAGTCGGATGGGCGAGGGGAGGCGGCGGGTTTGGCGGCGGGGCGTGCGGGGAAAAGCAAGTGGGCGGGTTCGCGACTTCGGGCGTTGTGATTGGGGAAGGTGGTGTTGCGAATTGGGTTAGGGCGATCGGACGAAGCGAGCGGTATTGTCCCATCAGCACCAACCGGGCATATTGACGCGTGTGAAGCCAATCCATGTCCCGGAGCAACCCCGCATGCCACAACCCACCCGCATCGCAGCCCTGGCACTGCTGTCATGTATTGCGTTGACCGCGGGCGGCCCAGCGCAAGCCGACTCGTCGTGCGATAAAGCATGCCGCGCGCGCGGCCAACTGCTCGATCATCGGGTCACCTCGCGGTTGAATGCTGCAGCGTTGTCGAAGCTGCTTTCGTCAAGCCCCTCCGGACAGCAACTCATGCAAATGGCGGGCGCGCCTGCTTGCGGCGTGCAGATCGTCTATTACCGTTATCGCACCATCGGCGCTGCCGGCGAACCGGCAACAGCGAGCGGCGCACTGATGATCCCGCACGGCGAGTCCGCGACGTGCAGCGGGCCGCGTCCCATGATGTTGTATGCGCACGGCACCACCGCGTATCGCAAGTACAACCTCGCCGACGTGACGCAAAGCGACCCGGAGAACGGCGGCGCGGGCGAAGGCCTCAGCGTCGCCGCGATGTACGCGGCTCACGGCTACATCGTCGCGGCGAGCAACTATGCGGGCTATGCCGGTTCCGATCTTCCGTACCATCCTTATCTGAACGCCGACCAGCAGTCCGCCGATATGATCGACTCGCTGCGGGCGGCGCGCGTCGTGCTCAACGACGAAGGCAAACGGGCAGCAATTCGCGAGAACGGCAAGCTGTTCATCACCGGCTATTCGCAAGGCGGTTTCGTTGCGCTCGCAACGCATCGCGCGTTGCAGGCAGCGGGCGTTAGTGTGACAGCCTCCGCGCCAGGTTCGGGCCCGTATGCGCTTGCCGCTACTGCCGACGCCATCAGCGCAGGCCAGGTCAGTCTCGGCTCGACGCTCTTCACGACATTGGTCGTGACCGGTTATCAGCATGCCTATAAGAACCTGTACCGCAAGCCGGACGACTTCTTCGAAGCCGCCTACGCACCCAACATCGAACAACTGCTGCCGAGCGAGCAATCGCTCGACACCATTTTCTCGCAGCGAAAGTTGCCGCCGTCGCATCTTTTCAGCAGCACGCCGCCTGCCGCGCAGTTTCAGTCGATGACGCCGCCCGCATCGCCGGCACTCCCGCCACCTCCGTTGACACGGCTATTCGTAGCCGGTTTCGGCGACGCCAATCTCGTGCGCAACAGCTATCGCCGCGCGCTTCTCGAAGACGCCGCGGCGAATCCTGACGGCGCGTTCCCCAACGCAACGGCAAGCGTCGAGCCCGCGGCAAATCCGCTGCATCCGCTGCGACAGGCGTTCAAGCGTAATGATTTGCGCAACTGGGTGCCAAAGACGCCAGTGCTACTGTGCGGCGGCGGAGCCGATCCGATGGTGTACTTCTTCAACGCACGCATCGAGCAGGCGTATTGGCTCAACGCGAAAGTGCCGGCGGGACTCACTTCGGTGCTGGATGTCGACTCGCCCGTCACCGGAGCCGACGATTCGTTCGCGGCGCTCAAGCGCGGTTTTGCGAACGCGAAGGCCGACGTTTCGAAACAAGCGGTGGCCGCAGGCGCAACGGACGGCGGCGCGTCAGCGGTATTGCGTTCTTATCATGGAGAACTGGTTGCGGGCTCTTGCATGCTCGCGGCACGGGCGTTCTTCTCGAACTTCTGAACGTGCCTGTTTCTAGCTTCCGCCACGCATTCCGCCGATGCCGTCAATTGCCGAATAACGAACCCTGCATGCCGCGGGGCGCCGCAGCGCGTGAGCGTTTTGCGGCAGCTTTGGTAGTCGCTGCAGTGACTTGCGTTTGCACATCGGCGGCGGCTTCAAGCGACGTTTGCCCTGCTTCCAGCGAGAGCAACAGCATCTTGTTCGCCAGCCCGCCGGCAAAGCCCGTGAGGTCGCCGGATGCGCCTATCACGCGGTGGCACGGCGCCACAATCGAAACAGGATTCCGACCGTTGGCGGCACCCACTGCACGCACGGCGTTGACATTGCCGATCTGCGCGGCGATCTGGGCATAAGTACGTGTCTGGCCAAATGGGATCGTCAACAACGCGGCCCACACTTTCTTCTGAAACTCGGTGCCCTGAAAGTCGAGTGCGAGATCGAACGCGTCTCTGTTGCCCGCGAAGTACTCGTGCAACTGACGCTCGGTTTCGAGCAGGATCGGCCGATCGTCGGCGAGCACCAACTCACCGAGCCGCACGCGGTTCGGCTTGTCGTTCTCCCACAGAATGGCGGTCAACCGATCGCCGCGGGCGACGAGCTTCAATTGGCCGACCGGAGAATCCATCAGCTTGTAGGCGTAAGTCACTTGTCTGCTCCTGCGTACTTTCGTCGTCAAGTATGAAGGATTTGTGCAGCAGACGGTGAGCCATTGCCATCACGCCGCAAGCCGCGCCGCACGTCACCCAGTAAAATCGACCCTACCAGCACGACGGACCGCAGCCACCGGATATTTCTACCACTGTGACCACGACACTTGAACAACTGAGAGCGGGACAACTCGCGGGCACGCGCCGCTTGAAACTTGCGTGCGGGCTCAGCGAATTTCCGCGTGAGATTTTCGATCTCGCCGACACGCTCGAAGTTCTCGATCTTTCCGGCAACGCGCTCACCACCTTGCCCGACGATTTCGCGCGGCTACGCAAACTGCGCATTCTGTTTGCGTCGAACAACCCGTTCACCGAGTTGCCGCCGGTGCTCGGACAATGCCCGCAATTGAGCATGATCGGCTTCAAGGCGAATCGCATTCGCACCGTCGCGGGGACTGCGTTGCCGCCGCGTCTGCGCTGGCTGATTCTCACCGACAACGAGGTCGACGCGCTGCCGCCAGAAATCGGTCACTGCACGCATTTGCAGAAATTGATGCTGGCAGGCAATCGTCTGCGCTTTCTTCCCGAACAACTGGCTGCGTGTTCGCGGCTCGAGTTGCTGCGGCTTGCCGCCAATCGACTCGATGAATTGCCGGCATGGTTATTTCATATGCCGCGGCTCGCATGGCTCGCCTATGCGGGCAACCCATTTGGCGAAGCACTCGAAGCGGCGGCTTTGGACGATACGCCCATCGCCGAAATTGGCTGGAACGATCTGCGTTTGCATGAGCAACTGGGCGAGGGCGCTTCGGGCGTGATCTATCGCGCCGAACTGCGCACGCACGAGAACACCGCGCGGCGCGTCGCGGTCAAGCTGTTCAAGGGCGCCGTTACGAGCGATGGTTTGCCCGACTGCGAAATGGCCGCTTGCATTCGATCCGGCGATCATCCCAACCTGATTGCAGTAGCCGGAAAAGTGAAGGACCATCCGGACAACGCGCACGGACTCGTGATGGAACTGATCGACCCGCAATACCGCAATCTGGCGGGGCCGCCGAGCTTCGAATCGTGCACGCGCGACATCTACGCGGCCGACGTGTGTTTCAACGCAGCCGACGTGGTCGACATGGCGCACGGCATTGCATCGGCGGCCAGTCATTTGCATCGGCGAGGCGTCATGCACGGCGACCTGTACGCGCATAACATTCTGCATGACGGCCAGGCACGTGTATTGTTAGGAGACTTCGGCGCGGCTTCTTTCTATTCGACGGAGAACCGCGAAGCAGGCGTGGCGCTGGAGCGTCTCGAAGTGAGAGCATATGGTTGCCTGCTCGAGGAATTGATGACCCGCTGCCACTGGAGCGATTCGCGTGTGCAAGCAGATGTCGCCGTCAAGCTCGCGAGCTTGCGCGACAGTTGCCTGAGCGAAGACGTCGACAAGCGGCCGTTATTCGAGCAGATCGCATCCGAGCTGCTCGTGCTGAAAGCTCGTTGATGTCGAACAGGCAAGCCGCTTGCGGTCCTATCGGTCCGCGTTCATCCGTTGGCGTTCATGCAATTGACGGGCGCCGCCACGAAGGAGAGAAACGATGACGCAGAGAATGCGCCGCCGCGTGCTGATCGCCGGTGCACTGGCTGCGGCCGGTTTCACGCGTGCGGCCGGCGCGGCAACCGTGGAAGGCGGCATGCCGAAGATCGCGCTCGTGCTGAAGTCGCTCAGCGATCCCTTCACCGCCGCGATGGCGAACGCGGCCAAAAATTATCAACAGCACTACGCGTCGCAATTCGCGTTGACGGTGCGCGGAACCGCGACGGAGCCCGACACGGCGGGACAGATACGCATTGTCGAGGACCTGATCCGCGCGAAGATGAACGCGATCGTGATTGCGCCGTCGGGCTCGAAAGGATTGACGTCGGTGGTCGCGCGCGCGATCAAGGCGGGCATCATCGTGGTCAGCATCGACAATCCGCTCGACGACGCCTTGCAGGACGCAGCGAAAATCTCTGTGCCGTTTGTCGGCCCCGACAATCGCAAGGGCGCGATGCTGGTGGCGAACTATCTCGTCGAGCGGCTGAAGCCCGGCGATCAGGTCGCGATCATCGAAGGCATCGCAGCGGATCGCAACGCGCAGCAACGCACGGCCGGCTACAAGGAAGCGATGAACGCGGCGGGCATGCAGCTCGTCGCGACCGAGGCCGGCGACTGGGAATATGGCAAAGGCCGCGACATTGCGTCGAAAATACTCGGCCAGCATCCGCAGATTCGCGGCTTGCTATGTGCGAACGACAACATGGCAATGGGCGCGGCGGACGCCGTTCGCGACGCGGGCCGAACGGGCGGCGTGTACATCACCGGCTATAACGCGATTGAAGCGATCAAGCCGTTGATCGCGGACGGCCACGTACTTGCCACCGTCAATCAGTTCGCCGACCGGCAAGCGGTGTTCGGCATGGACGTCGCGCTAAAGGCGGTGACGGAGCAGAGAAAGCAGGGCGAATTATCGCGAACGATAGAGACGCCACTGCAGCTCGTCACCGCCGCGAAGCGGTAGTTCGGCAGCCGCCGTTATACGCCTTCAAGACGGAAGAACGACACCGACTGATTCAATTGCCGGCCCTGGTCTTCGAGCGACTTCGATGCAGCCGCGGCTTCTTCCACCAGCGCGGCGTTCTGTTGCGTGACCTCGTCCATCTGCGTGATCGCCTGATTGACCTGTTCGATACCGCGGCTCTGTTCCGCAGAGGCCGCCGCGATTTCTCCCATGATGTCCGTCACGCGAGCGACTGCCTGAGTGACTTCGGCCATCGTCATGCCTGCCTTGTCCGCGAGCGACGAACCGTCGCGGATCTTCTGCACGGATGTGCTGATCAGATCTTTGATCTCCTTTGCCGCGCTCGACGAACGCTGCGCAAGATTGCGCACTTCGCTTGCCACCACGGCGAAGCCGCGGCCCTGCTCGCCGGCACGCGCCGCTTCGACAGCGGCATTGAGCGCGAGGATATTCGTCTGAAACGCAATGCCTTCGATCATGCCGGTGATCTCGGCGATGCGCGTTGAGTTTTCGCTGATCTCGCCCATCGTGCCCACCATTTCACCGACGACGCCATTGCCCTTCGACGCCACGTCGGACGCATTGGCCGACAAGGTGCTCGCCTGCTGCGCGTTTTCCGCGTTCTGCTTCACCGTGGTCGTCAGTTCTTCCATGCTCGATGCGGTCTCCTGGAGGGACGACGCCTGCTGTTCCGTGCGCGACGACAGATCGACGTTGCCCGACGCGATCTGGCTTGAACCGGTCGCGATGCTGTCGGCGGCATGGCGAACGTTGCCGATCAGACGAACGAGGCTCGACTGCATTTCGCCCATCGATGCAAGCACGCTCCCTGCCGGCGCATTGCTGGCGCCGGGCACCGCGCGCAGATCGCCTTCCGCGACGCGCCGCGTGACTTCGGCGAGCGCGACCGGTTCGGCGCCAAGCGCACGCATCAGACCGCGCGTGATGACGATGCCGGCGCCGATTGCAAGCGCCATCGCGGCAACGCAGAAGGCAATCAGCAGATTGCGCTCATGCGCCAGGCGCTCGGCCGACTCCTTCGCCATTTCTACAGCGCGTTCATGCGTGGCGTCCAGGTACGCGTTCGCCGCTTTCGTCAATGCGGTCAACAGCGGACGGCATTTGCTGGCGATGTCGGCGATGGCGGCATCGCGCTGTCCGCTCGCCGCGAGCCGGTCGATCTCGAGCGCGACGGGCCGATAAAGCTGTTCGATACGCGATATTTCCGCGGCGAGCGTGCGCGCGTTTTCGCTGATGTCTTTCGCGCTGGCCACCATCGCGTTGAATTTGTCGAGGCGGCTCTCGACGCGCTTCTCCGCGTCGAGCACCGCGGCCTTCTCGACATCGATATCCGCCGGCGATGAAACAAGCACGAGATTACGCACTGCAATCGCGCGGTCGCTGACCGCGTTTCGCACCGACTCGGCCATCTGCGCACGCGCATTGATGCCGCTGATGAACCCGGCGAAGCGCTCGTTCGCGTCGTTAAGCGCGATCAGCGATATGCCGGAGACGATCATCACGACGACCGCAAGCGAACCGAACGCGGCAGTCAGCTTCGCCTTTTCCGACAGATTATGAAAGTTCATGATTCGGGACTCCAGTCGCCCACATGTTTGGCCGAAAACTATTTGAAGACTTCGGATGCCCGGACAATCCGGGGTCAGCAGCAGACGGTTGGAAATCGGTTTTCGCTGGCGCCACACGCAATAACGGCGCGCTTCTTCGTGACCGTAGGGCGGTTACTCCCAGGTAAGAGGCCGCAAAGGTTTGCGCATGATTGATATTCGCTATGAAGCAATCGCTCAAGCGTCGTGGCGACGCTCGAGTTGAGGCAATATGACGGCCATTGCGGCTTCATGTTCGACTGGTAAATTGCGAGTGTCATCACAAACCGCAAGCGGAAAGCAAGGTCTGAAAGACTTATGAAATCTGAACTTCTGCTGCAAACCTATGGCTCGGATTCGTCCGGCATTGTGTGCGGCTTCGTCTTTTCGCCCACGCAAGCGGGCCGGCCCATTTCCGCCGACGAAGCGCTCGAATGGCTGCGCGCGCAGCAAAACGGCGCTTCGCATGCGGACGAATTTCTGTGGCTGCATTTCAATCTCGCGCACAGCGCGGCCGAGCGTTGGATGCACGCGCAACTCGATCTGCCCGAGACGTTTTTCGACGCGTTGCGTGAAGGCTCGCATTCCACGCGTATCGAGCAGGCCGACGGTGCATTGCGCGCCGTGGTCAACGACGTGATGTTCAACCTCGAGTTCACGCCGTCCGAGATTGCGACACTCTGGATTTACGCACATCAGCGGATCATCGTGACGGCGCGGCTCAAGCCGCTGCGTTCGGTGGACCGCTTGCGCGCGTCGGTGAAAGAGGGCGAAATTTTCCGCTCGCCGGTCGAACTGCTGGTTCATCTGATGCGCGATCAGGCGGATCTGCTCGTGCAGATCGTTCGACGCACGAGCGCCGATATCGACCGTATCGAAGACCGTTTTCTCTCGCAGCGGCCCACGCAAAACCGGCTCGATCTGGGCGCCATGCGACGCATGCTGACGCGCTTGCAACGGATGCTCGCGCCGGAGCCGGGCGCGATCTTCCGTCTGCTCGCGAGACCGCCGCGCTGGCTTCATCCGGAAGACGTACAGGATTTGCGCGAGTCGACGGAAGAGTTCTCCGTGGTGCTCTCCGACATGGCCGGGCTGATCGAACGCGTCAGGCTATTGCAGGAAGAGATTATTTCGCGGCTCGAAGAACAGAATAACCGCACGCTGTTTACGCTGACGCTGGTCACGGTTCTCGCGATGCCGATCAACATCGTCGCGGGCTTCTTCGGTATGAACGTGGGCGGCATTCCGTTTGCCGAGAACCATCACGGCTTCTGGGTGTTGGTCGTGCTCGTGGCCTGCTTCACGGGACTGGCGGCATGGTGGGCGTTTCGTCGAAGGAAGGAACGATAGCCGCATAGACAGACCCGCGCCGTTCAATGCGGTTGCTCGATCATCAGATAGCGGATCACCAGCGCGGGATCGGCGATGTCGAGTATGAGGCGGCGCATGATGCGCTTGCGCATGTGATTTTCGTCGAGCATCCACGGCCCGCCGGCATCGCTCAGATAGCGCGAGAGCGCCGCGCGCGTGTCGGTGTTCGAGGGCAGGTTCAGGCGAGCGGCAAGCAGGCCCGCCACCACGTCGTCCAGTTCGAGCGCCAGTGGACGCGAGTCGATAGTGAGCGTCAGTTCCATACGTATTCGATCGTTTCGAATCCCACGCAAACCGGCTGCGGCTCATGCAAAAAGCGGCTCCGCCAGCCGCGAACGGACAGCGGAGCCGAACTGGAGCCGTGCCGGACGTGAGCCCGGCAATGGCAGCCGAACCTTCTCCTTTGTACTCTGCTCAGTACTTTGCTTGGTACTCTGCCTAGTACTCGAGTTCGGGCGCGTTCGCCGCGGCGGGCTTCTCTTCCTTCGGTGCTTCGGCGACGGTCGCATCCGTCGTGAGAATGAGGCCGGCGACCGACGCCGCGTTTTGCAGCGCCGTGCGCGTCACCTTCGTCGGATCGACGACACCTGCTTCCACGAGGTCGCCGTACTGACCCGTGGCCGCGTCGTAACCGAAATTGCCCTTGCCTTCGAGCACCTTCGCGATGACCACCGACGGCTCGTCGCCCGCGTTCGAAGCGATTACGCGCAGCGGCGCTTCGAGCGCGCGCAGCACGATGCGAATACCGGCATCCTGATCGGCGTTGGCGCCCTTCAGGTCCGCGATGGCCGCACGCGCACGCAACAGCGCCACGCCGCCGCCCGGCACGATGCCTTCTTCCACAGCGGCGCGCGTCGCGTGCAACGCATCGTCGACGCGGTCTTTCTTTTCCTTCATCTCGACTTCGGTCGCCGCGCCCACCTTGATGACCGCGACGCCGCCCGCGAGCTTCGCCACGCGTTCCTGCAGCTTCTCGCGGTCGTAGTCGCTGGTGGTCCCGGCGATCTGCGCGCGAATCGCCTTCACGCGCGCCTCGATTTGCTGCTGGTCACCGGCGCCGTCGATGATGATCGTGTCGTCCTTGCGCACTTCCACACGCTTCGCGCTGCCGAGATCTTCGAGCGTCGCTTTCTCGAGCTGCTTGCCGGTTTCTTCGGAGATGACGGTGGCGCCCGTGAGCACCGCGATGTCCTCGAGCATCGCCTTGCGGCGATCGCCGAATCCCGGCGCCTTGACGGCCGCGACCTTCAGCACGCCGCGCATCGAATTGACGACGAGCGTGGCGAGCGCCTCGCCTTCGACGTCTTCCGCGATGATGAAAAGCGGCTTGCTTGCCTTCGCCGATGCTTCGAGTATCGGCAGCAAATCGCGGATCGCCGAGATCTTCTTGTCGTACACGAGGATCAGCGGATCGTCGAGATACGCGGCCTGCCTGTCCGGATTGTTGATGAAGTACGGACTCAGATAGCCGCGATCGAACTGCATGCCCTCGACCACGTCGAGTTCATTGTCGAGCGACTTGCCGTCTTCGACCGTGATCACGCCTTCCTTGCCGACCTTGTCCATTGCATCGGCGATGATCTTGCCGATCGCTTCGTCGGCGTTCGCGGAGATCGACGCCACCTGCGCGATTTCCTTGCTCGTCGAAATACGCTTGGACGTCTTCAGCAATTCGTCCAGCACGGCCGCAACCGCCTTGTCGATGCCGCGCTTCAGGTCCATTGGATTCATGCCCGCGGCGACGTGCTTCATGCCTTCCTGCACGATGGATTGCGCGAGCACGGTCGCGGTCGTGGTGCCGTCGCCGGCCACGTCGGCGGTTTTAGACGCGACCTGCTTCACGACTTGCGCGCCCATGTTCTCGAAGCGGTCCTTCAGTTCGATTTCTTTCGCCACCGACACGCCGTCTTTCGTGATGACCGGCGCGCCGAAGCTGCGCTCGATAACGACGTTGCGGCCTTTGGGGCCGAGCGTCACTTTCACCGCATCGGCCAGCACGTTCACGCCCTTGACGATCCGGTTACGGGCGCTGTCGTGAAACCTGACATCTTTCGCACTCATCTTGTTGCTCCGGCAAAAGTCTTTGAACGTTTATCACGCGGCTTTGCGCTGCGCGGCCGCGTCGGCTTCGAATACGCCAATCACGTCTTCTTCGCGCATCACGAGCAGTTCCTCGCCGTCGATCTTGACGGTCTGGCCTGCATATTTGCCGAAGAGTACGTGGTCGCCGACCTTGAGTTGGAGAGGACGCCGGGTGCCGTCCTTCAGCAGACGCCCGTCACCGACCGCGATCACCTCGCCCTGTTCGGGCTTTTCGGCGGCGGAGTCCGGGATGACGATGCCGGATGCCGTCGTGCGTTGCCGCTCGATTCGCTTGACGACAACCCGGTCGTAGAGGGGACGAATTTTCATTTCCATCTCCTGTGCGATAACAGATCACCAAAAAGGAATCCGGCTGCGCGCGAACAGCGAGATGGATGACGCCCGCGTTGGGGCGCAGCCGTTGCCAGTGTCCTGGCGGAAAGCGAAATAGGGGTTCGTTGCGGGACTTCAAGAGCGTGTCGAGCGGGCTCTTTGTAACAAAATTTTTCAGCGCGAGTCGCGCGTTTTCGCGCCGGTTTTTCGTCAGGCAACTGTGCAAAAACCGTACTTGAAATTCGTTCGGCGCCGACCTATTTTATTGTCGGCTCAGCAGTCGCGTTGCACGCGCTGCGTGTTTCGATTTGTTTGTCAGTGGATGAATGTCCCTGGCGGGCGAACTGGAGCGCGTGGTCCGGTTCGCCCTAGGGCGAAGGAGCAACACCATGAGCGATCTCTTCTCAAGCGCCGGGTTGACCGGCGATATCGAACGCCTGCAACGGCAGGTCGCGAGTCTCTTCGACGGCTTTCCCACGAGCATTCGCGCCGCGGGTTCAGGCACGTTTCCGCGGATCAATATCGGCAGCACCGACGAGTCCATCGAGATCGTCGCGTTCGCGCCGGGCGTCGACCCGGCGAAACTCGATGTATCGATCGACAAGCGTCTGCTGACGATCAGCGGCGAGCGCGAATTCCCGCAGACGCAAGCCGCCGGCGACGACACGCGCACTTATGCGCAGGAGCGTTTTGCCGGCCGGTTCCGGCGCGCGATCGAATTGCCGCAGCATGCGGACCCGGACAAGGCCAGCGCACGCTATGTCGACGGCTGTCTGGTCGTGAGCGTGGCGAAGCGCGAGTCGTCGAAGCCGCGCGCCATTGCCGTTCAATGATGTTTTGGGTGAGAACCGAATCGTGAAGATCGTGAAGTAAGGAGGCAATCATGAGCGACACAACCGAACTTGCGAGAAAAGATGAAGCCACGAGCGAAACGGCGAGCGAAACCGCGGTGACGCGCCGCGACGACGAGCGCGCGCAAAGCCGCGTCACGCTGACGCCGCCCGTCGACGTGTCCGAGGACAGTCAGGGCATTACGCTGTGGGCCGATTTGCCGGGTGTGACGAAGGAGCGGTTGAGTGTGAAAGTCCACGATGGCAATCTGTATATCGAGGCCGAGGCGATGGTGCCGACACCGGCCGGGCTGCGTCTGCAGCACGCGGAAATTCGCGAACCGCGGTTTGCGCGGGCGTTTTCGCTCGGCGCCGACTTCGACACGTCGAAGATCGATGCGAATCTGAAGGACGGCGTGTTGAAGTTGACGATTCCGCGTCACGACGAAGCGCGTCCGCGCCGCATCGAAGTGCGGACGAACTGACCCGGCGCATTCGCAACGACGACAGGAGAAACGGGTGGCGGCGTTATGTCGCCACTTCCGCCACTTCCGCCACGTCCGCCATGTTTGCGATGGCATGGCGTCGGCGCTATGGTGAATATGCGGTTCTCGTACCAGACGTAAAGGAGGATGCGATGAACACCGATCCGAAAAAGTGGAACCCTTTCAAGTTTCTTCGCGGCTCGGCGCGCAAGCAGCAAGCGGACAGTGCGCCGGATACGCCGGCGAGCGAGCAGTGGCGTGCCGCGTGGCCCGATATTTCGCGGCTTTTTCCGCGCGATCCGTGGCGTGCGGTCGAGGAGTTTTTCCACGATCCGTTCGCGGGCCGCGGCGCGCTCGAACGATGGTTCGGCGACTTTAGTTCGTCGCGTTTCCAGCCGCGCATCGACGTGGTCGACGAAGGCAAGGTGTTGCGCGTGACCGCCGAGTTGCCGGGCATGGCGCGCGAGGATCTGACCGTGAGTGTCGAGGATGGCGCGCTCGTGTTGCGCGGCGAGAAAAAGCAGGACGTGCACAGCGAGGAAGACGGTTGCTACCGGCTCGAGCGTGCATACGGCGCTTTTGTGCGCACGATCCCGATGCCGGAGGAGGCGGACCCGGACCGCGCACTGGCCAAATTCGACAAAGGCGTGCTAACTTTAACGGTGCCGAAGCAGGAGCGGCCGCGAACCGCTACCCGGACAATCGAGATTGGCTAGCGCGGGCGGCATCGGCTATCGGCTATCGGCTGTCGGCTGTCTGTTCGCCTTGGCCTGAAAAACGCTCGCGGCGAACGGGCGTGTTGAGAGTGGGTCGTTAGCTCAGCTGGTAGAGCAGCGGACTTTTAATCCGTTGGTCGGCGGTTCGAATCCGCCACGGCCTACCAATCTTTTTTTCATGGCGTCCAAGGAAGCCGCACCCCGCACCTTACTCCGAGCAGCTAGCAACACGATTACGCCCGGTCGCCTTCGCGTTATAGAGCGCCTCATCGGCGGCCTTGATGACCGTTGTCACATCGGCGTCGTGGTCGGGCGACCAGCTTGCGGACCCGATACTCGCGGTCACGCGTCCGTATTCGCTGCCTGCATGCTCGATCGCGAGTTCGTTGATCGCGGACCGGATTTTCTCCGCGATAACGGACGCCCCTTGCGGCGGCGTATCCGGCAGAACGACAATGAACTCCTCACCGCCATAGCGGGCGGCAGTGTCGGCCGGCCGCCGGATGTTATCGCCGATGCAGCGCGCGACCGCGGCCAGCGCATCGTCGCCGGCCTGATGGCCGTACGTGTCGTTGTAGGCCTTGAAGCGGTCGATGTCCACAAAGAGCAGCGAGAACACGCTGTGCGTGCGCCTCGCGCGGCGCCACTCCTGTTCGAGAATCTCCCCAAGCGTGCGCCGGTTATGCAAACCGGTGAGACTGTCCGTTCGGGCGAGCAATTGCAGCTCCGATTCGGCGCGCAGCCGACGCTGCAGTTGCGTGCCCAACACGAACGACAGCGCGACGAATCCCACAGCGAACGCGCTCATCAGCGAGCCGATTGTGAGCGCCCGCCGATGCCAGGCCGCGTAGATGTCCGGCTCCGCTTCGGCCACCATGATGATCAACGGCAGGTGCGGGAAGTTGCGGAAGTAGTAGAGCCGACGCACGCCGTCAATCGACGACGTGTCGGAAAAGCTGCCCTCCTCGGCGGTCATGAACTGCCTGAAAGTGCTGGCCTTGCTGATGTCGCGTCCGATCACCTTCGGATCGTAAGGGTGCCGCATGATCATCAGGCCATTGCGGGCGATCAGCGAAATGGCGCCGTGCTGTCCGAGCGACAATCCGCCGAACAGGTCGTGGAAATATTGGAGGTTGATCGCCATCAGCGCGATGCCGGCGAACGAACCATCCGGGTTCGATATGCGGCGGCTCAACGCGATGCTGGGCGCACCATTGCGCAGACGCGAATGAAACGGTGCGCTGACGTACAGGCCGGCGTTGGGGTTGTCGCGCTGCACGACGAAGTAATCGCGGTCGGCAAAGTTGCCGGTGCGCGGCGCGTCGTTCCCCGCGTCGATGATGATCTTGCCCGACGCATCGAACACGAGCATCGAGCCGAGATTTTTTGCGGCGGTGGCGCCGTCGAACAGGATCTGGTTTCGCAGACGGGGCGGCAAGGCCATCACGTCCCGGTTGCCGAGCCCGTCGACCACCGACTGAAGCGAAAGCCCGTACAACTCGAAATTGCGCTCGATGTCACGCTCCGCGATCAGTGCGACGTTGCGCGACGTCTCGCGCGCCCGATCGAGCGCGTCCTGCCGGCTCTGGTACAGCGAAGCGGCGCATAGCGACACCATCACGATGGCGATGAAGAAGCCGCCATAAAAAACGGCACGCGGTCCCAGGTGCCATGCAGCGATGTTTTTGTTGTTACGCAGCGACAGCATGTTCACCTCGTTATTGTTGGGCTCTGGCGCTGACCCGGGAGACGAAAAAGAGTGGACCGGTGAATGCCGAACATCGATGCGATTTCCTTGATGCCGGGTTTGCCCTGGTCGGTGAGCCGATCGATCGGCTCACCGACCAGGGGAGAGCGCCGGTTTTACATGTGGGGTTCCCCCGCATTCTAGCGGAGCGGTGTGCGACACCCATGCAATGCGGATATCGCCGAAAAAACGCGCCCGGCTAGTTAGCCGTTAAAGTCGGCCGTTGGAATGTCGTTAATGCGGGCATGGATTCCGAACTCCCCTTCATAACCGATGACCTGCTCCACGAACTGTGCGTAGCGATGGCCGCTTTCGACGCGATCGGAAGAGCGAACCCCGCTGACGACGCGGTGCGGCAGTGTGCGGAGCTTCGCGAGGAGGCCGCGATGCTTCTCGCGGCGTTCGGTGACAGGAGTCTTTAGCCGTGGCCCGCGTTGGGTCAACGGTGTGGTGTAGGCAGGAACCCTTGCCATGTGGAATACCGCAGCCGCGCCTCGGTCATTGAAGCGCGGTTGCGTTGTCGAAACATTGAGCGACTTGGAACGTAACGAACCGCTATCGGGAGAACTCGTCCTTAAGCGCCGCATAGATCCTGCGATACCGCGCAAGCCGCTCTTCGATTAAGCCTCGTTGCGCCGCGTCAGGCGCGCATACTTCGATCGTCGCCGGCGATGTACACACCTGCGCGACGCTCTCCTTCGTCACGGCCAGACGCGCAAGCCGCGCGGCGCCCAACGCTCCGCCGACATCGCCGCCCTGGTGACGGCGCATGGCAACGCCCGTAGCGGTTGCACAAAGCTGGGCCCAGAAGCGGCTACGCGAGCCGCCGCCGATGAACGACGCGGTGTCCAGCGTGGTCCCCGCGCCCTGTAGCGCCGCATAACCGTCGGCCATCGCGAAGGCCACGCCTTCCATCACGCCGTACGCGAGGTCGGCGTTCGTGTGAGCGCCGGTGAGTCCCCAGAACACGCCCTTCGCGTTCGCGTCGTTGTGCGGCGTGCGCTCGCCGCTCAGATACGGCAGGAACAGCGGTGCGCTGCGTACATCGGCGGTTTCGGCCGAGGCCGCAAGCTCGGCGACGTCGGTCTTCAGCACGCCGGACAACCATGAGAGACTCGAAGCCGCCGACAAGATCACGCTCATCTGATGCCAGCGGTCCGGCAAGCAATGGCAGAACGCGTGTACCGCCTGCGCGGGATTCGGCGCAAAGCGGTCGGTGCCCGCAAACAGAACGCCCGATGTACCCAACGACAAGAACGCGCTACCGGCTTCGGCGACGCCCATGCCGATCGCACTCGCCGCGTTGTCGCCCGCACCGCCGCACAGCAGCACCGGGTTCGCGATGCCCCATTCGCGCCGCAACGTATCGTTCAACTGTGCCGCTGCGTCGCTGCCCTCGACGAGCCTCGGCATATGTTCACGCGAAAGCCCGGTGGCGTGAAGCATTCTGTCCGACCAGTCGCGCTTCGCCACGTCGAGCCATAGCGTGCCCGACGCATCCGACATGTCCGAGACGAACTCTCCCGTGAGCCGCCACGCGAGATAGTCTTTCGGCAACAGCACCTTGTGCGCTGCGCGGAACACGGCCGGCTCGTACTTGGACAGCCACAGAAGCTTCGGCGCGGTGAAGCCCGGCATGGCGAGGTTGCCGGTGATCGAGCGCGATTCGGGCACCAGCGCTTCGAGTTCGACGCATTCCGCAGCCGCGCGCGTGTCGTTCCAGAGAATCGCTGGACGCAGCACCTGGCCCGCGCGATCGAGCAGCGTCGCGCCATGCATCTGGCCGGACAAGCCGATGCCGCGCAGCGCCGCGAAGCCCGCCGGATTCGACGCCCGCACCTGCGCGATGGCATCGAGCGTGGCATGCCACCACGACTGCGGGCTCTGTTCGGACCAGTGAGCATGGAGTTTTTCGACTTCGAGCCGTGCGCTGCCGGTGGCCAGCGTTTGCGATTCGTCGTCGGTGAGCAGTACCTTGACCTCGGATGTCCCAAGGTCGATTCCAAGGAAAGTCAAGAGTGTCGTCCCGGTTGTGGCGGCCGTCGTGTGTTGCCGAGGCAAGACGTCAGGCCGCGATCATGTGTTCGTTGATGTGTTCGTTCACGTGTTCGTTCAGTTGATGCAGCGCGCGAAACTTCGACGGCGGCATCCCCTTCGTCGAAAGAAACTGGCGATTGAAATTCGACAGGTTGTTAAAGCCGACGCGATAGCAGATGTCCGTCACGCTAAGCGTCGAACACATCAGCAGTTCGCACGCCTCGTTGATGCGCAAACGGTTCAGGTACTGCACGAATGTGCACCCCGTATGACGGCGGAAAAAGCGAGTGAAGGTACTCACGCTCATGCCGGCGAGTTCGGCAACGTCGGCCTCGCGCAAAGTGCCCGGAAGATTCTGCTGAATGTACGACAGCACCTGGTTGATCGTGGACTGCATGTAGCGATGCGCGTTGACGTCGTAGGCGGGCCCTGCGAGCAAGGTGCGCTCGTTGCACGACGACAACCTGTCGAAGATCGACATCAATAGTTCGACGCGGCGGCAGCCGTGCGACGCGGCGAGTTCCATCATCATCGGCGCGATGGCGAGACCCACGGCATCGGGAAACTGGATGCCGCGCGCGGCGTCGTCGACGAGACTGACAATGGAGTGCAATTCATTGAACGCGGCCGCCATGCGTTCGATCGCATCGCGCGAAAACTGCAGCACAACATCACGCGAGGGCACCGTTTGGCGTTCGCCGATTTCGCTGATCCAGTTGTGCGGCAGATTCGGCCCGGTGATCACAAGATTGCCTGGCGCAAAGTCGCCGATAAAGTCGCCAACAAAGAACTTGCCCGACGACGCGCGTATGACGTGAATCTCGTACTCCGGATGAAAGTGCCACTTCGCCACCGTGTGCGGATAGTCATGCACCCAGGCGCGGAACGACTCGTCGCGCCGCGTGTGCACCAGTTCGAGGTCCGGATTCATCGCGCTTCTCCTTGGCGGCTGTCTCGGGGCCGCGTCTTATTGCGTCAATGTACAGCCGCTCCTTGCACGCCCGTGGTCCGATGCAGCGGATCAACCGGCGATGTCGCTCTCATGTGAGCAACGGGCAAGGACACATTCTGCTCCGTCTGCGCGTCGAAAACGTGCAGGTCGGCTAGTTTGAACTGAAACGTTACCACGCTATCCAGCGCCGGCAATTCACTCGCCGGCACAAGAGCCGCAAGCCGTTCGCCGGCGAATTCGAGCGTGACGAGCGCCTCCGCGCCCAGCAGTTCGATCAGTTCCACTTTGCCGCGCAGCTTGAGCATCGCGATGTCGTCGTCCGCGGAGGCGACCTTCAGATAGTTCGGCCTGATCGCGAGCTTGACCGCCTGGCCCGACTGCAACTTCGCAAAGCGCGGCCCGGCAAGCGCCCAGCGCTGACCTTGCACCTGAACGAAACAGGTGTCGCCGGTGCGTTCAATGGTCCCGGACATGAAGTTCATCGCGGGTGTGCCGATGAAGCCCGCAGCGAACAGCGTATGCGGAAAGTGGTAGAGATCGGACGGTGTGCCGGCCTGCTCGATACGTCCGCCTCGCATCAGGATCACGCGGTCGGCGAGCGTCATGGCTTCGAGCTGGTCGTGCGTCACATACACCGTTGTGGTCTTCAGCCGCTGATGCAAGCGCTTGATGTCGCCGCGCAACTGCGCACGTAGTTTCGCGTCGAGATTGGACAGCGGCTCGTCGAATAAAAACACTTCAGGCGTCTTGATCATGGCCCGTGCGATGGCGGCGCGCTGCTGCTGACCACCCGACATCGCGCGTGGCTTGCGGTCGAGCAAGGCATCGAGATTCAGCATCGCGGCGACTTCGCGCACGCGGCGGTCGATCTCCGCCGCCGGCACCTTCAGCCGCCGCAAGCCGAACGCGACGTTCTCATACACGGTCATGTGCGGATACAGCGCGTAGTTCTGGAACACCATTGCGACGTTGCGCTCGCGCGCCGGCAGATCGTTCACGACCTTGTCGCCGATCGCCAGGTCGCCGCCGCTGATGCCTTCGAGACCCGCGATCATGCGCAGCATCGTGGACTTGCCGCAGCCGGATGGCCCGAGCAGCACGACGAACTCGCCGTCGTCGATTTCCATGTCGAGCGGATGCAGCACCGGCGGTCCGCCGTCATAACGCTTGGTAAGGCCCTTGCAAACGATCTTCGCCATGACTCAGTCCATCTCTATCTGGATCTTCACATCGTGCGGGCGCGCTGCCGCCGCTTCCTCGAATGCCTTCAGGCCGTCGGCGAAAGCGAACTTGCGCGAGATGAACGGCTTCACGTCGATCATGCCCGAGCTGATCAATGCGAGAGCGCGCGCAAACACATTCGCATAACGGAACACCGATTCGAGGCGCGCCTCCTTCGCCTGCATCGCGACGACATCCAGCGGCACGCGATCCACCGGCATTCCGACGAGCACCGCGCAGCCGCCGGGACACAGCAGATCGAACAGGTCGTCGTAGACGCGCGCGTTGCCGCTCGCCTCGAATACCACATCGGCGCCCCAGTTTGTGGTGACTTCGCGAACCACATCGGCGAGCCGCTGCTCGCGTACATCGACGGTCGTCACCGCGGGATTGCCGGCGAACAGCGCGAGCTTTTCCTTGATGACATCGGCGAGAATCACGCGCGACGCGCCGCCTGCGAGCGCGGCGAGCGCGGTCATCGCGCCGATCGTCCCCGCGCCGATGACCACGGCGACATCGCCCGGTTTCATCGAAGCCTTCTTCGCGGCTTGCAGGCCGATCGAGAGCGGCTCGACAATCGCGCCTTCCGCGAACGACACATTGTCTGGAAGCCGGAACGTAAAAGCGGCCGGATGCACGACATACGGCGTCAAGCAGCCATGAATGGGCGGCGTGGCCCAGAAGCGCACGGCGGGGTCCAGGTTGTACAGGCCGCGCATGGTGGCGGGCGAGTCGAATTGCGGAACGCCCGGTTCCATGCAGACGCGGTCGCCGACGCGCAGATGCGTCACCTCGCTTCCGGTTTCGACTACCGTGCCGGATGCTTCGTGGCCGAGCACCATCGGCGCGTCGACCTTGAACGGACCGATACGTCCGTGCGTGTAGTAATGCACGTCGCTTCCGCACACGCCCACCGTATGAATCTTGATCTTGACATCGCGCGGACCGACTTCGAGCGGCAGGTCGATATCGCGCAGCGCGAGTTGCCGTGCTTCTTCGAGTACGAGGGCTTTCAAAAGAGTCTCCTTACTTGCCTTTGAGCATTGAGTTCAACAGCCGGCCGAGTACGCCGACAAAAATAATCGGAGGCAGCGCGAGCAGCACCGTCGACGCGTTGATCACGCCCCACGGCACTTCCTGTCCGAGCGACGTGAACGCGGATGCGACGACCGGCAGCGTGGCGCTTCTCGACGACGTGAGGGCGAGCGCGATCATCAGTTCGTTCCACACCAGCACGAAGCTGAACACGATGCCGCCCATCAACGTGGTCGCGCTGATCGGCAAGGCGATCCGCCAGAACACCGCGTAGGGGCCGTAGCCGTCGAGCGTGGCGGCCTCTTCCACTTCGCGCGGCAGACGCTGGAAGACCGGAATGGACAGCCATGTGATGGTCGATAGCGTGACGAGCAGATACGTGACCACCATCGACAACTTCGTGTCGTACAGACCGAGGTCGACCCAGATAGCGATCAGCGGAATTGCGACGGCCACAGGCGGCAGGAATCGCAGCGACAGCAGAAAGAACTGGATGTCGCGCTTTCCCGGTACGTGATAGCGAGCGATGACATACGCGGCCGGTACGCCGAGCAGCGCGCCGAGCATGACGGCAAAGCCCACGATAGACAGGCTATTGCCGAGTCCGATCAGCACCTCGGGACTCGACACGACTTGCCGGTAGTTCTCGAGCGTCGGCGAGAAGATAAAGCGCGGCGTCGGCGTGACGATAGCGAGCAGGCTCTTCAACGAATTGAGGAAAGCCCATAACACCGGAAAGACGGCAACGAGCGCGAGCGCCACGCCGAACGACCACGCGGCGCTGCGCGAAATCAGTCTTCCCATTTGTTCACCCGCTTCCAGATGAAAGTGAAGATGAGCGTGGTCGCGACCATCATCAGGACGGCCATACTCGACGCATACGAGACTTTGCCCGACAAGCCGATGCCTTGCGAATACGCATACATGTCCAGCGTTTCCGTGGTGATGCCGGGTCCGCCCTTGGTCATCACATAGACGAGATCGAACGAGCGCAGCGATTCGACCATCTTGATGAACACGAGGCTCATGATCGGCACCTTCAGCATCGGCAGCGCGATGTACGCATAGACCTGCCAGGTGCGCGCATAGTCGAGCCGCGCAGCTTCTAGCGGCTCGGGCGGCAGCGTCTCGAGCAGTTTCAATACGACCACGGCGAAGAACAGCCCCCATTGCCAGATATCGACTAGCGCCACCGCATACAACGCAAGATGCGGATCGGACAGAAACGCGGTGTTCTCGACGCCCAGCAAGCCGAGAAACCAGCTAAGAATGCCGGTCAGCGGCGAATACATGAACTTCCAGATGAAGGCCGCCGACACGCGCGGCAGCAGCACCGGCACGATCAGCAATAACGAAATCACGGCGCGCATGCGGCCATGCACCTGCTCGAACAGATAGATGGCGATCACCACGCCCACCACGACCGCGCCCAGCACGGTGACGATTTCCCAGATCGCCGACACTTCGATGGCGTTGACAAAGCGCCTGTCCGAAAACAGGCGCGCGAAATTGCGCAGCCACACGTAGTCGCTATCGGCGTAGCGCAGCACGCGGTTCTTCAACGCGAGATTGATGGCCGCGATGGTAGGAACGAGACCGAGGACCGCCATCACGGCAAGAGGCGGTCCAAGGAACACGAACGGAAGGCTGGTTTTGCCCCGATTGAACATTGACGTCTCCAACAGCGTGGCGTCGGCGTTACTTCTTCGCGCCGTGTTGCATCGCGTCCTCGGCATACTGAACGGCGTCGTTGAGGCTTGCCTGAGCGTCCGGTTGCGTGCCCGTGAATACTTCTTCGAGCGCGATGCCCAGGTTGTCGCCGATGTCCGGCCATTGCGGACTCGACCAGATCGTGACCTTCGTCACCGGATTCGTGTCGTTCAGTCCGGCGAGGATCTGCGGCTTCACATGCTTCTGGAAGTAATCGCTTTTGATCGTGCTCGTGCGGTTGTAGTCGCTAAAGACGTTCTCGCGCAGGCGCGCCTGCTCCTGGTCCTTGCCCGTCGCCCACGCAATGAATTTGCCGGCCGCCTGGCGCGTGCATTCGTCCTTTGCGCCGACAGAAGAAATCGCGAGACCGTGGCCATAGGCAGCGGAGGGCAAGGGTGAGGGCGGCCTGACGTAGCCGACCTTGTCGGCCACACTGGATTTCGTGGGGTCTTCCATCCAGTCGGCGAACGGCGTCGATTCGATCATGAAGGCGACCTTGCCGGAACGGAACGCTTCGAGCGCGTTGCTCCAGTCGTAGGTCGCCGCGCCCGGAGGCGCATATTTGAAGAGGTCGCGATAGAGCAGCGTGGCTTTCACCGCGGCCGGCGAATTGAAGTCCGGCGCCTGGTTCTTGCCGGTCCATGTGCCGCCCTCGGCGAGCATGAAGGGCGCCCAGCGCCACACGTTCATGCCCGAGCCGCGTTGACCGCGTGCGACCCAGCCGTACATGTTCGGCGGTGCATTGAGCTTCTTGATGGCCGCGACGAGTTCGTCGAGCGTCTTCGGCACGGGTATATGCGCTTTCTCGAGGATGTCGCGCCGGTAAAACAGAAAGTCGCCGCCGCCGATCAGCGGAGCGAAATACGCGACGTTCTTATAGCTTGCCACCGCGCGGCGGCCGGGCAGAAAGTCGTCGTAGTCGGCGTCTTTCGGGTAGTACTTGAGAAGCGGCACGACCCAGCCCGCCGATGCGAACTCGGCGACGTTCGCCTCGTCGATGTAGTAGATCTGATAGGAACCGGCACCCGTCGACGCGTCGAGCCGCGATTTCGAACGACGGTCGTTCTCGCCAAAGTAATTGATTTCAATCCGGGTGCCGCTGCGCTTCTGATAATCGGGCAGCGACTTCTCCATGACCGTGAGGCCCAGGCTCTTTTGCGCGAGCACCTTGAGCACGGGAACGTTGCAGGTCTGGGCCGCCGCCAGCAGGGGAAAGCCTGCGCCCAGCACGGTGCAGGCCGTCAACAATCGAATCGCTTTCATGCTCGTCTCCGCATTTTGGAATGTTCTTGTCATCGCCATACGGGCGCTGCGGTTGGCAGCAGAGCAGACGTACGGTGACGAGAACTGTAGTAGTCGCGGTCGAGTGCGGGCCACTGCAAAAGGTCGAAGGCGCTGATACTTTTTGCTCGCGCGTTGGATGCGGCGCACAAAATGTGTCAGTGATGGCGGCGCGCGCGTGCCAGTATCTGGGCGATACGTTCCGATACGTCGCCGACACACACCAGATACATTCCGCGCTTCTAATGTCTATACGGCGCAAGCGTAGCCAGTTGCAGTGATCGTTCTAAAAAACCAAAACGTTGTTCTCTCCAACCTCAAAAGGATCAATCATGAAACTTCGACATCTCGTTGTGAGCAGCGGCCTCGCGTTAGCTGCAGCAGCATTCGCATACACGCCGGCATTCGCCGCGGACGCCGTAGCAGCGGCATCGGGCAGCAGCGTGTCCGCCAGCAGCGTGTCACCCAGCAACCCGGCGCCGAGCAAGAAATCAGTTCGGGCAGCTAATCGTACATTTTCGAAGACGGTCCAGAAAGCCCTGTTCCGGACCAAGGGTCTTGAAGACACAACCATCGCCGTGTTCGGCAACGCAAAGACGGGTCACGTGACGCTGGCCGGACAGATCGAGAGCGACGATCAGGAAGGTCTGGCAGTAGACGCCGCGAAGAAAGTACAAGGCGTGACCTCGGTCAGCAGCAAACTGACGCTGCGCGAGCAAGGCGGAGGCTGAACGAACACAGCGTTTCGATTCAGCGTATGGGTTTCCGGCGCGCCGGCCGTTTCACCGGCGCGAACATCGGCATGCGTTCCTCGATCCATTTCAATAGTTCCAGCGGCCCGGCGGCAAGCGGCCGGTCCGCTTTGACCAGCACTCTCGCCTGCGCGCTCTCGAATAGCGGATGAGCGACCGCAACCGTGGTGAGTTCCTCACTTCCGAGTTCGCGGTACGCGGCAAATTCTCCGACCAGCGTCATGAAGTTTTCCGCGGTGACGAAGCGCTTCAGCGCGCTCAACGAGTTCGTGACGAGCGTGGGGCGGATCGACACGTTCGCGGCCACCTGCGCCATCGAAACGACATGGCCGATGCCGAACGTGGATGGCATCAGCGCAAGCGGATACGCCTGCAAGTCATTGAGACTCGCCGGGCCGCCCCGTTTCGCTAATGGATGGTCCTTTCTCAGCAACAGCACAACCGGCTGCGCCGAACTCGCTCGATATGCGATGCGCGCGTGCGGCGGCGGGTTATAGGCGAGCCCGATATGAGCGCGATTCTCCGCGACCTCGTCGAGCAACGCGTCCACCGCCAGCATCGTCATACTGACTTCGAGACCGGGATAGCGCGTGCAGAACGGCGCCAGCACATCGTCCACAAAGATATCGACAAATCCTTCGCTGACGGCCAGTTGAATTTGCCCGGTGCGCAGACCTTTTAGCGCGTGCAACTGGTCTTCGAGCTTCTCCTGTTGCGAGCGATAGCCGCGCCAGAATTCGAGGAGATGCATCGCGGCTTCGGTCGGCTTCACGCCGCGCGCCTGTCGCTCGAACAGCACGGCGCCAAGTTCGTCTTCGAGCAATTTGATCTGCCGCGTAATGACCGACGGCGACGTGTTGATGTGCTCGGCCGCGCCGCGAACGGTGCCATGAGTCAGCACTTCATGGAAATAGCGTAGACGCTGCTGGTTGATTTCTCGCATTTCACCGCTCCTAACGCCGCATTGGCGTTTTCATGGCGATCGCCGTTGCGTTGCTTAAAAGGCAACGACACGTGAACTTAGTTGCTCTTGCTAGCCGACTTTTGCGCTGCCACCATCGACTCAACCCCTGCGACGGGTCCAGTGAGACATTCGGAGACAACCATGTCAGCAATTCATCCATCGGCCGCCGGCGATCCCGCCGCCGCGCTGTACAGCAAGCTCAACTGGCGGCTTCTGCCGTTTCTGGTGACCTGCTACATGTTTGCGTATCTGGATCGCGTGAACGTCGGCTTCGCGAAATTGCAGATGCAGACCGACCTCGGTTTCTCCGACGCCGCGTACGGCGTGGGCGCCGGCATCTTCTTCATCGGCTACGTGCTGTTCGAATTGCCGAGCAACCTGATGCTGCCGAAGGTCGGCGCGCGCAAGACCTTCAGCCGCATTCTGGTGCTGTGGGGCATCACATCCGCGTGCATGCTGTTCGTGCGCAGCGTGCCGGCGTTTTACGCGATGCGCTTTCTGCTCGGCGTATTCGAAGCGGGCTTTGCGCCGGGCATGATCTATTACCTGTCGTGCTGGTATGGACCGGCGCGCATGGCGCGAGCCATTGCGCTCGTGTTCGTCGCGGGACCGCTGGGCGGCATTGTCGGCGGCCCGGTGTCGGCGTGGCTGATGACGAATCTCGCCGGCGTCGGCGGCCTCGCGGGCTGGCAGTGGATGTTTCTCGTCGAAGGCTTGCCGTGCATCGTGCTCGGCCTGCTGACGCTGCGCGTGATCTCCGATCGGCCCGCCGAAGCACGCTGGCTCAACGACCGTGAAAGAGCCTTGCTCGACGGCGAAACCGCGCCGACCCAGCATCGCGCGGATTCGTTCAAGGCGGTGCTGAAAAGCCCGCGCGTGTATGTGCTTGCGCTGGCTTACTTCAGCGTCATTTTTCCGATCTACGCGATCAGTTTCTGGCTGCCGACGCTGCTCAAGGAGCAGGGCGTCAAAGACACGCTGCGGCTAGGCTGGTACACGGCAATTCCTTATGTGGCCGCGGCCGTCTGCATGTATCTCGCCGGCCGCAGTTCCGACCGGCTCGGCGAGCGACGCTATCACTTCGCGATTCCCGCACTGGGCGCCGCGGTCTTCCTGATCGCAGCGATCCTTGCCGACGGCAATCTGCCGCTCACGCTTGTCGCGCTGACGCTCGGCACCGCTTGCCTGTGGATGGCCTACACGGTGTTCTGGGCGATCCCGTCGCAACTCGTCGAAGGAACGGCCGCGGCGGGCGGAATCGCGCTCATCAATACGGTCGGATTGTCGGGCGGTTTCTGGGGCCCGGCAGTAGTCGGCTGGACGAAGGCGGGGACCGGCAGCATGCATGCGGGACTCTTCGTCATGGCTTGCGCGGCCGCGCTGGCCGCCGTTCTCATCCTCAAGGGCAAGCTGACGCTCAAGCAGGAATAGCTGCTTCGAAGCTGTATTTGCTCAGATCTCTAACGACATGACAAATAGGCATCCGAATTAATTCGTGGATGCGCCCGAGTGCGTTCGCGCACGAGTCAAACATAGCAAGGTGACTTCAATGAAAATCCTGATCGCCGGTTTCCAGCACGAAACCAATACCTTTGCGCCGACCAAGGCATCGTACGAGAGTTTCGTTCAAGGCGAGGGATTCCCGCCGATGGTGCGCGGCGCCAGCGTGCTCAATCTGCGCGACGTCAACGTGCCGATCGGCGGTTTCATCAAGGTCATGGAAGCGAATGGCCGCGAGTTGAAGCCGGTGATCTGGGCGGGCGCGAGCGCGTCGGCGCATGTCACCACCGACGCCTTCGAGCGCATCGGCGGCGAGATTATCGCGGCGGTCGAACAAGGCGGCTTCGATGCGATCTATCTCGACCTGCACGGCGCGATGGTGACCGAGCAACACGACGATGGCGAGGGCGAGTTGCTCGAGCGCGTGCGGCGGGTCGTCGGCGAGCGGATGCCGGTGGTCGTGTCGCTCGATCTGCATGCGAACGTCACCGCGCGCATGTTCGCGCACGCGAGCGCGCTCGTCGCGTATCGCACGTATCCGCACGTCGACATGGCGGAAACCGGCGAGCGCGCCGCGCGCATTCTCGAAGACCTGATGCGCGAGCGGCGGCCGTTGCATCGCGCGGTGCGCCGCGTTCCTTTCCTGATTCCGGTGAACGGCATGTGCACGCTCGTCGAGCCCGCGAACGACATGTATCGCATGCTCGCCGAGCTGGAGAAACGGCCGGTAGTCTCGGTGTCGTTCGCGCCGGGTTTCCCGGCGGCGGATTTTCCCGAGTGCGGCCCGACGATCTGGGCCTATTCGTTCGACGAAGAAGCAGCCGCGCAAGCCGCCGATGCCTTGTTCGCGAAGATCGTCGGCGAAGAAGCGCGCTGGGACGTGCCCTTTCTCTCGCCCGATGAAGCCGCGCTCGAGGCGATCCGCCTGAGCGCGTCCGCAACGCGCCCGGTCATCATCGCGGATACGCAGGACAACCCCGGCGTGGGCGGCGATTCGAACACCATGGGCATGGTGCGTGCGCTGTTGCGCCACGGTGCGACCGATGCGGCCGTGGGCGTGATCTGGGACGCGCAGGCCGCGGCGGCGGCGCATCGTGCGGGTGTCAGCGCGAAGATTGCGCTGCGGCTCGGCGGCGGTTCCGGTGTGGAAGGCGACTCGCCGCTCGAAGCCGAGTTCGAAGTCGAGCACTTGTCGGACGGGCGCTTCCGCTTCGACGGCCCGATGCTGAACGGCATGGAAGGGGAATTGGGACCGGTCGCCTGCTTGCGGATAGAAGGCGTGCGCATTGCCGTGAGCTCCGTGAAGATGCAGATCTTCGACCGCAACCTGTTCCGCGTGGCGGGCATCGAGCCGGAGCAAATGAAGATCCTCGTCAACAAGAGTTCGGTGCATTTTCGCGCGGATTTCGAAGCGATCGCCGAGGCGATTCTCGTCGCCAAAGCGCCTGGCCCGATGGCCGCCGATCCGGCCGATCTGCCGTGGGAACATCTCGCCCCGGACATGCGCGTGCGGCCGCTCGGACCGTCGTTCAGCGAGTTGAATACGGTAGCCGGCTGATTCGATTCGCAGAGGTTTTTGTATCGCAGTGTATCCACGCCGTGTCGAGATAAACGCCGTTGCATTAAACGGCTTTGCGAAAACATTGCAGATACGTCGGCGGGGTTAAATGTCTACACGCAAGGTTGATTCGCAACACTGCGCCGGATTCGGGTGACACGCTAGCTCGCAGCTTCCTGCTGCCGCGTGTTTCAACCGAACCTCGACCTTTATATGCCGTCTTTATCTGGAGAAAGCTCATGAAACTCGTTCAATCCCTTCTCGTTGCAGCACTCGTTGCCGTTCCTGCCGTCTCGTTCGCTCAATCGACTCACGCGTTGACGCGTGCCGATGTGCGCGCGGAACTCGTCCAGTTGCAGAAGGCCGGCTACAACCCGGCCAGCGACAACACGCAATATCCGAGCAACATCGAAGCGGCCGAAGCCCGCATTGCCGCCCAGAACGGCTCGGCATCCGCTGCATATGGCGGCGTCGAGCAAAGCCGTTCGGCGGCGGGTTCGCACTCGTCGGTGAGCCACGTGTCGACTTCGCAGCAAGACGTGGTCGGTCTCGGCCCGATCTACGCGCATTCGTGATTCACGCGACGGCGCGCTTAACCGGGCGTAAAGCGCGCGTCGTCAACTCTCTCGTCGGAAAAACAAATGACAAGACTTCTCAAGAAATTCGCCGGTGCCGCGCTGTTGCTCGGCGGCCTGTTCGCGCTGCAGGCTTCGCACGCCGCGCCGCCGCAGGACCTGAAGGGCAAGAACGTCGTGCTCGTGCACGGTGCGTTCGCCGACGGTTCCAGTTGGGACAAAGTGATTTCGCTACTCGAAGCGCGAGGGGCGCACGTGGTCGCCGTGCAAAATCCGCTCAGCTCGCTGGCCGACGACGTCGCTGCGACCAAACGCGTGATCGATCAGCAGGACGGACCTGTGGTGCTGGTCGGCCATTCGTGGGCAGGCGTGGTCATCAGTGAAGCAGGCAACGAAGAGAAGGTCAAAAACCTCGTCTATGTCGCCGCGTTCGCGCCGGACAGCGGTCAGTCCATCGACGACATCACCAAAGGAAAGCCGGCGCCCGTGTGGGCCGGCGAGTTGCAGAAAGACTCGGCCGGCTATCTGACGCTATCGACGAAAGCCGTACTCGAGGATTTCGCGCAGGACCTGCCTTTGCCGCAACGCCGTGTGATCGCGGCCACGCAAGGTCCGTGGGCTTCCGCATGTATCGGCGAGAAGGTCACGAAAGCGGCGTGGCACGACAAGCCGTCGTATTTCGTGGTGACCGGGCAGGACCGCATGATCGACCCGCATCTGCAACAGGCGATGGCGAAGAACATCGGCGCGCACGTCACGATGGCTAATGCGAGCCACGTCGTAATGGTCAGCCAGCCCAAGCTGGTCGCCGACACGATCATCGCGGCAGCGAAAGCGGCGCAATAGCAGCAGGCGGGCTTGCAGGCCGTGCACATACAAACGTCAGCTTAATGAGTTGTTCGGGCGCCCGCATGTCGGGGCGCCCGAACAACTCGTTGTCGTTACCGACGATGATCCCTTCCGTGCGGGCCGCCGCCAGCGGCCTCGCGCGCTCGGGCACGGCTAACCGAAAGTACACCGCCGCATGACGAGGGCAAACCTTAGTAGGGGGTAGACGACCCCATGTCTGATGGTGCGAACCCCGCCCCGCATGATCTTATTCTGCCAAGCCGTCCGACGTGGCGGTGCCAGGAGAACGAAGATGACCTTCATCCATTGGACCGTGTCGCGTGAAGTCTCGCCCAACTCCCTGCTGAAAATCCGAACTCGCGCGGCAAGACGTTTATTGCTCTGGACGGCTCGCGTGCTTGCCGTATTCATAGCGATAAGCATGCCCGCGGCCCATGCAGCGATGCTCTACGCACAGCCGTACCGCGCCGGCGGCTATCTGCTGCCGCTTCTCTGGCTGCTCGCAACGGGCTTCGCGCTGCTCGCGGCGGCTTTGGCGGTGCATGCTTACGAGCAACGTTCGAGCATCGCGCGGCTTGCCGCCGCGATCGAGCAACGCAGCAGCACGGGCACCTTGCCACAAAGTTTGCCGGAGTTCGGGCCGCCCACGGTCGCGCGGCTCGCGCGTGCGATCAACGGTGCGCAGCGCTGCGAGGCCGAGCGCGTCGCCGAACTGCTCGACGTGCTGGCGGCCTATGCACACGATCTGCGCACGCCGCTGACCCGCATGGCGCTGCGTTGCGAGAGAGTCGACGAAGGAGAGTTGCGCAGCGCAATAGAGCGTGACATCGCCGAGATGAACGAACTGGTCGAAGCGAGTCTCGCTTGTGCGCGGATGCAATGCTGCGCCGGCGCTCCGCTGCGGCGCTTCGATGCGGACGGACTGCTTGGCGCGCTCGTCGATAACTACAAGGACATGGGCCGCTCCGTCGAACTCGAAGGCGAGGTCGGCCATCCGGTCGTGACGTGTCCGCACGCGCTGCGCCGTGTGCTCGTCAATCTGATCGACAACGGATTGCGCTATGGCAACGACGTGCGCCTGTGCGTGCGCGTCGATGCGCATCGCGTGGTGGTCGCGGTCGTCGATTCGGGGCCGGGCATTGTGCCGGCCGAAATGGAAGCGGTATTCGCGCCCTGGTATCGTGCGCCGCAGACGGCAGCGCGTGCGCCGGGATCGGGCCTGGGACTCGCAATCGCTCGGCGCCTGACACTCGCGATGCAGGGCGAACTGCAACTGGAAAATCGCCATAGCGGCGGACTCGAAGCGAGATTGACGCTGCCTCTCGCGGCGTGAACTCGCACCGTTCCTTGGTGGCATGCAAACGTCACGGCGACCGCGCAATGTGCGCGCAATGCACGCGCAATGCAGTCGCCGTGACTCACGCGCCGCCTAACGCAGACTGCGGAACGCAGCGCGAACCTCAGTCGCGAAGAGTTGCGGCTGTTCCCACGCGGCGAAGTGGCCTCCTTTATCGACTTCGTTGAAATAGATCAGATTGTGATAGGCGCGCTCGGTCCAGCTACGCGGCGCCTGATAGATCTCTCCAGGAAAGACCGTCACCGCCGCAGGCAACGAGATATCGACCGCGTTGAAGTTGTTCGAATGATCTTCCCAGTAGATTTGTGCAGCGGACGTCGCGCTGTCGGTCAGCCAGTAGAGCGAGATGTCGTCGAGAATTCCGTCGCGCGTGAGCGAGCGTTCCGGCACGCCGCCGCTATACGTCCATTGCGAAATCTTGTCGTACATCCATGCGGCCTGGCCGACAGGCGAATCCGCGAGTGCGTAGCCGACGGTCTGCGGCCGCGTCACCATCATCTGCGCATAGCCGCAATTGTCGCGATAGAAAACATTCAGCGAGTCATACGCCGCTTTCTCTTTCGGCGACAGATTGGCCGGCGCGGGTTCGCCCAGCGTGAGCAGCGTCGCGATGTCCGGCGGCACGGTCGCCGGCATGTTGACGTGAATACCGATCAGCCCTTTGACCTTCTGCATCGCCATGCGGTGCGAGATCACCGATCCGCAATCGCCGCCTTGCGAAACGAAGCGCGTGTAGCCGAGCCGCGCCATCAGTTCACCCCATGCACGCGCAATGTGATCCGATCCCCAGCCGGTCTTCTTCGGTTGTTCGGAGAAGCCAAAACCGGGCAGCGAAGGAACGACGACGTGAAACGCGTCGTCAGCGCTGCCGCCATACGCGGTCGGATCGGTGAGCGGCCCGATGGCCTTGATCAGCTCGAAGATCGAGCCAGGCCAGCCGTGCGTCATGATGAGCGGCAACGCATTTTTGTGGCGCGAACGTACGTGGATGAACTGGATATCGAGCCCGTCGATTTCAGTCATGAACATCGGCAGCGCGTTCAGTTTCGCTTCGCCTTTGCGCCAGTCGTAATCGGTGCCCCAGTACTTCGCGAGCGTCTGCATTCTGGCGAGCCGCACGCCTTGCGATTCATCGGCGACGGTTTCTTTGCCAGGCCAGCGCGTGGCCGCGATGCGCCGGCGCAGATCGACGAGGTCGGCTTCCGGCACGTTGACTTTGAACGGACGGATCTTGCTGTCGCCCGCGGCGGCGAACACCGAGCCGGGAATCAGCCCCATCGCGCCGACTGCAACGGAGGCGGCCAGCACGTGACGTCGAGCGGGAGAAAACGGTGTTGAAGACATATTTTTATTTCCTGACGCTATGAGAAACCGGCGCGCTCATCGCGGCGAGCCGGCAAGTTATCGATCAGTCGACTCGCATTCAATGATGTGCATACGGCGCGATGGAGATGTTCGATGCGTGCGGTGCCGAACGCGAGCCGGCCTGCGAAGTCGTGTCGTGCATGCCGCCGTACGATTGCGCGTCGATGTCCGCGCTCGCCATCAGAGCGGTTTGTTCAGCGCGCACGGTCTCAGCACTCTGGCCGCGTTGCGACGACGGTGCGCCGATCAGCGGATCGTAGTGGGGCGCAGGGCCGTAGCCGCTGCTGGCGAAAACGGGCGCGGCGATCGCGGCGCTGGCGGAAAGAACTGCGGCGATGACAAGACGCTTGATCATGATGAAACCTCCAAGATTGAATGAAGAAAACTTAGCTACCCTGATAGATCTTGCTGAGTGCCGAGAGCTGGCCGTCCTTCTGGGCGCGCACCAGTTCCTGACGAACTTCGGCGCGCGTCTTCGCTGTCGTTGCGGGCTGAACCGGCGCCCACTGAGTTGCTTGCTGCGCGTCGTAGCTGCCGGCGTTTGCGGTGGCGGAGTTGACCGCCGGATTCGCTGCATAAGCGGAAACAGTCATTGCCGAAGCGGCGAAAGCAGTAAAGGCCAAAGCGATGATCGAGACTTTCATGTCGTTCTCCTGGAACAGTTCAAATGGAAAGCATCCGTACGGGCATCTGCGAGCCGCTATCGGCAGTGAGGCTTGCCGTGCTGCGTCGATCAGAGTCCGTCGTTGGAATGCATTAGAACCGGGGGAGGTATCTGGCTTGTGTCGCGGGAAGGGGCTATTGCAAGGCTGTGTATCGCTTTGGACTTCATACACATTGAGAAACAAATTTCTGCGTTCGCTGCTACTCAGCTTTTGCCGGATCGAATGCCATGTCCGTTTTGTATCCCAATGTATCTACACAACCGGGCGACACATAACGTTGCACTGGCGTGCGTCGTGGACATACGGCGGATACTTTGAAGGCGTCTAATACTTCCACGCCGGCCGGACTGGCAACGCGCAGGCTCTCGCAAGTTTTCATTCAAAAGAAAAGGAAATAGCCATGACTGAACAGATTAATAACCGGCGTCGTCGTCTGCTCGGTACGACCGTCGCGGGCATCAGCCTGATGGAACTTGGTTTGAGCGGACTCGCGCATGCGCAGTCCACTGGCGCGAAGGCGGGCGCGGGCGCGACCTCGTTCGAGAACCTTCGGCAGATCAACGCGAGCACGCTGAACATCGGTTATGCAGAAGCGGGTCCGCAAAACGGTCCCGTCGTGATCCTGTTGCACGGCTGGCCGTACGACATCTATAGCTACGTCGAAGTCGCGCCGCTGCTGGCCGCCGCCGGCTATCGGGTGATCGTGCCGTATCTGCGCGGCTACGGCTCGACGCGCATTCTCTCGGCAGATACGCCGCGTAACGGGCAGCAGGCCGTCATCGCTCTCGACATCATCAATCTGATGGACGCGCTGAAGATCGACAAGGCCATTTTCGGCGGCTTCGATTGGGGCGCGCGCACGGTGAACATCATTGCGGCGCTGTGGCCGGAACGCTGCAAGGCGATGGTGTCGGTGAGCGGTTATCTGATCGGCAGCCAGGAAGCCAACAAGGCGCCGTTGCCGCCGAAAGCGGAACTCGCGTGGTGGTATCAGTTCTACTTCGCGACCGAGCGCGGCGCAGCGGGCTACGACGCAAACCGTCACGACTTCAACAAGCTGATCTGGCATACCGCGTCGCCCAAATGGAATTTCGACGACGCGACGTTCGAGCGCTCGGCGGCTTCGTTCGTCAATCCGGATCACGTCGCGATCGTGATTCACAACTACCGCTGGCGTCTCGGACTCGCGCAGGGCGAACCGCAATACGACGATCTGGAGAAACGTCTCGCGAAGGGGCCGACTATCTCCGTGCCGACCATCACGATGGAAGGCGACGCCAACGGCGCGCCGCATCCCGAGCCGTCGGCCTACGCGAAGAAGTTCACCGGCAAGTACGCGCATCGCAATGTCGGCGGCGGCACTGGGCATAACCTGCCGCAGGAAGCGCCGAAAGCCTTCGCCGACGCCGTCATCGACGTCGCCCGTTTTTAAGCGGACGAAGCGGACGAAGCGGAGACAGGCACATGACGATGCAGATGCGAAAAGTACGGACCGCATACGTTGCGCTGAGCGCGGCGCTCTTGCTCGGCGCAGTCGCGGAACACGCGCTGGCGGGGCCCGCGAAGTCGGCGCCGTCGCCGATCTACGGGGTGACGATTCCCGACGGCTACCGCAAGTGGCAGATGATCGCGCCGGCCGAAGAGGCCGCGCCGCTCGACGAGCTGCGCGTCGTGCTCGGCAATCCCGCGGCGATCAAGGCGATCGAGAACTCGACGCTGCCGTATCCCGACGGCACGATCCTGGTCAAGCTCGCATACAAGCGCAAGCAGTCGCCCGAGTTCGCGACCGCGACGATTCCCGGACCGCCCACCACGGTCCAGGTGATGGTGAAGGACTCGCGCCGTTATGCATCGACGGGCGGTTGGGGTTTCGGGCGCTTCGTCAACGGCCAGCCGGTCGATGCCGCACAACACCAGACCTGCTTCGCGTGTCACGCGGCGAAGGTCAAGGATCGCGACTACGTGTTCACGCGATTCGCGCCGTAAGCGCGGCGGCGCTCCCCGCACTTCCGACCCAACGCCCGCTGTCTTTTTTAGCAACACATCGGCGATGGACTGCTTCAACGTGCAACAACCCTTATCACGTTGACCCAGCGCGCGGATCGGTCCTGCTTTCCTCCTCTCCTTAGCCCCGCGCGTGTTGCGCCGGAACCATGCCGCAATGGCATGCGACTTGCCTCGAACGGTTCGCAGCCAGACTGCGTTCCCCAGACGATGGCGTCGCCGTCCGGCTTCGCATCGATAACTCAACAGCAAGCATGTGATGTGTGACCGGAGCAGCGCTTTACTCAAGCTCGGGTCGACACCAGGAGACAAGGATGAAAGCACGTTCGATTCGGACGATGCGGCGAGGAGCGCTTGCGATAAGCGTCGCCGCGGCCGTCGGTTTGTCATGCGCAACGGCGGCGGTGGCCGACGATTATCCAGCCGTCACCTACGAACGGCTCACCGCCGCGCAAAGCGATCCCGGCTGGCTCACGTACTACCGCACCTACAACGGCCAGGCGCACTCGCCGCTCAAGCAGATCGACACGTCGAATGTGAAGCAGTTGAAGCAGGTCTGGAGCTACAAGTTTCCGGCCGAACTGCAACAGGGTTTCGAAGCGACGCCGATCGTCAACGGCCGTTATCTCTTCGTGACCACGCCGAAAGACAACGTCTATGCGTTCGACGCGGCAAGCGGCAAGCAACTGTGGAAGTTCGAACCGAAGCTCAGCGCCGAATCGTTCAAGACCGCCTGCTGCGACGTGATCAATCGCGGCGTCGCGCTCTATGGCAAGAACGTGTATGTGGCGATGCTCAACGGCGAGGTCGTCGCGCTCGATGCGCAAACGGGATCGCCGGCATGGCGCAAGGCGATGTTCGAGCCCGGAGTCGGCTACGCGTTTTCGCTTGCGCCACTCGCGCTCGACGGCGCGCTGGTGGTCGGCAGCGCGGGCGGCGAATATGGCGCGCGCGGCTTTATCGCGGCGTTGAATCCCGACAACGGCAACGTGCTGTGGAAGCGCTTCACCGTGCCCGCGGCCGGCGAGAAGGGTGGGAACACATGGCCCGACGGCATGCAGGAGCACGGCGGCGCGCCGGCCTGGCTGACGGGCACGTATGACGCGGCATCGAAAACGCTGTACTGGGGCGTCGGCAATCCCGGACCTTGGCTCGCGGATCTGCGGCCGGGCGACAACCTGTATTCGGATTCGCTGCTCGCGCTCGATCCGAAGACCGGCGATCTCAAATGGCATTACCAGTACACGAAACACGATACCTGGGACTATGACGGCGTCAACACGCCGGTGCTTGCCAATATCAAGTATCAGGACAAGGACTACGACGCGATCATCCATGCCGACCGCAACGGCTACTTTCACGCAATCGACCGGTCGACGGGCAAGCTGATCTACGCGAAGCCCTTCGTCAAGGCCACCTCCGTGACCGGCTATACAGCGGACGGCGCGCC
The DNA here is from genome assembly GCF_041355255.1 of Paraburkholderia sp. RCC_158. Taxonomy (NCBI): domain Bacteria; kingdom Pseudomonadati; phylum Pseudomonadota; class Betaproteobacteria; order Burkholderiales; family Burkholderiaceae; genus Paraburkholderia; species Paraburkholderia sp. RCC_158. The sequence continues at coordinate 572,128 of NZ_JBFUPM010000001.1, read as the reverse complement.
GATTCAGGACCCGGCGAAATATCCGAAGACCGGCACGACGATCGAAACGTGCCCGAGCTTTCTCGGCGGCAAGAACTGGTGGTCGGTTTCGTACGACCCGGACAAGCACATAGCGATCGTTCCCGCGCTGCATGCATGCATGTCGCTGTCCGGCAAGTCGGTCACCTACATGGAAGGACTGCCGTACCTCGGCGAAGGCTTCGAGATCAAGCCGGAGCCTGGCAGCAAGGGCTACGGCGAACTGCAGGCTATCGACGTCGGCACCGGCAAGAAGCTGTGGAGTTTCTGGAGCAAGCTGCCGTGGAACGGCGGCGTCGCGACGACCGCGGGCGGTCTCGCGTTTAGCGGTTCGCTCGACGGCCATCTGTACGCATTCGACACGGCGACCGGAAAAGTGCTCTGGAAAAGCCCGAAACTGGCGAGCGGCATTGTGGCGCAACCGTCGGTATTCGAAGTCGACGGCAAGGAGTACGTGGCGATTCTCGCCGGCTACGGCGGGGCCAATCCGATCTGGGGCGGACCGATGGCGAAGGCCGCGGAGAAGGTTCCGCGCGGCGGCACGCTCTACGTGTTCGCACTCAACCGCGGCTGATGCCCACGCGGCGCCGGCGCCGGTCCTGCCCGATGCACATTCGCTCGAGCAACCTGGCTGCGGCGGCGCCGCTTCTTTCTGGAAGCAAGACCATGAAGACTCGACTCAACTCTTTCGCACTCGCCGGCGCATTGCTCGCGAGCGGCGCTCTGATGCCCGGCCACGCGAGCGCGGGCGTGCGCGTCTGCACGTTTCCAGGCAGTCCGTCGACGGCACTCGACGAGGCCGTGACGCGCGAAGCGTTTCGCACCGCGGGCATCGCCTTTACGCTCACGCCAGGCGGCTTCGCGAGCAGCGACGACGACGGCGTATCGCTGAAGGAACTCGACAAGGCGCTCGCGCGCAGGTGCGATGCGATCGCCGGCTTCCCGCGCTCGGATATCGCGGACGGCTCCGGCAGCAAGCTCGTTTTCTCGCGTGCCTATCTGCGCTCGGGTTACGTGAGCGTGACGATGCAGGAATCCGCGGCGCATGCGGGCGGCGCGGAAATCGTCGCGGCCACTTATGCGAGCCCCGCGCAGTTGATCGCCGTGCAACAGCCCAATGTGAAGCTCGATCTGCAGAACACGGCCGAGCTTACCGTCGATGCCGTCGCAAGCGGACATGCGCAGCGCGCGATCGTCTGGTATCCGGCTGTCGTCGCTTATACGAACACGCATCCTGGGCGGAGCTTTCATATCGCGCAAGCCGCTTCGGCGTATGCGGACTGGCACCTGGTATTTGCGTTCGGCAAAAACGGTGCGGCGTTGCAGCCGCGTATCGACGCCGCGTTGCGCAAGATGGAGTCCGACGGCAGGCTCGCCGCGCTGACGCGCGGCTGGACGTTGCCGCGCATGACGCAGGCGAGTGCGCCCGACGCAGCGGCGTTTCTCTATCGCGACGGTCCTCGGCGTGCCGATGTTAAATCGCCGATCATGCGAGCCGGCGGCCGTGAGATCGAGCGCGGCCATTTCATCAAGGTCGATGCAGCCGTGCCCGCGGACGCGCCGGCTTTCGATCGCGCGCAGGTCGCGCATGGCAAGACGCTGTACTCGAGCGCGTGCGCGAAGTGCCACGGTCCCGAGTTGCAAGGACTGAATGCGCCGGCGTTGCGCGGCCCGTCGTTCGCGCCGACCTCGAATGCGAAGCTGACCATCGGCGGTGTGTATGGATACATGGCGAACAACATGCCGGCGGACCGTCCGGGCAAGATGAAGCCGCAGGATTACGCGGACATCATGGCGTTTCTGCTGTATTCGAACGGCTACAGCGCCGGGAAGACGAAGTTGACGGATGAGAGCGCGAGGGCGTCGTCGAAACCGTTGAACGCGGGTAGCTCGCTCAGTGCAGGCACTTCGCAATAGCGTCGTGAAGCGCTGAAAAGCCAACGCGCAAGCGCAAACTTCGGCAACGAAAGAAAGCGCCCGGCGGTTCTTCCGAGCAACGGAGAAACGCCGGGCGCTTCATGCGTGTGCGTCAATAACGCCATTCGGCACGCAACCGCAAATCACTCCACCCAGCCGCGCTGCCGCGCATGTTCGATGAAACGGTAAACGTCCGTGGCGAGATCCGACGCGTTGAACATAGCCTCGAGCTCGCCGATGATGTCATCGAGTTCGCGCTTGCCGTCGCAGCGGCTCAAAATTTCGCCTGCGCTCGGATTCAATCTGATGACGCCTTGCGGCGAGAGCAGCACATAGCCGTCTTCGGCGACTTCCCGGTGCAGGCGAAAGTGCGGGCGCAAATTCGGCCTCGGACCGATGCAGCGTTCAATATTCTGAGCGGTCATACGAGGCACGCCTTTGTTGTCCGTTGTGACAGGCCGCCGCGCGCGACATGTTCGGTGACGCGCGCGGCGGCGCTTCATGCTTGCTTCAGCGTGTGGCGATATACATCGTGACTTCGAAACCGAAACGCAGATCGGTGTAGGCGGGGGTAGTCCACTGCATGGCTGTCTCCTTGGATAGGACGTTTGATTAAAAAACCGCATCGGTGAAGCGGTCCCGTGCTCAAACGCAAGGTCCATGCCGAACGTATCGATGTGTGCTTGCAGCCCACGTAAAGCGCGAGCAAGCCGCCGATGCCCGCGCGCTGTTCAATTCCAGCACACTCGTGTTGCACAACGGAGCAGTGCAATGCGCGCGATTCACGCGGCGTCTTCGCCATTGTTCGCGCCATGCGCCGGCAGCTTGCGATAGATCGTATTGCGCGAGATGCCGAGCGTGCGAGCCGCCGCCGACACGTTGCCGCCATGCTGCGCGAGCGCATTCGCGATCACGCTCGCGGCGACGTCGTGCAGACGCCCGCTGGGCAGCGGCAACGCATCTGCTGCATGCGTGGACGATGGCCGCGCGGCGCGCAGATCGTCGAAGAAGTCGTCAGGCAGATGCTCGCGGCGAATCTCGCCGTCGGCATCCACCATCACGGCCGCGGTGCGCAGCAGATTGCCGAGCTGGCGAAAGTTGCCGGGCCACGCGCATTGCTCGAAGAGCGTCATCACGTCGCCGGCGATGCTGAGCGGCTGGTCGCCGGCGTTCTCGGCCGACGCGCAATCGAGCATCTTCTTGATCACCGCCGACAAATCGGTGCGTTCGCGCAGCGGCGGCAATTTGACGACCAGTCCATTGAGCCGGTAGTACAGATCCTCGCGAAAGCGGCTCTGCGCGATCATTTCGCGCAGATCGCGATGGGTCGCGCAAATGATCGCGACATCGACGGGAACCGACTTGGCGGAGCCGAGCGGGTTCACGAGACGCTCCTGCAGCACGCGTAACAGGCGCACTTGCAACGGGTACGGCATGTCGCCGATTTCATCGAGAAAAAGCGTGCCGCCGTTGGCTTGCAGCAGTTTGCCGACGGCGCCTTTGCGGCGCGCGCCGGTGAACGCGCCTTCTTCATAGCCGAACAGTTCCGACTCGATCAACGTCTCCGGTATCGACGCGCAGTTCACCGCAACGAAAGGCGCCGCGCGCCGGGGCGAATCGTTGTGGATGGCCTGCGCGAGCAGTTCCTTGCCGGTGCCCGTCTCGCCGGTGATCAGGATCGGGATGTTCTTGCCGATCACCTTGCGCACCTTCGTGATGACCGCCGCGATCCGCGGATCGCCGGTGTCGAGCTGGCTCAGCGTCGATAGCGGATTCGCGGGCGGCGCGCATGGCTCGCTGCGCTTGCCCGCCGCCGCTTCGTTCGACGTATGAAAGCGAGCGGGCTCGTCGGCGAGCGTCGTGCGGCGGAATTGCACATTGGCGCAGACCACCGCGCCGTTGCTCAGGTTCAGCGACAGATGCCGGTCGCGATGCATGCGCAGGCGGTCGATCAACTGCGCGCTCGTGAGCCCGAACAGCGACGACAGCGTATGCGCGCGCAACCCTGCAAGCGGCAGCCCGAGCTGGAATTGCGCGCTGCGATTCGCGGACAGAAAGCGGCCGTCGCAGGTGAACGCGGCGATGCCTTCCATCAACGTGCCGAGGAACTCGGGGCGGCCATGAAAGGCGATCTGCAAGGTCTCGCGGAACGTGTTGGCGAACAGATGATTCTCGATCATCTGCACGGACATTTTCGCAAGCGCCATGGTGTGCTGGTGATAGCTGCGATGGTCGCCCGTGACGTCGAGCACGCCGATGAGATCGCCATACGGATCGAGAATCGGCACGCTCGAACAGGTCAGAAACCGGTTCGCGGCGAGATAGTGCTGCTCGCCATGCACGACAGTCGCACTGCGTTCAGCCAGCGCCGTGCCGATTGCATTGGTGCCTTGCCGGCTCTCCGCCCAGTTCGCGCCCGGCCGCAGTGCGACTTTCTCGGCGCGCCGCAGAAAGTCGTCGTCGCCGATGGAATGAAGGATCAGACCTTCGGCGTCGGTCAGCACGATCATGCTCTGAGTGTTCACAATCTGCTCATGCAGCGTTTCCATCACCGGCGTGGCGTGCGCGCAGAGGATGCGGTTCTGCTCGAGCTTCATTGCGAGTTCGCCGGCGGGCAGCACGTCGTAATCCGGGCGCATGGACTCGCTCAGACCGAATACCTCCGAGCGTTCATGGGACTTCTGAATCGACGGCGTAAGCCAGCAAGCCTCGCGCGTGGCGATTGGGGTTGCGGCGTGATACATGTCATCGCGCATTGTCTCCTCCTGGTCGGGCCCCGGTCGTTCTGCCGGGGTCGTGCAGGTGCGACAGAATGCAAATACTGCGCCAGGCACTTGCGATATGCGGATTCGCTTGCTTTACAGACCTGCTTTACAGACTTGCTTCTCCGACCTCGTTTCGCGACGAACGCGCACGCCACTTCGCTGGCGTCATGCCGATCTGCCGTTTGAAAACGCGCTGAAATGCGGCTTCCGATTGATACCCCACCGCCTCACCGATCTCGGCGACGGACATACCCGTTTGCGCCAGTTTGCGTCCGGCGATCGCCATGCGGATGTCCGTGAGCACGTCGCTCGCCGAACGGCCAATCGCTTCGTCGAAATGACGGGCGAACGTAGCGCGCGACATGTGACAGAGTTCGGCGAGCGTCGGCAGCGTCCACGGCTTCCCCGGTTCGTCGAACATGGCCGCGAGAGCCGGTTGCAGGCGCTGACGCTGCGCAAGCGCAAGCAGGCCGCGCGGCGCTTCGTCGGTAGTGGACGCGCAACGCAAGGTCAGCGCAAACAAAGCGCCGGAAAGCTGATTCACGACCGTCGCGCTGCCCGGCCGCTGCTCGAACGCTTCCTCACGCATTAATTCGATGACTCGTGCAAGCCGGCTTGCGGCGAACGCAGCGTCGCGCGCCGCTCCGTCGCCCGTGTCCGCGTTCACGCTGCTCACCAGCAAACGGCCCGGCAGATGGTCGCGCATCAGTTGCTGCGGCACGGCCGGCAGCACGAAGCGCCCGCACAGCACATCGGCGCCTTCGCGTACTTTGCCGTTCGTGACGATGGTCAATCCGTCCTTCTGCTGCTCGCGCGCCGGTCGCGGCGGACTGCCGCTGCCGTCGTGCAACGTATGAGCGATGCCCGATGGAAACAGCACGATGTCGCCGGCTTTCATGCGCAGCGCCGGTTCGCCTTTCGTTCCGGCAGCGCTTTCGATGACAGCCTCGCCGCGCAACAGCACGTGATACGGAAACTCCCACTCGTTCGATTGGGGATGGTCGAGGCGCCACGGCGAGCCGAAGTGGCAGCGCACATCGAGCCGTCCGGTCACCGGCATCAGCGAGAGCAATCGGTCGAGCAGTTCCATATGAGACGTTTGAGCATGAAGTTGCGAAAGTATGGCATTAAAGAACTCGCCGCGCACCCCTACACTGACTCCCATGCCATACGACATGGCTAAGCAGTTTCAACCGCCAACCTGAAGGAAGGAGTCAATCATGTCCCGTCTGACCACCATTCGCCCCGAAGAAGCAACTGGCGCAGCCGCCGAAGTGTTCGCGAAGATCAAGAAGGCCGTCGGCAAAGTGCCCAACGCCTACGCGACCATCGGCACGCACAGCCCCGAAGCGCTCAGCGCGGCGCTCGCATTCGACGCAGCCGTGGATGCCGGCACGCTCGGCAAGGCGGACATCGAAGTCATCAAGCTGGCCGTCAGCGAGCACGTGGGTTGTGACTACTGTGTGGCCGCGCATACGTTGAAGGGCAAGCTGGCCGGTCTGTCGAGCGACGACATGAAGCAGGTGCGAGCCGGCGTTGCAACCGGCGACGCGAAGCGCGACGCGCTGGTGACGTTTGTGCAAACGCTGGTCGGTACGCGAGGCACGGTGCCCGAGGCGGCTCTCGATGCAGTGCGCGCGGCCGGCTACACGGACCGCCAGATCATCGAAATCAACCTGGCCATCGCGTCGATTACGTTCACGAATCTCGTGAATCGCGTGAACGATACGACGATCGACTTCCCCGCAGTCAAGTAACCCGCAACTGCGGCACTCAAGTTTCGACAGGAGAGACTGTCATGCGCACCATTCATACAGACGTCGCCGTAATCGGCGCAGGCACGGCCGGGCTGTCGGCTTACCGCAGCGCGAAAGCCGAAGGCCGCAAGGCCGTGATCATCGAAGGCGGTGAATACGGCACGACGTGTGCGCGAGTGGGGTGCATGCCGTCGAAGCTGCTGATCGCGGCGGCGGAAGCCGCGCATGCCGCGAACCACGCCGAGCCGTTTGGCGTTCGTGTCGATGGAGTGCGGATAGACGGCAAGGCGGTCATGCAGCGCGTGCGCAGCGAGCGCGACCGCTTCGTCGGCTTCGTCGTGGACGGCGTCCACGCGTTGCCGGAGGCGGACCGGCTGATCGGCCACGTGCGCTTCATCGACGACCGGCTGTTGCAGGTCGGCAGCGATACGCTCGTGCATGCGGCGAGCGTGGTGATCGCGACGGGTTCGACGCCTGTCATCCCCGAGATTCTTCGTGGCGTCGGCGAGCGCGTCATCGTGAACGACGATGTGTTTGCATGGCAGACGCTGCCGCGCAGCGTGGCCGTGGTGGGCCCGGGCGTGATCGGTCTGGAACTCGGTCAGGCGCTGGCTCGCCTCGGTGTGAAGGTGAGCGTGTTCGGCGCGCGCGGCGGCGTGGGTCCGCTGACGGACCCCGTGATCGTGGCGGAAGCGCGCGCGACGTTTGCCGCAGCGTTCCACTTCGAGCCGCAGGGTACGCTCGAAGCCGCGACGGCGGTCGAAGGCGGCGTGCGGATTCGCTATGCGCGCGCCGACGGAAGCTATGTCGAGGACACCTATGAGTACGTGCTCGCAGCGACCGGCCGACGCCCGAACGTTGCGCAACTCGGCCTCGAAAACACATCGCTCGAACTGGATGCGCACGGCGTGCCGCGCTTCGACCGCGACACGCTGCAAGTGGGCGCCCATCCGGTCTTCATTGCCGGCGACGCGAACGGGATTCTGCCGCTCCTGCACGAAGCCGCCGACGAAGGCCGCGCCGCCGGACGCAATGCCGCGCTTCATCCCGATGTCGTGCCGCTGGTGAGGCGCGCGCCGCTCGCCATCGTTTTCTCCGATCCGCAGATCGCGATGGTCGGGGCACGGCATCGCGATCTCGCGCCGGATAGTTTCGTGGCGGGCGAAGTGAGCTTCGAAGACCAGGGGCGCAGCCGCGTCATGCTGAAGAATCACGGACGGGCGAGGGTGTACATCGATCGCGCGACGCGGCGCTTTGTCGGCGCGGAATGGTTCGGCCCGGCCGCGGAACACATCGGTCATCTGCTCGCGTGGAGCTTGCAAATGAAGGTCACGGTCGACGATATGCTCGGGATGCCTTTCTATCATCCGGTCGTCGAGGAAGGGTTGAGGACGGCGTTGCGGGATGCGGTGGCGCGGTTGTAGGAGACTGCTCTCAGTCGATATGTGTGGCCGACATCCATCCGTTGGCCGTGCTTACCGCCGCTATCTGCTTCGCGATCGAATCGCCGAGCTTTTTCGCGTCGCCGCTCATGCCGCCCTGTTTCGCCTCCGACGCGCCATGCAGCGCCGTGCCTGTCGCTGCTGCGGTTGCAACATGCGCAGCAGCGGCGCCGACGCCAGCGGTTTCCGCGATGCCGGGCATGTGACCGCTATCGGCGTTGGCGGAAAAGCTTTGCAGTTCGATCGGCGTGCCGGCGGCGGGCTTGTACAGGATCTGGATCGACGCGCTCACTTCGCTCTTGCCGGCGCCAAGCCCGATCAGCACGCGACGGCGGCGCTTGCCTTCGTCGATCGTCTGGAAGTTGCCTTCGACGACGAGCGCGTTTTCGTTCATCGGTGCAGGACCGTCCACGCGCACCGCGCGCAGTCCGAGCGTTTGCAGTTCGCGCACGATTTCGTCGGCGACCTGTTCACGAGTATCGCTCGCGGTCTGAAGCTGCTTTTGCTCCGACGATTCGCCCGTCATCGCCGCTCCGAGTTTCTGCGCGATGCCGCCGCTGTCCGATTTCACCTGGTCGGGCGTGGCGCCGAACGAATACACGTAGATGACGTCGGCGCGAACATGCGGGACGGCGCTGGTCTGCGTCGTGGCGGCGATGCCCGAAGCGCAGCCGGTCAGAAGCAGCGCCCCTGCGACGAGTGCGGAGCCAGCTACACGTTTAGCGTTGCCAACGAATGATTTGAGTGAGGTATGCATATCGATCCTGTCGTGGCACCGTGGCGCCGGTAATGTCGGGAGGTGTGCCGCAGCACGTAGACGTGAGTATGGGAGGAAGCGGCTCCGCACACCATTCAGCAATTGTGTCGCGCGATGTCGCCAGGACCGTTCGCCAGGATCGTTCGCGCGGGGCCGGAGTAGGCCCGCGTTGCTTATGAAGAATGCCGGTTCAGCGGCAACGTGACGAGCGCCTCGAGGCCGCCGCCTTCACGCGCACGAAACTGCAGCGAGCCGCCGTGCAGACGCGCGATGCGCTCGACGATCGCAAGCCCGAGACCTGTGCCGCCCGAATGCGTCCGTGCGTTCGTGCCGCGGCTGAACGGCGTCTTGAGTTTTTCCATTTCTGCGGCGTCGATTCCGCTGCCGCGATCGCAGACGGCGACACACGCAGCATCGCCTTCGGTCCATGTGCGCACGGCGAGGCCCGTACGTCCATACGCAATCGCGTTGTGCATCAGATTCATCAAAAGCCGCATGAGGCTCACGGGCCGGTACGCGAACCCGGGGACTTCGCCGAGCGACAGTTCGAACTCGTGCCCGAGCCCCGCAAAATCCGCGGCGAGCTGACCGATGAGCGCGTTGAGATCGCCCTGCCGCGGCGGCTCGCGTTCGCCGCTGCCGGCGTAGTCCATGAACTGCTGGAGAATCGTGTCGATGTGGTCGAGATAGCTTTCCGCCGATGCGACGAACGTGTCGTCGGCGCCGCGCGGAATCGCCATCGCCATCGCGAGACGCAGCTTGGTGAGCGGCGTGCGGATGTCGTGCGATACGCCCGCGAGCATCAGCGCGCGCGTTGCTTCGGCCTGCTGCAATGCCTCGGTCATCTGGTTGAACGCGCCGCTGACCTGGGCGATTTCCGTCGGACCGTCGGTTGGCAGCACGACGGGCGCTTCGCCCGCGCTCACGTGCCGCGCGGCGCGAGCGAGATCTTTGAGCGGCCGGTTGATGTGCAACTGGATCAGATAACCCGTCAGCGCGGCCAGCAACGCGAGGCCCACGGAAAGTATCAGCGTCGTGGTGATGCCGCTCGCCTGCGCGTCTTCTGTCATCGGCAGCGCGATCCAGCTTGGCGCGCCGGCGACGTGCACGCGAATCCACAGGCGCTCGCCGTCGCCGCCGTTGCCAGTTTGCCAGCGCACCGGCATGTCCGGCGGCAGATGGTGCTGCAGCGCGCGAAGGAAGACATCGCGTTGCCATGTGCCGAACAGGCGCGGCAGGCTGCGCTGCGCTTTGACGCCATCGGGTTCGGGCGCCGCTGTCTGCGCACCGAGGCGCGCGGCCGCGGCGCGGCCCTGGTCGGGCGGCATCGCGGCGAGCACGCCGTCGAGCGTCTTGACGTAATCGGCGAAGATGATCGCGGCGCGGTCGATGCGCGGACGCTGCACGAAATGCAGCAGCACCGCGAACGAGCACGCCTGCGTCAGTGCGACGAGCGCTACCAGCAGAACGATATTGCGCGTCAGCAGCGAACGCGGCAGCCATCTGCTGCGCCGCTTTGAACGCGTTGCGATGCTCACGAGTCGATGCCTGCAACGAGCATATAGCCGACACCCCACACGGTCTTGATGAAGCGCGGTTTCGACGGATCGTCTTCGACGATCTGACGCAGCCGCAAAATCTGCACGTCGATGCTGCGATCGAGCGCGTCGTGGTCGCGGCCGCGCGCCCGCGCCAGCAGATTCTCGCGGCTCACCGGCCGGTTCGGCGACGACCCGAGCGCGTGCAGCAGCAACATCTGCGCGGAGTGCACGTCGACCGGCTCGCCACGATGCAGCAGCGTTTGCTTGCCGACGTCGAACTGGTATTCGCCGAAGCGCAGCGTTTGTGAAGTCACGGTCGGTACGCCCGCGGCCATTTTCTGGCGACGCAGCAGAGCGCGGATTCGCGCAACCAGTTCATCGGGGAGAAACGGTTTCGCGAGGTAGTCGTCGGCGCCGGTTTCGAGGCCGACCACGCGGTCGACGGGATCGCCTTTCGCGGTCAGCATGAGGATGGGCAGCGTCTGTCCTTCGGCGCGCAGCCGCCGGCATATCGTCAGCCCGTCTTCCGGTTCCATCATCAGGTCGAGCACGAGCAGGTCGTACGGTTCGCGCTGCAGGTAGCGGTCGAGCTGCTTGCCGTCGGCGACGACGCGCACATGGAACCCGTGCCCGGTCAGAAACCGTTGCAGCATGTTGCGCAACTCGGCTTCGTCGTCCAGCACGATGATCCTGTTCGCCTGATCCATGACGCGTCTCCCAGCCTCGTTGCCTTTCAGCGTGCCATTGCTTTCTGCTGCATGAGCGCCTCGATTTGCGGCAGCGTGACATAACCGGCGTGCTGCGTGTCGATTTCGTCGAAGTGTTTCGCGACCATCGGCATGCCGGCTGTCGCCTGTTCGCGCGTCAGCTTGCCGTCGCCCGTCGTGTTGGCTCGGGCAAAGCGGGCCTGCAATTGCTGCATCGCACGCTCGCCGCGCGGGGCATCCGCGGGTGGCAGTGCGCTTTGAGCCGAAGCCACTGCAGAAACAATACACAAGAGAAGCACTGCGATCATCTTTTTCATCATCTACTCCGTGGTTTCGCCGACGCTTATGGCCGGCAGGGTTGATTCATCGATCTCACGTTTGCTGTTACGCCCAGTGCGCCGGCACCCAGAAGCGCCCGACCCAGTGGCCCGGCACCAGCACCGCGGGATGCGGCGCGGGCGCGACATACACAGGACGCGGCGCGACATACAGCGTGTGGGCCTGCGGCGCGATGAATACGACATGCGGCGGGGGCGGCGCAACGTAGACGACCTTCGGCGGCGGGGGCGCAACGTAGACGACCTTGGGTGCGGGCGGCGCGACGTAGACAGTCTTCGGTGCAGGCGGCGGCACGTAGACGACCGGCGGCGGTGGCACATAAGCGGGCGGAGGCGCGACGACCACAGGCGCAGGCGCGACCACGACCGGCGGCGGCGCCACCACGACCGGCGGAGGCGCCACGACAACCGGTACGCTGCCCACGGCAACCGTCGCGCCGACAGTCGTAACCGTGCCGCCTGTGGTCACCGTGCCGCCGTGCACGACCGTCGTGCCGCTGCCTGTCGTCACCACGCCGGGCGCCACGCGTGTCGCGCTGCCTGAATGGTTGACGGTTCCGCCATCGGAGCCCGTCACCGTCCCCGAACGATTGCAGGTTGAACCGGCGCAGTCCGTCGATGCCGTGTGACTGGTCGTATTGCCGTTCGCGCCGGTAACCGTGCCCGACGACGAATACTGACCCGGCGCGTTGCGTGTCACGCTGCCCGAAGTCGTGGCGCTGTGGCCGTCCGAGCCGTGCAGCGCGCCGGTGTGGTCGCATGTGCCGCCTGCGCAGCTCGTGTCGCCCGAGTGCTGCACCTGACGTCCGTTGGGGCCCGTCGCCGTTCCCGAATTCGAGAACTGGCCGGGTGCGGTGCGGTTGACCGTGCCGGTGTTGGTGGCGATGCCGCCATAAGGATTCTCGACGCCGCCGGCGTGCGTGCAACTGCCGCCTCCACAGGAGCCGTAGTGTGCGCCGTTGTAAGTGCCGTGCGGCGTGTAGGCGGTGCCATGACCCGACCATCCGGCGAAGGCGGGCGTGCTGATGGTGCTGATCGCGATGAGCATCGCAGCGCTGGCTGCGGCGAGGTAACGGAGTTTCATGAGGTGTCCTTCCCGGTTCGGTTAGTCACGCACTGCGGCGTGGCAGCGGAACGAACTATAAGAGGACCTCGCGAAATAATCGCCCGGTAAAAGATGTCGCGGTGTTACACCCCCGCGGCGGGCCGCCGGCAGCCGGGCCGCATGGCCCGATTCGCCGTCGCGGCCGCGATTTCGTGACATCTGGCGACATGGTTTACGCGTGGTCTTCGGCCGGGCAGCCCACTACATTAGCTTCACCCGACGCGATAGCGGCTTTGCCCGCAGACGACGCGTCCCAGCTCAACCGTTATCTGCCCATCATGTCGACTACTGGAAAAATCGCGCTTTTCGTTACCGTGTTCATCATTGGCGTCTCGCTGATCGAGGCATGCGTGCTCACCCGCGCACAGAGAAACAGCGCCTCGCCCTTCGACTGGTATGAAGTATGGATTTCGCTCGCCGATGTGGCCGGCCGCAAGCTGCTCGCGCTGCTGCCGCTTTCGCTCGCGACGCCGATATTCGCCCTTGCCTGGGATCACCGCCTCTTTACGGTCACGCTCAACAGCGCGCTGATGCTGTTCGTGCTCTTTATCGGACAGGAGTTCTGCTACTACTGGTATCACCGCGCGTCGCACCGCATCCGCTTTTTCTGGGCGACGCACGCGGTTCACCACTCGCCGAACCAGTTGACGCTTTCGTCCGCCTATCGCCTCGGCTTGACCGGCAAACTGACCGGCTCCGCAATCTTCTTCACGCCGCTCGTCTGGCTCGGCGTACGCCCCGAAATCGTGCTCGCGACGCTGAGCTTCAATCTGCTCTATCAGTTCTGGCTGCATAACACCTGGACGCCGAAACTCGGCTGGCTCGAATACGTGTTCAATACGCCGTCGGCGCATCGCGTGCACCACGCATCGAACGTCGATTATCTCGATGCAAACTTTGGCGGCGTGCTCGTCATATTCGATCGCCTGTTCGGCACCTATGTCGAAGAACGCGCCGATGAACCGTGCCGCTACGGTCTCACGACACCGACGCGCTCACGCAATCCGCTCGTCGTCGAATTCGAGCACTGGGTGAGTCTTGCACGCGATGTCGCGTCGGCGGGCAGCGTCTGGGCCGCGATTTGCTACGTGATTCTGCCGCCCGGCTGGCGCGCTGACGGCGCCGGCGAAACGACAGAAGCACTGCGTCGGCAGAGTCTGGCCGCAGCGCGTACCGTTCCGGCGAGTACGACACAGGGACGATGAGCAATGGTGTCCGGCGCGCCGATGTGCCGTTTCGCCACGTGGCCATTTATACCGACGGCCAATTCCGTTACCGGTAACGGAAATCGAATTGCACGCGCCGAACGCAGTCGTTATACTGCCTCGGCGATCCGGTGGCCTGGCCACCGTGATTGGCCTGACCGCAGAACGGGTTCGAAGCAGACTGTCCGAAATGTATAGCGGCCGCGCACAAGCGGCCGTGTTCGCAAGAGGCGTGCTGTAGACAAAGTCGAGTCGCGCCTCCGACAAGCAGAATGAAAGGAGACGACAAGATGTTCCGTAAAGGAATGCAGGTCAAGATCGCGACTGCCGTGGTTGCGTGCGTGTTGGGAGGCGTCGCGCAGGCGCAGGTCGCAACCGGCGATACATCGCAGAAAAAGATCGCGCTGTCGAACAGCTTCGCGGGCAACGCGTGGCGGCAGTCGATGCTCAAAAGCTGGAACGCCGTCTCGCAGCAGGCGGTCGCCGACAAGAAAGTCGCCGCCGCGCCGGCCTTCACCACCGCCGAAAACCAGGTGACAGAGCAGGCGCAGCAAATCCAGAATCTCATCTTGCAGGGCTATAACGCGATCGTGATCGACGCCGTGTCGCCCACTGCGCTCAACGGCACGATCAAGAAGGCGTGCGCGGCAGGCGTCGTTGTCGTTTCGTTCGACGGCGTCGTCGACGAGCCTTGCGCGTATCGCGTGAACTTCGATTTCAAGGGCTGGGCCGAGCAGGGCGTCGACTATCTGGCGACGCGGCTCAACGGCAAGGGCAACATTCTCGAAGTGCGCGGCGTCGCCGGAATTTCAGTCGATAACCTCATGCACGAAGGCGTGCTCGAAGGGCTCAGGAAGCATCCGGGCATGAAGCTCGTCGGATCGGTCAACGGCGACTGGACGCAGTCCGTCGCGCAGAAAGCCGTCGCGGGCATTCTTCCGACGCTGCCGCAAGTGGACGGCGTCGCGACCGAGGGCGAGATGTCGTTCGGCATCGCGCAGGCGTTCAAGGCGGCCAACCGGCCCGCGCCTCCGATGATTATCGGCAGCACGTATCCCGAGCTTCAATGGTGGAGCGAACAGGCGAAGGCCGGCTATCAGTCGCGCTCGCTGTCCAATCCGCCGGGCGCGGTGAGCTTTGCATTCTGGGTCGCGCAGCAAGTGCTCGCGGGCAAGAAGATCCCGAAAGAAGTCACGATCAACGTGCCGCTGCTCGCCATCTCGCAACAGGAGTTGCCCGCGAAGCTCGCCGCGATTCCGCCTGGCGGCATCGCCGATGTGACCTATACGTTGCCGCAAACCGTGGCTCTGCTCGACAAGAAGTAAGCGCACGAAGACGCCACCCACGGAGACAGGTGAATGGGCGCAACATCCAGCCAGGAGGACAGCCGCGCGCTGATCCGCTTCGAAGGCATCGGCAAGACGTTCGGGCGGGTCCGCGCTCTCACGGACATCGACTTCGCGTTCCTGCCCGGTGAATGTGTCGGCATTGCCGGCCACAACGGCGCGGGCAAATCGACGCTGATGTCGGTGCTCGCGGGCGTGTACGCGCCGACGCAAGGCCGCATCGAAGTGGACGGCCACGACGCGCCGCATTACGACGCGAATGCCGCCAGAAATGCGGGCGTGCGCTGCGTGTTTCAGGAACTCTCGTTGTGCGCGAATCTGACCGTGGCCGAGAACATGACCGTCGTGCATCCGCATTTGCATGGACGCGGTTGGCGACGCAAGGCCACCGCGCTGATGCGCGAGAAGCTCGACGAAATTTTTCCGGATCACGGCCTGAAGGGCGGCGAACTCGTCTCCGATCTCACGCTCACGCAGCAGCAGATGGTGGAGATCGCGCGCGCTTTCACGGTCACTGATACGCCCGTGCGTCTCGTGATTCTGGATGAGCCGACTTCCTCGCTCGACGCTCATACCGCCGAGCAGTTGCTCGCCTTCGTGCGGCGCGCGGCTGCCGAGCGCGGCATTACGTGTCTGCTCATCACGCACATGCTCGGCGAAATAGAGCGCGTGGCGGACCGCGTGATGGTGATGCGCGACGGCGGCATCGTCGGCGTGCTGCCGCGCGCGCAGTCGAGCCGCGCGTCGATCATTGAGGCGATGGGCCAGCATCTCGAAGCCGACAAGTCGCCGGCCGCGGCGCGCGCGCGTAATGCGCGCAGCGATCAAGCGCATTTTCGCTGGAATGTCGGCGTGAAGAAGCACACGGCAATCGAAGCGTCGCGCGGCGAGATCGTCGGCTTCGCGGGACTCGCGGGACAAGGTCAAACCGAAGCGCTGCTATCCATCTACGATGCCGCGACACGTCACGGCGCGGCGCGCGCGAAGGTCGCATTCGTTGCGGGCGATCGCGGACGCGACGGCGTGTTTCCCGTCTGGTCGATCGCGCAGAATCTCGATCTGCGCTGGCTGCTCGGCGGCGCAAAACGCAAGCGCGGTCTCGTCGATTTCGCCGCGGCGCGCGAACTCGTCGAAGCATGGCGCGCGAAGATCGGCATACGGGGCGCGTCGATGAACGCAGGCATTCTTTCGCTCTCGGGCGGCAATCAGCAGAAGGTTCTGTTCGCGCGCGCGCTTGCCTGCGACGCCGAACTCATTCTGATGGACGATCCCACGCGCGGCGTCGATGTCGGCACCAAGCGCGACATCTATCAACTCGTACACGAAGAAGCCGCGAAGGGCCGCACCTTCATCTGGTACACCACGGAAAACGAAGAACTCTCGCACTGCGATCGCACTTACGTGTTCCGCTCCGCCGCCGTTACGCGCGTGCTTCACGCCGACGAATGCACGGAAGAGGCGCTGCTCGCGGCGAGCTTCGAGGATCAGGCAGCATGACATTCGCTAATACGCAGGCGCGTTTGCGCGCGATGCTTCCCGCCATTTCGCTGGTCGCGGTGCTGGTGCCGATCGCCATCATGCAGCCGACCGTGATGAGCTACTTCGGCTCCAGCCTGCTGCTGAATCTCGCCGTGCCGATCGTGCTGGCGACGCTCGCGCAGCTCGCGATCATCACCGTCAACGATCTGGATCTGTCGATTGGGCCGTTCGTGAGTCTTGTCGCGTGCATCGGTGCAACGCTGCTGGTGAAGCAACCGTGGCTTGGCGCGCTGGCGTTAGCCGGTTGCGTGCTCGCGTATGCGGCCGTCGGCGCGCTGATCGAGTTGCGGCAGATTCCGTCCATCGTCGTAACGCTTGGTCTTTCGTTCGTATGGAGCGGGCTCGCCATCGTGCTGCTGCCGTCGCCTGGCGGCACGAGTCCCGAGTGGCTCGGCACGGCAATGGGCTACCAGACGCCGCTGATCGCCGCGCCGATCGTGTGGTCGGTGCTGATCGCGATCGTCGGACACCTGCTGCTGATGCGCTCGTCGGCGGGCGTGCGGGTTCGCGGCGCGGGCGGCAATCCGCGCGCGATGCGCCGCTTCGGCTGGTCGCTCGTGCGCAGCAAGGCGACGCTCTACGGCGTCGCGGGCGTGTTCGGCGTGCTATCGGGGTTGTCGCTGCTCGGCCTGACGACTTCCGCCGACGCCAATCTCGCGCTGCGCTATACGTTGCTGTCGATTGCGGCGGTGATACTCGGCGGCGGTGAATTCATCGGCGGCCGCGTGTCGGTAGTCGGCGCGGTGCTCGGTGCGATCACGCTGACGCTTGCCGCGTCGTTTCTCGCTTTCCTCAACATCTCGGCGGATTGGCAGGTCGGCATGCAGGGAGCGATTCTGATCGTCGTGTTGTCGTTGCGCGTGCTGCTGCAACGCGGAGAACGCCGGTGAAAACGCAAATTTCCAGCGAGCCGATCGCTTCTCAGGACAGCGTCTGGGCGCGGCTCAAAAGTATTCAGGCGCCGTGGGCCTGGTCGTTCGTCGGCACGGTGCTGGTGTGGTTCGGCATTGTCGGCGTGTTCGGCTTCGGCATCGCAAGCAATGTCGCGCAGACGGCGCTGACCTATGGCGTCTTCATGGTGCTCGTCGGTCTCGGGCAGATGCTCGTCATCACATCGGGCGTCGGCAACATCGACCTGTCGGTGCCGTCGACCATCGCGCTTGCCGGCGTGATCGGCATGCATGTGATGCGCAGCTCGAACGGATACATCGCGTTGGGCGTAGCCGCGGTGCTGGGCGTGGGCGTCGTTGTCGGCGTCGCCAACTACATGCTGATTCGCCTTTTGCGCATCCCGCCGATCATCGCGACGCTGTCGTCGAGCTTCATCATTCAGTCGATTGCGATCACGCAAGGCCGCCAGTTGCCGCCGCCACCGCCCGCGCTCGGCGCTTTCGCGACGGGCCGCGTTTTGCAGATTCCGTATATCGCGCTGCTCGCGCTTGCGTTGTCGATTGCGCTCGCGGTGTTGCTGCATCGCGCCGTGTATGGCCGCAGGCTTTCCGCGATCGGCCAGAACGCGCGGGCCGCGTGGCTCGCGGGAGTCAACGTGCATCGCACGCGGTGCCTCGCTTATGTGCTGTCGTCGATGATCGCGTCGCTCACCGCGTTGCTGCTCGCGGCCATATCCGGCGGCGCGTCGCTCGACATGGGCGTGGAGTACATGCTGATTTCGATTGCCGTGGTCGTGATCGGCGGCACGCTGGTGACGGGCGGCAAGGCGACCATCGTCGGCGTATGGGGCGCGTCCATGTTCCTCTTTCTCACGAACGCGGCGCTCAATGCGGTGGGCGCGGATGCGGGCGTGCGCTCCATCGTGTATGGCGTGTTGATCATTTCAGTGACCGTGGCGGCGGGCGGAAAAGTGCTGCGATAGGCTTTGCAATAAGCGTTGCAATTGAAGCCCGCAGTAATAGCAAATAGAGAAGGGCAAGGAGACATGAAAAGCACCGACTTCGAAGTACATGACCCGCGTTTCAGGCTGCTGCTTCAGCCCAACGCCTTTCTGACGCGTCTCACGAACGAATGCCTGTGGGCCGAAGGTCCGGTCTATTTCCCGGCGACAGACCTGCTTATCTGGAGCGACATACCGAACAACCGCATGATGCGTTGGGCGCCCAGCATGGGCGTAGGCGTTTATCGCGCGCCGTCCAACTACAGCAATGGCAACACGCGTGACCGCGAGGGACGGCTCGTGACCTGCGAGCACGGCACGCGACGCGTGACGCGCACCGAACACGACGGCAGCGTGACCGTGCTGGCGTCGCACTTCGAAGGCAAGCGCCTCAATTCTCCGAACGATGTGGTCGTGGATTCCAAAGGCGACATCTGGTTCACCGATCCCGACTACGGCATTCTGAGCGACTACGAAGGTTATCGCGCCGACAGCGAGATCGGCCGCTGCAACGTCTATCGCATCGGCGCCGGCAGCGCGCAGGTGGAACTGGTCTGCGACGAGTTCGCGAAGCCGAACGGTCTCGCGTTCTCGCCGGACGAGAGCAAACTTTATATCGCCGATTCCGCTGCTTCGCACGACGACAACGCGCCGCGCCATATCCGCGTATTCGACGTGACGAGCGAAGGCGGTCTGCGCAACGGGCGTGTTTTTGCGGAGATGCAAAGTGGCGTTCCAGACGGCATGCGCATCGACGAGCACGGCAACGTCTGGACCAGCGCCGAAGACGGCGTGCATTGCTACGCGCCCAATGGCGCGCTGCTCGGCAAGATCCTGATACCCGAAGTCGTGGCCAATCTGACCTTCGGCGGACTGAACCGCAATCGCCTGTTCATCGCCGCGACGGCTTCCATCTATTCGCTTCATGTGGGCGTGCGCGGCGCGGGCCGCTGAAGCGCCCGAATATTTCAAATACCTCGACAGGAGACAAGACGTGCAGATAAAAAAACTGGCTCTCTCGCTGTGCATGGCCGCGATATGCGTGGCTGCATCCGCGGGCGCATCGGCGCAGGTCGCGACGGGCGATACCTCGTCGATGAAAATTGCGCTGTCGAATAATTACGCGGGCAATAGCTGGCGTCAGCAGATGCTCAAGAGCTGGTCCAACATCGCGGACCCGGCGGTCAAGCAGAAGATCGTCGCGGCCGCGCCGAGTTTCACCACGGCGGAAAGCCAGGCGACCGAACAGGTCCAGCAGATCCAGAACCTGATACTCCAGGGCTTCAAGGCGATTGCGGTCGATTCCGTGTCGCCCACGGCGCTCAACGGCGTCATCAAGCAGGCGTGCGGCGCGGGCGTGACGGTCGTCTCGTTCGACGGCATCGCGACCGAGCCGTGCGCCTATCGCATCGCCGTCGATTTTCAGGGCATGGGCCGCATGCAGGTCGACTATCTGGCGAAGCGTCTGAACGGCAAGGGCAACCTGCTCGAGATTCGCGGGCTCGCGGGTGTCTCCGTCGACGACGAGATTCATCAGGGCATGGTCGACGAACTGAAGAAGTATCCGGGCCTGAAGGTGGTCGGTTCGGTGCATGGCGACTGGACGCAGACGGTCGCCCAAAAGCAGGTTGCGGGTGTGTTGCCGACCTTGCCGAAGATCGACGGCGTGCTCACGCAAGGCGGCGACGGTTTCGGCGCGGCGCAGGCGATCAAGGCGGCCGGACGGCCGACGCCGATCATCATTCTTGGCAACCGCCAGGAAGAACTCGCGTGGTGGGCCGATCAGAAAAAGAGCGGCTACGAAACGATGTCGGTGACCATTCCGCCCGGCGCGTCGTCGTTCGCATTCTGGGTGACGCAGCAGATTCTCGCGGGCAAGAAAGTGCCGCATGACATTCGCATGCCGGTGCTCGAAGTGAAGCCTGACGAACTCGACGCCGTGCTGGCGAAGACGCCGCCTGGCGCGCTCGCGAACAAGGAGTACACGCGCGAGGAAGTGGTGGCGGTCATCGACGGAAAGAAATAGGGCGGCCGCTATTTCCGTCGACCGATCTATCCCTCGCCGAAGCGCGCCACGACGAAGTCGATAAAGCTGCGCAGCTTCGGCGTGGGCCGGCGGTCGGGTGCGAATAGTAGATGGATCGGCAGCGGCGGCGGTTCGTAGTCCGGCAGCACGCGCACGAGGCGCCCGGCAGCGAGATCGTCGCGCAGCATGTCGCACGGTTGCAGGATGATGCCCGCGCCTTCGACCGCGGCATTGCGCAGCGCCTGGCCGTTGTTGATCGAGAAGCGGCTGCTGACCGGCACCACATGCCGGCCGTCGGGCCCGACCAGGTGCCATTCACGTAACGGCCCGCGGCCCCAGTAAGAGAATCCGGGGCACTCATGCTGCGTCAGATCTTCGGGGCGTAGAGGCGTGCCGCGCTCAGCCAGATACGCGGGCGACGCGCAGATCGTCAGTCGATAAGGACCGATCGGCCGCGCAATCAGCCTCGAATCGGCGATCGGCGCGATGCGTACGACGGCGTCATAGCCTTCGTCGATTACGTCGATCAGCCGGTCGCTCAGCGTCAGGTCCACGCTCACTTCGGGATGTTGCCGCATGTATTGCGCGAGCGTCGGTACGAGGCTGTGCGCGCCGAAGCTCACCGGTGCATTGATGCGCAGCTTGCCGCGCGGCGCGGCCTGAAGGTTCGCGGCCAGCGCCTCCGCCGCTTCCATCTCGGCGAGCACGGACTTGCTGCGCTCGTAAAACGCGCGCCCGGCTTCGGTGAGGCTTTGGCGGCGCGTCGTACGATTGATGAGTTGCATGCGATAGCGCTCCTCGAGCAGCCGCACATGCTTGCCGACGGCCTGCGATGTCATGCCGAGCGCCGCGCCGGCCGCGGCGAACGAGCCCGTTTCCGCCGCTTTGACGAAGACCGCCATGCTGGTGAGACGATCCATGATTAGAAACAGTTAGGTTCGATAGTCAGAGCGAACGCGCCATTTATCGTGCGGCCGGCTCAAATTATAGTGAGTTCGTCACTTACTCGTTGGAGAGCGAACATGCCGCGTGTCGTACGTTTTCATGAAAATGGCGGTCCCGAAGTGCTGCGGATCGATAACGTCGAAGTGCCGCCGCCCGCCGCGGACGAGATCCAGTTGCAGATTCGTGCGCTGGGCGTGAACAGAGCGGAGTCCATGTTCCGCTCCGGGTTCTATGTGGAGTCCCCCGTGTTTCCCGCGCGGCTCGGTTATGAGGCGTCCGGCGTCGTCAGCGCCGTCGGTTCGTCCGTGACCAACGTCGCCGTCGGCGACGCGGTCGCCATCATTCCGCCCATGTCGATCACGCGATGGGGCGCGTATGGCGATACCGGCAATTTTCCGGCGGCGCATGCGGTGAAGAATCCACCGTCGCTAGGATTCACCGAGGCCGCCGCGGTGTGGATGCAGTATGTAACGGCGTGGGGCGCACTGGTCGACATCGCGCAACTGCGCCCAGGCGAGGCGGTCATCATCACGGCGTCGTCGAGCAGCGTGGGGCTTGCGGCGATTCAGGTGGCAAAGAGCGTGGGCGCCATTGCGATTGCGACGACCCGCACCGACGCGAAGAAAAACGCGCTGCTGGAAGCGGGCGCCGACCACGTGATCGTCACGCAGCAGGAAGATCTGGTCGCGCGCGTCAACGAGATCACCGGCGGCGCGGGCGCGCGCGTCGCGTTCGATCCGGTGCTCGGGCCGGAGTTCGAGAAAGTGGCCGATGCGCTGTGCGAGCGCGGCATCGTGTTCGCTTATGGCGCGCTGAGTCCAGAACCGACGCCGTTCCCGCTGTTCGCGATCCTCGGCAAGATGCTGACCGTGTATGGCTACCAGTACAAGCTGATCGTGAGCGATCCGGCGCGTCTGGAAAGGGCAAAGCGCTTCGTTCTCGATGGCCTTTCGTCGGGCGTGCTGAAGCCGGTGATCGACAAGGTCTTCCCGCTCGAGCAGATCGTCGACGCTCATCGTTATCTCGAGTCGAACCAGCAGTTCGGGAAGATTGTTGTTACGGTGTGAGGACGTTTGCAGGCATAGCGTTCGGAGCCTGCAATCGTTCACATCGCCATCACCAGTTGTATTTCGCACTGGCCAGCACGGTCCGCTCGTTGCCGAACACGCACACTGCATACGACTGGCAACCGCTCACATAGCGGCGGTCGAATACGTTCGCCACATTCAAAGCGAGCCGCCAGTCGCGAGTGTCGTAGTGCAATGCGGCGTCGTAAAGCGTATAGCTTGCAATCGTCAGCGAGTTGTCCGGTGCGCCCGCCAGCGCGCTTTGATAGCGGACTCCGGCGCCGATGCCGAAACCCGCGAGCGCGCCCGTATGCCATGTCCAGTCCGTCCATAGCGACGCCATTTGCCGTGGACGTGGAATGTCCACGGGCCACTTGTTTAACGACGCATCGTTGGCCTTGATGTTCTTCACGTCCTGATAGACATACGACGCAATCATCGACAGTTCCCGCGTTATCTGTCCGACGGCGTTCAACTCGATGCCACGCGAACGGACCTCGCCGGTCTGCACGAACGAAGTCCCGGTCGGATCGAGATTGATCGGCGCCGGCGTGACGACATTGCTTTGATTGATCTGATAGACGGCTGCGCTTAACGTCACGTTTTTGCCTGCGGGTCGCCAGCGCAGACCCGCCTCGATCTGCCGGCCGCGCGTCGGCTTGGGCAAGCCATCGCCGTTCATCCTCACGCCAATGACCGGATTAAACGATGTCGAATAACTTGCGTAGGGCGACAGTCCATAGTCGCCCTCGTAGGTGAGACCGACCCGACCCGAGAAGGCGCTGACATTCTGTTTGATCTGCGAGTTGTTGTCGCGGTCGTCCTGGCGCATATCGACCCAGTCTTCGCGGCCGCCGAGCGTCAGGGTCCATCGGCGGGCCTTGATCTGATCCTGCGCATAGGTGGCCAATGTACTCGCCGTTGTGTGCGCATCGGTGTGGCCGAGCGACGTCGGACCCGAAAAGATCGCGGTCGTGACCGGCGTATAGGCCGGCTTGTAGAGATTGAGATAGGGTGCGAGTGCGAGCCACACGCTTTCGGTCGTCGTCTGCCTGTTGTACTGGAAGCCGAGTAGCAGCGTGTGCTCAAGCGGTCCTGTCGCGAAGCGCGCTTGCGCATTGTTGTCGACGTCCAGGCGGCTGTAGTTCATCTGGAACAAGCCTGCATAACGCGTCATGGTGGTCGTGCTGTGAGGCGCGAGACCGTTGCCAAAAACAGATCCATCGTCACCCGACAAGTGCATCCAGCGCACGTTCTGGCGCAACGTCCAGATCGGATCGAGCTCGTGCGAGAACTGATAGCCGAGCGATTCCTGCTTCTTCTGATAGTGGTTGAATGCCGGATCGCCCATATAAATGTCCTGAGACAACGGGCCGTTCGGGTTCGGCAGTACCGTGCCTTGCGCGGGCAGGAAGTTATATGAAATATCGCCGCGATCTTGCAGGTAGGTTGCAGTGACTGTGAGCGATGTCTTCGAGTCTGGCCGCCAGCGAAACGATGGTGCAAGCGCGACGCGCTGGTCCGCGTTCGGGCCGGTCAGCGCATTGCCGTCGCGTGCAACGCCGAGAAAGCGATACGCGTATTTGCCGTCGGCGTCGAGCGTATCGCCGACGTCGATCATCGTCTGCTTGCGTGCATAGTTGCCGATCTGCACGCCGATTTCGCGGATGCGCTCGCCGTCAGCCTGCCGCGTCTGTGCATCGACGATAGCGCCGGGGTCGCCGGCTCCATATACCACCGACGTCGGCCCGCGCAGCACGGTGAGGCTCTCGATCATATAAGGATCGACACGCCAGTTCGCGAGTGTTGCGGTATTAGGCGTTTGCAACCCATCGACGAATAGCGTCGGCGTAAAGCCGCGCAATGCCGCATACCAGTCGGTGCGGCCGTCCGATCCGAACGATGAAAAACCAGGTACGTAGCGCAGCGCCTGATTGATGTCGGTCGCGCCGGTCATCTCCATCTGCTGCGCGGTGACGATGTTGACGGTTTGAGGAATCTCGTTGATTGGCGTATCGGTTTTTGTGCCCGTCGTTGTGCGCTTGCCGACGAGTCCGACCGACGATTCCTCTCGCACATCCTTCACGGTGATCGCCGGCAACGCGTTGAGAGGCATGGCGTCCGTCACGTTCGCGTCGTCGACGGGTTGCGTCGGCTGTGCGTGCGCGTGGCCGACAGTCGTTGCGAGAACGAAACCCTTCACCGCGACCATGATCGTGCGTCGTCCGGTGCGCATAGCCCACATCATTCGGTACTGCTCCTGTTTTATTGTTGGCGGCCTGCGGGGCCTGGCCATTTGCGCACTTTCACGAGATGTTCTCTGGTTCATACGGCGCGAGTGCAAGCGCTTCGGCGCCCGGAAAGTCCAATGCCTCGACGCAATGGCGAACTTCGGTCAGAAACGCGGTACACGAGGGATGAATCGCGAGCATGGTTTCAATCCATTGCTCGATATCGGTGAGGCGCCCGTCTTTTGCAAGTACTGCCAGATCCCGGCGATCGCTGCGCGGGGGAATAGCCGAGGCAAGCCACCGCTTAGGTTGCGGACGAGCAGGCGCTGAGCCGATGGAGGTGTACGGTACGACGCTCAACTGCGAAGCATCGAGATCTTTTGCAAAAGGAACAATGAGCTCGAATGAAAACGAAGTGCCTTGCTGCAGCGCGCTCGAAACGCGCAACTCACCGCCCATTGTGTTGACAATACGCTGGGCGATGAAAAGGCCGAGTCCGGTACTGCCGTTCACCGACTGTATCTGTCTAAAGGCGGTAAACAGTTTCGACTGTTCTTCGATGGCGATGCCAATGCCCGTATCCGCGACTTCAAAGCCCATGTGCCAATGCTGTTCATGGCGGCGCGCCCGCACTGTCATCATGGCGGTGCCGTCGCGTGTGAACTTCGACGCATTGGACAATAGATTCAGCAGTACCTGCTGTAATCGGCGACCGTCTATCGTCAATTGACGCGGTAGCGATGTCAACGCCTGATAGTGGAACTGGTTATTCAGTTGCGCACAGAGTGCGACCGCGTATTCGGCGATGTCGTCGAGAAGTGCGGGCAGGTCGGTCGCGGTCGGTGCGATATCCAGCGGTTGCAACTCTGCCTTCGTGTATCCAATTAGCTCGTCGATCAAGGCCAGTTGATAGTTCACACTGCGCTCGATAGCCTGTATCAGCGTGGCTTGCTTCGAATCGGCTCTATTCAGCAGAAGGCTGGCGTAACTGGAAATGGTCGCCAATGGCGCGCGGAGATCGTGACTGACATAGCCGAGCGTTTCGATCTTTTGCCGGTTCTTCTCTTCGGCGTAACGCAGTGCTTCATTTAATTCCAGTGTGCGTCGCGCGACTTGCTCGCGCAGGCGGTCGTGTTCGGTTCTCTGCCAGTCCGCGAGTTCGGTTCTCGCCGCCCTTCGTTGTTTGCCGACGTGATTGACCCATGCCGCAAGCACGATTAGATGCGTCGCTAATCCAATGATCGCGACCGCCGGGTTCGGATGAATATCCGACTTTAACCATGCAAGAGCCGGCGGCAACGATCCCAATGTTTCGAGTACGCGCAACGCAGAGTTGAGCAGCGAGAAGATGACAGTGAGCAGCATGATCCGCGCGGTCGGAGTCGATTGACGGGCGAGACTTGCAGCCATCCCCACTGTGACGAAACCGAATACTGCGTTGACGTACAGGCCGACTTGCGCGAAGACGAACAGATTGCCGAATGCGGCGCCCGCCGCCCCAATGCATTCGAGCGACGCGAATACATACAGCACGTAGCGCCAGGGCAGACGCGCCTTCTCGTCGCGTGCAATGCGCAAGATGAATGCGATGAACAGCAGCACCGCAGTGCATCCGAATACCGTGACGCTTCTCGAACTCCACTCGATCGCCTGCGGCCATAGATAGACTCTCGTGTACCCGCGCTCCGCAGCTTCGAATAGCGCTGTCATCAAGCAGAGAGCCGCCAACACGAGAAACGGGCCGCTGCGCGAAAAATAGGCGATAAGCAGCGCACACCATGCGAGTGCGAGAGTTCCGCCGATCAATCCGCCATTCCAGAGCGCGGCGCGCTTTTCCAATGCATCGAATGCCGCCGACGAATACAGCGCCGGTTCGAGCGTAAGCGCGGTATCGCTTGCTACGCGGATGAAAACCGGCAAGCGTTCGCCGGGCGCGAGCGAGAACTCCATCAGCGGATAGCGTGATGAAACAGGCTGGGACGCCACATGGGTACGGCTGGTATAGAAGTCGACATGCTCTAGACGCGCGTCAAGAAGCGCGAGAACTAGTGCGAGGTTTGTTGCGGCATGATTGCTCAACTCGACGCGCAGCCACCAGGCCGAGTGCGTGAAACCCGGCTTTAATCTCTTCTGCTGTGCAGTGGCGAAGCTGAGTGGACTTTCTGCGTAAAGGGCATTGATATCGGTGAGCGTCATCGTGCCCGAGACATCTTCAAAGACCTGTATCTGGCCAAGAGCGGGCAGTGGCGACTCGTTAGCGCTGGTAGTGTTGGACGTTGAAGCGAATAAATGAGTGCTCCAGCAGATAAAACACAAGAACGCGATGCGCTGCCAGATGGCTCCCGGCATGATGGAATTAATCCGCATCGACGGCAGGCTCGTTCTGGCTAGCCTCTGCGTTGCCGCGGCGCTCGTCGCGATACGTCGATGGAGTCACATGGAATCGCTCGCGAAATGCCGTGGCGAAATTGGCTGCACTGGAAAAACCAATTTCCTCGGCGATGCTCGCGATACTCAACGGCGTACTGCTCAATAGCGTTTGCGCAATCCGCAAGCGTTCTTCGCGAAGGTACTCGAATACCGTTTGCCCAAGGTTCTCCCGAAACGCGCGCGACAGTCGCTTTTCATTTGTTCCCACGAGGCGCGCGAGCTGCTCGACCGTTGGCGGATCGTTCAATCTTTGGGACAAGTGCTGAATGGCGGCGCGAACGAGTACGCCATTGCCCGTCGTGTCTGCTGCGGACACATCCTGTTCATCACGCTGAGTACTTTTTGCACGGACGAGGTGCACGCGAATGCGTGCAAGCACTTCCGCCGCATCGAATGGCTTGAGTACATAGTCGACGCCACCAATCTCCAGGCCATTGATACGTTCGTTGAGATCGCTCGCCGCAGTAAGAAAGATGACGGGAATCCCACACGTGCGGGGGTCCGCGGCGAGAAGCCGGCAAGCAGCGAATCCGTCCATGCGCGGCATCCGCACATCCATCAGGATCAGATCGGGCGAAATGGCGAGTGCCCGCTGATAGGCCTGCGATCCGTCAAATCCAACGCTGATCCGGCATCCGGCATTGCGCAGAAGATCAATTAACAATCGCAACTGGTCGGGCTGATCGTCGACAACGAGAAGATGAGCGCCTGCCAGGGCGGTGTTGAGAAGCGGCATCGTGTAAGCGGACACACCTTGCGGGTGACGTTCTCGGAGGTTTATCGGCGACGGGATACGCCGGTCGGCGTTGATGGCTCTCCATCAATAGGCCGAGCGAGCGGCGAAGAATATCAGATACATGTTTCAGTTCAAATTAAGTTGCGTTGGAGGCTTCGTTGCCGGCGACGCCCATTCGCTTCGGCAACAAATCGCACGACCTGGCGACAGTCGACAAGATGCCTGGCGGATAAAGAAAGAATTTTCTCTCCAGCAAAGCAATTCGCCGCTCGGGCAAACAGATGCGCCGATAGCGCTACCCATAATTCCGCGAGTCCTTACACGGTGTTTCTAGTGCTTACTCGCGCAACTGTCGGTGAGAAACGGCTTTGATTCCTGCGATATGCGGCGCGGAGAGCAAGAGAAACCCTTTCGTCTACTAGAGAAGTCAGAACGGGAAACGCAATGAACAAGAGCCGATATGAAGTGGCGGGTACTCCGCTGAAGTCTAAGCTGTCACTCGCAGTACTCACGGCGCTAATGCTGCTGCCGGCGACGCAGGCCTATGCAGATAACCTCGCTGTCGGCGGTGAAAACGCTGGTCAGACTGCAACCGTCGGTGGGGCCACGGCGCCTGTCGCGAGCACGGGCGGCGTATTTCCCGCAGTCGCCGGTGCGGACGGTACGAGCCAGAATACGGCTGTCGGCATCAATGTGTCGGCACAAGGCGGTGCGGCAACGGCCTTGGGCGATACGGTCACGGCGAACGGCTTCAACGCAACCGCTGTGGGCGCGAACTCTGTGGCAAGCGGCATAGATGCTGTCGCATTCGGCGCTTCTGCCAACGCTATCGGTAACGGCAATGCTGCAATTGGTGCTCAGGCAACGGCCAGTGGAACAAACAACATCGCGTTAGGTACTGGGAGCGTTGCGACTGGCGCTGGTGCGATCGCACAAGGTCTTGCCGCAGTCGCTAATGGCGGAGCGGGCAGTGTTGCAATCGCAATCGGCTCCAATGCTGTGGCGACCTCGACGACGCCGGCGTCGCCGATCGCAATTGGCCCTGCCGCATCTGCAACGAACGGAGAGGCTGTCGCGATTGGTAACGGCGCAGCAGCGGTTGGAAATGGTTCCTTCGCAGGCGGCAACGGCGCCAACGCGTCCGTCGCCGGTGGCGTAGCGATTGGTCTTCGCGCGAACGCCGCATCGGCCAACGCGGTTGCGCTGGGCACGCTCACGCAAGCGACGGGCAACAATTCCATCGCCATCGGTAACGCAGCCGTCGCTTCGACCAACGAATCGACGGCGCTCGGTTCCGGTGCTGTCACGCGCGCGGCTACGAACGTGAGCAGCGTCACGCTGAACGGAGTCACGTTCGGTGGCTTCGCGGGCGCGACGCCGACGGGTGTCGTGAGTATCGGCGCGGTCGGTCAGGAACATCAGTTGCAAAACGTCGCGGCCGGCCAGATCAGCGCAACCAGCACCGACGCCGTCAACGGCTCGCAGCTTTTCTCGATCGCATCGCAGGTTTCCGCGCTGTCGACTAACCTGACGTCGCTCACGACCACGGTCAACACCATCTCGACTACCGGTTCGAATGGCACCGCTATCGACAGTTCCGCCACCGCAGTAGGCAGGAACTCGCTGGTATCGGCAGAGAACGGAACGGCGGTGGGCAACGGTTCGACTGTCTCGGGTCAGGACGGCACGGCAATCGGCACTAACTCGACTGTCACGGCGGCGCGTGCCACCGCCATCGGCACGAACTCGAAAGTCACGGGCACCGACTCCACTGCAATCGGCGCCAACAGCCAGGCTACCGCTAACAATTCGGTTGCCTTGGGTGCAAATTCAGTTGCAACCCGGGACAACACGGTTTCGGTCGGTGCGCCGGGTGCTGAACGTCAGATCACCAACGTTGCAGACGGTACGGCTCCGACCGACGCTGTGAATGTGCGTCAATTGAATGGCGCCATCAACAGCGTTCGCGATGACATGCAGAGGTATCGTCGCGACGCAAACGCGGGCTCGGCATCGGCAATCGCGATGGCGAACTTGCCGCAAGCCGTATTGCCTGGCGAGAAAGTCGTCTCGCTCGCAGCCGGCAATTACAGCGGCCAGTCGGCGATGGCACTCGGCGTGTCGGTCGCGACGCAAAAGTGGATGGTCAAAGGTTCGGTGAGTACCGGCGTTTCGGGCCACGGCGCAGTAGGTGCAGGCGCGGGCGTCGGCTATCGCTGGTAATCACATGCTCTCATGAGCCTGTTCTGAAACCACTGCGATGCCCGGCAATACGCGGGCATCGCAGTGCGTTATGGCGACCGCAAAGCGATGTCGGAATTTGCACAGAATCCGAGCAAAAAAGTATTGGCCGGCCGGATCGATTTAACGAGAAATACATAAAAAATGCGTATGGGCACGAAACGATTTTGTAAGGAATATTCGCTCAGTCGTTTGAATGACATTCCAGAGGAACACGGCGTCGCCGCTACCGCTCATTCCCCGCTGATGGCCGTATCACGGCATGCTGCTCAGTTTCCGGGCAACTGCCAGGCAACCTCGCGCTCAGCCTTAATAGGGGCGGCTTCTTTCAATTGTTAAATCTTGCAATACCTAAAAATAGTTAAAGACTTTACGTGGACAAATGAAAAGTCTTATGAGAAAGTTCCCTTGAGCACAGAACTTTCTTTTTGTTACACGATACCCCGGGCGAGACGCGGCATCCAAAGCGAATAGGTCGGTCATCGTCTTAGATAGTGCTCAATCATTTGAATAAACGGCGCTTGTGCACGGCATGAGGCGACTCGCCATTCAGGCGCCGGCGAAACGAAGTGACGCATATCCAGGGGGCTGGCAGCTATGAGTATTCCAGGCGCAAAAAAGTCGGGCGCACGCCCGGCGAAAGAACAATATCAAGGCCGGCAATTGGCGTTCCGCCGCTCAATCGCTGCTCGTGTCTCCGTGCCGTGTCCGTTCGGACCTTCATAACGCGGCAATCCATCAATCGTCTCAGTGGTTAGTCGTCGGAAACCGGGAATGTCCGGTTGACGCGCGCGTTTTCCTTTAGCTATGCGAATTGATAGTGTGGCGATGTTTTGCGCCTGCACCGAAGATTCGTCGTCGAAAGATCAACGCTAAAGCTGTTCGCCGCTGAGCGATGTTTTAAACGCAGTAAATAGTCATCCTAAGTAAGCGGGAGGCGAGCGCACGCTCGTGCTTAAGAACTCCGCATTTCAATTATTCGGCGAGACAACGACATGAACAAGGCATATCGGACAATCTGGAACAAGGCGCTGGGCGCTTTCGTCGCGGCGTCGGAACTGGACGCGTCGCGCGGCAAGGGCAAGTCAGGGGCGGCGGCCTTGGTATGCGATGCGCGCAACGGTGAACCCGGCGAAGGCCGCGTCGCTCCGCAGCGCAACGCCAATCCACGCGTGCTGACCGTGCTGGTGGCAATGGGCGTGGGCGGATGGGGCGCGCAAGCGCAGGCCCAGGTGAACTGCGCCGCACCGCCGTACAACTCTTTCAGCGGCAGCGCGTCGTGCATGGGCGTTCAGTCCTCGGCCACTGCGGGCGGGGCGACGGCGGTAGGTTATGCCTCCAGCAGTACGGGACTCAATGGCCTGGCAGTCGGCTATCAAGCCATTGCCGCGGCTACTAATGCCATTTACCTCGGCGCTCGCACTGCGGCAGGTACGGGCGCAACTGCGCAGTCGGCGATTGGCATTGGTACGGACGTCACCGCGAGTGGCTCAGCCGGTATCGGTATTGGCGTCCAGGCCCTCGCTAGCGGCAATGTGTCGACTGCCGTCGGCGCCTTGGCGAAAGCCGCCGGAGACAACGGCGTTGCAGTCGGCGCGAACGCAAGCGCCGCGGCGTCGGGCGTGGTTGCGGTGGGCAGCGGAGCCGTCGGTTCATCAACCAATGGTGTAGCGGTCGGTTCCGGAGCTTCCGCTACCGGTGTCAACGCGGTCTATCTGGGATCGCGAACCGCTGCCGGCACCGGATCGAGCGGACTATCGTCCAACGCGATCGGCACTGACGTTGTTGCCACCGGCGACTACGCGAACGCCTTCGGCTTTCATGCGGTGGGCAGCGGAGCCGCATCGGTCGCGATTGGGTACGTCGCCAATGGTTCGGGCACGCATGGCGTAGCCGTCGGCTTTCAGTCCATTGCCAGTGGTTTGAACGCCGTCTATCTGGGCGCGCGTACCGTCGCGGGCACCGGCGCAACGGCGGACGGCGCCGTTGCTCTTGGTACGGATGTCGTCGCATCGGGCCTCTCTTCGCTGGCTGCGGGCACCGTGTCCAGAGCCACCGCACAGAACGCAGTCGCATTGGGCGCGGGAGCCGCCGCCTCGGGGCTCAACTCGCTCGCCATGATGAACGGCTCGCAGGCCACCGGAGCTAATTCGATAGCGCTGGGCTCATCGGACTCTGTCGCGGAAGGCGGTTCATCTTCGCCGGCCGCAGTCGGAGGCGCCGCGGCATCCGGCATTCGCGCGGTTGCTCTCGGTTCCGGCGCGAGCGCTGCGGGTTCGTCGTCGATTGCGCTTGGCGACTCGGCAGTGACGGGCACGAATGCGAATGCCATTGCGTTGGGCACGAATGCAACGGCGTCGGGAGCCGGCGCCGTCGCGTTGGGCAAGCAGACGGTCGCAAGCAGCGGCAATGCGACGGCCATCGGCGTTACATCGCAAGCACTGGCCGCGTCGACGGTGGCCATCGGCGACAGCAACATCGTCGCGGCGGCGGCCGGCGCCGGTTCGATCGCCGGCGGCCAGAACTCGCGCGTGCTGGGCGGAACGGGCGCGGTCGCGCTGGGTCAGGCGCAGACCGTCAGCGGCAACGGCGCCGTTGCGATCGGCGATCCCAATAGCGCGAACGGCAACGGCGCAATCGCGGTGGGCGCGAACAACACGGCCACCGGCAACGGCGCGGTAGCGCAAGGCAACGGCAACACCGCAAGCGGCCAGGGCGCCGTCGCACTCGGCAACGCCAGCAACGCGACCGGCGCGAGCGCACTCGCATTCGGCGACTCCGCCGTGGCGAACCTGGGCGGCGCGATTGCGTTGGGCGCAAACGCGACGGCGGCCAATGCAAACGCCGTGGCGCTCGGCGCCGGCAGCGTCACGGGCGCCGCCGTCAACACCGCCACTGTCACGGTGGGCGGCGTCACGCATGGCGTGCAAGGCACGACGCCAGGCAGCACCGTGAGCATCGGTTCGGTCGGCAACGAGCGGACGCTCACGAATCTCGCCGCGGGCCGCGTGACTGCAACCAGCACCGACGCCGTGAACGGCAGCGAACTGTATGCGACCAACCAGGCAGTCGACAGTCTGACGAGCGGCACGGTCGGCCCGTTCGTGTCCAACAACTCGGTCACGTCGACGCAGCCGGTATCGTC
Organism: Paraburkholderia sp. RCC_158; assembly: GCF_041355255.1. Taxonomy (NCBI): domain Bacteria; kingdom Pseudomonadati; phylum Pseudomonadota; class Betaproteobacteria; order Burkholderiales; family Burkholderiaceae; genus Paraburkholderia; species Paraburkholderia sp. RCC_158. The sequence continues at coordinate 538,979 of NZ_JBFUPM010000001.1, read as the reverse complement.
CGGCGCGAATGCGGCGGCCGGCGGCTTCGGCGCGACGGCGAGCGGCGCCGCGTCGCTCGTGGTCGGCAATCAGTCCACCGACAACGGCGTCGCGAACTCCACCGTGTTGGGCCAGGGCGCGAGCATCGCGAGCGGTGTGACCGGTTCGAACGTGGCGCTCGGGCAGGGATCGTCGGTCACGTCGGCCGCGGTGCCGACCGGCAGCGGCGTCATCAACGGCGCGACCGTTATTTATGCGGGCGGCGCACCGGCCGGCGTGGTCAGCGTCGGAACCGCGGCGGCGCCGCGTCAGCTCACCAACGTCGCGGCCGGACGCGTGAACGCGTCGAGCACGGACGCGGTGAACGGCTCGCAGCTTTTCGCCGCCGATGCCGCCATCGACACAATCGGCGGCCAGGTGACGAACCTCGGCAACACCGTGGCGTCGAGCCTCGGCGGCGGCACCACGTACAACAGCACGACCGGCGCGCTGACCACCAACCTCAGCTACGGCGGCAACACTTATTCGTCGGTACAGAACCTCATCACCGCGATCACCGGCGGCGGCAGCGCGCCGGGCATCAAGTACTTCCACGCGAACTCGACGGCGCCGGACAGCCAGGCGCTCGGCACCGACAGCGTCGCGATAGGCCCGAACGCGGTCGCGACGAATGCAAATGACGTGGCGCTCGGCTCCGGTTCGCAGACCGGCACCGCGACGCCGACCGCGAGCGCGACCATCGGCGGCACGGTGTACAGCTTTGCCGGCACGAATCCGACGAGCGTGGTGAGCGTGGGCGCATTGGGCGCCGAGCGGCAGATCCAGAACGTGGCGGCGGGCACGCTGAGCGCGAGCAGCACGGATGCGGTGAACGGCTCGCAGCTCTACCAGACCAACCAGGCGGTCGACAGTCTCGCGACAACCGTGGCCGCCGACAAGACGCATTACTACAGCGTCAACGACGGCGGCACGCAAGGCGCCAACTACAACAACAACGGCGCGACCGGACTGAACTCGCTGGCGGCGGGCGTCGCGGCAGCGGCAAGCGGCGCGAGCAGCTTCGCGGGCGGCAACGGCGCTTCCGCGGTCGCGGACAATGCTGTTGCGTTGGGCGCTTTGTCGAGTGCGTCGGTGGTGGGCGGCGTCGCCATTGGCTCGGGTTCGGTCTCCGATCGCGCGGTGCTGTCGGGCGTCGGCTCGATTGCAAACGGCAGCCATTCGATTCCGTTCAACACAGCGGACCAGACCTTGCTCGGCGCAGTGTCGTTCGGCAGCGCGAGCGCCAACACATATCGTCAGTTGACGAATGTCGCGGACGGCACGCAGGCGCACGACGCCGTCACGATCCGGCAGTTGGCGGGTGCGCTGTCATCGTTTGCCGTGACGGGGCAGTTGTACTTTCACGCGAATTCGGCGGCAGCGGATTCGCTCGCGGTCGGTGCGGAGTCGATTGCTGTCGGACCGACGACCGTGGTCAACGGCGACAACGGAGTGGGCGTCGGCAACGGCGCAATCGTCGACGCGACTGCACCAGGCGGCGTCGCAATCGGCCAGGCCGCTAACTCGGCACAGGCTGATGCGATCGCGGTCGGCAGCGGCTCAGTCGCGAGCGGCGCGCAGTCGATTGCTCAAGGCGCGAACGCAAGCGCCGCCAATGCCGGGTCCATCGCAATCGGTTCAGGCGCGCAAAGCACTGCAATCGATGCCCTCGCGCTCGGCGCCGGCGCGAACGCGACATCGGCGAACAGCGTCGCGCTCGGCTCCGGCTCGCAGACCGGCACGGCAACGCCGACGTCGAGCACGACCATCAACGGCACGGTCTATGGCTTCGCGGGCACGAATCCGACGAGCGTCGTGAGCGTCGGTGCGGCGGGCGCCGAGCGGCAGATCCAGAACGTCGCAGCGGGACGTCTCGACGGGACGAGCACGGACGCGGTCAACGGCTCGCAGTTGTATCAGAGCAATCAGGCGATCGACGCGCTGGCCACCACCGTCGCCGCCGACAAGACGCATTACTTCGACGTCAACGACGGCGGCACCCAGGGCGGCAACTACAACAACGACGGCGCGACGGGCGTCAACGCGTTGGCGGCGGGCGTCGGAACGGTCGCGGCGGGCGCGGGCAGCACGGCGCTCGGCCAGGGCGCGACGGCGAGCAACGCGAACGACGTGGCGCTCGGTTCGGGTTCGCGGACCGGCACCGCGACGCCGACCGCGAGCGCGACCATCGGCGGCACCGTGTACAGCTTTGCCGGCACGAACCCGACGAGCGTGGTGAGCGTGGGCGCGCCAGGTGCCGAGCGGCAGATCCAGAACGTGGCCGCGGGCACGCTCAGTTCGGGCAGCACGGATGCAGTGAACGGCTCGCAGCTCTACGCAACCGATCAGGCAGTCGACAACCTCGCCAGCGTCGTGACGGCCAACGCGAAGCACTACTACAGCGTCAACGACGGCGGCACGCAAGGCGCCAACTACAACAACGACGGCGCGACCGGTCTCAACGCATTGGCGGCGGGCGTAGCTGCAGCGGCGAGCGGCGCGAGCAGCTTCGCGGGCGGCAATGGCGCTTCGGCGGTGGCGGATAACGCGGTTGCGCTCGGCACTTTGTCGAGTGCGTCGGTGGTGGGCGGTGTCGCGATGGGCTCGGGTTCGGTGTCCGATCGCGCGGTGCTGTCGGGCGTCGGCTCGATTGCAAACGGCACGCACGCGATTCCGTTCAACACGGCCGACCAGACCTTGCTCGGCGCGGTGTCGTTCGGTAGCGCGAGCGGCAACACGTATCGTCAATTGACGAACGTCGCGGATGGCACGCAGGCACACGACGCCGTCACGATCCGGCAGTTGGCCGGCGCGTTGTCGTCGTTTGCCGTGACGGGCCAGTTGTACTTCCACGCGAATTCCACGGCGGCGGATTCACTTGCGGTCGGTGCGGAGTCGATCGCTGTCGGGCCGACCACTGTGGTCAACGGCGACAACGGCGTGGGCGTCGGCAATGGCGCAATCGTCGACGCGACGGCGCCTGGCGGCGTCGCAATCGGCCAGGCCGCGAACTCGGCGCAGGCGGATGCGATTGCGGTCGGCAGCGGCTCGGTTGCAAGCGGCGCACAGTCGATTGCTCAAGGCGCGAACGCTAGCGCGGCCAACGCCGGATCGATTGCAATCGGCTCAGGCGCGCACAGCACCGCAATCGACGCGCTCGCGCTCGGCTCAGGCTCCAGCGCATCGTTTGCGAACAGCGTCGCGCTTGGAGCCGGATCGGTGACGACGGTCGGCGCGGTCAGCAATTACATCGCGTATGGCTTGAGCACGCCGCAGTCGTCGGCGGGTGAAGTGAACATCGGCAACCGGCAGATCACCGGCCTTGCGGCGGGCAAGGCCGGCACCGACGCCGTCAACGTCTCGCAACTCGATGCAGTGGCAAGCCGCTTGACCACACTCATCAGCCAGCAGACGACCAACAACGGCGGCAGCTTCTCGTCGTCGCCCGGCACGCCCACGCCTCCGGCTCCTTCGGGCACGAACTCGTCGGCGGGCGGGCAGGGCGCGGTGGCGTCCGGCACGAACAGCTCGGCGGTGGGCAACGGTTCGACCGCATCGGCCAGCGGTTCGACTGCGGTGGGCGCCGGAGCGACATCGACGGGAGCAGGTTCGACGGCGCTCGGCTCCGACAGTAACGACGGCGGCCGCTCGAATGTCGTGGCAGTGGGCTCCTCGGGCACGAACCGGCAGGTCATCAACGTGGCAGCCGGCACCGCGCCGACGGATGCCGTCAACGTCCAGCAGTTGAACGCCACGCTTTCGCAGGCGAACGCCTACACCGATGCTCGCATGAACGAACTGCAGAACGGCATCAATTCGACGGCGCGCAATGCGTATTCGGGCATCGCGGCGGCGACCGCGCTCACGATGATTCCGGAAGTGGACAAGGACAAGACGTTGTCGCTCGGCATCGGCACGGCGGGCTTCCGCGGCTATCAGGCGGTGGCGATCGGCGGCACGGCGCGTCTCACCGAGAACGTGAAGATGAAAGCCGGCGTCGGCATGAGCCCCGGCGGCACGACGGTCGGCGTCGGCGCGGCCATGCAATGGTAAGTCGTGAACGCGGGGCCGCAGCCGCGCGCCACGCATTCTTCGCCACACACAGTTTATGGAGTACCAGATGAACCGACTCTTTTTTGCAAGCCTTTTCAATAGCGCCGTGCTCGTCATAACCGGATGCACGGCGGCGAGCGGCCCGACCTTCAACGCCTATTCCGTCGACTCGAACAACGGCGCGCGCACCTACCGCGCCGAGTGCCACGGATTGTTCGAAAGCGCGTCGACCTGCATGGACGTTGCGAAACGCATTTGCGGCGACAAGGGCGTGCAGCCGATCGACAAAATAGACCGCGTGCGCGCCGCCGACGACAACCGCAGCGACCCGCGCATTCTGCTGTTCAAATGCGGCCAGGAAGCGGGCAACAATGCGGCGGCCGACACGGGCGCCGTCGCTGCGCAAGCGCCCACGCTCGAGAGTTTTGCACTGGAAAGCGATGCGTTGTTCCCGTTCGGCAAGTCAGCGGCTGACACGATGCTGCCGTCTGCGAAAGCGCAACTCGACGAGATCACCGCGCGCATCCGCAAGCACGAGCAGGTGAGCGCGATCGAGGTCGTCGGCCACACCGACAGGCTCGGTCCCGAATCGCTCAACGGACCGTTGTCGCTCGCGCGGGCCAACACCGTGCGCGACTATCTGATCGCTCACGGACTGGACGGCAGCATCATTCAGGCGAAGGGCGTCGGCGCGAGCCAGCCGCGAACGAACTGCGCGGACCGCGAGGGCCGCGCGCTGATCGCGTGCCTGCAACCGGACCGGTATGTGTCGATCACGGTTCAGGGACGCAAGTGATGTGAGCGTGGGGGCGGCGCGGGTAGGCTCGATGCACCGCTCCCGGCTTAATGCTGCGTTCGATGCCTCACTCCGCATGCGGCGACGCCGCGGCGGGCGAGAGTTCCGCGAGCAGCGACATCAGGTACTCGATGTCGACCGGCTTGACGAGATGATGGTCGAAGCCGGCCGCCTGCACACGCAGATGATCGTCGGCCTGGCCGTAACCCGTCACCGCGATCAGCACGGGCCGCGTCTCGCCTTTCTGGCGAATCAGCCTCGCGAGTTCGTAGCCGTCCGTGTCCGGCAGACCGATGTCGAGCAGCGCGGCATCCACCGGCTCGGCCTCGGCTTTCGCGAGCGCATCCTGCGCGCCATACGCGACGTCGACGTGATAGCCCTCGCTCTCGCAAAGCAGGGCGAGCGAGTCGGCGGCGTCCTTGTTGTCGTCGACGATCAGCACATGCAGCGAAGCGCGCTCGGCATGCGAGGCACCGCTCGCCGACGGTTCGTCGTGCGACGGCGCGGCCGTTTCCGGCGCATGCGAAAGCGGCAGTCTGATCGACACCGTCGCGCCGCGGCCAGGGCCGGGGCTAGCGATCTCGATTGTGCCGCCGTGCAGCTCGACCAGCTTTTTCACCAGCGACAAGCCGATGCCGAGACCGCCATGCGCGCGGTCGAGCGTGCGCTCGCCTTGCGCGAAAAGATCGAAGATGTGCGGCAGCAGATCGGGCGAAATGCCGCTGCCGTTGTCCTCGATCGTGACGGTCGCGAAGCGCTCGTCGGCGAGCGCGGTCACGCACACGCTACCGCCGTGGTCGGTGTACTTGCACGCGTTGTTCAATACGTTGACGAGAATCTGCGACAGACGCAGCGGGTCTGCATGCAGCCACACGGGCGTGGGCGGCAAGCGCACGGTGAGGTGCTGGCCGCGCGAGGCCGCCATCGACGAGACGGTTTCCAGTGCGCCATAAACCGCGGTGCCGAGCAGGAGCGGCTCGCGTCGAAGCACGATGCGTCCGTGCGTGATGCGCGACACTTCGAGCAGGTCGTCGACGAGTTGCGCCATGTGATCGACCTGCCGGCCGAGCATGCCGACCAGTTCGCCGGGCTTCATGCCGGCGTCTTTCTGCCGGCGCAGCAATGCAATCGCGTTGCGCATCGGCGCGAGCGGATTGCGCAGTTCGTGCGCGAGCATCGCGAGGAATTCGTCCTTGCGGCGATCCGTTTCGCGCAGCGCAAGTTCCAGCGTCTTGCGCTGCGTGATGTCCACCGCGCTCGCAATGACGCGCCACGGCCGACCGTCGGCGTCGCGTTGCAACACGGCCTGGCTTTGCAGCCAGCATTCCTGGCCGTTCATCGCGATGCGGAACTCGAGCGGCTCGTCGAATTCGCCGGTGAGCGCGACGCGGCGCATCGCAGCATCCACCGCGGCGCGGTCTTCAGCGTGCACGCGATGCAGCGCCGCGTCATACGACAGCGCAATCGGTCCGGCCAGCACGCGGGGCATTGCGTCGACGGTGTCCCAGCAGACCGTCCACGAATCCAGCGACAGATACCCGATAATCATCTTCGCGGCGCGCATCGCGACCTGAAGACGCAGGTTGCGCTCCTCGAGTGCGGCCGCGGCCGCGCGCTCGTCGGTCACGTCGGTTGCCATGCAAAACCATTCGCGCAGTGTGCCGTCGTCGTCGCGCAATGGCGCGGCACGCGCGGACATGGTCCGCCAACTGCCGTCGCGCCGACGCAAGCGGAACGTCATCGAGCCTGGCCGCTCGGCCTTGACGATGCCCAACCACTTGTCGCGCGCGCTGTCCTGATCGTCGGGATGAACGAGATCGAGCCATTCGCAGCCTGTGCTTAAGCCCTCTTGCGGAGCGAACGAGTGCCAGTTGCCGAGCTGATGGTTACGGCCCGCCGCGTCCGCAATCCACGTCAGTTCCGAACTCGCTTCGACGAGCGCGCGATAGCGCTGCTCGCTGCGTTCGCGTTCGGTTTGCGCGTCGTGCTGCTCGGTGATGTCGAAGGTCACGCCGAATACGCGCTCGATTTCCGAGCCGCTACCGCAGTCCGTTTCGCCGCGCGTGCGCAGCCACAAACGGCGTCCGTCCTCGAGTTCGATCGGGAAATCGAGTTCGAACGGCACACATTCGTGCAGGCGCCCCGTCAACTCGCGCGCGAACCACGCGCGGTGGCTTTCGGGGATTCTGTCGAAGAGCCATTGCAACGGCACTTCCGCCTGCTGCTGCTCGAGCCCGTAGATGTGCGCGAGCTGGGCGCTGATGCGCGCCGTGCGGCTGCCCATGTCCCATTCCCACGCGCCGACGCGCGCCGCGTCGAGCGCGAAGCGCAGACGCCGTTCGCCGATTTCGTAAGCCTCGCCGGCCTTCACGAAGTCGTCGATGTCCATCGCGATGCCGCATGCGCCGGTGACGACGCGCGCGTCGTCGAAAATCGGCTGAAGGCGCAGCTTGTGCCAACGGTACTTGCCGTCGAAGCGCTGCAGGCGCGCGTTGACCTTCGCGCTTTCGCCGGCGGTGAGCGCGCTGCGCCAGGCGTCGAGCACTTTCTTCACGTCGCATTCGAGAACGAACTGGTCCCAATGCAGCGTGGTGTTCGGCGCGAAGGGATTGCCAAGGTAGTTGCGGCAAGCGATGTTGGTATAGGTGACAATTCCGCGCGCGTCCGCGGTCCAGACAAGAGCCGGAACCTGATCGGCAATATCGTTGTTGCTCATTGCGTTATCAATCGCACCGTTTTACTGCTTCGATAGAACGTTTGCCTGCACCGCAAGTGGATTGAAGCACTGCGCTGCGTGAGCGAAGTGACAATCCATCGTCCTGTGCGCGGCGCCTCGCTGCTATTGGGGAAAGCCTGGGCTCGCGCCCCATTGCAGCGCGCCGCTGCTTATGCCCTGGCCAATTCCGCAGACCTTTAGGCGCAATAGGTCGAGATCGCGCGATCCGTGCCCCATTGTGCGCCTGAAAGCCGCTGCAATAATACGGGCGTGCGCACAATCGGGCCGCCTCGCGAGAGCACAATCCACTTATTAGCATGCGGCGCGCCTTGCGCGGGACAGGAGACGTGATGAACAGTATTTCGCCGACATCGTATGCAAGCCGCGCCGACGGCGTGCGCCCGATGCCGTTCAATGCGCCGCATTCCGTGTTGCGCTCGCAGCTTGCGCGTTAAGCGGCGTATTTCATCGACGGATGCGCTGGCGCGCGTCGGCAGCATGCGCTGCTCGCTGCTGGCGTGTTGCATTGCGTGTTGCGTAACAGCGGCGCTTCACTCTTCCGCCGTGCTCGCGCAGGCATGGCGAGACCTTGCGCCGCAGCCGACGCCGCCCACTCCGCGCACTGCGCCGTCGCAACCTTCCGCGCCATCGGAAGAGAATGCCGCGCAGATCGCAGTGCCCCGACTCGAGGGACTGGTGTTCCAACCGGCCGGCGCGAGCGCTCCTGCCGCCACAACGCAGCCCCGCATTGCCGCCGAAGATTTGCCCCTGCTCGACGCGGCTTTTCTTCATTCGTTCGACGGCGATCTCGACAAGCCTCTCACGTTCGGACGTCTTGCCGACATGCGCCGTGCCGTGGTAGAGCGTTATCGCGCCGCCGGCAAACCGCTCGTGGATGTGTACGTGCCCGAGCAGGACGTGAGTTCCGGCGTCGTGCATATTGCAGTCGCCGAGTTTCGCCTGGGACAGGTGCGCACGAATGGCAATCGCTATTTCTCCGACGATCTGCTCAAACGCGAAATGCCGCTCGAAGCGGGGGCACCGATTCTGCAGTCGGACGTTTCGCTCGGTCTCGCGGTACTCAACGCCAATCCTTATCGACGCGTGGATGCGGTCTTTGCGCCAGGCGAAGCGGCGAATTCAACCGACGTCATCCTGCAGACCGACGACCGTCTGCCGCTTCGCATGAGCGCCGGCTACGACAACGCGGGCGTGCGCGATCTCGGCCGCGACCGCTTTTTTGCCGGCATCGACTACGGCAATCTGTTTGGGCTCGATCAGCATGTCGCGTATCAATTCACGGCGAGCAACGATTTCTTCAGCGGCAACCCGGACATTGAAGGACGCCCGAACCGCGCGCGCTTCATGGCTCACGCGCTGAACTACATTGCGCCGCTGCCGTGGCACGACAGCATCGAACTGTTCGGCGTCTATGCGCAGAGCACGCCGCGTCTGCCGGACAGTTACGGGCAAACGGGCATTTCCGCGCAGATGAGCGTCCGCTACGACTGGCGTCTGCCGACCACGACGAATACCGCGCAGCTCGTTCAGTTCGGCTATGACTTCAAGCGCAGCAACAACAATCTGGAATTCGGCGGCTTTCAGGTGTTCAACTCGAACACACACATCCATCAGTTTCTGCTTACCTACGATGTCAGTCAGCCGGGCGACGCGGGCGTCGGGCATCTATCGGCGACACTCGTGGGAAGTCCTGGCGGACTGGACGGCTCTAACAACGACGCCGCGTTCGCCGCCGCGCGGCAAGGCGCGACCGCTCGCTATGCGTATCTGCAACTCGCAGCACAACGCGCGATTGCGCTGGGCGGCTTTACGTTGACCGGGCGGGGCGCGTTCCAGTGGACGCCGAATACGCTGCTACCGAGCGAGGAAATGGGCCTCGGCGGCGAGACCAGCGTGCGAGGCTACGAGCCGTACGTCGTGCTAGGCGATCGCGGCTGGAACGTGCAGACGGAATTGCGTGCGCCCGCGTTGCAGTTCGGCGGGAGCGGTGCGGCCGCGCAACCGTTTGTGTTCGTCGACGCGGGCCATGTGTGGAACCGCGACGATCAACTCGCGGAACCCGCTCATGGGTCGCTCGTTAGCGTCGGCGCAGGCGTGCGTTTTCAATGGTCGCGCTTCGTCGATTTTCGTTGCACGTATGGCGTGCCGCTGCGTGCGCCGACGCCGGGCGCATCGAAGGCACCGATGGTGCTTCTGTACGTTTCTATCGGCAGTTAAAGCCTGCGTCGCACGCGTTATACATGTTTCAGCACGCTGCTCGCGAGCTTGCGCAGTTCGTCGAACTGGGTGACGAGTTCGAGACAGAGCACGAAGGCCAGCATCGCGGAAGGGCCTGGGTAGCGCTCGCTCAATCGCAATAGCGGGCCGGCGTAACGCGCGCGAACGGCTTCGCGTGTCATGACCCACGTGATCGCGATTCCGATTGCCGCGCCGACCAGCAGATCCGTCGGATAGTGAAAGCCGAGATAGGCACGCGGGACGCAGATAAAGAGCGCGGTGTAGATCAGCGCCAGCACGCCGATGCGCTTGCAGATCAGAAAGATGCCGGTGGCGATGGCCATCCATAGCATCGCGTGGTCGCTGGGGAATGAACTCCACGAAGACAGCAACGCGTCTTTGGACACGCCGGCCGCAAAGTGCAGATTCAGTTCGGAGCTATAGACGGGGCGCACTCTGAACGGCAGCCAGTGCGTGAGCGTTCTTCCTACAAAAAGCGCGACGAGACCGCTGAGTATCGTTGCAATGACCATTTCGCGCCGCCATGCACTGCGCTCGCCGGATTGAAACCACATCCACCACAACACCGGTATCAGCAGAAGACCCTTGAAGGTGTAGAGATCGGCGAGTGCCTGTATTGCATGCGTTGTGTGCAAGCCGAAGTGAATGTTTGAAAGATATGTCTCAATGGTTATATCGAAGCTATTCATTTTTTTGTGGGGTTCCCAATCAAACGGCTAATGGTCAGTGTAACTGATGATTAGCCGTCGCCAATTTTCGCCGGATGCGTTGCTGTCACGCGGTTTGCTACATGCGTTTATTCATGGACTCTCGCGCGCTCGCGACGCGTGCACCGCATGAAAGGAGAGGCAAATGCTTACGCAGAAAACGAAGGACGTTGTAAAAGCTACGGCCCCTGTGCTGGCGCAGCATGGGCTGCCGATCATCAAGCGCTTTTACAAACGATTGTTCAACGCGCACCCGGAACTGAAGAACGTATTCAACATGGCCCACCAGGATCAGGGCCAGCAACAGCAGGCTCTCGCGCGCGCCGTCTACGCTTACGCCGAGAACATCGAGAATCCCGGCAGTCTCGCGGCGGTGCTGAAAAACATTGCCAACAAACATGCAAGCCTGGATGTCCGGCCGGAGCATTACCCGATTGTCGGAGAACATTTGCTCGGCGCGATCAAGGACGTACTCGGCGACGCCGCCACCGACGAGATCATCTCCGCGTGGGCGCAGGCTTATGGCAATCTCGCGGACCTGTTGATGGGAATGGAAAGCGAGTTGCGCGAGAAGTCGACGCAACAGCTCGGCGGCTGGACGGGCTGGCGCAAGTTCGTGGTCAAGGAAAAACGGCCTGAGAGCAGCGTGATTACATCGTTTGTGCTTGAACCGTTGGACGGGCAGCCGGTCGTCAACTTCGAGCCGGGTCAGTACATCAGCATTGCCGTAGATGTCCCTTCGTTGCAGTTGCAACAGATTCGCCAGTACAGTCTGTCCGACATGCCGAATGGGCGCAGCTATCGCATCTCCGTCAAACGCGAGGAGGGCGACGCTTCACGGCCGCCGGGCTATGTGTCGTCGCTGCTTCACGAGCATGTGAACGTGGGCGACGAAGTCAAACTCGCCGCGCCGTACGGCACGTTTTATATCGACGTACACGCGAAAACGCCAATCGTGCTGATCAGCGGCGGCGTCGGTTTGACGCCGATGGTCAGCATGCTCAAGCGCGCGATTCAGGACCCGCAGCGGCAAGTGGTATTCGTGCATGGCGCGCGAAACGGTGCGGTTCATGCGATGCGCGACAGGCTTCGGCAAACCGCCGCGACGTATGCGAACTTCAAGGCGGTGGTCTATTACGAGAACCCGCTACCCGCCGATATAGCGGGTCAGGACTATGACCGTGCGGGCTTTATCAATCTCGATGAGTTGCGTGATCTGATTCTGCTTCCCGACGCGGACTACTACATTTGCGGGCCTATTCCGTTCATGCGCTTGCAGCACGATGCATTGCGCGCGATGGATATTCCCGAGACGCGGATTCATTACGAGGTGTTCGGCCCGGACCTGTTCGAGGAGTGAGTGCCGCGCTTCATTGAACGGCTTTACGGCGTTTATGCAATGAGTTGCTTATGAAAGAAAGTAGTGCCGCAAAAGCTGCCGTCGGGCATCAACGCATAGTTCGGCACTTCTCCGACACGTTGCCAGCCTGCGCGCTCATAGAGCCGCTCGGCATCTCCGCCGGTCACAGTGTCCAGCACGAGTACGGACTTGCCGGCGCGGCGCGCTTCGTCGTCGACGGCGGTCATCAGACGAGCCGCAATGCCGCGACGCCTCGCGTCTCGGTGCACGAGCATCTTCGCGACATCCGCGCGATGAGGCTGGTTCTCGGGCTGCGCCGTGATCAGTTGCACGGTGCCGACGATCTTGCCGTCAGCGCGTTCGGCAACCAGCAGGATTCGCTCGTCGCGGGCCACGCCATTCGCGACCTGTTGCCAGAAGCGAAGCGCGGTTTCGCGCGAGATAGGCAACATGAAGCTGACCGACGCGCCGCCTTCCACGCAGTCGATCAGCAGATCGGCGAGCGAATCGACACAGGCCATTGCTTCGTCGGCATGGATGCGTCGAATGGCTATCGTTTCAGTCATCGTTGGCTCCGTGAGTTGAAAGGCAAGTATGTTTAGTGCTGCCGGTTAGCAAGGCGTTGTCAAAGATCATTAGTCGCTCAATGTCTTGCGATGATTCTCAGGCGCCTTCGCCGACGCAAAATATGTCTGCAACGCGGGCGCCGAGCGGTCGCTCAACGAGCAGATTCGCGCGAGCCAGTCTGCCTCAGCAGGCCATTCGCCTTCCAGCACGCGCGGATAAATCTGGCGCACGAACTGATGCAGCGCTTTTGCACCGATATTGCCACTGACGCCGAGCAGCACATGCAAGGCGTCGCGTGTCGCGTCGAAGTCGCGCGCGCTAACGCTCGCGGCGAGTTGCGCCACCGTCGAGCGAATCTGTTCGATGCCGTTGAGGAATGTCTGGTCAAGCAAGTCCAGCGCGACCAGTTCCTGAAGATGTTTCTCGTCGAGCAACGGACCTTCATGCAACGCGGCGAGCTTGCCCGCAGGCAACGTGTTCTCGGGCGACGGCGCCGCGTCCGCCGTCACATGACTCACTCGATGGCGTGCAAACTGCCGCGCCAGCGCTGCATATAGCGCGCCGATTTGCGCGGGCTTGGTCATCACTTCGTTCATGCCCGCGGCGAGACAGCTTTCTATTGCCTCGCGATCTGATTGACTGGTCAACGCGATGATCGGCACGCTCGCGTAGGCATCGGAGCGCGCGCGGATCAGCGCGGTGGTCTCCACGCCGCCCATGCCGGGCATGTTCATATCCATCACGATGGCGTCGATAACGACGCCTTGCTGCAAGCGCGCCAGCACGGCCGGTCCATGCTCGGCTTCGACGACCGTCGCGCCGAATCGCTCCAGATAGCCTTTCGCGACCAGTCTGCTGTACGTGTCGTCGTCCGCAAGAAGAATCGTTTTGCCGACGAATCCGTCGAAGCGCTGCGTACGGCCATGCCGATGACCGTTCTCGAACAGCTTGTGCAAAACACCGATCAACTCGACCATGCTCGCCGACTTGCTGACGAATTCGTCCATGCCTGCGCGGCGCGCGAGAGATCGCGCCACGTTGCCCGGCTCCGCCGTATAAGCGACGACGATCACATTGCAGTTCGGGTTGCGATGATCGGCGCGAATTCGTTCGGTCACCGTGTAGCCGTCCAGCGTCGGCATGTTGATGTCCATCAGCACCAGGTCCCACGGCTGGGACTCGCTGAGCGCGGCGAGCGCGGCCTCGCCGTCCGCTGCGTCGCCAGGCTTTGCGCCCACCTTCGACAGTGCCCGTTGAACGCGCGTGCGCTGGTCTGCATCGTTATCGACAACGAGAATACGTTTGCCGTCGAAAAACGGGGCGGCGCGATTAAAGATTTGCTGCTCGTGCTCGGCGACCTCGCTTTCGGAAACGCGCGGAAATTCGAGTGTGAACTGCGTGAACTGACCGACCTCGGAGCGGCAGCGTATCGTGCCGCCGAACGCGCGCATTGCGCGCTGACAGTAAGCGAGTCCGAGGCCCGAGCCTGCGGAATTGCCCGCTGTGCGAAACGGCTCGAAAAGATGCGGCAGGATTTCGGGCGCAATGCCGGGACCGGTGTCGTGCACGATTACTGTCTGCCGATCCACCGTCAGCGTGAGCGTGGCCAAAGGATGCGCCGCAATGTGATGCAGCGCATTCTTGATCAGATTGAAAAGTGTAAACAGATAAACCGTTTCGTCGACCTTGAAGGTGAAATCTTCGAGCACCGCGAGTCTGACTCTCGCGCGTTCGTTCTGGTCGCCGAAGCCGTATTCGTCCAGCGCCTTGCGCGTTGCGGCCGCTGCGCTCAGATACGTGAACTGTTCCGGGCGGATGGCTTTCGCGCTGACTTCGTCAAGTGTCATCGCGATGATGCGCAACCCGCGCTCGATCGATAACTGCCCGTGCGCCAGGTGCCGATACAGCAGTGCAATCCGGCGCTGTGATGCGGCCGGCGGCGAGTCATGATCTATCGCAGCGGGCAAGACTTCTTCTACTCTATCGAGAACATGCTTGAGCTGGCTGAGAGGATTGCGCATTTCATGAGCGATCGACCCGGCAAGCGCCCGAAGCGCGCCGGTTCTCGCCTGTGCGACGATCCCCTTCAGATTGCTGTATGAGAAGGTGATGCCGGCGAAAATGCCAAACGTGAAAACCGGCAGATAGGTGTAGAGAAAGAGATGCGCGTCGACGTGGACGGCTTCCGGAATAACGATTCGCGCGCACAGAATAGCAGCGCCTATGCCGAGCGCAAGATTCAGTGACAACGCAACGAAAGACGGAAAGATGGCGATCAGAAAGAACACCATGCCCAGTTCCGCCATCGACCAGAGCATCGAGTAATGACCGGACAGCAGGTAGTAAGTGAAGAAAAACGGTAGCGTGTACGCTACCGTTACGAAGTAAAACCACGGCAGGAGGCGCGCTGTCCTCGCGGGCCAGAAACGGCGCAGAAGCAGCAATGCGCAGCTCACGGTGCCGACAACCCGCATCAGCAGGTTCTCGTTCGGTTGAGGATCGATGAACGTCCACCACAACCAGTACACCGGATGTCCAACGGTGCCGATCAGCCCCACAGCCAATACGCTGTAATCGGAGACCTTTGCGGCATCGGACACGACCCGGTTGAGATAGCGGATGCCCCCTGAAATGGCTTTCATGTCGCTCTTTAACTTTTATTGAACCGGCCTCAGAACTTGAAGCTGCTGACGTTGAATGACATGCCGGCACTGCCAACCCAGCACAACACTCTGTCGCCGCGCTTCAGTTCTCCGCTGTCTTTTGCCATCGCTATCGCGGCGGGAATAGAGGCCGAAACGAGGTTTCCCGTTTCCGGATAGATGTGATACATCTTGTCCTCTATTCCGGCCTTTTCTCCGTAGCCGTGCCACGCGGCCTTCGAAGAAGCATGGGTAAAGACAATGTCGATGTCTTTCCTCGGAATCGGCAGTTTAGCGAGTACCGCGGACAGTTCGTCGGAATTCTTGTGAAGCTCGTGGCCGAACGATGTAAAACGCATGTCGCCGTTCTTGCCAATTCTTTCCGACGGATGGCAGAAGCCTTCATAGCCGGGAATCGGAATGGTGCACAGGTCCGATACCTGGGGCTTGCCCCGAAAGGCAAAATTGAAGTTCTCCGGCTCGTTGGCGACCAGCAGCGTGGCGGTGGCGGCCTCGCCGATCGTAAACGACGGCAGCGTGTATTCGATTTGCGCCTGGTTCTTCAACGCAAAATTCCCCGGGTAGAGTGGACCGCCTGCGAGCATATTGAATTCGGCATTCACGATCATAGCGTTTCTGTACTGACCGCACTTGAACAAACTGTCGATAATCGACATCGCTCGTGTCCAGCTCATGCAGGCGTCCACCACGTCGAAGCATTCCGCATTGATGAAGCCGAGCGTGCTCGCCATCATGTGGCTATTGCCCGGCTCGAGAAACCCTCTGCCGATGCCGACATAAATAAACAGCTCGATATGCTCGGGCCGCAAATAGGTTTCCGACAAAGCCTTGCGAGTGGCCATGGCGACGTGATCGATGGGCGATTCATGGCTGTCGCACCAGCGCCGGTTGACGAGCCCGCTTCTGTCGAGCAGTGTCTTGATGGTGCGTATGCCTCTGTCGATGTCCCCGTCGTAGCCGGTGGAATGAAACCGGATCATGTCGGCGACTTCGTCATTGGTGACGATTCGGGAAGGCAGGCTGACCGCAACGTTCTTGATAAGCATAAACAATCCGTGAAAGAGGGTTTTTGGTGGATGGAGTCCCGTTCGCGCGTGGCGGCGGGCGCGGGTACTTCGGCGTCCGCCTCACGGCGCTCGTACATTAACGCGTCCACCGCGACTGGCGAAAATACCGTCGCCCTCGCTGGATCATTTAATCGGCCTCGCGGCCGATATCTGGCTAGAACCGCTCGATCATTCCCAATTGCACGCCGCGAACCGGCGCACCCGGATAGGCCGCGGGAAGGCCGGTGACGTTGACGCCGCGCAGGGTGAAGGTGGCGTCGTGGTGGTTGCGCAGCATTGCGCCGCTCGCGTAGAGCGTGAGTTTCGGCGAAAGATCGTATTCGCACGCCACGCTGAACTGGTCCGCGTCGTTGTCGCCGCCCGAGCGATCGCGTGCGTACGCATAGCCCAACGAAGCGCGCAGGCGCGGCGAGAACGCATAGCGCATCGAAAGCGAAAGGCCGTCGTCGTGATACCGCGGCGAACCGCCGTCGCCGTTGAAGAACGACGCATAGGCGGTCGCTTGGCCGAACTGGTAGGAGACACCACCGAGGTTCGCGCGCAAGGTCGTACCGCCATGCGTTTGCTGATGCGCGTAGGAAACGCGAAGCGGTCCGTTGCAATAGGCAAACGTTTCGTAGTCGCCGGATAGCCCGTTGCCGTTGCCGTTGCCATCGCCGCTGTCGCGCAGTGCGACCATGACCGTCGTCGTGAAGCCGTGAAAGTCCGGCGACAGATAGGCGATGCCGTTGTCGGTATAAGGCGTGATTTTGGACAGGTTATTCAACCCCGAGGCGATCGTCCCCGCGCCGAAGGCGTCGAGTTGTCCTTTGAACGGAATGTAGATCGGCGAGTACTGACGGCCCACACGCACTTCGCCCCACGGCGCGCCGATGCCGATCCACGCCTGGCGGTTGAAGATCGTGCCGGGGGTGGCCAACGTGCCGTCGGCCGAGCTGAAGCCGTTTTCCAGTTCGAACAGAAGGCGTGTGTCCGAGTCCAGTTGCTCCGAGCCGCGCAAGCCGATTCGCGAGCCGCGGTAAGCGCCCGAGTCGAGGCGCGGCGTCCACGATGAGCCGGGGTTCGTGACTTCGATACTGGTGTCGATCGTGCCGTATAGCGTGACCGTGTTTTGAGCGAGAACATTCGGCGCTACGGAAAAGCATGAGCTCGCGATGGAGAGAAAGAGCACCAGCCGCGCCGTGCGGTTGTTGCGTGAATGAAAGGGCTCGGTAAAGTGCATCGAATGTTTTTGATGGAATAGCGGATATACCGCGAAAATAAAGCGGAGGCTCTGCCGACGGAATCTTTGCATACGTCGCGTTTAACTGCATGCTGCCATCAGACCATCAATCGGATACTAATGACAATGCCGCCAACCGACGACGACTCAATGCCATTCTCATCGATATGGGCCATGATCCGAGATGACCCGGCAATAGATCAAAACCGCTGCATGGTGGAAATAACAGGCTGGATGATTCCACTAGACCCGACCGCAATCACCGTCGACTATTTCCTCCTCGCCGCGCAAGAACCTTGTTGCGGTGGCTGCGTGCCACGCGATCCTTTCACTTGCATTGAAGTCATTCCGCTCGAGCCGGTCGCGCTCGACGCGGGCCTAGTCACCATGCGTGGCCGTCTGATGCGACTCGTTGACGATCCTGCGGGCTGGCGTTATCGGCTCGAAATGGCCGAGCGCGTCGATGAAGCGGCGAGCGTCACCCAGCCACCCTTATCGCGCATGACTCGGCGTGCATTCCTCGCGTCAACCACCGCGCTGGGGCTCGCGGCTTGCGCGCCTGGCCGCTTTGCCAGATACACCGATTCGCGCTCAGAACAGCAGCAATGGCAAGCATCCCCGGGCGCATTGACCATCGACATGCACAGTCATGCGGGCCATGTCATCGTCTCACGCGATCCGGCCATAGGCGACCATCGGCCATTGACGCCCGTCAGCGCCCCGATGCGCGCGGGCGGGATGAATGTGATCTGCCTCGCCATCGTCACCGATACCGTCGTCACGCACGTGTCCGCCGATCGCAAGCGTTTCGAGGCGTGGCGCGAGCCGCAGCCAGGCGAGCTATATCGACTCGGCCAAACGGAATTCGCCCGCGCGAAAGAACTGGTCGATCGCGAGCAACTCGTCATCGTGACGAATGCAAGCATGCTGGCGTCGACGGAAAAAGAAAGACCGCGCGTGATCATCGCCGCCGAGGGCGCGGACTTTCTGGAGGGGCAACTGGAGCGTATCGACGAGGCGTACTCGCGCCATCATCTACGTCACCTTCAATTGACGCATTACCGTGTGAACGAACTCGGCGACATTCAAACGGAGGCGCCTGTTCACGGCGGCTTGAGCGATTTCGGCGCGGATGTCGTGCGCCGCTGCAATGCGCTGGGTATTGTGGTGGACGTTGCGCACGGCACGTTCGATCTCGTGAAGCGCGCAGCTTCAGTCACGACGAAGCCGTTGGTGCTCTCGCACACGGCGCTCGCAGGACATCCGGGCGCGCGCAGCCGCCTGATCACAGCCGACCATGCGCGCGCTGTCGCGGACACGGGCGGCGTGATCGGCGTGTGGCCGAGTTCCGGCACATTCCACGACCTCGATGCGATGGCGCACGGCTTCAAGCGCATGGCGGATGTGGTGGGCGTCGAACACGTCGGCCTCGGCACCGACATGCTCGGCTTCATTGCGCCGCCGGTTTTCACGCGCTATGAACAACTACCGGCGTTGGGCGCAGCATTGCTCGCCACCGGCTTCTCCCAAACAGAAACCGAACAGCTACTAGGCGGCAACTATCGGCGCGTGTTCGAGGCGTCGTTGAGCTGACTCTCACTCAACAACGCCCCCAACCCTCAAAGCCCACTAACCGTCTTCACCGTCACCCACTGTCCGTTCTTCACCTGATAAAGCGTGGAAGAACCGGTCTTAAGCGAGCCGTTCGCGTTGAACTCGATCTGCCCTGTGATGCCTTCGAAGTTGATGTTCTGCAGCTTCGCGCGGTAGTCGTCGGGCTTGGTCGAATTGGCTGCCTGCATCGCCTTGATCGCGGTCCACGCGGCGTCGTAGCCGAACGGCGCATACGAGAGCACGTCCTGGCCGAACTTCTGCTTGAAGCGCTCGGCGAACTTTGCGCCGACGGGCGTGCTGTCGAGCGGGCGCCCGTACTCCCATGCCATTGCGCCTTCCGACACGTTGCCCGCGAGCTTGATAAAGTCGACGTCCTTCACGCCGCCGCCGCCCACGTACTGCGCCTTGAGGCCGAGCTGGTTCATCTGCTTCATGATGCCGGCCGCTTGCGGATTGAGCGCGCCCACGAAAATCAGATCGGGGTTCTTGCTCTTTAGGTTCGTGAGCTGCGTCTTGAAGTCCGTCGCCTGATTCGTCGTGTATTCGCGATCGATGATGTCGCCGCCGTGCGCCTTCACTGCCTTCACGAACTCATCGGCTTCGCCTTGACCGAAGGCCGTGCGGTCGTCGATCACCGCGATGCGCTTGGCCTTCGTCGTCGTCACTGCATAGGCGCCCGCGGTGCCGGCGTTTTGCGCGTCGCTCGAAATCACCATGAAGACGTTCTTGTAGCCGCGGCTGCTGATGACTGGATTAGTCGCCGCCGGATCGATGACGGGCAAGCCCGCTTTCTCGTAGAGATCGGAAGCAGGAATGGTCGTGCCGGAATTGAAGTGCCCGACGACAACCGACACGCCTCCATCCACGAGCTTTTGCGCGACCTGCACGCCGACACGCGGGTCGGCCTGATCGTCTTCGGAGACGAGTTCGAACGAGACAGGCTGGCCGTTGATCTTGACGCCTTGCGCTTTGGCGTCGTCGAGCGCCATTTTGACGCCGTTCTGCAGGTCTTTGCCGTAACTGGCGTTGGGCCCCGTGAGCGGTGCCGCAAAGCCGATTTTGACGACCGTCTCCGCGCGAGAGGCGAGCGGTGCGACGGCGAGCAGTGCCGCAACTGCAACTGCGATAGGGGTGAAAGTCTTAGCAAAACGCATGTCTTCTCCTTTTTGTCGGCAAGCATGAGGTCACTGCTATGGCGTCCGCGAACGGCCGCCAGGAAGACTGATAACGCTCCGTCTTTAACTTTCTCGACGGTCCCTGTCCGCATTACGGCACAGCAGGGCAACACGAAGCAATCGGGACAAATACTCCTGCTGCGCGCGAGCGCGAGTCGGCGGCTGCTTCGACGCGATCTTTCATAAAGACGCGTCCACGCCCAATGCTTCGACAGCCTTGCGCTGATAACCGCCGGTCGCGAGCAACAGCGTGCGCGAGTACTCGCTCTCGACCTGCTGCGCGCGAATCTTCTCGATCGGAAGCTCTTCAACGATCTCTCCATTGCGCATGATCGCCACGCGCGAGCACAGAAAGCCGACTACCGCCAGGTTGTGGCTGACGAGAATCATCGTGAGATTCCGCTCGCGATGCAGGCGCTTGAGGAGGTTGAGGATTTCGGCTTGCACGGAGACGTCGAGCGCGGAAGTCGGTTCATCGAGAAGCAACACGCGCGGCTCGACAATCAACGCGCGCGCGATCGCAACGCGCTGTCGCTGTCCGCCCGACAATTGATGCGGATAGCGGAAGCGATACGACGGATCGAGGCCGACTTCACGCAGCGCATTCACAATGCGCGCTTCCTCGCCGCCGATTCCGTTTATGTTGAGCGGTTCGCGCAGCGTCTGATCGACGGTGAAGCGCGGATGCAGCGAGCCATACGGGTCCTGAAAGACCATCTGCACATGACGCCCGCGCATGTCGCGATCCGCGCCGGCGATATGCACGGACCCTTCGGCAGCCGGCGCGAGTCCGCTCAGCGCGCGAAGAATAGTCGACTTGCCGGAGCCTGATTCACCGACGAGACCGAAGACTTCACCGGCCTCGACATGAAAGCTCGCACCGCGTACCGCATCG
Organism: Paraburkholderia sp. RCC_158; assembly: GCF_041355255.1. NCBI lineage: Bacteria > Pseudomonadati > Pseudomonadota > Betaproteobacteria > Burkholderiales > Burkholderiaceae > Paraburkholderia > Paraburkholderia sp. RCC_158. The sequence goes on along the minus strand of NZ_JBFUPM010000001.1, from coordinate 517,866 downwards.
AAGAGTCCGGCAACCGTCTTGAAGCGCACGGTCAGTGCATCGACGCGGATCATAGCGACGCTCCTTGCTGCTGGCCGATGTCGCTGACGTCGCCGATCTCGCTGAGCCACGCGGCGTCGCGCGAGAGCACGGGCAATTCGGCCGGTGGGTCGACAAGCGGCGGATTGGCCGCAAGCAGCCCGCGGGTATAAGGATGCTGCGCGTGGATCAGATCGCGCGCGGCGCACGTTTCGATGACGCGGCCGGCGTACATCACGACCACGCGGTCGCAGAACGACATCACGAGCGGCAGGTCGTGACTGATGAAGATGAGGCCGGTCTGATGCTTTTCGATCAGCTCATCGAGCACGGCCAGCACTTGCATCGAGACGAGCACATCGAGTGCGCTCGTCGGCTCGTCGGCGATCAGCAGACGCGGGCCTGTTGAAACCATCATCGCGATCATCACGCGTTGCCCCATGCCGCCCGATAGTTCATGCGGATAAGAGCGGGCGACGCGTTCAGGATTGCGGATATGCACGGACTCGAGCGCCGCAATGACTTTTGCCCGCATTGCACGACGGCCAAGCTTCGGCTCGTGCAGCGCGAACGCTTCGCGCATCTGCTGCTCGACGGTCATGACCGGGTTGAGCGAATACTTCGGGTCCTGCAGCACCATGCCCATCTGCGAGCCGCAGAAGCGGCGGCGTTTGTCCGTCGGCATGGTCAGCATGTCGTGTCCGTCGAAGCGTAGCCGCTTGGCCGTGCAATGCGCGGCGGGCGGCAACAAGCCGAGCAGCGCGCGGCCCGTGAGCGACTTTCCAGAACCGGATTCGCCGACGATGCCGAGTCGCTCGCCCTTCTTCAACGTCAACGACAAACCCCGCACCGCTTCATTCAGCGTGCCGTCGTGCGCGCGAAAGGCAATGCGCAGATCGTCGATTTCATACAGCGGTGCATCCGCTTCGTCGTTGCGCATGTCAGTCTCCGTGACGCGGATCGAACACGTCGCGCAATCCGTCGCCGAGCAGGTTGAACGCGAGGCTCACGAGCAGGATCGCGAAACCCGGGAGCGTCGCGACCCACCATGAATCGAGCAGCACGTTGCGGCCGGAAGCGACCATGAAGCCCCATTCGGGACTCGGCGGTTGCGCGCCGAGCCCGAGAAAGCCGAGACCCGCGACAGTGAGAATGATGCCCGCCATGTCGAGCGTGGCGCGCACGATCACGGACGACATGCACAGCGGCATCACATAGCGCAGCAAAATGCGCAGATTCGACGCGCCTTGCAGACGCGCGATCTGGATGAAGTCGGCCTGCACGAGCCTCAACGTTTCGGCGCGCGCGAGACGCGCATACGCGGGCCACGCGGTGATGGAGATCGCGATCACCGCATTGATCACGCCGGGCCCGAGCGCCGCAGCGAACGCGAGCGCGAGCACGATCTTCGGAAACGCGAGCGCAATATCGGTGATGCGCATCAGCACGTTATCGACCCAGCCGCCGAAGAAGCCCGCGGTTGTTCCGATCATCAGGCCGATTGGCACGACCAACACGACCACGAGGATCGCTATCGACAGAGTCAGTCGCGAGCCATAGATGATGCGCGAGAGAATATCGCGCCCAAGCTGATCGGTGCCGAGCCAATGCGATGCCGAGCCCGGTGGCAGCAAGCGGTCGGAGAGCACCTGGCGCAACGGATCATGTGGCGCGATCCACGGTCCGATGATCGCGACGATCACGAGCACCATCAGAATCGCAAAGCCGAACACGGATAAAGGATTACCCGCAAAACGCCGCCAGCGTCGATAGGCAAGGCCCAACGCGGCCTGCTTGCGCGACGCGGGTGTGTCGGTGAGCAGCCATTGCTTCCACGAAAGGCGCGGCGCATTCATCGGCCAGTCCTGCGTCGAATGTTCGAGAGGAGGACGCACGTAGATAGTCTCCGTTGCATCAGCGGGCGCGCGGATCGAACACGCGATAGAGCGCGTCGGTGAGCAGATTCAACGCGATGAAAGTGGCGCCTATCACGAGCGTGCTGCCGAGTACGGCATTCATGTCGGCATTGAGCAGCGCACCCGTCAGATACGAGCCAATGCCAGGCCACGCGAATACGATTTCGGTCAGCACCGAACCTTCGAGCAGGAAGCTATACGAAAGCGCGATCACCGTGAGCAGCGGCACCGCGATATTCCCAAACGCATGCACCCACACGACGCGCCGTTCGGGCACGCCCTTCGCGCGCGCCGTCGTGATGTACTCCTGGTTCAACTGATCGAGCATGAACGAGCGCGTCATTCGACTCAGATACGCAACGGAGTAATAGCCGAGTATCGCGGCAGGCAACGCGACGTGTGAGATCGCATTGAAGAACACGTCCCATTCGCCGGCCATCAGCGAATCGACGAGCAGGCTGCCTGTGCGCGAGTCGACCATGCCGTCGAACACCGGGTCGAGTCTGCCGGGACCCGACACCCAATGCAGCTTCGCGTAGAACAGCAACAGTCCCATCAGGCCGAGCCAGAATACAGGCACGGAACTGCCGATCAGCCCCACGAAGCGCGCAACGTGATCGATCCAGCGGTTATGCCGCGTCGCCGCCACGACGCCGAGCGGCACGCCGACCAATACGCCGACGATGGTCGCGAGCGTCGCCAGTTCGAGCGTCGCGGGAAAGACGCGGCGGATGTCGTCGAGTACGGGCTTGGCCGTTAGCAGCGACATGCCGAGGTCGCCATGCAGTACCGCACTCACGTAGATCAGGAATTGCTCGGCAAGCGGCTTGTCGAGACCCAACTCGATACGCGCGGCCGCATAGGCGGCCGCCGACGCGCGATCGCCGAGTATCGCGAGCACAGGGTCGATCGGCACCTTGCGGCCAATCACAAACGTCACGGCAAGCAGGCCCGTAAACGTGATGGCGAGCGTGAGCGCCCAGCGCAGCACGCGCAGTGTCCAACGCACGCTTGCGCGGCGCGCGGACACGGCGCGAATGCGGTCGATAGGAGTCAGGGTTGTCGACATGATCCAGCGCCGCCAGGCGATTACTGCTTCTTCACGTGCAGATACGAAACGAGGTCGTTGATCGGCCCCACTTCGAGTCCAGACACGCCTGGGCGCATCGCTACCTGCGATACCTGCTGGAACATGATGACGAACGGCGAATGCGCGAGCATGTCCTTTTGCATCGTCTGATAAAGCTGTGCGCGTTTTGTGGTGGACGACTCGGCAAGCGCGGCGTTGGTCTGTTTCGTCAAATCGGGAATGTCCCACGAATTACGCCATGCGAGCATCTTGTACGAGGACTTGTCGGAGTTGTCCGGATTCCACGCGTAGCCCTGCGCATTGCTGTGCGGGTCGATATAGTCGGCGGACCATTCGCCGATATAAATGTCATGCTGACGCGCGCGATACTTCGCGAGCGTCTGCTTGTTATCGCCAGGAATGATCTCGACTTTGATTCCGCCTTGAGCCAGATTGGCTTGCACTGCCTGTGCAATTTCGTTGTACGGATAGGCGCTGCGCACATCCATCGTGACGCTAAAGCCGTTCGGCAAGCCCGCTTTGGCGAGCAGTGCCTTCGCCTTCGCAACGTCCTGGTGATAGGGGTTGCTGTTGAGTGCGCCGAGAAAACCTTCCGGCAAGAACGTTTGATGAACCTTATAAGTCGTCTTCACGACGTTCGTCTGAATGCCGTTGTAATCGATCAGCCATTTCATTGCTTCCTGTACTTCCGGCTTCGCGAGATTCGGGTTCTTCACGTTCAGACCGAGATAGAGCAGTGTCGCTTGCGGCACTGCCATCACATGCGCCTTGTTGGATTTCGTCAATGCCGCGAGATCGTCGGGACTCAGATTGCGCGCGACGTCAGCATCGCCATTTTCCAGCAGCAGGCGCTGGCTCGACGCTTCGGGAACGTGACGAAGCACGATGCGCTTCATCGCGAGCGGCATGCGGTAATCGTCGTATTTCTGCAGAATGATGCTGTCGTTGGCGGTCCATTTGACGAGCTTGTATGCGCCCGATCCGGCCTCATTCGTGCGCAGCCATTCGTTGCCGAAGTCATTGCCTTTCTGATGCGACATCAGCAGCTTTTTATCGAGCACCGATGCGGGCCACGCGCCGAGAACATTGAGTACAAAGGTGGGCGCGTATTTCTGATCGGTCGTGATGCTGACTGTCGAGTCGTCGATCTTTTGGACTTTCTCCAGCGCGTTGTCTTTGGTGAGGCCAATGCCTTGCAGCACGGCGGCCGCGCCTTTATCCAGCAGCACACAGCGCTGGATCGACCATGCGACATCATCGGCTGTGAGCGGATTGCCCGAATGGAACTTGAGGCCAGAGCGAATCTTGAAAGTGAACGTGAGACCGTCGGGACTCACGCTCCACGATTGCGCGACGTCGCCATTGAATTTCGACGGGTCTTTCAGATCGACTCGCACAAGACGGTCATAGGTATTCGCAACGTATTCCTCGGGCACAAGTTCATAGACTTCGCCGGGATCGAGTGTCGAGAACTCGTCGAGCGTCGTGGCCATGACAAGCATGTCTTTCGGCGTCGCCGCGAGCGCGCTGCCTGTCATCGTGACGGAAAATGTCAGCGCGGATACCACCGCGACTGCTGCCAGCGCATTGCGCAAAACCAGATTCATACTCGCTCCGTATCTAAAGGAAGAGAACCTGCAAATGGACAGCCGGAAATCAATCACATCAACTTCAATGGGCCGCTCTCGCTGTTGTCGATGACGGGCAGCGCGCGCGAGCCAGGCAATTCGTAATGCCACCATTCGCTTGCGATGTGCGTAAAGCCGGCTGCGTGCATGATGCCGAGCAGCAGCAGCCGATTGCGCTGCACAGCTTGCGGCAGGCCGTGGTGAAAGTGTTCCGAGGCTTTCACCATTTCATCGAAACCGGTGCCCATGTCGAGCGGTTCGCCATTGCCGTCTATCAACGTCAGGTCGATAGCCGTGCCCCGGCTATGGTTTGAGCCGCGGCCGAGTTCGGCTATGTAAGTCGGATCGGGCAGAAAGTCCCACAGTACTTTTTGCGCTTGAGGCGGACGGTACGCGTCGAAGATGAGCAAGCTCATGCCTATGCTCTCCGCGAGTTCGACGGCTTTACGCAATGCGGCTTCGGCCGGTTCGAGCAGCAGGCAATGCGCTTCGCGGTAAATCGGCTTGCCGGTGAAGTTGCGCGACGTCGCGTAAACGAGGTCGATGTCCACACGATGCGTGTCGTGCGTAATGTGTATCAGGCGATGTTTGTCGGTCATGGTGGTCAGAATTCGAACTGATCGAGTTCGCGTTGCAGTTCGCGATTACGCGCAACGCGCTCGTCGATGGCAGGGCCGAGGTGCTCGACAATCGAGCTCAGCAAGAGATTGAACAGACACGTGAGCGGCGCAAGGGAATCCCAGAACTGGCCGACATCCGTCTTCACTTGCAACAGATCGCAATTGAAGTCGCGCGCCCACGGGCAATAGAGATCGGTGACGAGCGCAAACGCGATCTTGCGCTGTGCCGCGGCTTCGCAATAACGGCGTGCGATGCGCGAATAGGCGCGCGTGTCCGTCACAATCAGATAGGGCGAAGCGAATTCGGAGTTCAATGAATCCACATAGGAACCCGACATGCCGTCGGAATAGAACACACGTGGCCGCAGATATTCGAGGTAGCTGAAGAACGCGTTCGATATGCCGCGAGTCGATTGAATGCCGACGATATAGACCGCGTCCGCTGTCGCAACATGTTGAGTGACGCGGCCAAATGCTTCGCTTTCTGCGAGCTGATAGACGTAGCGCACCGCATCGACTTCGAGATCGAGCGACCGTGCGAGTGCCGCATGCTGCCGGCTCATGCCCTCCGAGTGTTCGTCGTGGCGCTCGCTGCGATACTCGTCGAGCCGGTCGGTAATGAACCACGGACGCGTTTGTGCGCCGCGCAACTCGCGCTTCAGGTCATCCAGATTGCGATAGCCGACGCTGCGCAGAAAGCGTCCAACGGAAATGCCGCTCGTTCCCGTTTGCTGCGCGATCTGATCGGCCGTCTCAAGGCCGAGCCGGTCGATATTCGCCAGCATATAGGTGGCAATGCGCTTGGCTGTCGGCGTGAGCGTGGTGAAGCTCTCCTGGACCGTATCGGTAAACGCAGTACGCATCGCGGGCTATTCGTTATTTACCTGTCATGAAAGCGTGCTGTGGTAGCTATCTGACAAGGACAATAAAGCCGGCGCTACATTAATTTTTTAATCAAAGAGCACGGGTCGATAGTCGGTGATGCGCGATGCATACTGTGTCAACGTGCCCACACGCGCCGCATGAAATCGAGCGTCAACGCGGCGATGTCGTCGCTCGCTTCTTCCAGCGCGAAGTGGCCGGCATCGAGCACATGCACTTCTGCGTCCGGAACGTCGCGCTTGTAGGCGTGGGCGCCATGCACGGTGAACGACGGATCATACTTGCCCCAGGTCACGAGCGTAGGCGGCCGATGCTCACGCAACCACGCTTGCCAGCGCGGATACGATTCAAGATTCGTGCGGTAATCGTAGAAGAGGTCGGTCTGCATGGCGGCCTGTCCGGGGCGCGCGAGAAACTGTTCTTCGTCGCGCCAGTTGTCCGGGTCGTAGCGCTGTGGGTTCGGGCTCGTGCCCACGTGCCGCAGCTTCAACGCATCCGGCGAGGCGAGATTGGCCCGCAAGCTCGCTTCGTGTTGCGCGCGGTCTTTCCAGAATGCCTTGCGCGTTTCCCACAGCGGTCCGAGTCCTTCTTCATGCGCGACGGCATTCTGAATCACGATGCCCTTCACTTTGTCCGGCCGGGCCATCGCAAGCCGGAATCCCACCGGGCCGCCATAGTCGGCCATGAACAGCACGTAGCGATCGAGCTTCAACGCTTCGGTGAACAGTTCGATGGATCGCGCGATGTTGTCGAACGTGTACGCGTAGCTTTCGGGCGAAGGCGCCTCGCTATTGCCGAAGCCCGGATAGTCCGGCGCGATAACGCGAAACTCCGGCGCGAGAAACGGCATGAGTGGTTCGTACATCCGCGAAGACGATGGAAAGCCATGCAGCAGTAGAAGGGTCGGCGCGTCCTTCGGCCCTGCCTCGCGATAGAAAATGTCGACGCCGTCGACGTTCACCGTCGAATAGCGGAAAGTAGAACGGGTTGCATCCATGATCGGTTTGTCCTCAAGTGGAAAGGTGCGATATCAAGGGCGTGGCTCGGCACCAGAAGGCGCCGTGCGCGACGTGCGCGTCGGCGCTGCCGTCTGCACGACATGCAGTACGCTAGCCGCGAGCGCAAATGCCGCGGCGGCCATGCACACACCCATCCAGTGGCCGAACGCCCATGCGGGCCCCGCGAGCAGCGCACCGATTGCGCTGCCGACGAAAAAGAGTCCGGTGAAAAGGCCGTTCACGCGGCCGCGTGCCTGCGGGTTGAGCAGGTTGACCGCGCGGCGCCCCATCGCCTGATCGCCGATCACGCCGAGATCGAGCAGCAGCGCCGCGAGCACGAGGAGCGCGAGCGAAGCGGCCGGCGACAGGCCGCTGCTTCCGCCGAGCAGCGCGATGCAGCTTGCCAATACGACGATCGAGTGGAAGGCGATGGTCGCTTGCCGGTCGAGGCCACGGTCGCCAAGACGTCCCGCGACCGGCGCGATGATCGTGCTGCCCGCGCCGGCCAGCGCGAACAGACCCACCCCGACATGGCCGAGCCGCAGCGGCGCGCTCGCGAGCTTCAAAGCCACGCTCGTCCAGAACAGGTTGAACGACACCATCAACAGACCCTGGTACAGCGCGCGCCGCCGCAGCACCGGTTCGTCGCGGATCAGATGCAGCAGCGAGCCGATCAACGCGGCATACGAGCTTTGATGAACGGGACGCCGGTCCGGTACATGCGTCCACAGCCATGCCGACATGACGGCAAGCGCGGCGGCGTCGATCGCGTAGTAGCTGCGCCAGCCGAACGCGCCGGCGATCAGGCTCGCCGCCGGCCGCGACAACAGCACCCCGAGCATCAGGCCGCTCATCACGTCGCCGACGACGCGGCCGCGATCGGCCTCCGGCGCTTGCGATGCGACGACGGGCACGAGCATCTGGATCGCACTCGACGTCAGCCCAACGAAAAACGACGCCGCGAGGAAGGCCACCGGCTCGCGAGCGGCGGCGAGAACGGCGAGCGCCAACACTTGCGCGCCGAGCGTCGCGATGATGAGCGGCCGGTTCGGCAACAGGTCGACGAGCGGCACGAGAAGCAGCAGGCCGGCGGCGTAGCCGGTGAGCGTCAGCATCGTCACCATGTTGGCCCACGCGCCGAGTCCGACAGACGTGGCGAGATCGTTGACGAGCGCTTGCGACGCGTACAAACCGAGTACCGCGATGCCGACGGCAATCGCATAAGGGCGCGTCGCGATGGATGCGGGCGTCGCAACGGCGGCAGGACTCTGATTGGTCGATGGCATACGCAGGTGGCTCCGCGAGAACGATGCTTCGTATGCTACTCGCGCTTCTCTGATAGATAATCGGGGCGGAAAATGACTCTTTCTCCCGAAAAAATGGATAATGGATCGCTGCGCGACCTCGAGGTTTTTGTCGCGATTGCCGAGGAAGGCAACCTGACTGCAGCCGCGCGACGGCTCGACCGGTCGTTGCAAGCGGTCAGCCGCTCGCTGCAAGTGCTCGAGCGCGAGGCGGGAACGCTGCTCGTCGCGCGCACCACGCGGCAGTGCCGGCTCACCACGGCGGGCGAGCAGTTCTACACGCGCATCAAGCAGGTGCTCGCCGATCTGGCGATGGCGCGCGCCGAACTGGCCGAGCACGCAACTACGGTGTCGGGGCGTCTGCGTATCTGCGGTCCGACGCTCTTCGGTCCGCGCTATATCGCGCCGCTGGTGGCGGCGTTTCTCGCGCGCTATCCGCGACTCACGGCGTCGCTCGATCTGTCCGAGGAGTACGACGATCCGGCGACGAGCGGCGCGGACGTCACCATCCGTATCGGCGAGACGCCTGACTCGAATCTGATTGCGCGGCGGCTCGGCACCATCCGCCGGGTGACGTTCGCGTCGCCCGCTTATCTCGAGGCGCGCGGGCGTCCGCTGCGGCCGGCTGATTTGAAGCAGCATGATTGCGTGATCCGCTCGTCATTACCGGAAGCCTCGCTGTGGCGCTATCGCAGCAAACGCGGAGTGGAGGAGTCGGTGCAGGTGCGCGGACGCTTTGAAAGCAACAGCACGGCGGCGATCAACGACGCCGTTGCGAGCGGTCTCGGTATTGGCCGGGCCGCGTACTGGCAGATTGGCGAACTGGTGCAGCAGCGTCGCGTGGAACTGATCCTGACCGACTATGAACTGTCGCCGCTGCCGTTGCAGGCGCTATGGTTGCCTACGCGGCGCCTGCCTGCGCGCACGCGGCTATTCGTGGAGTTTCTGGCGTCGCGGCTCGAAAGCGTCGCGCTTTAGGGCGGCGGGTTGATTAGAACAAGCGCGGTTGCGCAACGTGAGTCCGCATCGCCTCACATAGGATTCTGCCGACGGCACGCGTGCAAGATTTCGTTGACTGCAAACGCGCCTCGCACGCTCTGCACATTCTGCAAGACACACACGTGATAGGCCCTTTCACGCGGCAACAGCAGTGCACCGTTTTTGTAGAGCGCGATGCACGAATTGGTAATGGCGCGCGCCGCGTAATTGCTCTGGCTATTTGCGAGCGAATTCAGAATGCATTGGTCGTACTCGGGATTCCCGCCTCCGAATGCGAAAGCCGGCAGCGGCGCGGCGAGCGCTGCTGAAACAAGCACATAAACGAGTCTGAGCATGAGTGCGGAAAGCTCGCTGAGATGACGGCAGATAATCGTAGCATGTGCGTTATAGGTGGACACGCGCCGCCTTATCGGCCGTCGAATTTCGCGGCGAGCTTCTGCTTTCGAAATGCATCGACGACGAAATCGATAAACACGCGCGTCCTCGCCGGCAACAGTTTTTTGTTCGGGTAGTAGATCGATATCGGTCCTTGGTCCGCGTACCACGCCGGCAAGAGACGCATCAGCGCGCCGCTTGCGAGCCAGGGCGCTGCGTGCGGCATCGGCAGGAAGGCGACGCCCTGGCCGTGCATCGCTGCGTGCGCGATCGCTTCGGGGTCGTCGAAAATCATGCGCGTGCGGCACTCCGCCTGGTACTGCTCGCCCACATGGTTCTGCAGCGTCCACGCGCGCAACCGGCCGGTTGTCGACGAGCGGCGAACGATTCCGTCGAACGCGCTCAGTTCGGATGGGTGCCTCGGCATCGTGCGCGTCGCCATATAAGCCGGCGATGCCGCCACGATCACATGCGTGCGCGCCAACTCGCGCGCCACGATTCCCGGCGTCAGTTCAATGCCGCCGCCGATGGCGACGTCGAAGCCGTCGGCGATCAGATCGACGGGCCGGTTGTCGAAGTGCCAATCCGGCACGATCGCCGGATAGTGCTCGAGGAATTCGCCCAGCAAGGGCACCAGATATTCGCGGCCGAATGCCAGTCCCAGACTCACCTTGAGCGTGCCCGCCGGCCTGCCGTCCTGGACGGCAGCACCGGCAAACGCGTCTTGCAGCGCGGTGAACGGCGCGGCGACTTCGCGCAACAGCTTCTCGCCTTCGGTCGTCAGCGTGAGCTTGCGCGTGCTGCGCTGAAAGAGCCGCAGACCCAGCGAGGTCTCGAGCCGCGCCACGTTCTTGCTCACGGCGGCCGGTGTCAGGCCGAGCCGGCGCGCCGCCGCCGAGAAGCTCAGGTGCTCTGCGCTGAGCACAAACGATTCGATCAGGTTGAGAGGCTCCACGGCGATTTCGGACAAATAGTTGAAAGAGATAGTCTAGATCACACGCTAGTCGAAGGGGAATGTCAGGACGATACTGCTCTCCACTCACTCACCCATTGGAGCAAGACATGACTGCAAATCTGACTGGCAAAGTTGCATTCGTCACCGGCGGCAGCCGGGGCATCGGCGCGGCAATCGTGCAACGTTTGTCGAAGGAAGGCGCGACGGTAGCGTTCACGTACAAGGGTTCGTCGGCGGCCGCGCAGGCACTCGCCGGCAGCATCGAGCAGCAGGGCGGCCGCGCGCTCGCATTGCAAGCGGACGCGGGCGATGCCGCCGCGGTGAGCCGCGCGATCGACGATGTCGCCGGCAAATTCGACAAGATCGATATTCTCGTGAACAACGCGGGCGTGCTCGCGCTGGGCCCGGTCGAGACGTTCTCGCTCGAAGACTTCGACAGAACGCTGCAAGTCAACGTGCGCGCTGTGTTCGTCGCGGTGAAGGCGGTGTTGCCGCATATGGGCGAGGGCGGCCGTATCGTGAACATCAGCAGCGTCAACGCCGAACGCATGCCGTTTCCCGGCGGCGCCGCGTACGCAATGAGCAAGTCCGCGTTGCGCGGACTCGTGCAAGGTCTCGCGCGCGATCTCGGTCCGCGCGGCATCACGGTCAACAACGTGCAGCCCGGTCCGACCGATACGGACATGAACCCTGAATCTGGCGATTTCGCGTCGATGCTGCACGGTTTCATGGCGCTTCCGCGTCATGGACGGCCGGATGAAATCGCAGGGATGGTCGCGTATGTTGTCAGCCCGGAAGCGGCATTTGTCACGGGCGCGAGCTTGACGATCGACGGCGGTTTCAACGCCTGATCGAGTCGCGCGAGCAGGAAGCGACGCATAAGCAAGCCTGCCGGTTTTTTCGGCAGGCTTGTTCTCTTATGCGTGATTCGTCACGCGCTCACGCAGCGGAACCCCGCATAAACGTACTGATAATGCGGCTGAAACCAGTTGCGAAACGTCGGCCGCAACATGCACTGCGCGGTGCGCGCCGATCCGCCCTTCAGCACGAAATGCTTGCCGTCGAAGAAATTGGCCGAGTAACCCAGGTAGAACGGAAACGGCTCGAACCCCGGCAAGCCGTCGAACAATGTCGACGTCCATTCCCAGCCGTTGCCAAACTGGCCTTCCACGCCGAATGCGCTCACGTTGTCGGGATAAGCGTCGACGGGCCGAGGGTCCCAGCTACGGAAATCGAAGTTGCCCGAGCCCACGTGCGGCGCGCCCTGCGCGGCGCGTTGCCATTGCGCTTCGGTGGGCAGCGCCTTGCCGGCCCAGCACGCATAGGCGCTCGCCTCGGCGTGGCTGACGTACGCGGGCCAGTCGAGCGGCAAGGGCACGTCGTCGAACATGGTGCGCAACGTCCATTCGTCGCGACGGCCGCTGCCTTCGCCGCTGTCTTCACCGTTACGTTCGCTGTTGACGCTGCGCCGCGACCAGCATGCCGGATGCTCGATGCCCTCGGCTTCCTTCCACGCCCAATCCTGCTCCGACCACCACTTCGGCTCGCGATAACCACCCGCGTCGATGAACGCGCGAAACGCGCCGTTCGTCACCATATAGCGGTCGATCTCAAAGGCCGGCACGTCCACTTGCAATTCGCCGAACTCGTTGTCCCAGCCGAAGCGGCCGCCGTCGCGCCGCATCCCGAGCGTGGCCGAGCCCGCAGGCACCCGGACCATCGACGATACGCCGTTCGCGCGCCCCGGACCGGTCACGACAGGCTCGCGCAGCTCGGTCACTTTCTGTGCGAGCGGCAATTGATGAAGCATGTACGCAAGCGTCTCCGCGTGCATCAGCCGATGCTCGATCGCGACATTCAGCAATTGCTCCGACGCATCGACGCGCGCGGAATCGGTCAGCGCGCGCAGTTCGCGGTCGATCTGTTCGCGAGCGCGCAGGCCATACTCGCGCACGGTCTGGAGCGAAGGCCAGTCGCCTGGTTGATCGGTGGGAAAGCCGCCATCAACCGGATCGATGCCGAAGGCGAAAAGCTGATCGAGTTGGGGATCGAAAGCGGGCAGTTCGAACAGACGCTGATCGAACAGATTACGGTCGAAAGCTTCGAGGTGACCGATATAAAACACGATGCGATGCCGCTCGCGGATCGGTCTTTCGTACAGAAACTCGGGCTTGACGATGGAGAAGAGAGCGTCGGTAACTTGACGCGCGTCGATCAGACGCTGAACGAGCGGGTGATGCGGGCGGGGATCGCGGTTCATTTCGCCGGGTCTCCTTGCGGGGGACGGACTAAACAAAGACTGTACCCGCTCGCAGTTGCCATGCCAAGGCAAAAGACCCGCCGGAAAAACGTGCAAAGGGCCGCGGCCGGCCCTGTGCGCGGGGTTTAGACCTGCCGCAAGCCGTCCAGATCGACGATGCGAATGTGCTTGCCTTGCGTGTCGATCAGGCCGCGCTTTTGAAATCTTGACAGCGTGCGGCTCACGGTTTCGAGCGTCATGCCGAGGTAGCTGCCCATGTCCTCGCGCGTCATCCGCAGATTGAACTCCGCCGACGAATAGCCGCGTTGCGCGTTGCGCTCGGAGACGTCGAGCAGAAAGGCCGCGACCCGTTCGTCCGCCGACAGCGAGCCGAGCACCATCATCTGGGCGGCTTCGCGCACGATCTGCTCGCCGAGCAGCTTGTGCAGGCGCTCCTGCATCGAGCCGATTTCGCGGCACAGCGACTTGAGCGCGGTGTAGGGGACGATGCACACGGTGCTGTCCTCGAGCGCGAGCGCGCTGCACGCGTGCCGGTCTTCGCTGATGCCGTCGAGGCCGAGCGCTTCGCCGGCAAGCCGCAGGCCCGTGACCTGTTCGCGCCCGTCGCGGTGCGCCATGACGGTTTTCATCGAGCCGGAGCGCACTGCGTAAATGTTGTCGAAACGGTCGCCGCTGCGGTACAGCGCTTCCCCGCGATGCACGGAGCGCGCCGAGCAGATCAGCGTTTCGAGTTTGGAAAGTTCGTCGTTCGACAAGCCTTGCGGCATGCACAACTGCCGCATCGAGCAGCTCGAGCAGCGCGCGGCGCTGCGGGTGGGCGTGCGCGTGGCGGCACGCGGCGTCGCCCGGCGGCTGGCTCGCGCTGCGGGCGAGGTGACGGCGGAGCCGGCCTGAACGGCGGGAGCCGGGGCCAAACTCGGGGCGGAAGTCGGGGCGGAAGGCGGGGCGGGAATCACAACGGTAGGGGTCAACATGTCTGAGCCGATGTCAGGAGGTAATGATTGATTGTCCCACCGGCTCTGTCCCCCGTTTCGCGGCAAAATGACGCGCTCCCGCGCTCAAGCCTCTTGAGCGACGTCAGAACGCCGCGCCTTGCGTCCTCCAAACGCGGAAGCGTCCGAATGCGCTTTCCCGCCCGCGCGAGCTCTTACTCAACGTTTGCGTCAACCAGCGACTTTCCCGCGCACTCGCAAACGTTTGGCGAATTTTTTTCTTTCTCGCGCACACCACTCTCAAGGTTTAGGAGTTTTTGTCGTCATATTGTCTGAAGAATGCGGCGGCAACGAGAAAGGGGCGGACTACAACGCGCCCATGTCGGCGTCATCGAGTGAACCGCCTTGAGACGAGGCGGATGTGTTCACGCCGAAGCGGGGGCGGTGCCGCAATGCGGTGACCTGCGCGCGCTTCGCGACAACTTTTATCGAGCGGTTGGGGAAGGAATTAGACACATGAAGATTTCGAATTTGAAAATCGGGGTTCGTCTTGGCTCCGCCTTTGCGCTGATGGTCGCGCTGCTGGTCGGCACGGCTGTCGTCGGTATCGAGCATCTCGAGTCGACCAACACGAAGATGGATGAGATCGTCAGCAATCGGTATACGCTGATCGCGCTCAGCAATCAGATCAAGAGCAACGGATACAAGGCAAACGGCATTCTGAGCAATCTGCTGCTGACCACGTCGCCCGATAAAGCCAAGCAGTACATGGACGACTACGCGGCGATCCGCAAAGCGAATGCGCAAGCCTACGCCGAGCTCGAAAAGCACCTGACGAGCGATGAAACCAGGGCGCTCTTCAAGCAGCAGTTCGACGCGCGCTCGGCTTACGGCGTGAGCGTTAAGAGCTTCTTCGATCTGGTCAGCAAGAACCAGCAGCAGGACGCGCGCGACGTCTATCAGGGCGACATGGCGCGGCTGCAGGACGCTTATTACGTTCTCGTCGACAAGATGGTCGACGTGCAGGCGGACCGGATGGCGCGCGATGTCGCCGAAGCCGTCGCCGAAGCGCACAACGCGAAGCTGCAAATGATTCTGCTTGCGCTGTTCGCCACGGTGATCGCGATCGCGACCGGCATCTTCATCACGCGCACCATCACGCGGCCGATCAACCGTGCGGTCGTTCTCGCCGAAGCGGTCGCGGCCGGCGATCTCACGCATCATCTGCACATCGATTCGACCGATGAAGTGGGCCGCCTTCTCACCGCGCTCGAACGCATGACCGGCAATCTGCACGGCATCGTCGCGCAAGTGCGCCAGGGCACGGACACGATCAGCCAGGCGACGCGCGAAGTGGCGAGCGGCAACATGGACCTGTCGAGCCGTACCGAACATCAGGCGAGCTCGCTCGAAGAGACGGCGGCCGCGATGGAGCAGTTGACGTCGACGGTCAAGCAGAACGCCGATAACGCACGCGAGGCCAATCAGCTTGCGTCGAGCGCGTCGGATGTCGCGGTGCGCGGCGGCGAAGCCGTGAACCAGGTCGTGAGCACGATGACCGCCATCAACGAGTCGTCGCGCAGGATCGTCGAGATCATCGGCGTGATCGACGGCATCGCGTTCCAGACCAACATTCTCGCGCTCAACGCAGCGGTGGAAGCGGCGCGCGCGGGCGAACACGGGCGCGGCTTCGCGGTGGTCGCGAGCGAAGTGCGCGGCCTCGCGCAGCGCAGCGCCGTTGCCGCGAAGGAAATCAAGGAGCTGATCGCCGACTCGGTGAGTCAGGTCGGCACCGGCGGCAAGATGGTCGAGGAAGCCGGACAGATCATCGGCGAAGTCGTGAAGAGCATTCGCCATGTGACGGAAATCGTGGCCGAGATCAGTTCGTCGAGCAAGGAGCAAAGCGAAGGCATCGAGCAGATCAACCACGCCGTCACGCAGATGGACAAGGTGACGCAGGAAAACGCCGCGCTCGTCGAGCAAAGCGCCGCCGCGGCGCAGGCTCTGCAAGACCAGGCGCAGCAACTCACGCAGACCGTCAGCACCTTCAAGCTCGACGACGCCACGTCGAAACAACGTCGCGTCACGCGCGACTCGCATGCGCATCGCTCGAATGATGTCAGCGATGCGGGTGCTTGGCTCGTGTCGGCCCAGTAGAAGTCGAGGCAGGCAACGGACGGAGACACGAGCCGGTCGCGCGGACCGGCTCGATAACACATAGAAGACCGAGCGCTGCTGCAAGCCCGCATCCGCATCGCGCTCTTTCCCGTTTCGCTGTCTGCCGAAGATCACGGCCAACCGTCGCGTTGCCGTCGCGGGCGTACGCCCCGAGCATTCGCATGCGGACAGCGGAATCCGATTAACGGTTTCTTCCGCACGCTATCCAACATGTCCCACGTCTCTTCCGAATCGATTGTTCTTTCACGCTCGCCAGCCGGCGCGGTTATCGAACCGGCAGGCGACCTGTCGCCGGTAGCGCGGACGCTGCAGGTCCGGCGCTTCATCGACGCGTTCCGTCAGCACGGTCATCGTCAGGCGTCGCTCGATCCGCTGCGCCTTGCGCCCGTGCCCGAGGTGCCCGAACTCGACCCTGTGTTTCATGGGCTCGATCCGGCGCAGCCGATCGGCGCCGAAAATCCGCTGCTGCCGCCTTCGGCTGCGGTGCATGAACTCGAGCGGCAATTGCGGCGCGTCTATTGCGGCGCGATCGGCCTCGATCTGACCGGCATCCGCGATCAGCAGCGCCGCGCCCAGTTGTCCGCGTGGCTCAAGACGGAGCAGCTTGCGCCGTTGCCGGCGCGCGAGCCGCGCCGCCGTGTGCTGCGCCGTCTTGTGGCCGCTGAAACGTGGGAGCGTCATGTGGCGGCGCGATTCGAACATGCGAAGCGCTTCTCGCTCGAAGGTTGCGAGAGCCTCGTGCCGCTCATCGAAGCAATCGTCGATCAGGCTGCCGCTCATGGCGTTCGGCAGGTGTTCGCGGGCATGCCGCATCGCGGGCGCCTGAATGTGCTTGCCAACGTGATGGACTTCGATCCGGCGAAGCTGGTCGATTGTCTCGATCCCGATTCGGAAGCCGCGGCCGTGCAGCGCGATCTGCCGTATCACCTCGGCGCCAACACGGTGAGAAAGACGCAAGACGGCGATGTCGCGATCTTCCTTGCGCCCAATCCGTCGCACTTGCAAAGCGTCTATCCGGTCGTGAGCGGCATGGCGCGCGCGTACCAGGACGAGCATCGCGGCTTCGGCTGCCTGCCGCTCGTCATGCACGGCGACGCCGCCTTCGCGGGCCAGGGCATCGTGATGGAAACGCTCAACATGACACGCAAGGACGGCTATGCATTGGGCGGCACGATCCATGTGATCGTGAACAATCAGATCGGCTTCACGACGCCGAACCGGATGGACGCCGAAGCGTATTCGTATTGCACGGACATTGCGCGGATGATCGACGCGCCCGTGATCCGCGTGAACGCCGATCGTCCCGACGAAGTGATGCGCGCCGCGAAGCTCGCATTGCAATACCGGATGGAGCACGAGGCCGATGTGATCATCGACCTGATCGGCTATCGGCGTCTGGGTCACTCGGAGCATGACATCCCCGCGCTCACGCAGCCGTTGCAGCAAGCGGCGATCGCGATGCATCAGACCGTCACCGAGTTGTATCACGCGGCCATCGGCGAAGACACGCCGCTCGACGTGCTGCGTGCAGAAGCGTTGAAGGAGCTTCAGACGACGCCGCCGTCCGCGCGAACTTCGTCACGGTCTCACGGCAACCGGACAAAGCGCACGCGGCCGTTGTCGCTCGCGCGCATGCAGTCGTTGACCGCGGCGTTGACTCGCACGCCGCCCGCGTTCCGGCTGCACGAGTTGCTGCGCAACATCACCGCGCAGTGGCAAAAGAGCGTCGCCGATGAAACCGCGGCCGTCGACTGGTGCTTCGCGGAAAACCTGGCTTATGCGACGTTGCTTGACGACGGCCATAGTGTGCGCATCTCCGGCATGGACGTCGGTCGCGGCACATTCATGCATCGGCATGCGGTGTGGCATTCGCAAGGCAACGCGGCAAGCGACACCGCAAACGCGACCGAGCCTTATGTGCCGCTGCAAAACCTCGGTGTGCATCAAGGCGAGTTCGACATCGTCAACTCGCCGCTGACCGAAGAGGCGGTGCTGGGTTTCGAATACGGCTACAGCGTGCAGACCGGCTCGCACCTGGCAATCTGGGAAGCGCAGTTCGGCGACTTCGTGAACGGCGCGCAAGTGATCATCGACCAATACATTGCCGCGGGCGAGTACAAGTGGGACCAGCGCTCCGGTTTGACGATGCTGCTGCCGCATGGCCACGAAGGCGTCGGTCCCGAGCATTCGACCGGGTATGTCAGCCGCTTTCTGCAACTATGCGCGGGCGGCAACATGAAGGTCGTGATGCCGTCGACGTCATTGCAATGGTTCCATATGCTGCGCGAGCAGGCGTTGAGCGCGGAGCCGAAGCCGCTCGTCGTGATGTCGCCGAAAGGACAGCTCTATGGCAATGCGCGCTCGCATTCGCCGCTCGGCGAGTTGATCGGCGGCGCGTTTCTTCCGGTGCTGCACGATAGCGGCGTCGCTTCGCCGCAAGACGTGACGCGCGTCGTGCTGTCGAGCGGCAAGTTCTTCTATGACTTGCAGGCAGCGCGCGATGCTGGCGGCGACACGCGAACCGCGCTCATCCGCGTCGAGCAGTTGTATCCGTTTCCGACGAGCGAGCTTGCCGTTGCGCTCGCCGCCTTCCCGCAACTCGAGGAAGTGGTGTGGGCGCAGGAAGAGGAAAAGAAGCACGGCGCATGGCATTTCGTACGCGACGAAATCGAGCAGGCGGTGCCGGCGAACTGCCGCATTGTCGACGTGTGCCGGCGCGAAAGTCCGTCGGGCGCTCACTCGTCGATACGCGCGCATCGCGACGAACAGCAGCGCCTCGTCGCGGCTGCTCTCGCGCGCGGCTGACGTTGCAACGTCAAGCGGTTTGCCTGCCGAGGTGCGATTGAGTTGCTATTGTTAACAACAACAGGCAGCAACACGCGAGGCTCTCGCGAGCGGCAATTAACCATGCCGCATGGCGGCAGCCTCGCGCTTTCCGGCTTCGTTTCACAGCCTGATTTCGCGGCTTGCCTACGGGCACGCCGGCTCGCGCAAGCGGGCAGCGCGCGTTGGCATGCGGGTTGCGAAGCAGGTCGTCGAAGCGATAGGACAATTGCACATGGCAACCGTACTGCTGGTCGATGACGACGCCGAGGCGCTCGATGCATGGAGCGCCGTCTGCGCCGCGGGGGGTTACGAAGTAAAGACGGCGCTCGACGGCAAGTCGGCGCTCGCGCAGTTCATGGCCGCGCCGGTCGACGTGGTGGTTGCCGACTGGCGCATGCCGGTCATGTCGGGCAGCGAGCTATGCCACCGGTTGCGCACGCTGCCGGGTCTCGCCGACGTCGCGTTCATACTCGTCTCGGGAGAACCAAGCCCGCCCGCCTTCGTGAGCTTCGACGGATTCCTGCGCAAGCCCGTGGACGGCGCGATCCTGCTCGCGACGATGCGGCGCTTGCTGGACGATCACGTGACTCATCGCGCATTGCAACGCGGCGGGCAGCCTTGATGCTGCCGATTGCCGCATGCCGCATGCCGCACGCCGTTGCGGCGACCTCAGATATCCGCGTGCGGATCGTCGGCCTGCTTGGTTGCCGCCGATGGAATCAGCAGCACCGGCAAGCGCGCCTGGCGCACGCAGCGCTCGGCGACGCTGCCGAGAATCAGCCGTTGAAATCCGCGCCGGCCGTGCGTGCCCATGACGAGCAGATCGGCGTTGAAGTCGGCGGCGGCTTTGAGCACAGCGGTTGATACATCATCGAGCGACGCCGCCTCGCTAACGACAATCTCGCCCTTCACACCTTGCGCGTCCATTTCGCGCGCCAACTCCACGCCGAGTTCCTTGCCCTGTTCGATCAGCCGGTTGCGAAGCACCGAAGGATCGTAGCCGGGCGCCTCGAAATACATCGGCGTATTTTCGACGACATAGAGCGGCTGCAAAACAGCGCCCGTCGATCTGGCGAGCGCGAGCGCCGCCTCGAAGGCGTGGCGCGAAGTCTGGCTGCCGTCGACCGCTACAAGAATGCGTGTGTACATATCCACTCCACGTCAGGTTGCGAAATTTCGATCATGATCCACCGACTTGCGTTCGGACAGGATGTAAATCAAGCGGTTCACAAATTTTGACGTGGAGCCGCGCGGACAGACCGCACATTGGCAGCGAGGTGCGGCGGCCTTTCACCCGATTGCAGGCGTGTGAAACGCGGCGAATGCCGCCAGGGTTTGCCTTACAATTGGAGCCTACTCTGACAAGCTGCATCCGCCCGGCCGATGAACGAGCGCAAAACGACGGGCTTGCCCGACAAGATCTACGGCGACATCCTGAATCGCATTCTCGAAGGCGAGTACAAGGAAGGTCAGCGGCTGCCCACCGAGCACGCGCTGGCCGAGCGTTTTTCGACTTCGCGGCCCACGGTGCGCGAGGCGCTGGCGCGGCTGAGGGCCGACGGCATCATCGTGACGCGCCACGGTTCGGGTACGACGGTCGCGCGGCGGCCCGATCCCGACGTGCGGCGTTTTGCGCCGCTCGAAACGCTGTCCGACATCCGCCGTTGCTATGAATTTCGCATCGTCACGGAGACGGGCGCGGCGGAGCATGCGGCACTCAAAGCCGACGCCGACGACATCGCCGCAATCGAAGAAGCGTGGCAGCAACTGGAACGCATCATCGAGACGCGCGGCATCGGCGCACACGACGACTTCCTGTTCCACCTCGCGGTGGCGCGCGCGTCGCGGAACCCGTTTTTCATCACGGTGATGTCGTTCATCGAGGAACAGATTGTTTTCAGCATGAACCTGTCGCGCAATCTCTCGCTCGTGAAAACCGTGGAGCGGCAGCGCCTGGTGCAGGCTGAGCACAGAGCGGTGCTCGACGCGATCCGCCGTAAAGACCCGCAGGCGGCAGGGCAGGCGATGCGAGCGCATCTGGAAAATGCGCTCGAACGGATGTTTGGTTCGTAGGGAGCTTCGCGTGATCCGCCGCGCGCGGATCGAGCAGGGTTAGCAGCGCGTGGACAGTTGCGATGGCCGGCGGCCGGCAGCCAGGCGGCGGAGCAGCGAAGCAGTGGAGGAGCTAAGCGGCCGCGGCCATCGGCCCGAACAGAGCCGTGCGCGTTTTCGGACTCACGGCAATATCCAACGCTACCGCGCGTTCCACGCCGATCTGCAGCGGTGAACCGAGCCGGCTGATTTCAATGCCGGTCTTGCGCAACAGCCGTTCAATTGGCGTCGTGGTCACCGTCACATAGCGCGTGATGCCCATGCGGTCCGCGAACGTGACCAACTCGTGGATCGCCTGCATCGTCACATCGGCGAAACCGAACGACTTCTCCTCGCCGCTCGTGTCGATCGCGAAGCGGCTCAGTTCCCAGATGTGCCGCCCAACCGGCGCCGCCGCGCCGTGCAGCAGTTGCGGGAAGGTGTCTTTCAGCATGTTCGGCCCCTCGGTCGGCATGAGGCGCCAGCAGCCGCGCACGCGCCGGTCGTCGCCCTGAATCAGCATGTAATGCGGTCCCAGCGCATCGTAGCCGTCGATCTCCATGCCCGCTATGGTCGGAATATCCCACCCCAGCCGGCCGTGAAACACCCGCGCCCGCAGGCGGTACATCTCGTTGATGTCCTCGTTGTCGAACTCTTGACGCATTCCAATCCGGATTGCTGTTTGCATGACGTTCTCCTGAACGTGTTGGGGAAAACCAATACGCAGGAAAACTTATGCATTCTGAATCGTTCCGCCACCTATCTACCTGGATAGGTGTGCATGCTTATCGGATAACGCAGAATTTGAGATAGCAACAGCACTCAACCGACGGGACACGAAAATGGAACTTCTCGACAATCACTGGCAACCGCAAACCGGCCTCCAAACGCGTTCGGCGGAGCCTTCCACGGCGGTGGACCGGGTCTTGATCATTGCTTACCGCAAAAAGAAAAAAGAGAGCCAGCGCCGTTTCTGGGCGCGTTTCGGCGTCACCCAGTCGCGCGGCAGCCGCTTTGAATCCGGCGCGGAAATCCCGGCACCGGTTTCGATCCTGCTGGGGCTGTACTTCACCAAGACCGTCTCGGATGCGGACCTCGGCCGCGCCGAGCGCGTGCTGCATAGCCGCGACGCCGCCGCCTTGCTCAACCCGGGTCAATAAGCCCGAGTTGCGTCGCAATCACGGCTGCCGCGCGCCGCGAATTCACGCCGAGTTTCGTCCTGATGTTTTTCATGTGGAAGTTCACCACGGCTTCCGAGCAGTTCAGGATATGCGAAATTTCCCACGTGGATTTGCCGCGCGCGGTCCATTGAAGACACTCGCGTTCGCGCGGCGTCAGCTTCGGCAACAGCGTCTGCGTGTGCGTATGCAGATGGCGCTGGCTGGTGTCGATCACCAGGTCGCGCAGTAGCACAAGGTTGGGCAGCACGACGTCGATATGACGCCAGAAGGTGTCGGTCGGATTTGCGTCGTTCACGAAGCACATCATGCCGGCTTCCTGATTCGGGCCGTGAATCGGCAATGTCACGCCGGCGCGCAAACCGTGCGCGCGAGCTTCCTCGTACATGGACTGCTGCGGCGCCGTGATGAAGATTTCCGGCGACCAGACAAGCGGCGTGGAGCGCGTCGCACAATGCGCGACGGTCGGGTCGATGTGCACGAGACCCTGCTCGTCGTAAGTGCGGCGCCACGCGGGCGCATAGGTGCTGCGCACATACGCGTCTTCCAGCCGAATGGTCGGGCGCGGCAGCATGGCAATCAGAAGCCGGTCGAATCCCCACGTCTCGGCGAGATCCGCGACGGCACCGAACCACGCCGCCTCGTCGGCGGCGTCCAGTAGCGGCGCCATCTGCTCGATAAAATGTAGCGACAATTTCGACTCTCTCAGACTCGCAAATATCCGGTAGGTCATTTGCGCAGGTTTTTATTTACGGCTGCTTTAATCGCAATCTATCACTAAAAGCCTGTTGCACAGAAAGAGCCCCGCACGAGACTGCCGGCATTAATCCGGGCTTTACCTCTGCATAATTGCTGCCGGCAGTAAATCCGCTCGTCGGGATCGCAGTTATGCGCCTTCTGGCGCCCTATGCCGCCGCGAGCCGCACGCAGCAACGGTTTAGCGCTGCGCCGCCGGTTCGCGGCCTCATCCCCGCGCTGCGACGACTGCCAATCAAACGCGCAAAACGACCTCATTTGCCAAATCGCGGCTATTACCGCAATCACCGATTTGCGATGCAGTTTTGCTTCCTCACGCTATTCACGGTCCTCGCACGCATTGTCATATAAAAGGCGATGCGCTGCGTTTGGGCATTTCGCCGCGAACGCGAACCCTTCGCGCCCGCGCTATCGCTCGCAAAGTTGTTTGACAACTTCTCGCGGCCGATGCTACCTTGGGAGCCTGTTTCCATTCCATTCCATTCCACTCCACTCGACTCCCGTCCCGTCTCATGAACGAATCCCCATTCGAAGACAGCGAACTCGCTGCGTCGGTCATGGCTGTGCCGCCTTTGGCGCGCCGCGCGGACCATGCACTCGACGCCGCTCAGAACGCCGCGCTGATCCGCCACATCGAGGCGGGCGGCGTGCGCACGCTGCTCTATGGCGGCAACGCCAATCTGTATCACGTCGCCGTGAGCGAATATCGCGACTTGCTGGATATGCTGTCCGAGAGCACGAGCGACGACACGCGCGTCATTCCGGCAATCGGCCCGGACTACGGAAAAATGCTGGATCAGGCGCGGATTCTCGCGCAGACCCGCTACCGCACGGCGATGGTGCTGCCGCTCGCGGGCTTCACGACTTCGGAGGGCGTCGAAGCGGGGCTGACGCGCATCGTCGATGCAGCCGGCATTCCGCTCACGCTGTACATCAAGAGCGAAGACTATGTGGAAGTGGAGACGCTCGCGCGGCTTGTCGAGCGTGGCACATTGCTGGCGGTCAAGTATGCGATCGTCCGCAAGAATCCCGCTGACGATCCGTATCTGCGCCGGCTGCTCCAACATGTGCCGGCGGGCAAGATCGTATCGGGCATGGGCGAGCGCCCGGCGCTCGTGCATCTGCGCGAGTTCGGCCTCGCCGCATGGACGACGGGCTCCGGCTGCATCGCGCCGCGCATGGTGACCGCGTTGTTGCACGCGGCGAAGCGCGGCGACCATGACACCGCGCAGCGCCTGTACGACGCGTTCCTTCCGCTCGAAACCTTGCGCGACGACATCTCGCTGATCCGCGTGCTGCATGACGCGGTCACGTTCGCGCAGATCGCCGACATGGGGCCGCTGCTGCCGCTGCTCAGTTCGACGCCGCCCGAACATCATGCGAAGATCGCCGATGCCGCGCGCACGCTGCTCGCGCTCGAAAGAGAATACGAGCGCGCGACGTGACCGCTCAATCCACGCTCAATCCATCCACGTAGAGACAGCATGACCGACAACAGCCGACGCTATCCCGATCCTTCCGTGCGCGTGTTCGATCCGCGCTTCAAGTCGCTGATCCTGGCGTCGGCGTCGGTCGAGTGCCTGTATCAGGGCGCGCGCTGGTCCGAGGGACCGGTCTGGATCGGCGATGGCTGCTATCTGCTGTGGAGCGACATCCCCAACGACCGCATCTTGCGCTGGGACGAAACGAGCGGCGCGGTCAGCACGTTCCGCCAGTCGTCGAATAATGCGAACGGCCATACGCGCGACCGCCAAGGCCGGCTCGTGAGCTGCGAGCATCTGACGCGCCGCGTCACGCGCACCGAATACGACGGCTCGATCACCGTGCTGGCGGATCGTTATCGCGGCAAGCGTTTCAATTCGCCGAACGACGTGGTCGTGAAATCGGACGGCTCGATCTGGTTTAGCGATCCGACCTTCGGCATAGACGGCTTCTACGAAGGCGAGAAGCAGGAGTCGGAACTGCCGGCTTGCGTGTATCGCATCGACGGCCAGTCGGGCGAAGTGAGCGTGGTCGCCGACGACATACTCGGACCCAACGGCCTCGCGTTTTCGCCGGACGAGTCGTTGCTCTACATCGTCGAATCGCGCGGCGAGCCGCGCAAGATCCGTGCGTTCGACGTCGATGCCGATGCCGGCGGCAAGGGCGCGGCGCTCTCGAACAATCGCGTGCTGATCGATGCAGGCCCAGGCACGCCGGATGGTTTTCGCGTCGACATCCACGGGAACCTGTGGTGCGGTTGGGGCATGGGCACCGACGAACTCGACGGCGTGCGCATCTTCACGCCGCAAGGCGAGCCGATCGGCCATATTGCATTGCCGGAGCGTTGCGCGAACGTGTGCTTCGGCGGGCGTCATCGCAACCGGCTTTTCATGGCGGCGAGCCACGGCCTTTACTCGCTGTATGTGAACACGCAAGGCGCGCGCGGCGGCTGATGACAATCACAACGCCGCGCGCACGGTTTGCTCAGGAGGGCTAGTTGCCTGACAAACGCCCGCTGCTTGCCTCGGCGAATCAGCGGCTCGGGGTTTGCCCTCGTATACAACTTCGTCAAATCATTGACGGCAAAGGCCTTCGGGCCTCGCGCAGCGAAATCCAGTGCTACGCGCCAGCAAGCACATTTGCTTGACATCGGCTGTTCCGCTTCGCTATGTTGCAAGGGTTGAAAGAGACGCTCGGGGCACTCGACCGGCGGACCTCATACCAAGAAGCGAGGAGACGCAATGACTGTTTCACACAGGTTGGCGCTCAGGCTGGTGTCGGTATGTTTCGCGGCGAGCGCCGCATTCGGGTCCGCCGCGTTTGCGGCCGATCCTGTCACGCTTAATATCGTCGACGTCGCCGGCGATCTTCAACTCACGCAAAAGGGCTTCGAGGCATTCAAGGCGAAGTACCCGAACCTCGTCGCCAATATCACCTACACGAACGCGCCCGCGCCGCAGTTGCCGGGCAAGATCAAGGCGATGCAGGGGGCGGGCCGGTCGGACATCGACCTCGTGCTGACCGGCACCGACGCGCTCGCGGCCGGCATCGAACAGAACCTCTGGACGAAGCTGCTGCCCGATAACGCCGCGCAGTTCCCCGGCGTGCTCGACAAGTACGCGCCCGGCCCGCGCAAGATGCAGGAGCTCGCGCAAGGCTTCGGCCTCGAAGTCGCGTATATGCCGGCCGGACCGCTGCTCGAATACAACCCGGCCAAAGTCAGCGATCCGCCGAAAACGCCCGAGCAACTGCTGCAATGGTGCAAGGCTCACCCGGACAAACTCATCTACGCGCGGCCCGCGAACTCGGGACCAGGCCGCACGTTTCTGATGGGCTTGCCCTATGTGCTCGGCGATAAAAATCCACAGGACCCGATCAACGGCTGGGACAAGACCTGGGCTTTCCTCAAGCAATTGAACGAGTGCATTCCGTACTATCCAGGCGGCACGTCGGCGGTCATGAAAGAACTCGGCGAGGGCACGCGCGACATGACGGTGACGGTGACGGGCTGGGACATCAACCCGCGCGCGCTCGGCATCGTGCCGGCCGAATTTCGCGTGCAGGCGTTCGACAACATGACGTGGGTGAACGACGCGCACTTCATGGTGATTCCAAAGGGCGTGCCGAAGGAAAAGCTCGACGTGCTCTACAAGCTGATGAATTTCATGCTCGAGCCCGCGCAGCAGGCGTTGACTTACGACGACGGTTACTTCTATCCGGGACCGGCAATCAAGGGCGTTACCGAAGCACAAGCGCCCGCGCATAGCCAGGAAGTCCTGAAGAAGTACGGACGTCCCGAGTACGCCAAGCTGCTCGCGGAACGTCCGCACGCGTTGCCGCTCAATGCAGCGGCGATGGTCGCCGCCTTCAAGAAGTGGGACACGGAAGTGGGTGCGCAAAAAACCAAATAGCCACGGCGGACAGCCCGCGCTTCCACTCATGCCAGTGCGATTCGCGCGCGACCCGTGACAGGTCGCGCGCATCAGGGAACCGCCATGAAGCATCACTTTGAACAGTTGCGGCTCGATTCGGTGAGCCGCAGTTTCACGAATGCGGAAGGCCAGTCGATCGCGGCGCTGCAAGGGCTCGATCTGGACATCCGGCGCGGCGAGTTCATCGCGTTGCTGGGACCGTCGGGCTGCGGCAAGTCGACGGCGCTCAACTGCATCGCCGGCTTGCAGCCGTTGAGCGGCGGTGGCATCTGGCTCGACGACAAACGTATCGACGTATTGCCGCCGGAAAAACGCGGCTTCGGCATGGTGTTTCAGAACTACGCGCTGTTTCCGCACATGAGCGTGCTCGACAACGTCGGCTTCGGTCTGAAGATGCGCGGCGTCGGCAAAAGCGAAATCATGCGGCGCGCGCGTGAGGCGCTGCAACTCGTGCAGCTCGTCGGCCACGAACGCAAGTTGCCGGGACAGCTTTCCGGCGGCCAGCAACAGCGCGTGGCGATTGCACGCGCCATCGTGATCGAGCCGCCGCTGATTCTGATGGACGAACCGCTTTCGAATCTCGACACGAAGCTGCGCATCGAAATGCGCGCGGAGATCCGGCGCATTCACAGCCAGCTCGAACGCGCGACGCTGTACGTCACGCACGATCAGGACGAAGCGCTTTCAATGGCTGATCGCATCGTCGTGATGAGAGAGGGCGTCGTGCAGCAGGTCGCGACGCCGAAAGAGGTGTACACGCGTCCGCGGAATCTGCATGTCGCGCGTTTCATGGGCTATCGCAATGTCGCCGAATTCACACTCGAAGGCACGCAAGGCGAAGGCGTTCTGGTGAGCGCAGACGGCGTGCGTCTGATCGGCACGCCGATGGCCGGGTTCAACAGCAAGCGCGTGAGCGTCGCGCTGCGTCCAGAAGACATGGAACGCGCGGCGCCTGGCGCGGAGAACGCGTTCGATGCGTTGGTCACCGTCGTCGAATATGGCGGCAACAGTTCGCTGCTGCGCGTGAAGACCGCGTTCGGCGAATTGTGGGCGCGCGTGGCCGGCGAATTCGAAGAGGGCGAGCGCATCAGCCTGCGCGTGCCGCCGTCGCGCACGCTCGTCTACGACGCAGAGGCGGCATAAACATGAATACGCCGACGTATCCCGCGCCTGTTCCGCCGACCGCGCCCACCGCTCGCACCGCTCGCGCAAGACAGCGCGACGGCAAGGCATGGCTTGTTACGCCTGCGCTGCTCGTCATCGTCGCGTTGTTCATCTATCCGTTCGCGTACGGCCTTGCGTTGTCGTTCAGGCCGATGAACGGCGGCAGTGCATGGGCCAACTATCTGACGTTCTTCACCGACACGTCGATGTGGCCGACCATCATCGTCACGCTGAAACTCGCGGTGCCGGCGACGCTGATCAACGTCGGCGTGTCGGTGCCGGTCGCGTTCGCATTGCGTCGGCATTCGCGTTATCAGAAGTTCGTGACGACGTTGCTGGTGATTCCGGTCACGCTCGGCACCGTGCTGATCGCCGACGGCATGCTCACTTACTTCGGACCCAACGGCTGGTTTCCGCAGGCGCTGCAGGGCCTGCATCTCTATACGCGCGAAGTGCGGCTCACGCATAACTTCTGGGGCGTGCTGATTTCGCTGATCGTGTCCGGCTTTCCGTTCGCGTTCCTGTTGACGCTCTCGTATGTGACCGGCATCGATCCGACGCTCGCGAGCGCCGCGGCCACGCTCGGCGCGAGTCCGTGGGAGCAGTTCCGCCGCATCTATTTGCCGCTGCTGATACCGGGCTTGACGATGGCCGCGTGTCTTTCGTTCGTGCAGGCGTTTTCGGTGTTTCCATCGGCGGTGCTGCTGGGTGCGCCAGCAGGGCCGACGCGCGTGATGTCGATTGCCGCCGCCGAAGCCGCGTTCGAAAGTTACGACTATTCGCTCGCGTCGGCGATTGCGATGGTAATGGGCTTCGTGCAACTGCTCGTGGTCGTCGCGATGCTCGGCGCGCGCCGCCTGTCGTATAGCGGCCCGGCAACAGGAGGCAAAGGCTGATGACGAGCGAACATCGCGGCGCGCCGGGCTCATGGCCAAGATCCGCATCCACGCAGCAGGGCGACGACGCTCGCGAACCCCACAAGCGCGCGAAGCAGCGCGCGAGCGTGCCGGGCCGCGTGTGGCGCGTGATCGTGTGGGGCGCGATGGTGTTCTTCCTCGTCAACGTCGTGCTGCTGATCGCGACGGTGGCGGTCAACTCGATCGCGACGCGCTGGTTCGGCACCTTGCTGCCGCAAGGCTTCACGCTGCATTGGTATGCGCAGGCGTGGAGCGATTTTCAACTGGCGAGCGTGCTGTGGGTCACGGTCGAAGTGGTCGGCGCGGTCGTGCTGCTGTCGGTGCTGCTCGGCGTGCCCGCGGCCTATGCGCTTGCGCGCGTGCAGTTTCCCGGCAAGCGCCTCGCGATGCTGATATTCCTGTTGCCGTTGATGGTGCCGCCCGTCACCTATGGCATTCCGATGGCGACCGTGATGTACAAGGTCGGCCTCGCCGGCACGCTGAGCGGCGTGATACTCGCGAACCTCGTGCCCGCGCTGCCGTTCGTGATTCTGGTGATGACGCCTTTCATCGAGCAGATTGATCCGAATCTGGAAGCGGCGGCGCGCATCTTCGGCGCCAACACATTCCGCTATTTCCGCTACGTGCTGCTGCCGCTGCTCGTGCCCGGCATGCTCGCCGCCGCGCTGCTCGTGCTGGTGCGGACCATCGGCATGTTCGAGCTGACGTTTTTCACTGCTGGGCCCGCGACGCAAACGCTTGTGGTCGCGTTGTACTACGCGGTGTTTTCAACGGGCGTGCGCGCGCCGCAATCCATCGACGCGATGGCGATGATCTACATGGCGATCACGCTGATCTGGGTGTTGATCGCGCTGCAGTTCGTGAGCCCGACGCAGATCGTCTCGCGCGTGAAGGAGCAGAAGCATTGAGCGGAGCCGCGCATCGCGCGCGGCTCACACGTGGGCCCACACGCGAGGCTTATTCGCCGACGCGATACACGCGCCCCGTTTGCGCGCCTTCCACGCTGCGCAGATACGCTTGCGCGGCGCGTTGCGCGGTGACCGGCTCGAAGCCGCGGAAGTACGGCGCATAGCTTTCCATCGATTCGCTCAGCACTGTCGGGCTCACGACGTTGATGCGGATGCCGCGCGGCAGTTCGATCGCCGCGCCTCGCACGAAACCCTCTAGCGCGAGATTGACGGTCGTCGCATTCGCGCCTTCGCGGATCGGTTCGTCGGCGAGAATGCCGCTCGTCAGTGTGAACGAGCCGCCGTCGTTCACATAGTTCTGCCCTGCGAGCACGACGTTGATCTGTCCCATCAGCTTGTCGCGCAGGCCGACCCAGAACTGCTCGCTCGTCATTTGCGGCAGCGGTCCGAAATGCACTTTGCCGATGGCCGTGACCACGCCATCCACCTTGCCGATCTCGCGAAAGAGCCGCTCGACGCTCGCAGGGTCCGTGCTGTCCACCTGATACTGGCCGCGCGTCGCGCCCACTTCGATGACTTCATGCCGAGCCTTCAGCTCCGCGCTCACTGCCTGGCCGAGTGTGCCGGTGGCGCCGATCACGAGGATCTTTTTCATTTACCGCTCCGTCGAGTTGATGTGCGCCGATTGTGCACCGGGCCGCATGGCAGAAAAACGCCCGGCGGCGAGCAGGTCTCGCAACCACCGGTTTGTAATCGAAGACATCCGATAAAAAACGCGCATTGCTATTTAAACGGCGTGCGCGCTGTTATCTCCGGACCGCTCGGCTTCATCGCCGTGATTCAAACACGCGCGCAAACCACATGATTATCTAACTCGATGTATTTCGATCACGCGCGTAGGCCGCAAATGATTAAGGGCATAATGGATGCGGCCGCGTTCACCGCGATTCTCGCCCGCACGCGAATAGTCGAAGAGATCCTCTGCGGAATGGATTCCCTGCGGCTCGACCATGCCTTTGTCGACGACGGTATAGCCAGGCTCGAGCGCAAGCAGCAGATGATTGCCGCCGACCCGGCTGTCGAATCCCGCCATGCCGTCGAGCGCTTCCGCCACGCTGTTGACGAGCGTCGCGTTGCTGGTCGTGATTTCGTCGACGGCAATGGGGCTTTGACCCGCAATGCGCGCGGCTTCGTGGTTCTTGCCGTCGGTG
The DNA here is from genome assembly GCF_041355255.1 of Paraburkholderia sp. RCC_158. Classification (NCBI taxonomy): domain Bacteria; kingdom Pseudomonadati; phylum Pseudomonadota; class Betaproteobacteria; order Burkholderiales; family Burkholderiaceae; genus Paraburkholderia; species Paraburkholderia sp. RCC_158. The sequence continues at coordinate 486,746 of NZ_JBFUPM010000001.1, read as the reverse complement.
TCCACGGTGCTGTCGTGCGTGCGGTCGTTATACAGTTCCGCGCTGCATGAGTGGCTTTTGACGGTTGCTTTGGGCGCGTCTGCGGAATTGTCGATAGCGCTGTTCATATGCATTCTCCTTTCAGGAAGTGAGGTCCCCGAGAGCAAGGTCCGTTCCTTTTGCAGGGCGATTGCGTTCGCGCGTCTTTCGTTTTTTTTAATGAACGCGCATTTTCTACAGAGTATGATCATACTCCGGCGTGGAATTGCTGCCGCTGTTTGCAAACGCGGCGCGATGAACGCGGGCTTACTTAAAACATTCTACGGGGCCGTCAGGGCGGGTGACATATGCACTTTGATGCTGCATTCACACATCGCGGCTATTTGTTAAATTGCGCACCGGCGCGCGCCGGCGATGGCAAGTGGCAGCCTTACGTGGTCATCTCGCGCTCGAGCGACGGCGAGCTCGTCGCCAACCGTTTTTTTCCAACCGACCTTTGCTTCCCCGACGAAGCCACGGCCATCGCCCATGCGCGCGATTGGGCCGTGCGCTGGATCGACGCGAGCAGCGTGACCATCTGAGCGGGCAGTTGCGCCTGGACTTGCATTCGCACTCGCGCTTCGCGCAATGCTGCGCGAGCCCGCGCAAAACGCGGTAATCTCTCGGGACAATCACTCGATACCGTGCTCGCCGCACGGCGCTGTCCGTTTATGCCTAATGTGCCTTCCCAGAACTGGGGCCTCGAACAAATCGTCGCGGACTTGCGCGCGTCGCGTGAAGAACTGCATCGCACGCGGCATCCGCTCGGCATTCGCGAGTTGCCGTCACGCGAAGCGGTGGTCGGCATCGTCGCCGGCTTGCGTGCCGCGCTGTTTCCCACGCACTATGGCGCGCCCGATCTGACTGACGAAACCGTCGACTACTACGTCGGCCATACGTTAGAAAGCACCTTGCGTTTGCTCGCCGAACAGATTCGCCGTGCGCTGCGATTTCTGCCGGAACACGCGCAAACGCCGGAGGCCGAGTTGCGCGAGCGCGCCTTCGAAGTGGCTCGCCAGTTCGGCACGCAGTTGCCGGGCATTCGCGCGCTGCTTGTCAGCGACATTCAGGCCGCGTTCACCGGCGACCCGGCCGCGCAGCACATCACTGAAATTCTGCTTTGCTATCCGGGCGTATGGGCGATGACGCATCATCGTCTCGCGCATGCGCTGCATCGTCTCGGCGTGCCGTTGCTCGCGCGCTTCATCAACGAGATCGCGCACTCCGCGACCGGCATCGACATTCACCCGGGCGCGACGATCGGCCCGAGTTTTTTCATCGACCACGGCACGGGCGTCGTGATCGGCGAAACGGCGATCATCGGCGAGCACGTGCGCGTGTACCAGGCGGTGACGCTCGGTGCGAAGAGCTTTGCCGCCGATGTCGACGGCACGCTCATCAAAGGCAATGCGCGGCATCCTATCGTCGAGGACCACGTCGTGATCTACGCCGGCGCGACCATTCTCGGACGCGTGACGATCGGGCGCGGCTCGGTGATCGGCGGCAATGTGTGGCTCACGCATAGCGTGCCGCCCGGCAGCAGCGTCTCGCAAGGCAAGGTCCGCGAAGGCGAGCGCGGCGACGAAGGGCGGCGCTGATGCCGGCGCGCGACGGGACGCGTGGCCGCGTCCACATGCCCCGTTGCGCGATTGCCGGCGTCGAGGCGACCGTCGCCGAAACCGCGCGCGCGTTTCCGCGACATTCGCATGACCGGTTCGGCGTGGGCGTGATCGTCAGCGGTGGACATAAGTCGGCGAGCGGCCGCGGTCCCGTCGAAGCGCGCATGAACGACACGATCATGGTCAACCCCGGCGAAGTGCACGACGGCAGTCCGCTCGACGAGCGCGGCCGCGCGTGGCACATGCTGTATTTCGAGCCGTCGATGCTCATCAGCGCCGCAGCCGAACTGAACGCGACCGAAGCCCGCGAGGTCGAGCTCACGCAGCCGGTCGCGCACGATCCGCTGCTCAAGCATTTGTTCGAACGATTGTTTGCGATGGCCGTGCAGCCTTCCGCGCGTGACGATCTCGCGTGTGAACAGGCGCTGGTCGAGTTGGTCGCGCATTTGCTGTCCGCGCATGCAACGTGTCGGGCAACCGGTCATGCGCGTATGTTGGGCACGAGTTCGGTTGCGACTATCGCGCATGCGAAAGCACGCATCGACGACGACCCCGCCGCGCCCCTCACACTCGCCGATCTCGCCGACGAAGCGGGCATTAGCCGCTTTCAGTTACTGCGAGCTTTCGCGCACGAAACGGGCTTGCCGCCGCACGCGTACCGGATGCAACGGCGCGTGGTGCTGGCGCGGCAATTGATAGCGCGCGGCGTATCGCTTGCCGACGCGGCGGCTGCGGCCGGCTTCGCCGATCAGAGTCACATGACGCGGGCTTTCGTGCGCCTGCTCGGTGTTACGCCGGCCAACTATGCTGCGGCGATGCGTTAAACAGCGTGGGGGGACGCGTGAGCCGAGCGGCGCTTCGATGCACGTTCGGCATGAAGCGCGCCACTAGAACCGCAGATGCTTCAGCACATCGAGTTCGTGCGTGCCGGGCAGCCCCACATGTCGCCCGATAAACCAGGCCGCGGCCCATGAAGCGGCGACCACGATCAGATCGCAATGTCCGCTATTCCACAGATTCAACGAATGCCGTCCGGCGATCCACGGTACGCCGAGCGGGTTCGGCCAGTCGGCGAGCAGATGCATCAGTCCGCCGCATGCGAAGCCGAAGGCTGCGGCCGCATAGATGGAGTGCCCGAGCTGGAAGTATGAAACCGCGAGCAATGCGATCCAGCCGATGCCCCAGTGCGTCAACGTACGGTGCGTGATCCACAGCTTGCGTTTGCGCGACCACCAGGCGACTTCGAGCCAGTCGGGCGCCGTGCTTCCCGCGACGCCCGCGATAAAGCTCATCAGTACGCCGAGATAAAACAGGCCGTCGTGGCCGCCGCCCGTGTGCATGACGAGCGCCGCGGCAATGGCGCCGGCCGCGAAACCGGTTGCGTGATGTGCGTTGCTCGATGCCATCGGAATGAGTGGCGCGCCGCGCCGCGTGAAGAAGAAAGGGCGGCTATGTTCGCAGATGCCCGCCCAAAAAAATAGCCGGGACGCCGAACTAAAAGTTCATCTCCCGGCATGGCGCGCGAAGCGCGATCCATGCTCGCATCACATGAGAACGAGCATGCCTCGCACAAACCTCACGTCGCGCATCGCGCAATGTTAAAGCGCATTTCCGGTTCCGGCGGATCGTCGGGCGCATTGGCCGGATGCATCACCTTGATGACGGAGCCGGCGTTCGACGGCGTCAGCGTGACGAAGTACGAATTGTTCGAGTCGGAGCCGACTGCGATTTCGGTCGCGGTGCCGACGCGCGACAGACGCACTCGCGACAAACGGCTTTCCAGGCAACTCGCGACGTACGCGGGCGCGCGCTGCGAGGACACATAGATCATGGGCTGCGACGGGTCGCGCGCGGAAGGTCCGCTGGACGAGCCGCAAGCCGCGAGTGTCGTAATGACAGCGGTGGTGGAAGCGAGCAGAAAGATTCGTTTCATGTCGATGTCGTCGGCGTCCGTGGTCGGGCGCGGGAACTTGTGGCGGGCGAAGCATGACGTGCACTAATCAATGCGCTGGCTAATGCAGCGGCCAACGCAATGCACGCTTCGCGACAAAGCCGCTCTTCGCCGGTTTGACAATCGTGCTGCAAGCACGATTTCAATCGCGAGCAAGAAGCGGACGCCCGAGTATACCCAGCACGCATTCGCGCCGTCACTTCCGTTACAAGCTGATACGTCGCTGCGTTTTTGAGCGGCTTTTATAGAGGCTTTACAAGCGGCCGCGCAAATCGCCAGATGCCCGCTTCGACTTGTCCGTTCGTCATAGTGCGACGTTCCGCGCGCTCAAGGCAGGTAGAATTGCAGGCTCGACATGTGTACTAGTCCAGCGAAAGTGAGTGAACCTGCAATGACCGACCCCAACCTTCCATCGTCCGATCCTGCTCTTTCCACGACGGAAGGCTCGTCCGCACCGGACGCCGCGCAACTCGAAGGCGAGCTGGACGTGGTCCACGAAGACCGTCTTTGGCGCGACGACGGCTGGACCGCGCGCGTCATCAAGAACGAAGACGACGAAGGCTGGGCCGTCGCAATGATCAAGGACGGCGAAGCGGAACCCGCGCTCGTCGGCCCGTGGACGATGGGCCGCAACAAGAAAGACCCGAAGCCGCTCGACACCGGCGCATTCAACACGCTCGTCAAAACCGCGTCGGAAGTATTGCGCCGTCATGAGCAGCAGTTGCGCGCGCAGCTTCACAAGGCCGTACGTGTGCCGAGCGCGGACGGCAACGACGAACTCGACATCACGCTCGACATCGTCCCCGACGAAGACGAGCCGTACGCGCTGCTGACCGCACTCGACACTTTCGGCGAGCAGCTCGCGCAAGTGCAGGTCGCGCCGAATTTCAAGCTGAGCAAGGCGAGCGCTTCGGCGTGGGTCGAAAACGAATTCCGCCGTCCTGGCTGAAAATCCCGCTCGCAAAGGAATGAGCAGCGCAGGGTAAGGAATGAGCAGCGCAGGGCAAGCGCCGCAACTATTACTAACGGCTGTCAATATACTTTCACATTCGCTTCATAGAATCCTCGCGTCATAGCGGCGCGAGTGTGAACCATGGTTTCGATCCGGGTCGTGCCGGCTGTGAGTCAACCCACGCCACCACAACCAGGATTACGACAACATGGCAGAGCCGTTCGATCTCTCCCGCCGCAAGGCCCTGAAACTGTTTGCCGGTGTACCGATGCTGCCATTAGGCGGCCTCGCCACCGCGTCCATGTTGAGCGCCTGCGGAGGCAGCAGCAACGATCTCGCGACGACGGTTAAACCGGTTGCCAGCTTCGTGTCGGCGGCTTTCGGTTCGATGGCCGCGCCGACGCTGGCCGACCCCGCGGCGATGGCAAAGACCACGGTCGCCTCCACGCTGACGGTGCAGTTGAGCGACGGCAGCAGCCGCGCGTTTAAACTGTCGTATCAGCCGTTTTTCATCACCGGCGACATGGTGCCGAACATTCAGGGCGGGACGATTCTCGCGGGCGGCTACGTCGACATCAACAATCAGCCGATCGTCGATCAATCCGTGGCCGGCAAGGAGCGCCAGTTCTATTCCGATTGCCCGGACGGCAGCTCGCTGATTCGCCTCGACAATCCCACGGTCAAGGGCATCAAGGGCAAGGCGGTGTTCGCTGTCGTGCAATTCGAATACGCCACGCGCGATCAGAGTCTGGTGTCGATGTACGGCCAGTTGCCGTCGCCGATTGCCGTGCTCACGCTCGACCAGGACCAGGCGACCGGCAAGCTCACGCTGGTCGGCTATCACAACGTGGATACGTCGAAGGTGCATGGCTTGTGGATCACGTGCGGCGCAAGCCTGTCGCCGTGGAATACGCATTTGTCGAGCGAAGAGTACGAGCCGGACGCGGCGACGATCTCTTCCAATAGCCAGTTCAAGGGCTTTAGCCGCAACCTGTACGGCAGCGACACCGCGGCGAATCCGTATCACTACGGCCATTTGCCTGAAGTGACCGTGAATCCCGACGGCACCGGCAGCATCAAGAAACATTACTGCCTTGGCCGCATCTCGCACGAACTGGTTCAGGTAATGCCGGACAAGCGCACCGTGCTGATGGGCGACGACGCCACCAACGGCGGCCTCTTCATGTTCATCGCGGACCGCGAAGCGGACCTGTCGGCGGGCACGCTGTACGTCGCGAAATGGACGCAGGTGTCGTCGAGCGGCGCGGGCGCGGCGACGCTGTCGTGGATAAACCTGGGCCACGCGACGAGCAGCGAAATTGAAGCACTCGCGAACACGCTGACCGCGGCCGACATCATGGACGTCAAGACCGCCGATCCCGCCGACCCGTCGTACACGAAGATCAATTTCAACGGCACGTTCAACTGGATTCGCGTGAAGCCGGGCATGAACAAGGCCGCGACTTTCCTGGAGACGCATCGCTACGCGGCGCTTGCCGGCGCGAGCATGGGCTTCACGAAACTCGAAGGGACGACCGTCAATATCAAGGACAAGGTGCTGTATTCGGCGATGTCGCGTATCGAGAAGTCGATGGTGCGCGGCAATGCGGCATCGACGGATGTCGCGGTCGACAGGACCATCAGCGCCGGCGCGGTCTACGCGCTGAACATGAAGGGCGCCCAGCTCGACCGCAGCGGCGGCGCGATCAATAGCGAATGGGTGCCGGTCGACATGGCGGCGCCCGCGGCGCTCGTCGGCGAGGATCTCTCCACGGCGGATGCGCTGGGCAACACCGCGAACCCAGAGCGCATCGCGAACCCGGACAACCTCAAGTTTTCGGAGAAGCTGCGCACGCTGTTCATCGGCGAGGACAGCGGCATGCACGTGAACAACTTCCTGTGGGCGTACAACGTCGACACGAAGACGCTCTCGCGCGTGCTGTCATGTCCGGCCGGCGCGGAATCGACAGGCCTGCACGCGGTCGATGAAATCAACGGCTGGACCTACGTGATGAGCAATTTCCAGCACGTCGGCGATTGGGAAAGTCCGCTGCACGACAAGGTCAAGGCGACGCTCGATCCGCTCGTGCGCGCCAACTATAAGGACCGCTTCGGCGCGACGGTCGGCTATCTGACGGCCGATCCGACGTCGATCAAGCTGTAACTCTCGCACCCGAGGCGGCGCGCGCCTGCATCGAATCGCCCATGCGCGGGGCGCCCATGCGCCGCCTCAGCTCCGCTTGCAGAAGATCGCCGTGATGAGCGGCGCCACGCGGTGCACGATCGCCGTCCCGCCGGCCGACGTCACCGCGTTCTTCACCTTCGATTCGCTCCCGAACACGACCACGCCATAGGCCGAGCGTGCGACCGGCTCGCCGTCTCCCACGCGGAACATCGGGTCGTCCTTTTCGTAGCCGACCACCGCGAAGACGTGAAATCCGAATGCGCTGAGGTCTGCGCCTTGCGCGGGAGAGAATGCGTTGATCGAATTGCTTTCGACGCGCGTCGGTTTCGGATCGATCAGTTGCTGCCCGGCCAGATCGGCGATGAACTGATGGCCGGTTTCATTGCAGGCGAGCGGCGCGTCGAGCGCGGCGGCATGCACGGCGAGCGGCAGCGCGCCGGCCGCGATAGCGAAGACAGCGAGGACGGCACGGCATAAGGCACGCGATACGGAAGAAGAAAAAAAGCGTTTCATGGCACGGACGGCGGCATAGTCGATCTGGCGCGATGTAGTGTCGATATAGTGTCGATGTAGCGTGTCTACAACGCGCGGCGCGGCGATAAACTCAGAGCAGGCAGCTCGCGAAGACGTTGCGCATTGGTGCGATCGCGCGAGGCCGGCCCAGCAGGACTCGCACTTTATCGCGGTTCGGCAAATCCTGCTTCATTCGCTGTAGGTGACAAATCATCGCAAGTCGTCGGCAAAGCATTAGCAAATTACCGGCAAACGGTTAGCAAACGATTAGCGAGCCCGATAAACCGCAAAGAAACTGACGCGAAGAAAGCAATCTTTCGCGATCCCGTATATATTTCCGGGTTATGAATTCAACACCGCACACTCCAATTAATGTGCCGCCGCCCAAGACCTGGGACGCGCGGCTGGCCCGCCGGCTCGTGACTCCGCTCGTGAACACGCGCGTTTCGCCCAATCATCTGACTACGCTGCGTCTGTTGATCGGCGTCGCAGGCGCGCTGTGCCTCGCGCGCGGCGGCTTCGCATGGGCCAATGCGGGCGCGGTGCTGATCGTGCTTTCAAACTTTGTCGATCACACCGACGGCGAGCTTGCGCGCATCAGCGGCAAGACGAGCCGGATCGGTCATTTTTACGACCTGGCTTCGGACGCGCTCGTCACCGTCATGCTGTTCATGGGCATGGGTATCGGCGCAGGCGCGTCGAATCTCGGCGGCTTCACCGTGGACGCCGGCTGGCTTGGCGCCGTCGCGGGCGTCGCGGTCGCGCTGATTTTCTTTCTGCGCATGCGTATCGAGGAAATGGCGGGCAAGGCGGGCACGAAGCAGGCGGCCGTCGGCGGCTTCGAGACCGAAGACGTACTGTATCTGCTGCCCATCGTCACGTTGACGAGTGTGACGATGCCGTTCGTCGTCGCCGCGTCGATCGGCGCGCCGCTCTTCGCGGTGTGGGTCATGATCGACTACTGGCGCGTGGTGCGCCGCACGGCGCAGCCGTCCGCGGCGGCTGCGGCTGCCACCGAAACGACTCAGGCGTGGGCAGGCAAATGAGTACACACGCCGAAGACGACGTGAGCGCATCGATTCCCGAACAACACGCCGCGGCTGCGCTGGACATAGCCCCGGCAGTTCCCGCAGCCCCGGCAGCGCCGGACGCCGACCGTGCCGTCGCGAGCCGCACCCGTGCATTCGACACTCCGCGGCTGCGCAAGGACTTCGCCGATCAGGGCGCGTTCCTCTACATGGAGGACTTCCTCGCGCCCGAAGTCACCGCGCAACTCGTGCACAGCGCGCGTGCGCTGCTCGACGAAGTGAACCGCAACTATCTGCCGGGCCACAAGCAGGGCGGCAGCGTGAGCCGTCATACGATCGACCGCCTCGCGCCGTTTATCGCCGAGCTGTATCGCTCGAAAGAGCTGATCGGCTGGCTCGAACAACTGAGCGGCGACAAGCTGCAAGTGTCGCCCGCGGACGATCCGCACGCCTACGCGCTCTACTACTACACGCGGCCCGGCGATCACATCGGCTGGCACTACGACACTTCGTACTACGACGGCCGCCGCTACACGTTGCTGCTCGGCGTGATCGACGAATCGTCGTGCCGGCTCGACTATGAATTGCATACGCGCAATCCCGATGTGCCGGACCAACCCGGCTCGGTGCAAATTCCGCCGGGCGGCCTCGTGTTTTTCGACGGCGACAAGCTGCGCCATCGCATCACGCCGGCCGGCCCGAATGAAATGCGCGTATCGCTCACGTTTGAATACGTCACGGACCCGAACATGCGTCCGTGGCGCCGTTTGATTTCCAACATGAAAGACGCGATTGCTTATTTCGGCTTCCGCCAGGTGTTTCGTCAAATGACTCAGGCGAATACCCGCGGTACTCGCAAGGACCGCGCATGACTCGCGCGGCCCTGATTCTGCTGTCGATCGGGACGGCGCTGTTTGTCGGCCTGCTCGCATGGCAGGGTTTCGGTTCGGTCGCCTCGACGCTGCTCGCGGCCGGCTGGGGGCTCGCGCTCGTCGCGGCGTTTCACGTCGTGCCGCTCGCACTCGACGCGGTCGCGATCTCCGTCCTGTTGCCGCGCGGCCGCGAGCGGGCGCCTCATCCGCAGCAGCACCTTGCAGTGCGCGACGCGCTGTTCGCCCGCTGGATCGGCGAATCCGTGAACAGCCTGCTGCCGGCCGGCCAGATCGGCGGGCCTGTGGTGATGGTGCGGCAACTGTCGCAGCGCGGCATGCGCATGCGCGACGCGGCCGCGGCCATCACGGTTAGCACGACGGCCCAGGCGCTCGCGCAAATCATCTTCGCGCTGTTCGGGCTGCTGACGTTCGGCGCCTATGCCGCACACGGCGCGCTGCACGACCTGCAAACCGCGACGTGGATCGCAACGGCCGTGCTCGGCGGCATGATCGTCGGCTTTTATTATGCGCAGCGGCGTGGGCTGTTCGGCCGGCTGCTCGGCGTATTGTCGAAAGTGTTCGGCAAACGCGACTGGTCCGGGCTGATGAACCGCGCCGAAGCCGTCGACGCCGCCGTGCAGGCCATGTACCGCGAGCGCGGCCGGGTCGCGGCGAGCTTCGCGCTCAGCCTCGCCGGCTGGATCGTCGGCACGGTGGAAGTGTGGCTCGCGCTGCGCTTTCTCGGCCATCCCGTCGACTGGGTCGACGCGCTGCTGCTCGAAAGCCTGGGCCAGGCGATTCGCGGCGCGGCTTTCATGATTCCAGGCTCGCTCGGCGTGCAGGAAGGCGGTTATCTGCTGCTCGGGCCGCTGGTCGGTTTGCCGCCGGACGCGGCGCTCGCGCTCTCGCTGACCAAGCGCGCGCGCGAAATCCTGCTAGGCTTGCCGGGTCTGCTGGTTTTGCACTTCAGCGAAAGAAGCTGGCAAAGGCGGCGTGCCCTTGGGCGCGTTCCCGCTGTCGATTAAACTCCGTATCTTTTCAAAGGACCGCGCATGCGTGCCATCATTCTCGCTGCGGGCCTCGGCCTGCGTCTCCAGCAACCGCCGGAAGCCCAGTTCCCGAAATGCCTGTTGCAGTTCGACGGCTTGAGCCTGCTCGAGCGGCATCTGCAGATGCTCGAAACCGCCGGCGTGACCGAAGTCGTGCTGGCGCTCGGCTTTCAGCCCGAGTCGGTGCAGGCGGAACTGGCGCGCATCAACTGGCCGCACGCGGTCGAAACCGTGCTGAACACGCGCTATGACCTGGGCAGCGTGCTGACGGTGCACACGGTGGCCGAGGCGCTCACGCGCGGCGGCGACGTCCTGCTGATGGACGCCGACGTGCTCTACGACGAGCGCATCCTGGCCGCGCTGGTCGCGGGCGAAACGGTCAACCGTCTGTTGATCGACCGCGACTTTGAAGCCGGCGACGAGCCCGTCAAACTGTGTCTGAAAGACGGCGTGCCGGTCGAGTTGCGCAAGCAGCTTGCGGTGAATCTTGAGTACGACACGATTGGCGAGTCGGTGGGCTTCTTCCGTTTCCGCGAAGAAACCGCGCGGCGCTTTGCGGAAATCGTCGCGGGTTATGTCGACAGCGGCCGGGCCAACCTGCCGCACGAGGAAGCCGTGCGCGACCTGCTGCTCGAGCGCAGCCAGGTGTTCGATACCGCCGACGTGACCGGCGCGCCGTGGATCGAAATCGACTTCCCGAACGACGTGGCGCGCGCCACGACTGAGATCCTGCCGCAGTTGCAGCCGCTCGTCAGCGCTTCACGCTGAGTCCCCACTGACTCCTCGCTAAGCGCGTTTGACGCACACGACAAAGAGCCGGCTCGATGCCGGCTCTTTGTCGTTCAAGGTCTATACGAGCACCATCGGCAACAACATGCGTCGCCGATGCAATGCCATAATCGACGCTTTACGCCGACGGCCTTGTCACCCGTCGCCCTGCCAATGCCCTTCGCTTTAGGCGCTTTCATCGTCCCGCTGATCGTCGCGTGCGCGATGTTCATGGAAAACGTGGACGGCACGGTTATCGTGACGTCGCTGCCCGTCTTGGCCCGCGATCTCGGTCAGGACCCCATCACGCTAAAGCTCGCCGTCACCGCGTATGTGATCGGCCTCGGCGTCTTCATTCCGATCTGCGGCTGGGTCGCGGACCGCTTCGGCTCGCGCACCGTGTTTCGCACGGCAATCGGCATTTTCATGGCCGGCTCGCTGATGTGCGCGGCGTCCACGTCGCTCGGCATGTTCGTGGTCGCGCGCTTCGTGCAAGGCATTGGCGGCGCGATGATGGTCCCGGTCGGCCGCATCATCATTTTCCGCTCGGTGCCGAAGTCGGACTTCATACGCGCGGTCAATTATCTGACGGTGCCCGCGTTGCTCGGGCCGGTGGTCGGTCCGCCGCTCGGCGGATTCATCACGACGTATCTGCATTGGCGGCTGATCTTCTTCGTCAATATTCCGATCGGCCTGTTCGGCATCTGGCTGGCGAACAAGCACATCGCCAATGTGCGCGAGGCACATCCGGGCCCGCTCGACTGGACCGGCTTTCTGCTGTCCGCGAGCGGCGCGTCGCTGTTCATGCTCGGGCTTTCGCTGGTGGGCGGCGAACTCGTGTCGAATCCGGTGTCGTTCGGCATGTGCGGCGTCGGCGTCGTGCTGCTCGTGATTTATGTGCTGTACGCGAATCGCGTGGAAGCGCCGGTGCTCGATCTGCGCCTGTTGCGCATTCCCAGTTTTCACGCGAGCGTGGCGGGCGGATCGCTGTTTCGCATCGGCCTCGGCGCGGTGCCGTTTCTGTTGCCGCTCGCGTTGCAGGAAGGTCTCGGCATGACCGCATTCGTGTCGGGTTCGATCACCTGCGCTTCCGCGTTCGGCTCGATCTTCATGAAGGCGGCGGCCTCACGCATACTCGGACGCTTCGGCTTTCGCACGGTACTGATGTTCAACGCGGGCTGTGCGGGCGTGGCGATTGCAGTCTACGGCCTGTTCTTTCCCGGCACGCCGCACTGGTTGATCTGGTGCGTCGTGCTGTTCGGCGGTTTCTTTCCGTCGCTTCAGTTCACTTCGCTCAACACGTTGGCGTATGCCGACATTCCGAGCCGCGACGTCGGCCGCGCGACGAGTGTCGCCAGCGTGATCCAGCAGATTTCACTCGGGCTCGGCGTGACCATCGCGGGCATCGTGCTGCAGATTTCGCATAACGTGCAGGGCCATTCGAGCATCGTGTTCTCCGACTTCTGGCCGGCGTTCGTGGTGGTCGGTCTGTTCTCGTTCCTGTCGATTCCGGTCACGGCGCGCCTGCCGCACGACGCCGGCGATGAAATCGCACGCGGCCGCCGCGGCACCGCGTGACCGCATGAAGCGGCGCGATAAGCGCCGCCCTGACGCTACACCGCTTCCTTCACCGCGCGCAGGAACTGCTGCGTGCGCTCATGCTGCGGCGCGCTGAAGAACTGCTGCGGCGGACCTTGCTCGATGATCTTGCCTTGCGAGAAAAAGCACACACGGTCCGCGAATTCGCGCGCGAAGCCCATCTGATGCGTGACCATCAGCATGGTCAGATTGTGCTCGCTGCCGAGACGGCGAATCACGTTCAGCACCTCGCCGCACAACTCGGGATCGAGCGCCGACGTCACTTCGTCGAACAGCATCACCTTGGGCCGCATCGCCAGCGCCCGCGCAATCGCGACGCGCTGTTGCTGACCGCCCGACAACTGCGACGGATAGTGATTGCATTTGTCCTCGAGGCCGACGAGCGACAGCAGATCGCGTGCGCGCTCGGTCGCTTCCTTGCGCGACAGGCCGAGTACCTGCATCGGCGCTTCGATCGTATTGGCGAGCGCCGTCATGTGAGGAAACAGGTTGAAGCTCTGAAACACCATGCCGATCTTGCTGCGCACGCGCCGCAAATGTTTCAGCGATGCGGGCACCAGCTCGCCGTTCTTGCGCATATGCGTGAGCGGCTCGCCGTCTACTTCGATCATGCCGCCCGTGAGCGGGTCGAGTGTCATCAGCACGCGCAGCAACGTCGACTTGCCCGAACCGCTCGGACCGATGATCGCGACTTTCTCGTTGCGGCCAATATCCAGGTCGAGTTCGTCGAGCACCGTCAGCGCGCCATAGCGCTTCGTGACACCGGCGAAGCGCACCATGGGCGCCTCGCCCGGTGCGCCGGCCTGCGGGTCGAGTACGGAAGCGGGATCGTCTCGTTTCATCGGGTTCTCCACGGATAAGGCCGAATGCGGCGGGGTCGGGGTGTCGACGTCGGTTCTCACGGTCATGGCAACCTCAGACCGTATTCGAGCCGCCGCACGAGTTGCGCGAACGTGATGCTGATTAACAGAAAGAAGATGCCGGCCAGCGTAATCGGCTCGAGATAGCGAAACGTTTCGGAGCCGATGTTCTTCGCCTGCTGCATCAATTCGACGACGGTAATCGCCGACAGCACCGGCGTGTCCTTGAACATCGCCACCAGATAGTTGCCGAGCGCGGGAATCACCGGGCGAATCGCCTGCGGCAGAATCACCCCGCTATATGTGCGCCACGGCGACAACGACAACGCGCACGCCGCTTCCCACTGGCCGCGCGCCACGCCGTTCAGTCCCGCGCGATACACCTCCGACGTGTAGCACGCGTAATGCAGCGCGATACCGACAGTGCCCGCCGTCAATGCGGACATCGTGATGCCATACACCGGCAGCACATAAAACAGTACGTAGACCTGAATCAGCAGCGGCGTGCTGCGAATGAATTCGACGATAAAACCCACCGTGCGCGACACGGCCTTGACCGGACTGCGCCGCAGCACGGCCAGCACGAGGCCAAGCACGAGCGCGATCGCAAAGCCGATCAACGTGATGAAGATCGTGTACATCGACGCGCGCAACAGCGCCGGCAGAATCTGCTCCGCGTAATGCAGGTCGAAGAAGCTGTTCATCGGGCGGCCCTCTGGAGAATGCCGTGGCTCACGCGGCGCTCGAAATGCCGCATCAACGCAACCAGAATCTGCGCGAGCACGAAGTAGATGACGAGCGTGAGCATGAAAATCTCCGCGGTCTTGAAGGTCGCTTCGTCGAGTTGCCGTGCGCGAAACGTCAGATCGGAGAGCGTAATCAGCGACACGAGCGAGGTGCCCTTGAGCAACTCGATCATCAGATTGGTCGCGGGCGGCAGCGCATTGATCATCGCTTGCGGCAATATGATGCGGCGCATTCTGGTGAGTGGCGACATGTTGAGCGCGAGCGCGGCCTCGAATTGTCCGCCGGGCACCGAACGCAACGCGCCACGCAAAATCTCGGAACCGTACGCGCCGTAATGCAAACCGAGTCCGACGATAGCCACCGTAAACGGCGTCATTTCGATGCGAAACGGCGGCAGCGGCAGCACGAAGAAAAACCAGAACAGTTGCACGAGCAACGAGGTGCCGCGGAATATCTCGACGTACGCATTGCCGAGCCAGCGCAGCGGCGTCCACGGCGCGAGCTTGGCGGCGGTCGCGATAAACGCCATCGCGATCGCGAGCACCGTGGCCAGCGCGGCGATCTCGACCGTCACGAGTGTGCCTTGAAGCAGCAGGGGAAACAGTTCACGCATGGCGGGTCCTCGCTTGCATGACGGCATGTGCGTGTGCACACGCCTTTGAATTCAGAGCCGGCGTGGCCGGCACGCCCGAGACTCGCTTACTTGCCGCAGATGTCGGCGGCGGTGCGCGTCGTCAGATTGGTCTTGTCGAAACCGAATGCGCCGACGGTTTGCAGATGATCGGGCGTGCCGAGCCAATCGTGCAATTGCTTGTTGACCGCATCGCGCAGGTCCGTGTCTTCCGGGCGGAACGCGAGCGCGCCGTAGCCGGTGTGCTTCGGGTCGCCCTTGAAATTGGCAACCGCTTCCACCTGGTCGGAGGCTTTCGCGGCGAGGCCCTTCATGGTCAACGCGGTGCCCGCCGCGGCGTCGGCGCGGCGCGCGCGCACGGCCTGCAATTGCGCGGTCGTGTCCGGCACCTGCATGAGCTGGGCGTCTTTCACGCCGGCATCGCGCGAATTGGCGAGTTCCACCGCGCCCGCCATCACCGCGAGCTTGATGTCGGGCTGCTTGCCGATATCCGCATAGCTATGAAGATTCTTCGGATTGCCCTTGGGCACGAGCAGCGTGTCCTGGATCTGATACTGCGGATTCGCGAACGCGACCTGCTTGCAGCGCTCCGGCGTGATGTACATGCCGGCCGCGATCACGTCGAAGCGGCCCGCGCGCAGGCCTGGAATCAGCGAGCCCCATTCGGTCAGCACGCCGTCCACTTTCTTCACGCCCATCCGCGCAAAAATCTTGCGGGCGATTTCCGGAGACTCGCCGGTCACCTTGCCGTCCGGCGTCGTGTACGCGAACGGCGCTTCGTTCGCGTAGCCGATACGCACTTCGCCGGTGCGCTGGATGCGCTGCAACGTCGTTTCAGCCGACGCATGTTGCGCCGCCATGCTCAGGGTCGCCGCGGCGACGCAGAGGGCTCCCAGCAATCCTGAAGTGCGCTTCGCTTTCATATCGATTCCGTTGATAGCAGTGGTGAATGAGGTGATGAATTAGGCGTCTTGCCCGGCCTTCCGCCGCAACCTTGAATGCAGCATACAAAGCCAATTTTTTAATCCGATTGCTCTAGGACAATAATTTTCCGGGCCTGTTTCGCGGCAGTATGGGAAGCGGGAATAGGCGGCGCGGCGGGCTTATACGCGGCTGTCGGGCAAGGGTATACGACGACAGGACGGGCGCAGTAACGCGTCGCACGGGCTCGCGACATCGAATGACGGAGGATGCAAGTGATTGGGCAGTGGCGTGATGCGGTGCGTGCGGTGCACGGCGTGGAGTCGAAGTACAAACGGCTGGTGAAGGCGATTGCTGGCGATATCGAAAGCGCGTCGCTGCCTGCGGGCGCGCGGCTGCCGCCGCAACGCGATGTCGCCGCGGAACTCGCGATCAGCGTGCAGACGGTGACCAACGCCTATAAGGAGCTCGAGCGGCAAGGGCTGATTCGCTGCGAGGTCGGGCGCGGCAGTTTCGTTGCGGCGCGCGTCACGGAAACCATGTCGAACTACATGCTCGATACGGCCGAGCGCTCGGTGGTCGACTTTTCGATTGCGCGCATCATTCATACGCCCGAGCACGATGCGATGTGGCGCAAGGTCTGCGCGACGCTGTCCACGCTCGACGACCAGCCGTGGATTCGCGCATTCCGGCCGATTGCCGGCTTCGAGCATCATCGGCAGGCGGGCGTGGCGTGGCTCGCGTCGTTGGGCATGCCGGCTTCGGCGGATACGTTGCTCGTGACGAACGGCGCGGCGCACGGCATCTTTCTCGCGCTCGCGTCGCTCGTCGGTCCCGGCGATACCGTGCTGTGCGAAAGCCTCACGGATCACGGCGTGATCGGCTCGGCCAACGTGCTCGGCTTCACGCTCAAGGGACTCGAGATCGACGAATACGGCATCCATCCCGAGCATTTCGAAGAGATGTGCGACAGCGAGCGGATCAGCGCGCTCGTCTGCACGCCCACGCTGAACAATCCCACTGTCGCGATGATGCCCGACTCGCGCCGCCGGGCGATCGCACGGATTGCGGAGCGCTACGGCGTGTACGTGATCGAGGACGACGTCTACGGACCGTTGCCCGCCAAGGCCGCGACGCCGATTGCGAGCCTCATCCCCGAGTTGTCGTTCTACTGCACGAGCATGACGAAGTCGGTGCTGACGGGCTTGCGCATCGGCTATCTGACCACGCCGCGGCGACTCGCGCTACGCGCGGAAAGCGTGTTGCGCGTGAGTAGCTGGATGGCCACGTCGCCGATGGCCGAGGTCGCGACGCGCTGGATCGTCGACGGCACAGCGGAGCGCCTCGTGCAGGTTCAGCGCGAACGGCTCGGACGACGCCAGGCGCTGCTTCAGCAAACGCTCGGCGGCTATGTGCTTGGCGCCCATCCGCAAGCGTTGTCCGCGTGGCTGCGCGTGCCCGAGCACTGGCAGGCGGAGCGGCTCGTGCGGGAACTGCGCAATCGCGACATAGCGGTGACTTCCGCCGATCCGTTTCTCGTGCGCGGCGCGGACCGGCCGAACGCAGTGCGCGTGTGTGTCGGCGCGGAAGTGAGCGACGATACCTACAAGGCGGCGCTCGACACGATGCGCGAGGTGTTCGAGCAGTATCCTCAGGTGCACGATTTCACATAAACGCTGCATGGCTCGCGCAGTGTGCGCGAAATGAACTAGGACAATAGAAATCGTTTTTTAGAACATTAGACTGGGCTGCATTCAAACGATGCGGCCGCAGCCGGCATGACGCGTTAGTCGTCGTGAAGCAGCGCAGGCATCGAATTAACCCTTTCGTGCAGGGCCGAGTTCATGTCCGCTGTTCTGTCGCTGGCCGATGTCTATCGCGCGCGTCGCCGTATCGAGGGGCGCGTGTTGCGCACGCCGCTTATGGAATCGCCGAGCCTGTCGGCCATTGCCGGTGCGCCGGTGTTCCTCAAGCTCGAAACGGTGCAGCCCACCGGCAGCTTCAAGCTGCGCGGCGCGACCAACGCGCTCGCTCAACTTGTCGAGCAGGGCTGTCGCAAGGTCGTCACTGCATCGACGGGAAATCATGGGCGTGCGGTGGCACATGCGGCGCGTGCGCTCGGTATCGAGGCGACGGTCTGCATGTCGGCGCTCGTGCCCGGCAACAAAGTAGAGGCCGTGCGCGCGCTCGGCGCGCAAGTGCGCATTGTCGGCAAGAGCCAGGACGATGCGGAACATGAAGCGCTGCGGCTCGTGCGCGAAGAAGGCTTTGCTTATGTGCCCCCGTTCGACGATCTCAACGTGATCGCGGGGCAGGCGACCATCGGGCTCGAGATCGTCGAAGCGTTGCCGGACGTCGCGCATATCGTCGTGCCGTTGTCCGGCGGCGGTCTGTTTGCGGGCGTTGCGTTCGCGGCCCGAAGCGCGAATCGCGCGATTCGCATGACGGGCGTGACGATGGCGCGCGGCGCAGCCATGCATGCGAGTCTCGCAGCGGGACGCCCCGTGCTTGTCGAAGAGCTGGATACGCTGGCCGATTCGCTCGGCGGCGGCATCGGCCTCGAAAACCGCTATACGTACCGGCTCACGCGCGATCTCATCGACAACACGTTGTTGCTCGATGAGGACTCGATTGCGCGCGGCATCGTGCATGCCTATCAGCATGAACGTCTCGTCGTGGAAGGCGCGGCCGCAGTGGGCTTCGCCGCGCTGCTCGACGGCTCGCTGCACGACACGCGTGCTGAACGCGGCCCGCTGGTCATCATCGTGACCGGCGCGAATATCGACATCGATCTGCATCGCCGCATCGTCAGTGCGATGCCCGCGCAATCCCATTCTCATCAAAGCTCATGACGTCCATCACATTGCTCGGCGAAGCGCAGCTTCGCGAACTCGTGCCGCTCGATCTCGCGGCAATCGATCAGGTCGAAGCCGCCTTCCTCGCGCTGGCCACGGAAGATGTCGCGATGCCGCCGATCCTGCGTCTCGATCTGCCCGCGCAAAACGGCGAGGTCGATGTCAAGACCGCTTATCTGCCGCGCTTCGACAGCTTCGCGATCAAGGTGAGTCCGGGCTTCTTCAATAACCCGGCGCTCGGTTTGCCGAGCCTGAATGGCTTGATGCTGGTGCTGTCCGCGAAGACCGGCCTGACCGAAGCGGTGCTGCTCGATAACGGCTATCTGACGGCGGTGCGTACCGCAGCCGCCGGCGCGGTCGCGGCGCGCTGGCTCGCGAAGCAGCACACGCCGCAAGTCGCGGTGCTCGGCGCGGGCGAACAGGCGCGTCTGCAATTGCAGGCGCTGATGCTGGTGCGCCGCGTCGAACACGTTCGCGTGTGGGCTCGCAATCGGTCCAACGCAGAGCGGTTTGCCGAAGAGATGACCGCAACGCTCGGCGTGCGCTGCGAAGCCGCACGCGATGTCGCTCATGCGCTCGCCGAAGCGGACGTCGCGATCACGACGACGCCGAGCCGCACGCCGCTGATCGAAGCCGCGCATCTGCACGCCGGTTTGCATATCACCGCAATGGGCTCGGACGCCGAGCACAAGAATGAGATCGCGCCGGCGGCATTGGCGGCGGCGCGCTACATCTGCGATCGCGTGCAGCAAACGCGCGTGCTGGGCGAATTGCATCATGCGCTGAATGCGCGCGCGATCAAGGCCGACGCGTCGATTGCCGAGCTGGGCGAAGTGATCGCGGGCAAGGCCGTGGGCCGGACGAGCGATACGGACGTGACGATCTGCGATCTCACCGGCACCGGCGCACAGGACACGGCGATTGCCGCGCTCGCCTTGCAGCGTGCGCGAGCCGCGAACGCAGGAACCGTTTTTCGTAACGATGTAGAGCGCTAAGAGGGGACGATGTCCGAGACAACTCAACTGGAACGCAATGTGAGCGATCAGGCGTTGGCTGTACGCCTGCCGTTCGAACGAGCGGAATACGACGCACGTATCGGCAAGACCCGCAAGGCGATGCAGGCCGCCGGGATCGAACTGCTGATCGTGTCGGACCCGACCAATATGGCGTGGCTGACCGGCTACGACGGCTGGTCGTTCTACGTGCACCAATGCGTGCTGCTTGCGCTTGACGGCGAGCCGGTATGGTTCGGCCGCGGTCAGGACGCAAACGGCGCGAAGCGCACGGTGTTCATGCAGCACGACCATATAGTTGGTTATCCAGATCATTATGTGCAGTCCGCCGTGCGTCACCCGATGGACTACCTCGCGCGCGATGTGATTGAAGCGCGCGGCTGGGGCGCGCTCAGGATCGGCGTCGAAATGGATAACTACTATTTCAGCGCAGCGGCTTACCGCTCGCTCGTCCAGCATCTGCCCAACGCGAAGTGGCATGACGCGACGAGCCTCGTGAACTGGCAACGCGCAGTGAAGTCGCCGCGCGAAATCGAATATATGCGCGTGGCGGCGCGTATTGTCGAGGCGATGCATGAGCGCATTGTCGAGCGAATCGAGCCGGGCATGCGCAAGAACGATCTGGTGGCCGAGATCTATTCGACGGGCATTCGCGGCGTGGACGGTTACGGCGGCGACTATCCGGCCATCGTGCCGCTGCTGCCGACCGGCGCGGACGCCGCCGCTCCGCATCTCACGTGGGACGACACGCCGTTCGCGAAAGGCGCGGGCACGTTCTTCGAAATCGCCGGCTGCTTCAAGCGCTATCACTGTCCGCAGTCGCGCACGGTGTTTCTCGGCAAGCCGCCCAAGCATTTCATCGACGGCGAACGCGCGGTGGTCGAAGGCATCGAGGCCGGTCTTGCCGCGGCCAAACCAGGCAACACCTGCGAGGACATCGCCAACGCATTCTTCGCGATGTTGCATAAATACGGCATCGAAAAGAACAGCCGCTGCGGTTATCCGATCGGCGCGAGCTATCCGCCCGATTGGGGCGAGCGCACCATGAGTCTGCGTCCAGGCGACAAGACCGTGCTCGAACCGGGCATGACGTTTCACTTCATGCCGGGCCTGTGGCTCGACGATTGGGGACTCGAAATTACCGAAAGCATCCTGATCACGGAGAACGGTGTCGAGACGTTCTGCAATACGCCGCGCAAGCTGTTCGTGAAGGAGTAGTGCATATGCGCGCCTCGCCTATTCAGCCGACCGTCGACTTCAATGTCGACGGCGAACAGCATGGCTTTCTAAAACTGCCGCATTCGCACGATGCGTCCGCGTGGGGCGCCGTGATGATTCCCGTCACCGTGATTCGCAACGGCGAAGGGCCGACCGCGTTGCTCACAGGCGGCAATCACGGCGACGAATACGAAGGACCGATCGCGCTTTCACAAGTCGCGTCGACGCTCAGAGCCGCGGACGTGAAAGGCCGCGTGATTATCGTGCCGTTCATGAACTACCCGGCGTTTCGCGCGGGCAGTCGCACGTCGCCGATCGATCGCGGCAATCTGAATCGCAGTTTTCCTGGCAAGCCGGACGGCACCGTCACCGAAAAGATCGCCGATTACTTTCAGCGCCATTTGCTGCCGCTCGCTGACTATGTGCTCGATCTGCACGCCGGCGGCCGCACGCTGGATTTCGTGCCGTTTGCCGCGATCCATCTGCTATCCGACGAGCGGCAGCAGGCGCGCTGCGAAGCGGCGATGCGCGCATTCGGCGCTCCTTATTCGATGCGTATGCTGGAACTGGACAGCGTTGGACTCTTCGATACCGCGGCCGAGGAAGCGGGCAAGGTTTTCGTATCGACGGAACTCGGCGGCGGCGGCACGGCCAGCGCAAAAAGCGTCGCGATCGCAGTGCGCGGCGTGCGAGGATTTTTGCAGCACGCGGGCATTCTCGTTCAGGAACCGGGCGAGCAAGCGGCACGCACCACCACATTGCTCGATATGCCCGACGGCACCTGCTTCACCACGAGCGAACACGACGGCCTGCTCGAATTGTGCAAGGACCTCGGCGAGATGGTGGAAAGCGGCGAGGTGATCGCGCGAATCTACGATGCGTCGCGCACGGGCGTTGCGCCGGTCGAATATCGCGCACGCCGCGGCGGTCTGCTCGCGGCTCGGCATTTTCCGGGGCTCGTGCGCATCGGCGATACGGTTGCGGTGGTCGCCGATGTCGTCGAGCGCGGCATACCGGTGAGCGTCTGAGCGCGATGAAACTCGACCGCTACGACCTGGCGATTCTGCGCATTCTTGCGCGCGACGGACGCATCACGAAGTCGCGTCTCGCGGAGGAAATCAATCTGTCGATTTCGCCGGCATGGGAGCGCGTCAAGCGCCTCGAGGACAGCGGCGTGATTCGCGGTTACCGCGCGGACGTCGACTGGCTGCGCGCGTTCAAGGGCGCGCGCGTGGTGGTTGAGGTCACGCTCGCGCGGCATACCGCGCAGGACATGCGGCGTTTCGAGGAACGCATTGGCGCGTCGCCCGAAGTCGTGCAATGCCATGCGACGGGCGGCGGCGTCGACTATGTGATGCACGTGATGGCGCGCGACATCGACCACTATCAGCGGTTTATCGATTCCTTGCTCACGGCTGAACTGGGTATCGAAAAGTACTTCACGTACATCGTCACGAAGGTCGTGAAAAGCATGCCCGAAGGTGTGCCCGACTGGGCCGACGAATCGTCCGGCGACGACAGTTGAAGCACGCGGCGACGCTGCCGAAAAAACACCACGCGCCGCCGCGCATTACGGAAAAAACGCCGGCTTCGGCGCACGCGAACCGAAAAAACCGCGAGGCCGCTCAACGTACAGTGACAGACATACATCGCACACAGGAGGTCGTCATGTTGCTGGGTCATCCGGTTCTGTTCAAATCGCTGTGTTACGTCGACGGGCGCTGGGTGCATAGCGCAAGCGCGGCAAGTGTCGCCGTGCGCAATCCCGCGGATCAGGAAGTGCTCGGGCATGTGCCGATGCTCGACGCGGCGCAGATCACGGAAGCCGTCGACGCCGCACAGCGCGCCTTTTCCGCGTGGCGCTGGCTGCCGGTCGCGAAGCGCTCGGCGCTGCTGCTACGCTGGCACGAACTGATCCTGCGCCATCAGCACGACCTCGCGGCGATTCTCTCGCTCGAACAGGGCAAGCCGCTCGCCGAAGCACGCGGCGAGATTGCGTATGGCGCGAGCTTCGTCGAATGGTTCGCGCATGAAGTGCGGCGTCTGAATGGCCGCACCATTCCCACGCATATCGACGGCGCGCAACTGGGCACCGTGATCGAACCGGTGGGCGTTGCCGCGTTGATCACGCCGTGGAATTTCCCTTGCGCGATGATCACGCGCAAGGCGGCCGCCGCGCTCGCGGCCGGTTGTACGGTCGTCGTGAAGCCCGCGCACGAAACGCCGTTCTCCGCGCTCGCGCTCGCTCAACTCGCCGAAGAAGCCGGTTTTCCAGCGGGCGTATTCAACGTGGTGCTCGGCGAACCGCAAATGGCGATGCAAACGCTGGTTGGCGATTCACGCGTGCGCTCGGTGAGCTTCACCGGTTCGACTCGCGTCGGCGGGCTCGTGATGCAGGCCGTCGCAAACGCGGGCATCAAGAAGACGGCGCTGGAGCTGGGTGGCAACGCGCCGTTCATCGTCACCGAAGACGCCGACCTCGAACAGGCCGTGCGCGTCGCCATCGCCGCGAAATTCCAGACGTCGGGCCAGGATTGCTGCGCGGCCAATCGCATTTTCGTTGCGCGTCCGTTGTACGAGACGTTCGTCACGCGATACAGCGACGCCGTTCGCACATTGAAAGTGGGCTCGGCATTCGAAGCCGATGTGGACGTCGGCCCGCTGATGCATCAAGCCGCATTCGACACGACCATGCAGCGCGTCGCCGATGCGCAAGCCAAGGGCGCGCGCATCACAGTTGGCGGATCGGCGCACGAACGCGGCGGCTGGTTCTTCGAGCCGACCGTGGTGGCCGACGCCGCGCCTGGCATGCGCATCTACGACGAAGAAAACTTTGCGCCGATTTCCGCACTCACGCCATTTGATTCGCTGGACGAAGTAATCGAGCGCGCGAACGACACCGAGTACGGTCTTGCCGCATATGTCTGCGCGCGCGATCTGAACACGGTCTTTCAACTGATTCGGCGCCTCGACTTCGCGATGGTCTCGGTGAACGGCGCGAAGTTCACGGGTGCGCCGATTCCGTTTGGCGGCATCAAGTCGTCGGGACTCGGCCGCGAAGGCGGCGCCGAAGGCTTCGAACCTTTTGTGGAAACACGCTATTTCTGCCTCGGCCAACTCGGCTTGCCGGTCACGCAAAGCCTGCCCGCTCGCAGCGCCGCGGCCGCCTAACTCATTCACGCATTCAACGAAGGAGCATTTGATGACTCAGCCCGAACAACTCGATCAACTCTTCAGCGCCGACCGCGCGCATTTCATGCACCCGTCGACGCATGCTCACGACCATGCGAGCGGCGCGCTGCCGGGCCGCATCGTGACGGGCGCAAAAGGCATCCGCATTGAAGACCATCAAGGCAAGTCTTTTATCGACGCCTTCGCGGGTCTCTATTGCGTGAACATCGGCTATGGACGCACCGAAGTTGCCGAGGCCATTTACGAGCAGGCGAAGAAGCTTGCCTACTATCACACGTATGTCGGCCACTCGACCGATACGATCATCGAACTGTCGTCGCGCATCATCGATTGGGCACCGCAGGGCATGAAGAAGGTGTACTACGGCATGTCGGGCTCGGACGCGAACGAAACGCAGATCAAGCTCGTCTGGTACTACAACAACGTGAAGGGCCGGCCGAACAAGAAGAAGATCATCTCGCGGCAGCGCGGCTATCACGGCTCGGGCATCGTGACGGGCAGCCTCACGGGTCTGCCGAGTTTTCATCAATACTTCGACCTGCCGATCGAGCGCGTCAAGCACACCACGTGTCCGCACTGGTATCGCAATGCGCCGGCCGGCATGAACGAAACGCAGTTCGTCGCATATTGCGTCGAGGAACTGGAGCAACTGATCGCGCGCGAAGGCGCCGACACGATCGCTGCGTTCATCGGCGAACCGGTCATGGGAACGGGCGGCATTCTGCCGCCGCCTGCCGGCTATTGGCCCGCGATCCAAGAGGTGCTGAAGAAGCACGACATTCTGCTGATCTCCGACGAAGTGGTGTGCGGCTTCGGCCGTCTCGGCTCGAAGATGGGCGCGCAGCACTACGGCATGACGCCCGACCTCATCACCGTCGCGAAGGGTTTGACGAGCGCGTATGCGCCGCTCTCCGGCGTGATTGTGAGCGAAGGCGTGTGGGATGTGATCGACAAGGCTTCGCAGGAATTCGGTCCGATGGGGCACGGCTGGACCTACTCGGGACATCCGATCTGCGCGGCAGCGGCGCTGGCGAACCTCGATATTCTCGAGCGCGAGAATCTTACGCAAAACGCGGCGCAAACCGGCGCGTATCTGCTCGAGCAATTGCATGCCGCGTTCGATTCGCATCCGCTCGTCGGCGAAGTGCGTGGCGTGGGCATGCTGGCCGCGCTCGAATTCATGGCCGACAAGGACGCGCGCCGTCCGTTCGATCCGGCGCTGAAGGTCGGCCCGCGCGTGTCGGCTGCTGCGTTGCAACGCGGCCTGATCGCCCGCGCGATGCCGCATGGCGACATTCTCGGTTTCGCGCCGCCGCTCGTGACTTCGCGCGACGAGGTCGACGAAATCGTCAAGCTCGCTCGCGCCGCAGTGGATGAAGTGGCCTCGCAGGTTCTCACGCCCGCGGCTGCTGTTTAATCGAAGCCGTACGCCTCTTTGTGTGCCGCAGCAGGTGCCTTACGGATTTGCGCGGCTTCGCAAAGAGGCGCTTCGCATGTTATAAGCCCAAGGGAACTGTCGTTATCGTCAGGTGAAACAGTCGTCTTGGGGGATTAACAATGAGGTTGTTCCGCAACGCCAGATCGTCGGCCAGCGTGTTCGCACTGGCCACTGTGTTGTCTGTTTCCTTCGGCTTTCTCGAGGCCACGCCGGCCGTCGCGAAGCCGCCCGTCAAAGCGCAGCCGGCGGTTCTCACCGCGTCCGCCATCGCGGTCGCGGACGAGTACAGCGCGGATGCCGCCGAACAGATTTTCAAGGAAGGCGGCAATGCGGTCGATGCCGCGGTGGCCATCGCCTTCACGCTTGCCGTGACTTATCCGGAAGCGGGCAACATCGGCGGCGGCGGTTTCATGACGCTGTACGTGGCCGGCAAGCCGTACTTTCTCGACTATCGCG
Organism: Paraburkholderia sp. RCC_158; assembly: GCF_041355255.1. Taxonomy (NCBI): domain Bacteria; kingdom Pseudomonadati; phylum Pseudomonadota; class Betaproteobacteria; order Burkholderiales; family Burkholderiaceae; genus Paraburkholderia; species Paraburkholderia sp. RCC_158. The sequence goes on along the minus strand of NZ_JBFUPM010000001.1, from coordinate 460,861 downwards.
AGCGCGCGCCGCTGGCGGCAACGAAGAACATGTATCTCGACGATAAGGGCGAGGTCATCAAGGGCATGAGCCTGTACGGTTATCGCGCGGTGGGCGTGCCCGGCACCGTCGACGGCATGTGGCAGGCGCAGCGCCGCTTCGGCAAGCTCAAATGGAAGCAGGTGCTCGCACCGGCCATCCACTATGCGCGCGACGGCTTCGTGGTCAGCGAGCAATTGCAGGAGCGCCGCGATGCGGCGGCCAAGGAATTCGCCGGCAAGACGAACTTCGACACCTACTTTGGCAACCTGAAGCAGGGCGTCAACTTCAAGCAACCGGATCTCGCCGCCGTATTGCAGCGGATTTCCGATCAGGGCGCGAAAGATTTCTATTCGGGCAAGACGGCTGATCTGATCGCCGAGTCCATGCGCGGTCACGGCCTCATCACCAAGGCCGACTTGCAGCAGTACAAGGCCGTATGGCGTCAGCCGATTCAGGCCGACTGGAAAGGCTACCGCGTGTACACCGCGCCGCCTCCGAGTTCGGGCGGCATCGGCCTCGTGCAACTGCTGAAGATGAAAGCCGATCGCGCGGACGACTTCAAGGACGTGCCGCTCAATTCGCCGCAATACATTCACCTGATCGCGGAAATCGAAAAGCGCGTATTCGCGGACCGTGCGCAATATCTCGGCGATCCGGACTTCTACAAGGTGCCGGTCGCGCAATTGACCGACGACGCCTACATCGCGAAGCGCGCCGCCGAGGTCAATACGGAAACGCCGTCGGACACGAAGAGCGTGCAGCCGGGACTCGGCACGTCGATGCCGGAGAAAGCGGAAACCACGCATTTCTCGGTCGTCGACAAGTGGGGTAACGCGGTGTCGAACACGTACACCGTGAACGGTTACTTCGGCTCGGGCGTGGTCGCCGATCGCACGGGTATCGTGCTGAACGACGAGATGGACGACTTCTCCGCGAAGCCGGGCGTCGCCAACATGTTCGGCGTGGTGGGCAGCGACGCCAATTCGATCGAACCGAAGAAGCGCCCGCTTTCGTCCATGAGCCCGACCATTCTGACGAAAGACGGCAAGGTGTCGCTTGTGATCGGCACGCCGGGCGGCTCGCGCATCTTCACGTCGATCTTCCAGGTGATCAACAACGTCTACGACTTCAATATGCCGCTGCCGGAAGCGGTCGCCGCGATGCGTTTCCATCATCAGTTGCTGCCGCCGAACACGATTTTCTGGGAGCCGTATATGCCGATCGACGGCGAGCTTGCAAAGGCCGTCGAAGCAAAGGGCTATACGCTGAAGGCGCAGAATTTCAACGGCGACATTCAGGCGATCAAGATCAACGACAACACGCCCGAACCGGCAGCCGATCCGCGTGGCCGTGGCGTGACGCGGATTATCCAGTAAGCGTTGTGCGGATTGTGTGAGCGGTGCATGGGTTGAGATGTGCCGCTCACAATTAACGGAAGACCTCGCGCTCGAAAGAGCCCGGGGTCTTTTTTCCGTGCCGTGTGAGACACTTTCCGGTACTCGCGCGCCGTTCGCGGCCGCTACCCAGGGAGTGAGCCACCATGAATTCGTCTGCCACGCCTTCCGATGTGCCTGCACCATCGTCCGATGCCGAGCCGCGCATCGAGTCGCTCAGCGCGATTACGCTCGCCACCGGCGACATGCGGCAAGCGGTGCGCTTCTATCAGGCTCTCGGCTTCCCGCTCAAATTCGGCGGAGAAGAAGCGGCGTTTACGTCGTTCGAATTCGGCGGAACGTATCTGAATCTGATCGCCGATCCGCGTGCGCCGGTTAGCTGGTGGGGCCGCGTGATCGTCTATGTGTCCGATGTCGACGCGGTTTATCGCAAGGCGCTGGCGGCGGGCTTCGAGCCGTCGTTGGAGCCGTCCGATGCGCCCTGGGGCGAGCGCTATTTTCATATCAGCGATCCGGACGGCCACGAACTCAGCTTCGCGAAACCGTTGCGCGACGCGCGGGCGTCGGCGAAAAACTCGCTATCATGAAACGGCTGAACGGTAACACGGCTGACACCGGGCGCACCGATAATCGGGCGCGTCCGCGTCGCGCTTGCCGCCGCGCGCCCGATCATTTCCGTCGTCAGGAGAGCCGCAATGAAAGAGCAGGACCCGAGACCCGAAGCCGAGTTGCTGACTGAGCGGCAACGCCGTTTCGAGGAGGACCTCATCGACGCGTACGACGAGGAACTCGAGATGGAGGTCGACGACCGCATACTCGACGGTTCGGAGGCCTTCACGCCGGAGAGCCGCGAAGCACGCAAGATGTATTTCCGCGAGCTGTTCCGCTTGCAGGGCGAACTGGTCAAGCTGCAGGACTGGATCGTTGAGACGGGGCATCGCCTCGTGGTCATTTTCGAAGGACGCGATGCCGCGGGCAAGGGCGGCGCGATCAAGCGCATCACGCAGCGGCTCAATCCGCGCGTGTGCCGCGTCGCGGCGCTGCCGGCGCCGAACAATCGCGAGCGCACGCAATGGTATTTCCAGCGCTATGTGTCGCATCTGCCGGCCGGCGGCGAGATGGTGCTGTTCGATCGAAGCTGGTACAACCGCGCGGGCGTCGAGCGCGTGATGAATTTTTGCACCGACGACGAATACGAAGAGTTCTTCCGCTCCGTGCCGGAGTTCGAAAAGATGCTGGTGCGCAGCGGCGTGCAGATCGTCAAGTACTGGTTTTCGATCACCGACGAAGAGCAGGAAATCCGCTTCCAGAACCGCATTCACGATCCGCTGAAGCAGTGGAAGCTCAGTCCGATGGATCTCGAAAGCCGGCGCCGCTGGGAGGCCTATACGCAGGCGAAGGAAGTGATGCTGCAGCGCTCGCATATTCCCGAGGCGCCGTGGTGGGTCGTGCAGGCCGTCGACAAGAAGCGCGCGCGGCTGAACTGCATCCAGCATCTGCTGAACCAGGTGCCGTATCACGAGATCGAGCATCCGCGTGTCGAACTGCCGGCGCGTGTTTATCACGACGAGTACAGCCGCCAGCCGGTGCCGGCCTCGATGATCGTGCCTGAGGTTTATTGAGGGGGGAGTCGATTACGTGCGCGCGATCGACTCAGAAGCGCGCGCCTTTTAATCGACTCATGATTCGAGGCGAATGCGGGCCTTAATCACCTCAAATCTCATCAGCATCATGTCGGCGCCTTCAGACCGCAGCAGCGGCGCTAAACCACTGCGGTCCGAGCGAAGCTGCATAGCACCTCAAAACACCGCCCGAAACACCCAATACAATCCCGCCGCGAGCGCGATCGATACCGGCAGCGTCAGCACCCACGCGAGCACGAGGCTGCGCACCGTCGCCCATTGCAAGCCCGCGCCGTTCGCGGCCATCGTGCCCGCCACGCCGGAAGACAGCACGTGAGTCGTCGACACCGGCAGACCGTACATGTCGGCCGCGCCAATCGTCATCATCGCGACCAGTTCGGCGGACGCGCCCTGTCCGTACGTCAAATGCTGCTTGCCGATTTTTTCGCCGACAGTCACGACGATCCGCTTCCATCCGACCATCGTGCCCAGGCCCAGCGCAATCGCGACCGCGACCTTGACCCACGTCGGAATGAACTTGGTGGCGTGATCCGTTTGCGCCTTGAAGTTGTCGATGGCCTTCGCGTCTTCCGGGGCGAACGCCGGTTGCTTCGCCTTGTTCATCAGGCGGATCGCTTCCGACGCGACATACATGTTGTTGCGCACGTTATCGACGATGCCTTGCGGTACGCCGGCCATCGAACCCGATGCGCCGACTTGCTGCGCGATCACGTCCGTCAGTTGTTTTAGCGCGGGCACGGTTGCAGGCGTGAGTTGATGCGTACGCACATAGGCTTCGACATCGGCGCGCGGATTGGCCGACGGCGGCGCGCCGTTCGTATAGCGCGCGAGCGCGGCCGACGTTTGCTGGGCGACCGCGACGAAGGTCTGCGTTTCGGCGGGCGTGACGGCCTTGTTCAACGCATACGCCGTCGGCACGGTGCCGATCAGGATCAGCATGATGAGGCCCATGCCCTTCTGGCCGTCGTTCGAACCGTGCGCGAACGAAACGCCCGTGCAGGTCAGAATCAGGAGACTGCGAATCCAGAACGGCGGCGGCTCCTTGCCCTTCGGTTCGGCGTAAAGCGCGGGCACGCGCACAACGGCTTTGAGGATCATCAGCAGCAGGCCGGCCGCGAGAAAGCCGATGAGCGGCGAAAACAGCAGCGACTTGCCGACGCCCAGCGCCTGGTTCCAGTCCACGCCACTCGTGCCGCTCGCGCCATGCATCAATTGATTCATCAGGCCGACACCGATGATCGAGCCGATCAGCGTATGCGAGCTCGACGACGGCAAGCCGAAATACCAGGTGCCGAGGTTCCAGATGATCGCGGCAATGAGCAACGCGAACACCATCGAAAAGCCGGCGCTGCTGCCCACTTGCAGAATCAGTTCAACCGGCAGCAGTTGCAGAATGCCGAACGCGACCGCGCCGCTCGAAGTCAGCACGCCGAGAAAATTCCATGTGCCCGACCACACCACCGCGAGATTCGGCGCGAGCGAATGCGTGTAGATGACGGTCGCCACCGCGTTCGCGGTATCGTGAAAGCCGTTGACGAATTCGAAGCCAAGCGCGATCAGCAGCGCCACGCCGAGTAGCAGATACGGCAGGATGGAACCCTCGCGCACGGGTTGCAGGTCGCCCACGAGCTGCATGCTGCAATAGCCGATGCCGACTACGATCACGGCGAGGAAAACCACGAGGCCAAGATTGCGCCCCTTGCCACTGACCCCGCTCGATTGCGGGTATGAAAGCTCCGGCATGACGTGTGCCCCTGGAAGAATGTCGCGGAACCACCGATCCTGCTGGGCGCGTGTGTCGGTACGATGACAACGGCCGGCGCTCGCACAGAAGGGCTCGCACCTGACGACGCTGGCGGATCGCGCCTCGGTTTTGCCGCTGCGAGGCGGGGTGCTAGCGGCATGCGGGAATCTTTTTTGCTACGCTGGAAACGCGCAGCACTTTCCAGGGAGCTTCAATGAAGCGCGACGGTCACAAGGAAAACCGCAAAGCGGACGCAGGCGCCGCGGCCAGCGGTTCCAACGCGAGCGAGCCGACGGCGCAGGCGGCGTTCGCATCGTATGCGGCTCCGCTCGTGAGCGACGCGATCGCGTACGCCAATGCGGTGCGCGACGATCCATCGCCCGAAGCGCTGCACAAACTCCGCGTTTCGCTGCGCCGCTTGCGTTCGTTGTGGTGGGCCTTCGCGCCGCTCCTCGAAAAGGGCGAAAACACGCGGCAACGCGCGCTCTACAAGTACCTGGCCACGGCGGCCGGCAAGACGCGCGACTGGGACATCCTGATCGAACTGATCCGGCATGAAGACAGTGGCGCGGGCAGCGTCGCGCCGACGCTCGAGAAAGCGCGCGGCGATGCGCTCACAACGAGCCGAGAAACGCTGACGAACGCGGACGTCAAACATCTGCTGCGGGACGCGTTGACGAGCGCATCCACCGACATCAATACCGCACATGAACGCGTGCCGCTGCGCAAGTTTGCCAACAAGCGGGTCGCAGCGTCCGAGCGTTCGCTGATGAAGCGCGCGAAACGCGCGCGCCACGCAAAGCGCTCGAACTACGCGGCTTTTCACGACGTAAGAAAAGCCGGTAAGAAGCTCCGCTATCTGCTGGAATTCTTCGAGCCGGTGTTGAGCGGCAGCCACAAGCGCACGCTGAAGCGTTTGAAGCAGGTACAAAAACGTTTCGGGACACTAAACGATATCGTCGCAAGCGAAGTATTGCTGCGCGACAACGCCGGCCTGTTCGCCGGCTCGGGCGACGCAGCGGACGTGCTGCAGTGGCTGCACAAGGAGCGCAAGCGCCGGATGCGTTCGGCAGCCGGGCTGCTGCGCAAACTGTGACGCGCGAAGGTAACGTCCGAAGGTAAATAACTCATAACGGCCCGATGTCGATTCATGCGGGCCCGCTTGCAACGGAGGCAACGCGCAGGTGGCACATCGAGCGCATTGGCAGCGACGGCGCTGGCGCAGAAATTTGCGGCACGGAGCAGCCGGCGTCGCGCGTTACGTGGGCAATCATCCGGTGCTCGCGGGTCTGGCCGGCACGCTGGTCGCCGTGGCGATGGCGGGCCTCACGCTGCTCACGCTCCTCAACGGCCGCGCCGACGCGCTCGACCATGCGCGCGAGACGTCGCAGAATCTCGTCTCGATCATTTCCAGCGACCTCGAAAGGAACGTCGAGATCTATGCGCTTTCGTTGCAGGCGATGGTGGACGGCGCCGAGCATCACCTGAGCGCGGATCTGCCGCCCGACCTTCAGCGAGCGGTGCTGTTCGATCGCGCGACCACGGCCGCGTATCTCGGCGGCGCATATGTCGTCGGTGCGAAGGGCGAGGTGATCGCGTCGCAAAGCGGCGAGATCAGCCCGACCGTTCGCTTCACCGACCGCGACTATTTCCTCGTGCATCAGCGCAATCCGGCAGTGGGACTTTATCTGTCGCATCCGTTTCGTTCGCGCTTGCGCGACGGTAAGTTGTCGATAGGTCTGACGCGGCGTATCAATGACGAAAACGGCGGCTTTGCCGGCGTCGCATTGCTCGCGATCCGCATCGAGTATTTCCAGCGTCTGCTCGACCGGATCAGCGTGGGCCAGCACGGCTCGGTGTTCATCGCGATGGACGACGGCACGCTGATCGCGCGCAAGCCGTACTCGCCGCGCGACATCGGCGCGAGCATCGCCGGTTCGCCGACTTTCCTGCGCATGGCCGCGCAGCGCGACGGTTCGTATGTGGCGCGCTCCGCCGTCGACGGTGTGCAACGCATGTTCACGTTCGTGCATGTGCCGGGCACGCCGCTGATCGCAGCCGCGCGCCCGCCGTCGACGACGTGCTCTCGCCGTGGCGCCACCGCGCGATGATCGCCGGCGCGCTGACGCTCGCGTTCGGCACGGTGTTCGTGATCGTGTCGTGGCTGCTGGCGTTTGCACTGCGCGACAAGCTGCGCGCGCAGGCCGCGCTGATGCGGCTCGCCGCGACCGATCCGCTGACCGGTCTCAGCAATCGCCGCGTGCTCGACAACCGGCTCGACGAGGAATGGCGACGCGCGCGGCGCACGGGTCAGCCGCTGTCGGCGCTTTTCATCGACATCGATCATTTCAAGCGCTTTAACGACACCTACGGCCATGCAAGCGGCGACGAGGCGCTCAGCGCCGTGGCCGAATGCATTTCGTCGACGGTGCGCCGCGCCGTCGACCTGGTCGCGCGTTATGGCGGCGAGGAGTTTGCCGTGATCCTGCCGGACACGTCAGCCGATGGCGCCGCTGCCGTGGCCGAAAAGATTCGCCGCAACGTGCAGGCGCAGGACATCTTGCATGGCGGCGACGGCAGCGTGGCGGTCACGGTGAGCGTCGGTTGCGCGACGATGGTGCCCGCGCAGGGCGCGAACGCGCTCGATCTGCTGGCCGCCGCCGATCGGCAGCTTTATCTCGCGAAGGCGGCGGGACGCAATCGCGTTTCTTGCGGACGGTCGGCGGTGGGATCGGTGGCGGAGGACTCGCCGTCGTAAGCGTGCGGCGCTCGGCCAACGCGCCGACGTTGCTCATGCGTTGGCCCTGCGTCGCGGCGCGAAACCGCGCAGCGTCACGGCGTTGTCCGCATTGTGTGCGTCGCCGCCCGATTCGGCGTGCGCGTGTTCGAGCTTGCCCGTCGATGGCTCATCGGCGAGCAGCAAGCCCACCGGAAAACCGCGCCGCTGCCATGCATCGAGTCCGCCATGCAGCGCGCGAATCCGCGTATAGCCGTAGTTGCGCATCCGCACGCTGATCTCGGCGGCGGTGGCGCTGTCCGGGCATACGCAGTAGATCACCATGTCGTTGGCGCGCAGGGCGAAGTCGATCTGTTCGGGCGAGTGCGGATCGAGTGCGAGCGCGCCGGGAATCGGCGACGCGGCGTCGAGCGCCGCGCTTTGCGGGCGGGCGTCGAGTACCTTGGGTGTCGGCTTGCGGCCCGATGCGTGCGATCGTCGGCCATCCGCGTCGGCATCGCCATCGGCGATGAGAGCCGCTTCACGCCGCGCCCGCCGCTGCATCACGAGCCGGTACGCGAGATACAGCAACGCGACGGCTATCAGCAGGTCGATCACGGTCCCGCCTTGTGCTCTGACGAACGCGAACAGCATGTGCAACTGCCGCTCCGCCGCCGCGCCGCCCAGCAGCCAGAACGTGGCCCACGCCATCGCGCCGGTGAGGTCCCACAGCGCATAGATGCGGGCGTCGACGGCTGTGGTGCCCATCAGCGGCGGCGTGACCAGCGCGAGGCCAGGCACGAACTTCGAGATCGACACGAGCGGCACGCCGAAGCGCTCGAACAGCGCGCGCGCCTGTTCGACGCGGGCATCGACGGCAGGCAGCATCTGGCCGAGCACGCGGATCAGCTTGCGGCCGTAAAGACGGCCCGCGGTGAACCAGACGCCGTCACCGATCAACGCGCCCAGCACGGCCGCGGAGAGCACCGGCCAGAACGACAGGTTGCCCGCGGCAATCGCGGAACCGGCGAACAGCAGGACGGGGACCGCGGGAATCGGTACGCCGAGGCGCGTCAACAGCACGTTGACGAAGACAATCGCGCCGCCCCAGGTGGATACCGCCGACGACGGAAACTCGACCAATTAAGCGGCTCCTGTTTGTTGTTGGCAAGTTGGCTGCGCCGGTATTGCCGGCTGCCTGGCCCGACGCCTACGCAAAGCCTGTTCCCGCACGGCTTCGCGTCGTTTGTTCGCGTGCTTCGCCAATCAGGATACTCGATGGATCGCGCACGCGGCCATCGCGCGTCGGTCTGCAATTTCGTTCAAGACCTGCGCGCGCCGCATGCTTAATCTGCGTGCTGGTCCCTTGTCCCGGAGAAGCACGATGAATTCACGGTATGTCGGCTACATCTGCTGCGCGCTCGCGATGATCGGCGTCGGCAGCACGGTGGTGGTCAGCAAGTCCATTGCGGCCGGCTTGCCGCCGTTCAGCGCGACCGCGCTGCGCTTTGCGATTGCGTTCCCGTTGTTTGTGCTCGTGATGCGTTGGCGCGGCGTGCGCTGGCCGCGCCTCGACCGTCGCGACACCGCGCTGGTGATCGCGCAGGCCGCGGCGGGCAGCGTCGGCTATACGGTGTTGCTGATCAGCGGCATGAAGCTCGCTTCTGCCGGCGATGCCGGCGTGATCGCCGGCACCTTGCCCGCGGTATCGGCGATGGTGGCCATGCTCGCGTTGGGCGAGCGCCCGTCGCCGGCGCTGCTCGGCGCGATCGTTCTGGCGACAGCGGGCGTGCTTGCGTGCACCGTGTATGCCGGCGACAACGCCGCGCCGCACGCGGGCGGCTCTATTGTTGGCAACCTGCTGGTGTTCGCGGCGATTGTCTGCGAGGCGCTGTTCATTCTGCTCAATCGCAAGCTGCGCACGCCGGTTGCACCGCTGCCGCTGTCGGCGCTGATGTGCGGCATCGGCTTCGCGGTTTCGATCGTGCCCGCCTGCTTCGAGCAAGCCTGGAACATGCCGATCGACGCGGCGGCTCTCGGCGGCGTGCTGTATTACGCGCTGGTGCCGACGGTGGCCGGTTTCGTCCTCTGGTATGAAGGCGCGGCGCGCGTCAGCGGCGCGGAAGCCGGCCTGATGACCGCGCTCGTGCCGGTCAGCGCGTTGGCGTTGGCCGCGCTGCTGCTGCGCGAGCCGGTCAGCGCGGCGCAGCTTACGGGCGTGGCCTGTGTGCTGGGCGCCGTGATGCTCGCGACGTTCGGACAATCGCTCGGCGCGCGGAAGATGGCGTGATGGGCTCCGCGCTTACGTGTTATGCACCGCCACCGCGCCAGGATTGCCGACGATCGACAGAAACTCGCGCCGCGTGGACGGGTCCGTGCGGAACGTGCCCAACATGCGCGACGTGACCATCGTTACGCCGGCCTTGTGCACGCCGCGCGTCGACATGCACTGATGCGAGGCTTCCAGGATTACGCCGACGCCCTCCGGTTGCAGCACGTCGTTCAGCGTATCGGCGATCTGCACCGTCATCTTTTCCTGAATCTGCAGACGCTTCGCGAATGCGTCGACGAGCCGTGCGAGCTTCGAGATGCCGACCACGCGATGTCCCGGCAGATAAGCAACATGCGCGCGCCCGATGATCGGCACCATGTGATGTTCGCAATAGCTTTCGAAGCGGATGTCCTTCAGCACGATCATCTCGTCGTAGCCGTCTACTTCGGAAAACGTGCGGGCGAGAATCTCGCGCGGGTCGATCTGATAGCCCGCATAGAACTCCTCATACGAGCGCACGACGCGCGCCGGTGTGTCGATGAGCCCTTCGCGCTCCGGGTTGTCGCCGGCCCAACGCAGCAGCACGCGAACCGCTGCTTCCGCTTCCTCGCGGCTCGGGCGGCCATTCGCGGCCTCGGTTGCATTCGTGGCTGTGGTTTGTTCTGTCTTGCTGCTGGTCATCCGTCGCTCCTCCGCGATCGCGCGTCGACCTCGAGTGGAGTGGAGCGCGCGGGTTCATGAGTACAGCCATTGTTCCATGTTTACGGCATAACGTGCCGATGCCCCTTCAGGCGTCGCGGAGCTGACGGTTTCATTTCGGCCACTCGTCGAGCGCATCGTTGAAGAGTTCCGCGACCACGCCACGCAGCCAGGTGCCGCGCGGATCGTTATGAAACTTGCGATGCCAGTGCTGCCGCAAATCGAAGCGCGGCAGCGGCAGCGGCGGTTCGACAAGTGTGATCGACGCATGCTCGGACACATACGCGAAGCCGATCGCGTGCGGCACCGTGGCGATCAGGTCCGTGCGCGCGAGGATGAACGGCAGGCTCATGAAATGCGGCGTTTCCAGCACCGCGCGCCGCTTGATGCGCTTTTTCACGAGGTACTGTTCGAGGACTTCCTGGCTGCGTCCTTCGGCGCGCACCACCGCATGTCCCGACGCGACATATTGCGCGAGCGTCAGCGGCGCTTTTGATAGCGGATGACCGGTGCGCATCAGGCAAATGAACCGGTGCGTGAAGAGCCGCTGCTGAAAGAAGTTATTGCCCGACAGATCGGGGAAGTAACCGACCGCGAGATCGACGTCGCCCGATTCGAGCCCGCGTTCCACATGCGAGGGCGGCAGCGACACCGAACGCAGATTCGCGTGCGGCGCGCGCTCGGCGAAAAGCTGCAATAGCCGCGGCAAAAACACGATTTCGCCGACGTCGGAAAGCGCGATCGAAAAGGTATGCGTGCTCGTGTCGGGATCGAACTCCTGCGCGTCGAGCATGCCTTTTTCGATTCGCAGAAGCGCGTCGCGCGCCGCGGGCAGAATCGCCAGCGCGCGCGGCGTCGGCTCCATGCCTTTGGACGTGCGCACGAACAGCGGGTCGTCGAAATATTCGCGCAGCCGGCCGAGCGCCGTGCTCACACGCGGCTGGCTCACGCCGAGTTGCTCGGCCGCGCGGCTCACGTTGCGGGTGTCCTCCATCGCAACGAGGTAGGGGATCAGGTTCAGGTCAAGGTTCGTGTCCGACATGCTTTTCGACGAGGGTCGCGTGGTGCTGTTCGTATTCGATGTGTCGATAAAGGGTAGCGGAAGAATCGCCGAACGCGATAGTGGGGTTTTTCTTTGCTGCCGGTCAGAATCGGCGGCTCGCGACGGCCAGGTGGCGCGCACTTCGCCTTGCGGGAACCTATGATTAAGGGAAAGTCCGCGCCTTGACAATGCGGCGCAAGCGCAACCATAATCTTCGAATCGTTCGCTAATCGAATCAGTGTTCGCTATAAGAACATTGCAAGGTTCGCGAAACAGCGCCGACAACGCGATGGCGAGCCCGACGCGCGTAGCGCCTCTCAAGGAAATTCGACATGATCAACAAGATTTTCGAGTCACTTCAATCGGCCGTCGCCGATGTCCACGACGGCGCGACCGTCATGATCGGCGGCTTCGGCACGGCCGGCATGCCGTCGGAACTGATCGACGCGCTGATCGAGCAGGGCGCGCGCGAACTCACCATCGTCAACAACAACGCGGGCAACGGCGACATCGGCCTCGCGGCGCTGCTGAAGGCGAAGCGCGTGCGCAAGATCATCTGCTCGTTTCCGCGTCAAACGGATTCGTATGTATTCGACGCGCTCTATCGCGCCGGCGAAATCGAACTCGAACTCGTGCCGCAAGGCAATCTGGCCGAGCGCATCCGCGCGGCCGGCGCGGGCATCGGCGGATTCTTCACGCCGACCGGCTACGGCACGAAGCTCGCCGAAGGCAAGGAAACGCGTCTGATCGACGGCCGGCATTACGTGCTCGAGTCGCCGCTTCACGCGGATTTCGCACTGATCAAAGCGTATAAGGGCGACCGCTGGGGCAACCTCGTTTATCGCAAGACGGCTCGCAACTTCGGGCCGATCATGGCAAGCGCCGCAAAGACCGCCATCGTGCAAGTGTCGGAAGTGGTGCCGCTCGGCGCGCTGGACCCGGAAAACATCGTGACGCCGGGCATTTTCGTGCAGCGCGTGATCGAAGTGCCGCAAGCGGCACATGCCCCGCAACCCAATCCGCGCGACGCCGCAGCCTGAACCGGAGACCGACATGAAGAAACTGACCCGCGATGAAATGGCCAAGCGCGTCGCACTGGATATTCCGGAAGGCGCGTATGTGAACCTCGGCATCGGCGTGCCGACGCTGGTGGCGAACCACCTCGCCGCCGACAAGGAAATCTTCCTGCACAGCGAAAACGGCCTGCTCGGCATGGGCCCGGCGCCCGCGAAGGGCGAGAAAGACGACGAACTGATCAACGCCGGCAAGCAGCACGTCACGCTGCTGACGGGCGGCGCGTTTTTCCATCACGCCGATTCGTTTGCGATGATGCGCGGCGGCCACCTCGACTTCTGCGTGCTCGGCGCATTCCAGGTCTCGGCGAAGGGCGACCTCGCGAACTGGCACACCGGCGCGCCCGACGCGATTCCGGCGGTCGGCGGCGCGATGGACCTCGCGATCGGCGCGAAGCAGGTCTACGTGATGATGGAGCATCTGACCAAGCAGGGCGAAAGCAAGATCGCCGCGGAATGCACGTATCCGGTGACGGGCGTCGGTTGCGTCGACCGCATCTACACTGATCTCGCGATGATCGACGTGACCGACCAGGGCCTCGTCGTGCGCGAGATTTTCTCGGACATCGACTTCGACGCCTTGCTGAAACTCACGGGCGTGCCGCTGATCGACGGCACGCAGGCGGCGCGGGCCGCTTAAGCGCGGCTGACAACTGCGGGCACTGTGACGCGCAACGCGTCATACTGCCCGCAGTGCTACATTCACCAGATCATCCGATCATCGACGTCATCATGCTCGACTCCAGCGGCCGGCTCACCGGCCTTCTTTGCGGCACGCAGCCGATGAACGACATCTGGGCGCCGCGCGCCACACTGCAACGGATGCTCGACGTCGAAGCGGCGCTCGCGCGCGCTTCGGCCGCGCACGGCGTGATTCCCGCGGCGGCCGTCCCGGCAATTGAAGCCGCGTGTCATGCGGATCAACTCGACGCCGACGCGCTCGCGCGCGACGCCGCGCTCGGCGGCAATCTCGCGATTCCTCTCGTCAAGCAACTCACCGCGCGCGTGAAAGCCGCCGACGCGCAAGCATCGAAATACGTGCATTGGGGCGCGACGAGCCAGGACATCATCGACACGGCGACGGTCCTGCAACTGCGCGACACCTTCGATTTGCTCGACAGCGGCTTGCAATCCACTTGCGACGCCATCGCGAAGCTCGCGGCCACGCATCGCGCGACGCCGATGATCGGCCGCACGTGGTTGCAGCAGGCGCTGCCTATCACGCTCGGTCTCAAGTTCGCACAATGGCTCGATGCATTGCTGCGTCATCGCGAACGGCTCGACGCATTGCGCGCGCGCGTGCTCGTGCTGCAATTCGGCGGCGCGGCCGGCACGCTCGCGAGTCTGCGCGATGCGGCGCCGCAGGTCACGCAAGCGCTCGCGCAGGAACTCGGTCTCGCTGTGCCCACTTTGCCGTGGCATACGCAGCGCGATCGCATCGCTGAAACGGCATCGTTCTTCGGCATGCTGATCGGCACGCTCGGCAAGATCGCGCGCGACATCTCGCTGCAAATGCAAACGGAAATCGACGAACTATCGGAGCCGGCCGCGGCCGGCAAAGGCGGATCGTCGACGATGCCGCACAAGCGCAATCCGGTCGGCTGTGCGGCGGTGCTCACGGCGGCCACGCGCGCGCCGGGGCTCGTCGCCACGGTGTTCGCGGGCATGGTGCAGGAACACGAGCGCGCGCTCGGCGGCTGGCAAGCCGAGTGGGATGCGTTGCCCGATCTCGCGCGGCTCGCGGGCGGCGCGCTTGCGAACATCGGGCAGATCGCGAGCGGACTCAACGTGAACATGCCGCGCCTGGCCGCGAATCTCGACGTCACGCACGGCCTGATTCTCGGCGAAGCGGTGATGCTCGCGCTCGGCGACAGCATCGGCCGGCTCGACGCGCATCATCTGGTCGAGAGCGCGTCGAAGGCGGCGATCCGCGAAGGGCAGACGCTTTTGGACGTGCTCTCCGCGGACTCCGCCGTGACCCAGCATCTTTCTGTTGAGCGGCTTAAGCAACTGCTCGATCCCGCTCAATACGTCGGCCAGGCGCACGCTTACGTGGACGCAGCGCTGGCGCTTCATACCGCGCGTTCGCAGCGCGCCACTTCGAAGGAGTAACCGGCATGCCATACGCCGCAGTCAACGGCACCGAGCTTCACTATCGGATCGACGGCGATCGTCACGGCAGCGCGCCGTGGGTGATTCTGTCGAATTCGCTCGGCAGCGATCTGTCCATGTGGACGCCGCAAGTCGCGGCATTGTCGAAGCACTTTCGCGTGCTGCGCTACGACACGCGCGGTCACGGACATTCGGAAGCGCCGAAAGGACCGTACACGATCGAACAATTGGCGGGCGACGTGCTCGGCCTGATGGATACGCTGAAGATCGCGCGCGCGCATTTTTGCGGCGTGTCGATGGGCGGACTCACGGGCGTCGCGTTGGCCGCGCGTCATGCGAGCCGCTTTGAGCGCGTCGTGCTCGCGAACACGGCGGCGCGCATCGGCTCGCCGGAAGTGTGGGTGCCGCGCGCCGCACGCGCTCGCACGGAAGGCATGCAGGCACTCGCCGACGCGGTGTTGCCGCGCTGGTTCACGGCGGATTACTTCGAGCGCGAGCCCGTCGTGCTTGCGATGATTCGCGACGTGTTCGTGCATACCGACAAGGAAGGCTACGCGTCGAACTGCGATGCGATCGACGCGACCGATCTGCGTCCTGAGACGCCTGGCATCAAGCTGCCGGTGCTCGTGATCAGCGGCACGCACGACGTGGCCGCGACGCCCGCGCAAGGCCGCGAACTGGCGCAGGCGATTCCGGCCGCGCGTTACGTCGAACTGGACGCCTCGCATATTTCGAACATCGAGAAGGCCGATGCGTTCACGAAGGCAGTGATCGACTTTTTGACGGAGCCCAAATGAACGACGAAGACCGCTACGAAGCCGGACTCGGCGTGCGCCGCGCGGTATTGGGCGACGCGCATGTGGACCGCTCGCTTGCCAACCGCACGGAGTTGACGGAAGAGTTTCAGAACTTCATCACGCGTTATGCGTGGGGCGAAGTGTGGACGCGCGAAGGTTTGCCGCGGCACACGCGCAGCCTGCTCACGATTGCGATGATGGTCGCGCTCAATCGCAGCGAAGAACTCGCGCTGCATTTGCGGGCCGCGAAAAACAACGGCGTGACGCGCGAGCAGATCAAGGAAGTGCTGCTGCAAACCGCGATTTACTGCGGCGTGCCGGCGGCGAACTCGGCGTTTCATCTCGCCGATAAGCTGTTCCGCGAAGACGATGCGGCGGCGAAGACTTGAGGGTTTTGCTGTAGCAATGGATTGATGAAGAAACGCGCGCCTCTGGTACGGCGTGCGTTTTTTTATTGTGCGGTTGTCTCTCTCGAGTGCTTTACTTATGCCTCCGTGTCCGCACTCAAGCTAGCATTCGACGCGACATCAACCGGCAATTGCAGACGCACCGCGCGCAACACCGTGTCTTTGATCACTTCACGCCAATGCGCGAGCGCCGCCTTGTCCATCAGCGCTTCGCCGAGAAACGCGCCTAACGTGTACTGATTGGCGTTATAGAAATAACCGAGCGACGCGATCATCAGATACACGTCGCGTGCTTTGACGTCGGCGCGAAAAACGTGCTGCGCCTTGCCTGCGTCCAGCAACTTCTGCACGACTGAAATCGCATAGCCGGAAATCTCCTTCAGCTTGGACGACTTCTTCGCATGCTTGCCTTGATGCAGGTTCTCGCTCGATAGCAGCGTGACGAACTCAGGGTGATCGAGATAGTACTGCCAGACGAATTCGACCATCTGTTCGAGGCCGTGAACCGGGTCTTCGAGGTCGAGGTCGAGTTTGCTTTCCGCTTCGTTGAATTGCGTGTAGATGGTCTCCAGCACTTCGACGAACAACTGCTCCTTGCTGCCGAAGTAGTAGTAGATCATGCGGTCGTGCGAGCGCGCGGCCTTCGAAATGCTTTCCACCCGGCCGCTCGCATAGCCTTGCTTCGCGAAGACCTTGATTGCCGCTTTCAGAATCTTGGCGCGCGTGTCCTGTGCCTGTTTCGCACGGATGCCCGTGGCGCCCGGCTTGCGGCCGGCAGTGGAATTCATGGCGATCTGGTATCTCTTCGTTGGCGTGTTGAAGGGATTGAACTCTCTTGCGCGCGCTTCGTTGGAATGCAGGCGTCCTCATCATACCGTGCGCATTGCAGACTGCCGAGTCTCTTTCTAGCGATGCACGGTGAACTGCTTCGGCGTAAATTGAATCTCTGGCGACGAGGCCGCGTTCAATGTTCGAGTCAGCGTTTGAATGCGGCGGCGCACCATCCGCTCGCAGGCCGGAAACTCATTGCGCAGTCTATTTTGATCGGGTAGATTTCAGACATGTTTGGTGTAGCGAACACTACACGAACGGTAAGTGACCGCAACATGGAATCATGCGTGGAATCATGCGAGTCACGCGAAAGTGCCCTGAAACAAGGGCTATTCGTCAGCCGGGCAGGACCGATTGTGATGTCGTCGTATGGAACCCCACTATGACAGAACATACGAAGGTCGATTTCGGTGCGGAACGCGTCGACGGCGATATCGCCTCGACGCCGGGTCCCACCGTGCTCGAGAAGGCGGCGCCGCGCAGCGAGCGTATGGCGTCGAACAAGATCGAATGCAATGCCTGTCCGGTGCTGTGTCAGATCTCCGAAGGGCGCACCGGCGCATGCGATCGCTATGCGAATGCGGACGGGCGGCTGATTCGCGTCGACCCTGTCGTATTCCTGTCGCGCTCGCAAGCCGATAGCGCAGATGCACTGGTCGAATTCGGCGCATCTCCAGAAGAAGCGCGTGACGATACGGCCGACGCCGCGCTCTTCGTCACGGGCGTGGGCGCATCGTCCACCTATCCCGACTACAAGCCCGCGCCTTTCATCGTTGCCTCGAAGCTCGACGACGTCGACATGGTCACGGTCGTCACCGAAGGCATCTTCAGCTATTGCAGCTTCAAGGTCAAAATCGACACGGATCGCTTTCTCGGACCCGAGCAGGCGAACGTGCGTTGCCAGGGCGAGATCGTCGGCCATGTGACGACGGCGGAATACGGTTCGCAAATGTTGAGCCTCGGCGGCGTGCATCATCTGACCGGCGGCAGCAAGAAAGAAGGCCGCGTGACCTGCGACATGATGCTTGCACTCGGCAACAAGCAGGCGGTTGAACTCAGCATAGACGGCGGCGCGAGTCTCGTGGTGCGCGCGGGCGCGGCGCCAGTGGTCGACGGCGTCGAGGAACGGCGCATGCGCGTCGGCTGCGGTTCGGCGACCATCGGCATTTTCGCGAAGCAATGGTTCGGCCATGTCGACGAAGTCGTTGTAGTCGACGATCACATCACCGGCGTGTTGACCGAGCATCAGGCGGGGCGCTGCCTCGGCATGACGCGCTCGGGCATCAAGATTCGCGGACGCAAATCGACGCCAGGACGCTATTTTCAGGTGGCCAATCCAGGCATCGGTTGGGGCGGCACCGACATACAAGACCCGCTCGCGATTATCGAAGGCTTCGATCCCGCTGTCGCTCAACCCGGCATGCGTCTCCTGATGGTGTCGACTACCGGCGAGCACGCGCAGTGGTATGAACTCGATCATGAGCTCGTGCCGCGCGTCGCGGCGATGCCCGATGCGGTGCGCCGCACGGTGGAACGCATCGGCGAAAACTGCGAGCCGTCGCTTGCCACGGTGCTGTTTCTCGGCGGCGCGGGCGGCAGTCTGCGCGCGGGCGCGACCGAGAACCCCGTGCTGCTCACGCGTGCGATCAAGCAGAAGCTCGTGAACGTGACGTGCGGCGGCGCGCCGGCTTATGTGTGGCCAGGCGGCGGCATCACTGTGATGGTCGACGTGTCGCGCATGCCCGACCGTTCGTTCGGCACCGTGCCCACGCCGGCGATCGTCGCGCCGATCGAATTCACCATGACGTATGACGCTTATCGCGATCTCGGCGGCCATCTGGATGCGGTGCGTTCGTTGGAGAGCGTGCTCGCGAATGGTCCCGAACATACGGAAGGCGCGCCGCTCGCGCGTCGAACGTTGGCGCGCAATCCGGACAATCCGTGGCCGCCCGCCATGCCGCCGATGCTGGGCTAACCGACTAACGCGGCTAACAATTCGGCCCACAACCACGCGATGAATCCAACCCGCACCCGTATCGACGCGACGCGCTGGCATTGGCAGCATGGCCCGATCGATCTTATCCTCAGCGCCGACGGCGAACCCGCCGCGCTGCAAGCCGCATATGAAGCGTGCTGGGCGCGTTTCGTCGATGTATTGCCCGAGCTGGTCAGCGAACTCAAAACGCTTCGGCAACCCGTGCGCGCCGATGCACCGCTCAACGAATGCCCGTTGCAAGGCCGCGTGGCGCGCAGCATGTGGGCCGTATGCCATCCGCATCGCGCGCGCTTTATCACGCCGATGGCAGCCGTTGCAGGCGGCGTCGCGGACGAACTGATCGGTGTATTCAAACGCGAAGGCGTGTCGCGCGCGTTCATCAACAACGGCGGCGACATCGCGTTTCATTTGACCGAAGGTCAGCAATATCGCGTGGGCGTGTTCGCGGATCTCTCGCAGTGGCTCACGAAGACGCAGCGTTCAAACGGCGATACGCTCGACGCCAACCTCACAATCGACGCAAGCATGCCGATTCGCGGCATCGCGACGAGCGGCTGGCGCGGGCGGAGCTTCAGCCTCGGCATTGCCGACAGCGTGACCGTCCTCGCAGGCGACGCGGCGAGCGCGGACGCGGCCGCGACGATGATCGCCAACGCGGTGAACCTCGATCATGCAGGCATCGTGCGAAAGCCGGCTTCGTCGCTGAAGGACGACACCGACCTCGGGGATCGGCTCGTGACCGTGGATGTCCCTGCGCTGCCGCAACCGCTCATCGACTTCGCGCTTGCTCGCGGCGTGGAAGCCGCGCGGCGCTTGGTCCAGCGCGGCCTGATAGAAGGCGCTGCGTTGTTCCTGCAAGGACGCGTGCGGACAGCCGGCATGCACGGCACACACGCGTTGCTGACGATGCATCGCGCTCACTCAACAACGGAGGCTCCGTGTTCGAAATACGCCGCGTGCTGACGCACGTCGAAGACATCTTTCACGAATTCGGCCCCGCGCCGGCAGAGCCTTTAAGGCGCGGCGCAATCGCCGCCGTGATGACGAACCCGTTCGCCGGCCGCTATGAGCCGAACATCGAACACGCGATGGAAGCGCTCAAGCCGATCGGCTTCGACATGGCGCAGCGTCTGCTCGCGGCGATGGCGGTGCCGCATGCGTCGATAGAAAGTTATGGCAAGGGCGCGATTGTCGGCTCGCGCGGCGAACTCGAACACGGCGCGTTGTGGCATGTGCCGGGCGGCTATGCAATGCGCGAGCTGCTAGAAAAGAACGGCGTGCCGACCAACGCAATCGTGCCGTCGACGAAAAAGGTGGGAGCGCCGTCCACCGCGCTCGACGTGCCGCTCACGCATGTCAACGCGAGCTATGTGCGCAGTCACTTCGACGCAATCGAAGTGCGCGTGCCGGGCGCGCCCGCCGCGGACGAAGTGGTGTTCATCCTCGTGATGAGCACGGGACAGCGCGTGCATGCGCGCGTCGGCGGGCTCGCCAAGGAGGCGATTGTGGGCAAGGACGGCTTGCGCTGAACCGCGCTGCATGTTCACTGAAGGTCGCAACGCATACATCGAATCTCGGAGAGCGAAATGGCAATCAGGCTTCGCAAGCTGGTCGTGCAAGTGGACGAAACCCGCATTGAAATGGGCCAGAACATCGATCCGCCCGCGCGCCGCGCGGTGGCGATCGCGGTGATCGACAATCCGTATGCGGGCCGCTATGAGGCAAAGCTCGACGCGCTGATCGACGCCGGCGAGGAACTAGGCGCGCTGCTCGGCAAGCGCTGCGTCGAGGCGCTCGGTATCGAACCCGGCGAAGCGCAGAGCTACGGCAAGGCCGCGATTGTCGGCGAGGCGGGCGAACTCGAACACGCGGCCGCGATCTTGCATCCGAAGCTCGGCGCGCCGCTGCGCGCAGCCGTCGAAAAGGGCGCGGCGCTCGTGCCGTCGGCGAAAAAAATGGGCACGCTCGGCACGGCAATCGACGTGCCGCTCGGCCACAAGGACGCCGCTTTCGTGCGCAGTCATTTCGACGCCATCGAGGCGCGCGTGTCGGACGCGCCGCGTGCCAATGAAATCGTCGTCGCGGTGGCGGTGACGGCGTCGGGCCGGCCGCTGCCGCGCATCGGCGGCTTGCAGGCGAACGAGATCAAGGGCGAGGATGGTTTGCGCTGAGGTGTGCATGCATTTGTTTCGCGCGTCCCCACAAGGGATTTCTTTCAGGTAGTGTGCTGCCGTTGATGCGTGCGAGCACGGTGCCGCACGCGCCGCAACGTCTGCTGGCCGAGTGGCATGCGCATGTCGCGTGCGGGCGGTCGGCAAGCTGCCGAGGGTCTCGATGCTTTCGAATTTGCTGGTACAACTGGTCAACGGACTCGCCGATGCGTCGACGCTCTTTCTCGTCGCCGCCGGTTTGTCGTTGATCTTCGGCGTGACGCGCATCGTCAATTTCGCGCACGGCTCGTTCTATATGTTCGGCATCTACATCGCGTACAGCATCGCGAGCCGCTTCGGACATACGGCGGGCGGCTTCTGGCTGTCGGTGCTGGCCGCGGCGCTCGTCGTCGCGGTGCTTGGTGCGCTGGTCGAGGTCATCGTGTTGCGGCGCATTTATCAGGCGCCCGAACTATTTCATCTGCTTGCCACGTTCGCGCTCGTATTGATCTTTCGCGATGCCGCGTTGTGGCTATGGGGCCCGGAAGATCTGTTCGGGCCGCGCGCGCCGCATCTTGCCGGCGCGGTGAATTTCCTCGGCCATCCGCTGCCGACCTACGACATCGCGTTGATCGTGATCGGCCCGGTCGTGTTGCTGCTGCTCTGGTATGCGCTGACGCGCACGCGTTGGGGCACGCTCGTGCGCGCGGCGACGCAGGACCGCGAGATGCTCGGCGCGCTCGGCATCAATCAGGCGTGGCTGTTTACCGGCGTGTTTTTCGTCGGCGCGTTTCTCGCGGGTCTGGGCGGCGCGCTGCAAGGGCCGCGCATGTCGGCGAATCTCTCTCTCGATCTGGAGACGATCGGCAATGCGTTCGTGGTCGTCGTGGTCGGTGGCATGGGCTCGATTCCGGGCGCATTCGTGGCCGCGCTCATCATCGCGGAAATCAAGGCGCTGTGCATCGGCATTGGGCATGTGACGATTTTCGGCGTCGGCCTGTCGTTGAGCCGCTTTACGCTGGTCGCGGAATTCGTCGTGATGGCGGTCGTGCTGGTCGTGCGGCCGTGGGGTTTGCTAGGCCGCGCGAGTGCCGCGGTGCGCGGCATGGCGGCGCCCGAAGCGCCGTTGCGTCCCGCAGGCAAGCGCGTCAAATGGCTGGCTGCGATCGTACTACTGGTTCTGCTTCTCGCGCCGCTTTTGGCCAACGCATTCCCGTATATGCCGGTGCTGCTGGTGGAAATTCTGATCGCTGTTCTGTTTGCAACGAGTCTGCATTTCATCATGGGACCGGGCGGCATGCATTCGTTCGGCCACGCCGCGTATTTCGGGCTCGGCGCGTATGGCGCGGCGCTCTTTCTCAAAGTACTCAATCTGCCGATGGAAGCCGCGTTGCTGCTCGCGCCGCTTCTCGCAGTCGGCGGCGCGCTCGTGTTCGGCTGGTTCTGCGTGCGTTTGTCCGGCGTTTATCTCGCGATGCTGACGCTCGCGTTCGCGCAGATCGTCTGGTCGGTCGTTTTCCAATGGGACGATGTGACGGGCGGCAGCAACGGCATTCTCGGTTTGTGGCCGGCCGACTGGCTTTCGTCGCCGGTGGCGTTTTACTACGTGACGCTCGTATGCGCGGTGATCGGCGTGTGGCTGCTACGGCGCATGCTGTTTTCGCCACTCGGCTATGCGATGCGCGCGTCGCGCGATTCGGTGTTGCGCGCGGAGGCCATCGGCATCGACGTGAAGCGCGTGCAGTGGGCGGCGTTCGTGATCGCGTCGCTGTTCTGCGGACTCGCGGGGTCGTTGTATGCGTTCTCGAAAGGCACGATCTCGCCGGAGGTGATCAGCGTGAGCCGTTCCGTCGACGGTCTGGTGATGGTGCTGCTCGGCGGCTTGCAGACGCTCACCGGCCCCATCGTGGGCGCGGCCGTGTTCACGTGGCTGCAGGACACCGTCGCGCGGCAGACCGACTATTGGCAGGCGCTGCTGGGCTTCGCGATTTTGCTGCTCGTGATCGCGTTTCCGCAAGGCATCGTTGGCTTTATTCGCGATCGTTTCGGCGACGACATCAACGACAATGCGAACGACGCGGCTGACAAAACCACCGCACCCACTTCGCAGCGCGCGGCGATCAAGGAGGGGCTATGAGCTTGCTGCAAGTGTCCGGCCTCTCGAAGTCGTTCGGTGGACTGAAGGCCGTCGACAACGTGTCGTTCACGCTCGAAGCCGGCCAGCTTCTCGCGCTGCTCGGCCCGAACGGCGCGGGTAAATCGACGTGCTTCAACATGGTCAACGGACAGTTGCCGCCTTCGTCGGGCTCTATCCGTTTCGGCGGACACGAACTCGTCGGCATGCGTCCGCGCGACATCTGGCGGCTCGGCGTGGGCCGCACATTCCAGATCGCCGCGACCTTCAATTCGATGACCGTACTCGAAAACGTGCAGATGGCCCTCGTTTCGCGCGAACGCAAAACCTTCGGCCTGTGGAAACCCGCGGGCTCGCGCTACGCCGATGAAGCGTTCGCACTGCTCGAGCAAGTCGGCATGGCCGCCGACGCGAAGCGCGCCTGCGGCGTGCTCGCGTATGGCGACGTCAAGCGCGTCGAACTCGCGATTGCGCTCGCGAACCGCCCGAAGCTGCTGCTGATGGACGAACCCACTGCGGGCATGGCGCCAAAGGAGCGCAACGAACTGATGGCGCTGACGCGGCGGCTCGTTACCGAGCAGAAGATCGGCGTGCTGTTCACCGAGCACAGCATGGACGTCGTATTTGCCTACGCCGACCGCATGATCGTGCTCGCGCGCGGCAAGCTGATTGCCGAAGGCGACGGCGAGACGATCCGCAACGATCCGCGCGTGCAGGAAGTGTATTTCGGCACCGGCAAGACGTTTCAGCCGCACGCGGCGCTGCATGACACGGCAGGCGGCCACACCGGCGAAGGAGTCCTGCAATGAGCGAGCCGATGCTGAAAGTCGCGGGCCTCAACGCGTTTTATGGCCGCGCGCATATTCTGTTCGACGTCGGCCTCGAAGTGGGACGCGGTGAAGTGGTTGCGTTGATGGGCCGCAACGGCGCGGGTAAATCGACCACGATGAAAGCGGTCATGGGTTTGCTGCCGCGCCGCCAGGGCGAAGTGACGTTTCGCGGACAGAACATCGCCGCGCTGCCGCCGTACAAGATCGCGCGCATGGGCATGGGCTTCGTTCCCGAAGACCGGCGCGTGTTCGCCGATCTGACGGTGATGGAGAACCTCGACGCGGGCCGTCAGCCGCCGCGCGAAGGCGCGCCGCAATGGACGCCGGAAAAGCTGTTCCGCCTGTTTCCGAATCTCGGCGAAATGCCCAAGCGTCCCGGCGGCCAGATGAGCGGCGGCGAGCAGCAGATGCTGACGGTATCGCGCACGCTGATGGGCAACCCGTACCTCGTATTGCTCGATGAACCGTCGGAAGGCGTCGCGCCCGTGATCGTCGAACAGATGGCCAACATGATCCTCGAACTGAAGCGCGAGGGGCTGTCCATTCTGTTGTCGGAGCAGAACCTGCACTTCGCCGAGATGGTCAGCGACCGCGCTTATGTCCTTGAAAAAGGGCAAATCCGCTTTAGCGGCAGCATCGGCGAACTGGCGAAGAACGAAACCGTGAGGCGCGCTTATCTGAGCGTGTAATCGAACAGTCGTTGCAAAAGGAGAGGCAGATGGCAGCAGAGACGTTGACAGGATTGTCCGGCAAGGTCGCGGTGACGAACATCGGCCTGCTGTTATCCGGCGACATCGATCAGCCGATTCTCGACGCCGATACGCTCGTGATCGACGACGGCCTGATCGTCGCGATCGGCAAGGAAGCGGACTGCGACCTCGAAGGCGCGCGTACTACCGTCGATTGCAAGGGAACGACGGTAGCACCTGGCCTGATCGACTCGCATGTGCATCCGGTATTCGGCGACTGGACGCCGCGTCAGAATCAGCTCGGCTGGATCGAATCGAATCTGAACGGCGGCGTGACGACGATGATCTCGGCGGGCGAAGTGCATTTACCTGGCCGTCCGAAAGATGTGCTCGGCGTGAAGGCGCTTGCGATCACCGCGCAGCGTTCGTTCGAAGGCATGCGTGCGGCGGGCGTCGGCGGTGGCGTCAAGGTGATGGCGGGCGCGCCGGTGATCGAAAAGGGCATGGTCGAAGAGGACTTCAAGGAGCTCTCCGAAGCCGGCGTGAAGCTGCTGGGCGAAGTCGGTCTCGGCAGCGTGAAGGCCGGCGAGGAAGCCGCGCAAATGGTCGCGTGGGCGCGCAAGTACGGCATCCAAAGCACGATTCATACAGGTGGTCCGTCGATTCCGGGCTCGGGGCTGATCGACCGCGACGCGGTGCTTGCAGCCGACGCGGACGTGATCGGCCACGTCAACGGCGGGCATACGTCGCTGTCTTACCGCCATGTTTGCGACTTGTGCGAGCAGTCGAGCCGCGCGCTCGAGATCGTTCATAACGGCAACGAACGCATTGCATTGCTGACGGCGCGTCATGCGATCGAACTGAAATGCCCGCACCGGATCATTCTCGGCACCGACAGCCCGGCGGGCTCGGGCGTGCAGCCGCTCGGCATCTTGCGCATGATCGCGCTGATTTCGAGCCTCGCCGACGTGCCTGCGGAAATCGCGTTCTGCTTCGCGACGGGCAACACGGCGCGGCAACGCAACTTGCGTCAGGGGCTGATCGAAGTGGGCCGTCCCGCCGACCTTGTCTTCATGGACCGCGCGCAGCATACGGCCGCGGACACGCTGCTCGAAAGCGTGCAACTCGGCGATATTCCAGGCGTGGGCATGGTGATGATCGACGGCTTGATCCGTTGCCGGCGCAGCCGCAATACGCCGCCCGCGACCGAAGTGCCGGTGGTGCTATGAATGCGCGTCTTAGAGCGCGGTCGGCGCGCTCATGAACGGGGCGGCGCCGCTCGCGCTGAAGGTCAACGGCGCGACGCATGTCGTCTGCGCCAGCGCGGACACGCCTTTGCTTTACCTGCTGCGCAACGACCTCGCGCTCAATGGTCCGAAATTCGGCTGCGGACTGGGCGAGTGCGGCGCATGCACGGTGCTGCTCGACGGCATGCCGACGCGCGCCTGCGTGACCACGGCGAAGGTCGCGCTGGGCCACGAGATCACCACGCTCGAAGGACTCGGCACGCGTGCCGCGCTGCATCCGGTGCAACAGGCGTTTATCGACGAGCAGGCGGCGCAATGCGGCTATTGTCTGAGCGGCATGATCATGACGACGAAGGCGCTGCTCGAGCGCGATCCGCATCCGGGCGTCGAGACGATTTGCCGCGAGTTGTCGCGCAATCTATGCCGTTGCGGCACGCATATCGAAATCGTGCGGGCCGTGCAGCGCGCCGCTGAATTGCTCGCCACGCAGAAGCCTGTTCAAGAGACCGCTGATAAAGAGGCGAGCGCATGACGGGACCGGACTTCAGCGTCGATCGACGCGCGGCGCCGCCGTCGCGCAAACAACTCTACGACGCGCAGAGCGTGCTGATCGTCATGCGGCCGCCGCAAGCACCGGTTCAACCGGCGGCCGGTCAGCCGGGCTAGCGGTCGTCGTTCGTGCCCACTGACGCCGACATGTTCCTCGCCGTGCGCGACGACGGCAGCGTGATCGCGTTCAACGGTCACGTCGATCTCGGCACGGGCATCGGCACCGCGCTTGCGCAGATCGTCGCGGAAGAACTCGATGTGCCGTTGACGCGCGTGTCGATCGTGCTCGGTCATACGAACGAGACGCCGAATCAGGGGCCGACGATTGCCAGCGCCACGCTTCAGATAACGGCCGTGCCGTTGCGGCACGCCGCGGCGCAGGCGCGGCAATGGCTGCTTGAGCAGGCGGCGATACGGCTTGGCGTTGACGTGGAAAAGCTCGATGTGCGCGATGGCATCGTGTTCGAACGCGACGATGCAAATGCAAGTGGGAGTGCAAAGCGCATCGCCTACGGCGAGCTCATCGCGGGGCAACGCATGGAACTCCAGTTGACTACCGACGCGCCGCTCAAAGACCCGACCGCATACAACATCGTCGGCAAGCGCGCGCCGCGTGTCGATATTCCCGCGAAGGCAACGGGCGAATTGAGTTTCGTCCACGATGTGCGCGTGCCCGGCATGCTGCATGGGCGCGTCGTGCGTCCGCCATATGCGGGCATCGCGCAGGGCAACTTCATTGGTAACAGTTTACTGCGTGTCGATGAAGAGTCGATCCGCGACATGGCCGGCATCGTCAAGGTCGTGGTGATACGCGACTTCGTCGGCATCGTGGCGGAGCGCGAGGAAATCGCGCAGCAGGCCGCGAAGCGGCTCGACGTGCAATGGAGAACCACCGAAGCCTTGCCGCCGCTGGATACCAGCGAGGAAGTGGAAGCCGCATTGCGCGCGAATCCTGCGAAGCGGCGCGAGCTTTTAATCGACGGCGATGTCGACGCCGCGCTTTCACGCGATCCGGCTCGCACGCTGAATCGCACGTACGTATGGCCGTTTCAGATGCATGCGTCGATTGGACCGTCGTGCGCGGTGGCCGACTATCGCGACGGTGCGCTGAAGGTGTGGTCCGGCACGCAGAACCCGCATTCGCTGCGCGCGGACCTCGCGTTGCTGATGGCGCTCGACGAAGCGCACATCGAGATCGTGCGCATGGATGCGGCCGGCTGCTACGGCCGCAATTGCGCAGACGACGTCGCCGCCGACGCCGCGTTGCTCTCGCGTGCGGCCGGCGCGCCGGTGCGCGTGCAACTGTCGCGCGAGGACGAGCATGCGTGGGAGCCGAAGGGCGCCGCGCAATTGATGGACGTGCGCGGCGCGTTGAGCGCCGAGGGCGAACTCGCGGCTTACGACTTCGCGACGCGTTATCCATCGAACGATGCGCCCACGTTGGCGTTGTTGCTGACCGGCACGCTGTCCGGCGAGCCGCAGGTGTTCGAGATGGGCGACCGCACGGCCGTGCCGCCGTATGACTACGAGGCGATGCGCGTCGTCTGCGACGACACGCCGCCTATTGTTCGCGCGTCGTGGCTGCGCGGCGTGTCGGCGTTGCCGAACACTTTCGCGCACGAGTCGTTCATCGACGAACTCGCAGTGGAAGCGGGCGCCGATCCGGTCGAGTTTCGGCTGAAGCATTTGCGCGACCCGCGCGCGGCCGATCTCGTGAAAGCGGTGGCCGAGCGCGCGGGCTGGCAGCCGCGCGTGCGCGAAGCCACTGACGCTGAGGTTCACGAACGAGGCGAACAAAGCGACCAAGGCGACATCGCACGAGGCCGCGGTATCGCCTACGCCCGCTACGTGCACAGCAAATTCCCCGGCTTCGGCGCCGCGTGGTGCGCGTGGGTCGCCGACGTCGAAGTCAATCGCCGAAGCGGCGAACTCGCGGTGACGCGCGTCGTGGTCGGCCAGGACAACGGCACGACGATCAACCCGGACGGCGTGCGTCACCAGATTCACGGCAACGTGATTCAGGCGACGAGCCGCGCGCTGAAAGAACGCGTGACGTTCGGCGGCAACGCGGTGACGAGCCAGGAGTGGGGCGCGTATCCGATTCTCACGTTTCGCGAAGTGCCGGTGATCGACGTCGTGATGATGCCGCGTCACGGCGAGCCGCCGATGGGCGCGGGCGAATCCGCGTCGCTGCCCGGCGCGGCGGCGATTGCCAACGCGTTGTACGACGCGACCGGCGTGCGTTTTCGCAGGCCGCCGTTCACGCCCGAAAGGATTCGCGCGGCGCTCGCCGATGCACAAGCAGAGGAGGCCGCCGCGCGCAGGAAAAAGCGCTGGCGGCTCGGTTTTCTAGGGGCGTTCGCGGCCGGCGCGGCGGGCTGGCTCGGCGCGTTGTCGCTGGCGCCGTCCGCGCTCGCGCCGATCGTGCCGCCGCTCGCGAGCGCCTTCGCGCCCGAGCTGATCGCGCGCGGCAAGGTGCTCGCGTCGCTTGGCAATTGCGCGGTCTGCCACACCGCGAAGAACGGCGTGCCGAACGCGGGCGGCAAGCCGCTCGAAACGCCGTTCGGCACCGTCTACAGCACGAACATCACGCCGGATGCGCAGACGGGCATCGGCGCATGGTCGCTCGAAGCGTTTGTCCGCGCGATGCGTGAAGGCGTCAGCCGCGACGGGCATCGGCTCTATCCGGCGTTCCCGTACACGTCCTTCAAAAATACTTCCGACGACGACCTCAACGCGCTCTACGCGTATCTGATGTCGCAAACGCCTGTGCGTTTTCGTCCGCCGGAAACGAAGCTGCCGTTTCCGTTTAGCGCGCGTCCGTTGATGGCCGCATGGAACGGCCTCTTTCTCGGACGCAACACGTTCACCGCCAGCGCGACGCAAAGCGCGCAATGGAATCGCGGCGCGTATCTCGTCAACGGGCTCGGGCATTGCAGCGCGTGTCACACGCCGCGCAATGCGTTCGGCGCCGAGAAAAGCGGCGCGGCCTTCATGGGCGGAGGCAGCGCGGAAGGCTGGGAAGCGCCCGCATTATCGTCGCTATCGAACGCGCCGGTGCCGTGGACCGAGGACGAGCTGTTCCGCTATTTGCGCTTCGGCCATGCGCCGCTGCACGGCGTCGCGGCGGGACCGATGGCGCCCGTCGTCGCCGATCTCGCGGCGCTGCCCGACAGCGATATTCGCGCGATGGCGACGTATCTCGCGTCGCTCGCGCCAGTGGAACCGAACGTCGATGTCGCGGCGATGGCGCGGCAATACGAAGCGGCGAGCACGATCAACGGCGCGCCGTCCAGCGTCGGCGCGCGGCTGTTCGACGGCGCTTGCGCGGCCTGTCATCACACCGGCAGCGGGCCGCAACTGTTCGGCGCGCATCCGTCACTTGCGCTCAACACGAACCTGCATGGCGCGACGCCGGATAATCTGATCCGCGTGATTCTCGACGGCATCGGCTCGCCTGCGCGGCCCGAACTCGGTACGATGCCGGCTTACCGCGACAGTTTCAACGACGCCCAGGTCGCCGAGCTCGTGTCGTATCTGCGCGGGCAATTCGCGGGCGGCAAGCCTGCCTGGCAGAATGTGGCGGCAAGCGTCGCGAGGATTCGCGCGAGGGCGAGCGCGGAGTGAGCGCACGAACGGACGCAAGAACGAACGCAAGAACGAACGCAAGAACGAACGCACGAGCCACTGCCCGCCCGGCCGCTTGAACGCCGCCGCAACGCCTGATAGAACAGCCTGTTAGAAGACCAACGCATTCCCGCAATCCCATTGATACGGAGAAACGCATGACCACGCGCGCACGATGGATCTCTCGCCTGACGCTATCGACGGTTGTTTCATTCGCCGCCTTCGGCGCCAATGCCCAGCAGACCATCAAGATCGGGGAAATCAACAGCTATAAGGCGCAGCCGGCCTTTCTCGGGCCTTACAAGAACGGCTGGAATCTCGCGCTGGAACAGATCAACGGCGCGGGCGGCGTGCTCGGCAAAAAGCTCGAAGTCGTTTCGCGCGACGACAACGGCAACCCCGGCGACACCATTCGCGTCGCGCAGGAGCTGATCGCTCGTGAACAGGTGCAACTGCTGTTCGGCGGTTTCCTGTCGAACACCGGCCTCGCGCTCACCGATTTCGCGAAGCAGAAAAAGATCTTTTTCCTCGCCGCCGAACCGTTGACCGACAAGATCGTCTGGGCCGACGGCAACAAATACACGTACCGTCTGCGTCCTTCCACGTATATGCAGGTCGCGATGCTCGTGCCCGAAGCGGCCAAGCTGAAGAAAAAGCGCTGGGCGCTTGTCTATCCGAACTATGAGTATGGGCAGTCGGCGGTCGCGACGTTCAAGAAGCTCCTCACCGCCGCGCAACCCGACGTGCAGTTCGTCGCCGAACAGGCCACGCCGCTCGGCAACGTGGATGCGGGCGCGGTCACGCAGGCTCTCGCCGACGCGAAGCCCGACGCGATCTTCAACGTGTTGTTCGGGGCCGACCTCGGCAAGTTCGTGCGCGAGGGCAATACGCGCGGCCTCTTCAAGGACCGCACGGTGGTGTCGCTGCTGACGGGCGAGCCGGATTATCTCGATCCGCTGGGCGCCGAAGCGCCGGCCGGCTGGATCGTGACAGGCTACCCGTGGTATTCGATCGATACAGCGGCGAACAAGAAGTTTGTCGACGCCTACCAGGCGAAGTATCACGACTACCCGCGGCTCGGCTCGGTGGTCGGCTACTCGGCGCTGATGTCGATCGCTGCGGGCATCAAAAAGGCCGGTTCCGCGGATACCGACAAGCTCGCGGCCGCCTTCAAGGGTCTCGCCGTCGATACACCGTTCGGGCCGATCACCTATCGCGCGCAGGACAATCAGTCGACGATGGGCGCTTACGTCGGCGTGACCGGTTTGAAGGACGGCAAGGGCGTGATGACGTCGTATCGCTACATCGACGGCGCGAGCGTGCAGCCGTCGGATGCCGACGTGAAAAAGCTGCGGCCCGGCGAGTAAGCACGCGTCGGCGTCGGCCCCGGCGTCGGCGGCTATTCCTCCGCGTCGTGCTCCGCCACGAAGCGCCGCAAGTAGGCCAGCACCGCCGCTTCGACCGCGCGATGGTCGGCGGTGCTTTTCGAGCCCGCGTTCTCCTCGTCGCCGAACAGCGACGATGGCGCGTCGTGCACGTCGATTTCCTGCCCTTCGCGGAAGATGCGAATTTCGTGGACGTCTTCCGCGTATTCCGCGATCCAGTGAACGCCTTCGATATGCGCGCCTGCGCGCACGGTGGGGATCTTCATCAGTGTCTCCCATTCGGACCGGTCCAGTGCGCCGACCCTTGACCACACCATACGCCGTCCCCGTGAACGGCGCGAGTCCTGGCGAAGTGTCTCAGCGCTGCGGCACAGCCATTGCTTCACTGCATGGGCCACAGTCAACCGGAGAACTGTCATGCCCGAGAAGAAAACCCTCAAGCGTGCGGAAGCCGACAAACGCGCCGGCAAGTCGGCGAGCACGCAAGCTGGAGAGTTCGTCAAGGAACAGGTGGACAAGGTGCGCGCCGGCAAGCACGGCGTGCGCTCGCCGAAACAGGCGATTGCGATCGGATTGTCGGAGGCGCGTCGCGCGGGCGTCGATCTAAAGGCGCCGAAGAAGGGCAGCACGAGCGAGGCGACGCGCAAGAAGGCGGAGAAGGACAGCGCCGCGGGACACAAGAAGGGCGCCGCGAAAAAGACCGCCAGCAAGGAGTCGACGGCGAAGCGCTCGCGCACCACGACCAATGTGCTGAAGCGCGAAAGCAAGGCCGGCGCATCGCACTCGGCGATGTCGAAGCAGGCGAAGTCGGCGGCGGCCAAGCGGCCGGCCGCGAGCCGCTCGGCGGCGGCGAAGAAGGCTGCCGCGACGAAAGGCGCAGCCGGACGTTCAGCCGCGGCGAAGAAGGCGGCGCAGACACGCGCTGCGCGCGCGCATCAGCATCACTGACGGCGGACGGCGCGCGACCTGCGCGCCGTTGTTCGCTGTCGCCTTACTGCACCGTGGCCAGCACGTCGCCGACCGTCTTGAAGAGATGCGCGATCTGCTCTTCGTTGATGATGAGCGGCGGCGAAAACGCCAGGATGTCCCCCGTAAAGCGCACCAGCACGCCCGCCTCGAAGCATTTGACGAACGCCTCGTAAGCGCGCGCGCCCGGTGCGCCGTCGCGCGATTCGAGTTCGATGCCGGCGATCATCCCGAGATTGCGGATGTCCTTCACATGCTTCGCGCCGCGCAGCGAGTGAACGGCGGCTTCGAACGTCGGCGCGAGCGACGCGGCGCGCTCGAACAGGCCCTCGCTGCGATACAGGTCGAGCGTCGCGATGGCGGCGGCGACCGCGGCCGGGTGCGCCGAATACGTGTAGCCGTGGAACAGCTCGATCGCGCCTTGTGCGCCGCCGTTGACGATCGTGTCGTGCACCGTGCGGCTCGCCGCGACTGCGCCCATCGGGATCGACGCGTTGTTGATCGCCTTCGCCATCGTGATCAGGTCGGGCGTCACGCCGAAATATTCGCTGGCCGTGGCCTTGCCGACGCGGCCGAAGCCCGTGATCACTTCGTCGAAAATCAGCAGGATGCCGTGCTTCGTGCAGATTTCGCGCAGCTTCTGCAGGTAGCCTTGCGGCGGAATCAGCACGCCCGTCGAGCCGGCGACCGGTTCGACGATCACCGCGGCAATCGTCGACGCATCGTGCAGCGCGACGATGCGTTCGAGTTCGTCCGCGAGATGCGCGCCCCACGCCGGCTGACCCTTCGAGAACGCGTTCTGCTCGAGATTGTGCGTGTGCGGCAGATGATCGACGGCCGGCAGCAATGCGCCGGAAAACGTCTTGCGATTCGGCGCGATGCCGCCGACCGAAATCCCGCCGAAGCCCACGCCGTGATAACCGCGCTCGCGGCCGATCAGGCGCGTGCGCTGCGCTTCGCCGCGCGAGCGGTGATAGGCGAGCGCGATTTTCAGCGCGGTGTCGACGGATTCGGAACCCGAGTTCGTGAAGAAGATGCGGTCGAGGCCTTCGGGCATCAGCTCGGCGACTCGCGTGGCCGCTTCGAACGCGAGCGGATGGCCCATCTGGAACGTCGGCGCAAAGTCCAGCGTGGAAAGCTGCTTCGTGATCGCGGCGACGATCTCGTCGCGGCTGTGGCCCGCATTCACGCACCATAGGCCCGCGCAGCCGTCGAGCACTTCGCGGCCGTCCGTGCTGCGGTAGTACATGCCTTTCGCCGATTCCAGCAGGCGCGGCGCGGCCTTGAACTGGCGGTTGGCGGTGAACGGCATCCAGAAAGACGACAGATCGTCGATGACGGGGCGCGAAGTCATGGGTTTCTCCTCGAAGTGGTTTCCCAAGAGGGACTTCCTTTGGGCGTCCCCCAAGAATAGTTGCTTCGGGGCGTCTGCCAAGGGGACTTCCTTTGGGCGTAGCCAAAACTGTAGCGTTCGCGGTTTAATGGCGGCATAAACAGTTGACGCGGTGTCGCGCTAACTGTGTTGGTGGATCGGCGGTAACTGTGCCGACGCGATCCGCTTCGGGCCGTGCGTCGCGGCCGGCTTTTTCGTTCCGAGTCCACACTTCCGACCATGATCGAATTGAATCTCGAGCGCGACCGGCGCGCCGCTCCCACGCTCGTCGACCAGGTCGTGCAAGGCTTCGCGCAAGCCATCGAGGCGCAGTCGCTGCGCGCGGGCGCACTGCTGCCGTCGGTGCGGCAACTTGCGCAGACGCATGAGTTGAGCACCTTCACGGTGACGGAGGCGTACAACCGTCTGGTGTCGATGGGGCTCGTGGTCGCGCGGCGCGGCTCCGGTTATCGCGTGGCGGCGCGCTCGCCTGCGCCGCGAGCGGCCGTGACCGATTGGCAGCCGCCGAGCCTCACCGCGACCTGGCTTCTGTCCGACGTATTCGCCGATCATTCGGTGCCGATCAAGGCCGGCGGCGGCTGGCTGCCGAACGAATGGATCAACGAGACCGGTTTGCAGCATGCGTTGCGCGCGATGAGCCGGGTGCCTGCCGCGCGGCTCGGCGATTACGGCCATCCCTACGGCTTCGCGCCGTTGCGCGAGCGCATCGCCGAGCAGCTCGACCGGCGCGGTCTGCCCGTCGACGTGTCCAACGTGCTGCTCACGCAGGGCGCGACGCAAGGGCTCGATCTGATCGTGCGCACGTTGCTGCGCGCAGGCGACGCGGTGATCGTCGAAGATCCCGGCTATTGCAACCTGCTGCAGATTCTCAAGCTCGCCGGACTCGTCGTGCATGGCGTGCCGCGCACGCCCGCGGGCGTCGATACCGAGCTGCTCGAAGCGCTCGTCGCGGAGCACAAGCCGAAGGCCATTTTCGTCAACACGACGCTGCAGAATCCGACCGGCGCGACCTTCGGCATGTCGGCGGCGTTCCGCCTGCTGCAGATCGCCGAGCGTCAGCGCATGTGGGTGATCGAGGACGACGTGAGCCGCGAACTGGCGCCGTCCGGCGCGCCGCTTTTTGCCGCGATGGAAGGCTTGCAGCGCGTGCTGTATGTCGGCGGCTTTTCGAAGACGGTGACGCCGGGGCTGCGCTGCGGCTACGTGGTCGCGGAGCGCGCGGTGCTGCGCGAACTGGCGCGCACGAAGATGGCGGTGGGCTTGACGTCGTCGGAGGCGATCGAGCGGATTGTCGATAAGGTTCTGCTCGAGGGCCGCTACGCGCGTCACGTGGAAGCGGTCAACGAGCGGCTCAAGCTCGCGCATGCGACCGTCGAGGAGCGGCTCGACTCGCTTGGGCTCGAAGTGTTTCATCGGCCGCGAGCGGGGTTGTTTCTGTGGGCTCGCCTGCCGATTGATCCCGCGTCTGCTGGCGACGTCGCGACGGCCGCGCTCAAGCACGGCATCTGGCTTGCGCCCGGCTCATACTTCCGGCCGGACGACGCGCCGAGCGCATGGTTTCGCTTCAACGCCCCTTATTCGACCGACGATGCGTTGTGGCGCTTCATCGCGCGAGTGGGGCGCGGAGCGATTTAGATGCGCATCGCCTGGCGCGTCTCTCGCTCGCTTACGAGGTGGCTGCGTCCAGCAGCTTCAGCGCGATCGGATACAGCGAAAGCACGAGCAGCAGCGCCATCGTGATGTTAAAAGCGCGCAGACGCCTCGCGTCGGACAACACGCGCCGCATCGCGGTGCCGAACCCGGCCCACAGGCAGATGCACGGAAAGCCGATCACATAGAACACCGCCGCCATTGCCACTGCGTTCATGCTGTAGCTCTCGCTCAGATGGATGGTCGTGGCCGCGGTCAGCACCATCATCCACGCCTTGGGATTGACCCACTGAAACGCGATGGCTTCATAGAACTTCATGGGCCGCCGTTCGCCCTGCTTGACCTTCAGTTCGCCCGACGTGCCGATTTTCCACGCGAGATAAAGCAGGTAGGCGACGCTCGCCACTTCGAGCACCGTGTACAGCACCGGGAAATGCACGAAGGCTTCGCCGAGTCCGACGCCGACCGATAGCATCAACAGCACGACGCCGGCGCTGATACCTGAAATGTGCGGCAAGGTGCGGCGAAAACCGAAGTTGACGCCCGACGCGAGCAACATCGTGTTGTTCGGACCAGGCGTGATGCTGGTGACGAGCGCGAACAGGATGCCGGCGGGCAGCGCGCTGAGCGTGAGGTAGGACATGGCGGGCTCCGGAACGAGGCTAGAAGATTTTGACCATTCTAGCCAGCGTTTCCGGTACAGTACCGGTACGGATCGCGGGATGATGTCCGGTACAGAGAACGTGGCTTCCGCGACGTACGATTCAATCGCGTGAAAGCGTAGGGCGCTTCATACGCATCAGCTCGGTCACCTCATGCCGATCATCCGCGGATGAAATCGGGACAGTCAGCCATTTGCCGTCGGGGTAGGCGCGGGCTTCATCGTAGAGCTTCACCAACTGTGGGCTCCAGAAGTAACGCCGCGCCTCGAACTTCTCCCGTTCAGCTCGCCCCAGGACCACCAGAACCGACAACAGCCTGTATGCGGGCAACAGCGTGCAGAGCGCCTTGGTCTTTCTGTAGCGCAGTGACCAACCGCGCTTCTTGCCGCCATATAGCCAGTCTGGCGCAAAAACACCGGGATACGATGCGTCGATCCAGCTCCGCAGTTCGACCCAATGCTCGAACGCCTCCGGTCCCATCCAGTCGCGGATAGTGCGCTCGTCGGGCTGCGAAGATTTGTCGGCGATTCTGTCGCCGATCTCAGTGGACTCGTTCACGTTTGCTTTCCTCTTCATCTGCATGGGTGGAATGCTTCGCGCGGTACCGTTAATCGCGGTATCGAAAGTTCATCCAGGTCACGGCTTCTGAGCGTTTGCCCACGAGGCCTGAA
The DNA here is from genome assembly GCF_041355255.1 of Paraburkholderia sp. RCC_158. Classification (NCBI taxonomy): domain Bacteria; kingdom Pseudomonadati; phylum Pseudomonadota; class Betaproteobacteria; order Burkholderiales; family Burkholderiaceae; genus Paraburkholderia; species Paraburkholderia sp. RCC_158. The sequence continues at coordinate 424,161 of NZ_JBFUPM010000001.1, read as the reverse complement.
TGGACGCCACAAGGAGAGAAAGCGATGCAGCCAGTAGAACGACATCTTTGAGAAGGAACTGGCCAGGCAAGGCTGAAATTGCAGGAAACCCACCCGCCGTCGCTTCGGCTACGCCTGGCGTGCTCAGGAAGAAAGTCAGCGTGATGAAGTAGGTCGCGGCCGACATCGCTGCACCCAATGCAGAGAAAACGGGCACGAAGGCTCCGATAGTCAGCGCTGCCGCAGTCGACAGTTCGAGTACGCCGATAACGTCGCTTGCCCCTTGAATTCCGAACAGGGAATGCAACCAGCTCATGATCGGGCTGTGCATAATGAACGGAGCGATGCCGTTGGCTTCGTAGGCGGTGAATTTCATTGCACCGAACCAAAGAAAGACGATGACAAGCGCCCATCTGAGTAGAGCCAGACTAGAGAGCGATCCTGCGCTTTTCTCGGCGATTTGAAGACGGAGCTGATCTGTGGGAATAGACATTTTGGGTTTCCAATTCAGGTTGTGGGTCGGTCATCAGGAGCCTTCACTTTAGGCTTGCCCGATGCGGGTTTCGAGACTGCAATTGCTCAATAAAATGCTCAAAAGGATCAAAGAAGGCGTGGTTGCTTGATGTGTCGAAGGAGTTCTGACGAGATCTCGCGCGGGAATTTTCAGGTGAGCAGTTTCCGGTACTGGACGAAGCCCGAGCGATGTCCGACGCTTTCATAAAGCCGCATGGCGGCAGAGTTCGTTCGGTGTGTCAGCCAGTGCACACGCGCCGCCCCGCGACGTTTCGCGTCCGCATAAACATGCTCGATCAGCGCGCGGCCGATGCCGCCGCCACGCACATCGGCTGCGACAAACAGGTCCTGCAGATAGCAGTAGTTGGCTGTTGTCCAGGTGGATCGATGGTAGATGGAATGCACCAGCCCGAACGCGTGTTCGCCCATCATGGCAAGCGCCGCATGCATCGGCTCCATCGGGTCCACGAAGCGTGCCCATGTTTCGAGCGTCACCGACTCGGGGATATCCACTTCGTAGAATCGCTGATAGCCTTTCCACAGAGGAAGCCAAATATCAAAGTCGTTCTTTTCAATGGCTTTGATCTCAACCGATAGCATAGATTTTCTCCTGGCTTGCGCGAGTACTTCTCGCGTTATTCGCCTATTCGCCGATGCGTTTCACACCGTACTTTTGATAGTAAGTGTTCCTGATTTCGTCCTGACTTCGAGCAGGCTCCGCGAATACATGCGCCGGCGACAGCAGCGGAGAGATCGAAAGCGTTTCGATCCTGACGACGTGATCGACGGGGTACTCGGGGCCGTTCGTCGAGCGGACCCAGTCCGCGATCATCGAGTACTCGTCATCGCCTGGCGGCAGGATCGACGCATGACCTTTGAATCGATAACCGCGCCTCTCGAAGATGTCGATTACGTTGATCTCGACGGCGGGCTTGCGTTTCAGGTTTCGTATCGTCGCGGGCGAGGCGATATCGGCGAAGTAGAGAACACCGTTCCTGACTGTCAACGATGCCTTCGGCGAAAGATTCGGCGTTCCATCGTCGTTGACTGTCGCGACGAATGACAATATCGCCCGCTTGATGATCGCCTCTGCGTCGGCGTTGATTTCGATCACGGAGATCCTCGCTTGAAAAGAATTTGAGCGGCTTTATGCTTCGCTATGCAAAACGTTTTCGGCTGCTTTGCTTCAGGCCGCGGTCACTGCCAACCCGCGCTGCACCGCCGGACGCGCGAGACCGCGCTCGAACCAGCGCTCGACATGCGAGAAGCGGTCGAAGCCGACAAGCTCACGCGCTTCATAAAAGCCGATCAGGTTGCGTACCCAGCCGAGCAGTGAAATATCGGCGATGCTGTACTCAGCGCCCATTACCCAGTCGCGGCCCGCGAGCCGTTGGTCGAGAACACCGAGCAGCCGCGCTGATTCCGCGACGTAGCGGTCGCGCGGGCGCTTGTCCTCATACGCTTTGCCGGCGAATTTGTTGAAGAAGCCAACCTGGCCGAACATCGGCCCGACACCGCCCATCTGCCACATCAGCCACTGGATCGTTTCGTAGCGAGTAACGGGATCGGTGGAAAGGAGTTGTCCCGTCTTCTCGGCGAGATAGATCAGGATCGCTCCCGATTCGAACAACGCAAGCGGCCGTCCACCGGGACCGTCGGGATCGAAGATCGCCGGAATCTTGCCGTTCGGATTGAGGGCGAGAAAAGCCGGGTCATGGTGCTCGCTTGCGATGATGTCGATGCGGTGCGCCTCATACGCAAGACCCGTTTCCTCAAGCATGATCCCGACCTTCACGCCGTTGGGCGTCGGTAACGAAAAGAGCTGGAGCCGATCAGGGTGCCGCGCCGGCCAGCGCGTGAAAATTGGATGATCGAGTGTCATGCTTGTTCTCCTGGGTAAGCCAGCGGGGCAGAGCCGTCGTATGACCGGCTCTTCCGCCTCGTTTCCCAATTCCCTCGCAGACGAGGGAATAAAGTTCAGATCGAGCCGGCCGGCGTAACCGGGGGAAAGTCCTTCTCGGGATCGAACACGTTATTGAAAAAGTTCGTCAGCGAGTACATGGCCACCAGCGCGACGATCTCCATCACGTTTGCATCCGTGTAGCCGGCATCGCGGACGGCTTTCAGATCGGCGTCGCTGACTTGCCCGCGGGTCTCGATGACCTTGCGCGCAAACTGAACCGCGGCGTCGCGCTTTGGGTCGGCAGCATGTCCTTTGCGGGCGAGGATGATTTCATCGGCCGGCAGCTTCGCCATATGCTCGGCGGTAAAGCTGTGCACCGTCAGGCAGTAGTTGCAGCCGTTCACCTCGGAGACAACGAGACCGATGCTGTCACGCGTCTTTACGTCGAGTGCTTTGCTCAGCGAACCGAGCAGCGTGGCCCATGCGTTGAACGCGATCGGGCTTTGCGCGAAGCTCGACATCATGTTCGGCGTGAAGCCGATATTTTTGGTGAACGCGTCGAGCGTCGGCTTCGAATCGGCCGGCACCTGTTCCGGCGTTAAAGTAGTAGTCCTTGCCATCGTAGTCATCCTTAATTACTGGTTTTACAGATTGAGAACGGTCATTGGGAGACCATCCGTTGATTTGCTTCGCGCCCATGTTGCGGGTCGAAGCGGCTTTGCCCTTCAAGCAGGCGACACCTTGTGCCTGTCTTTCACTTCATACCAGGTCCAGCACTTCGGCCACGGGACGGCGTGGCTTCTGCGCCCAGTTGCCGGCTCGCTCCACGCCTACGGACAACAGAAGAACCGGTACTTCGTCCGCGGCCAGTCCGAACTCGCGGTGCACGCCTTCGTCATCGAAACCGATCATCGGCGTAGAACCTAGGCCCATCGAGCGGGCCGCATAGATCATCGCCGCCGCGCCGAAAGTCGCGGTGCGCACGGCCTCGTCACGACGGCGCTGCGGGTACGCCATATACAGATTGCGTGCGGGGATTTCCCACTCCGGCACCATGGTTGCCGGCATGACGCCCGCTTCCACCAGCGGTGCAAGACGCTCCGGAATCACGCCGGTTTCGACCAGTTGGTCGCAGACGATGAAAGTGACCGCTGCATCTTTGACCGCAGGCTGGTTCCACGCAATCGGGCTCAGTCGCGCCTTGGCTTCGGGCGTGCGTACGGCGATAAAGCGCCAGTTCTGCAAGTGGAACGATGTCGGCGCACTCGTACCGATCCGCACGAGCTCGTGGATCTGTTCGTCGCTCAAGGTCGCGGCCGGGTCGTAGTACTTGGCCGCGCTGCGGCTCAGAATGCATTCGATGACGGGGTTGGTCATGTTGATTTCGGTTTTCATAAGGATTCCTGTGTGTAGGAGGGTAGGTTTAGGCGTACAAGTGCCCGCGCTCCACCCGGAGCGCAAAAGCACATGTCATTCAAATCAGGAAATCAGATACCGGCTCGCCCAGGTCGAGATCATTGCGGCCGCATAGTCGGCGTCGGCGCGGCGCGTCAGCAGGTGGTCCGCGTTGTCCAGCGAAATAAAGCTCTTGGGGTGCTTCGCAGCCGCAAAAATACGCGCGGCGTTCTCGATGCCCACTGTCGAATCCAGTGGCGAATGCAGCACCAGCAATGGAATGCGCAACCCGGCGATTCGCGACTCGAGGTTGTGACACGCCAGGTCGTCGACGAAACTCTTGCGCACGACGAACGGCCTGCCAGCCAGCAATACTTCCGCTTCGCCGTGCGCCTCGATGGTTTTAAGGCTTTGCGGTGCGAACTGATGCAACACATGGCGCGTATCGAATGGAGCAGCCAGCGTGGCCACCGCACGAATGCCCGGCATCTGGCCCGCGGCCATCAGGACGGCTGCGCCGCCGAGGCTATGGCCGACCAGAATCGATGGCGGCTTGCCGTCGCTGGTCATCGCGTTGCCGGCCGCAACCAGGTCGTCCACGTCGGCGGCGAAAGTGGTGTCGGCGAAGCTTCCACCGCTATTACCCAATCCGGCGAAGTCGAAGCGCAGCACGCCAATGCCGTGAGCGGCGAGCGCTCGTGCGACGCGACTGGCGGCGAGGCTGTCCTTGCCGCACGTGAAGCAGTGGGCGAGGATGGCCCAGCCACGCGGCTCGCCGTCCGGCAATTCCAGCCTGCCGGCGAGACGGTAGCCGTGCGGTCCGTCAAATTCGAAAGCTTGTGCGCTCATAAGTCGGTCTCTCTCGTATCAGCGTGCGTTGCGTCGATGCTGTGTCAGGCGGTTAGGAGCCTCCACTTTAGGCCTCGTCGATGCGGCTTTCGAGACTGGATTTGCTCAATAAAGTATCCAAAAGGATCAAGTCGACGTGAAGCGATGATTCGGGACCGGCACTGGGACCGCTATTGGCCGTTGCGCGCCAGCCGCCGCCATTGCCCCGGCGTCATGCCCATCCTCTCGGTGAATACACGGCGGAATGACGACACCGATTGATACCCAACCGACTCGGCCACGGCCTCGGTGGTCATCATCGGTTTCTTTAACTCGTTGGCAGCGAGGCTCATCCGGATATCGGTCAACAGATCGACGGCCGAGCACCCGAGCGTGTCCTGAAAGTGCCGCATGAAAGTGGCGCGCGACATGCTGCATAAGTCGGCTAGCTCAGGCAGGTTCCAGGGCCGCGCGGGATCGGCGAACATGGCTGAAATGGCCGGCGCGAGTCGCGGATTGCCGGCCAGTGCCAGCAGGCCCGCCGGGGCTTCTTCGGATTCGCTCGCCTCGCGCAACACGAGCGTGAAGAGCGCCGAGGAGAGGGCGTTGACGATCGCGTATCCGCCGACTTTGTCACCCGTCGACTCTTCGCGCATCATCCCCACGAAGCTCGCCAGGTGGTTCGGTGCAGACCCCACATCCTTTTCACCGTGACCTTCCAGGGTCCGGACGACGACATTCGTGGGCAGGTAATTGCGGATCAGCCGATCATGAGGCGGCCCGATCAGAAATCGCCCGCACAGCATGTCAAGACGCTCGCCCTGGCCGTCGTTCTCGCTGAACATCAAACCGGCGGAATCACGGCGTTCGCACGTAGGTCCGGGCGCATGTCCGCTGCCGTCGTGCAGTACGTGCGCCGAGCCGTGAGGCAGCAGCACGACATCGCCGGCTACCAGTTCGCGCGCCGTGTCTGTCTCGGGGTCCTCGATGATGGCCCGGCCCTTGAGCACGACGTGATAGGGAACCTCTTGCGCACTGGCCTGCGGCCAGGCCACGCGCCACGGCGCACCATACGCGCAACGGACTTCCAACCGGCCGGTGATGGTGATCATTTGCAGCAGGTGGCTCAGCCAATCGACTTGAGACATAGGGCTTCGTTAGGCTTCGGCATGGAGAAGAGCGTTTCAGTGGCCCGCGCTTTGTCCGCCATCGACGTGCAGGATTTCTCCAGTAATGAACGGCGCCGAATCGAGAAAGACGACAGCGTCGGCGATATCGCGTGTTTCACCCAGGCGCCCGATCGGGTTGAAAGCTCGCAGCGCTTCGTGGATTTGAGGCGCGTGCATCGGCGTGTCCATGTTTCCGGGCGCGACGGCATTCACGCGGATTCCCTTCTTCGCGTACTCGATTGCCAGCGACTTCGTGGCCGCGTTGATGCCGCCCTTCGTCAGCGCCGCGAGGACCGAGTAGACCCCGCTGATTGCAACCTGATCGATGCTGGCCGTGATGCTCACCACATGACCACTCGAATGCTTTTCCATCTCGGCGATTGCTAGCTGCGTGATGTAATAGAAGCCCGCCATGTTCACGTTCATCACGGCCGCATAGTCTTCCGCGGTGTGTTCGGTAAAAGGCTTGCCGATGTAGATGCCGGCGTTGTTCACGAGCGTATCGATCCGCCCGAATCGTGCGACGCCCTCGGCGATGACACGTCGCGCGGTTGCCGGGTCGCCGATGTCGCCGGCTACCGTCAGCAGGTTCGCGTCGTCCGATGGTTCGATCGAACGCGAGGTGGCAACGACGGCACAGTCCAGTTCGCGAAACGCCCGAACGATCGCGGCGCCCATCCCGCGCGAGGCGCCGGTAACGACGACAACCTTTCTCGATGTACTCATACATGTGCTCATACTTTAGTACTTTTCAAAAGGATGGTTTCTCGGGGAATCCAGCTACTGCGGAGGCCAGGATCATGCGATGGCGATTGAGCGGCACTTGCGATCGATACACACGCGGACGAAATATCGAATCCCCGCGGCGTATCGGCTTACCGGACAGCACGCAAACGGCATCCACACGCGCGACACAGATGCCCCAGACCTGGGCCGCGCAATGACCCGAACAAGGATCGCTCCAGCATACGCTGATCGTTGTCGACGACAGCTTTTCCACGATTGAGACGCGCAAGGACGAACGTTCCTGATAAGTTACCGGCTCGACGCTTGTTCAAGCGAGGTCTGCATGAGGCTGACCATTGCCGGTTCGATCGTCGCGACGAGCGAGCGGCGAAGTTCGTTGGCGCGAGCCTCATCGATAAACGCTGTGCCTTGCAAAGGCAGGTAATGGACTGTATTGAAACCGATGCAGCCGAGGACGGCGGTGAGGTAAGGCGTGAGGAAATCCGGCTGATTGGCTCGCTCACCAGCAAACACGCCACCCGAAGCGATCGCGACGAACACGGGGCGGTCCTGAAGCATTCCCACTTTGCCGGCTGGTGTCGACTTCATCGTGCGGCCCACACGAAGGATCTGATCGATCCACGCTTTCAGAACGGACGGCACCGTGAAGTTGTTCATCGGCGTGCCGATGACAACGACATCGGAACGCTCGACTTCGTCAATGAGTTGCTCCGCGAGAAGTAGCGCGTCGGCGGAGCGTCCAGCCGCGGCCAGCGACGCGGGCGTCGCGAGCGCGGCGGCATAGTCGGCGCCCGCGTGAGGTATCGGTTCATAGCCCAGATCGCGGCGGCTGATACTCGCGTCGGGGAGGATCGAGAGGAGCTTGTCGACGACTGCCGACGATAGCTGCCGGCTGTGCGACTCGCGTCGCGGACTGCAATCGATGTGCAGGATATTCATGCGGCTTTCTCCAGCGGCTTCACAAAGGCAATGGCGGAATCGGCCACCTGTTCCCGCACATCGCCGGTTCTACTAATCATCAGACGAGCGCCAGCACATCGGCCACGGGACGGCGCGGCTTCTGCGCCCAGTTTCCCGGACGCTCCGCGCCTATCGACAACAACATGACCGGCACTTCGTCCTCGGCCAATCCGAACTCGCGGTGCACGGCTTCGGCATCGAAACCGATCATCGGCGTCGAACCCAGGCCCAATGAACGGGCCGCATAGATCATCGCCGATGCGCCGAAAGTGGCCGTACGTACCGCCTCGTCGCGCCGGCGCTGCGGGTGCGCCATGTACAGATCGCGTGCGGGGTTTTCCCATTCCGGCACCATCGCGGCGGGCATGACGCCCGCTTCCACGAGCGGAGCGAGGCGCTCCGGTATGACGCTGGTATCGACCAGTTGTCCGCAGACGATGAACGTAACCGCCGCATCTTTGATCGCGGGCTGATTCCACGCGATCGGGCTAAGTCGTGTCTTGGCCTCGGGCGTACGTACTGCGATGAAGCGCCAGTTCTGCAAGTGGAAGGATGTCGGCGCGGATGTGCCGATTCGCACGAGTTCGCGGATCTGGTCGTCGCTCAACGTCGCAGCCGTGTCGTAGTACTTGGCGGCGCTGCGGCTCAGGATACATTCGATGACTGCATTGGTCATGGTTAATCCTATGGGTGAATAGATAGTTCGATATGCGAATTATTACTCGCTCGAATCCGTCGATCGGGCATGGCCTGGTATCTCCCTATTGGGCTCACATTTCTACCTGCTATGGTGGGAATATTCTGTACCATCGATGGTACGAATAGAAGAACCAAGATTCCCCATTTTCGTGTGTACCAAGAACATGCATCCAGACCTGCAAATTCGGCTCGACCGGACAGCGAAGCTGCCCCTCGCAGAACAGATTCGTGCGAGCATTAGCAGGACCATAGAGGCCGGGCTGCTCGCACCCGGCACGCGGCTGCCCTCGTGGCAGGACCTGGCGGCGCAGCTCGGCGTGGCGCGCGGTACGGTTCAAGCGGCCTATGAACGGTTATGCGACGCGCAGATGATCGAGACATTCGGGGCGGGCGGCACCCGCGTCGCCCCGCGGCCGCGCGTGGTGGCGACTCAGGCGCAAGCGCCGCAGCTCGGCGCCTTTATGCGGGCTTACGAGGAGATGAACGCCGGGCCGGCGATCTTCCAGCTCGGCATTCCGGCGTTTGAAGGTCTGCCCGAACAGCTCTTTGCACGCGCGCGTTCTTCCAACCTGCTGAAGACCGGATGTTTGTCGTCGCTGCTCTATCCCGATCCGAGAGGTGAGTTCGAATTGCGCAGAGAGATCGCGGGCTATCTGTCCATCGCGAGGAACGTCCACTGCTACCCCGAGCAGATCTTTATCACTTCCGGATACAGCGCCGGCTTGGGGCTTGCACTGCGGGTGTTAGGCCTGGAAGGCAGAAAGGTCTGGATGGAAGAGCCCGGTTTCATGGTCACGCGCAAAGGCCTGGAACTCGCGCGTTTGAACATAGTGCCGGTGCCGGTGGATGCAGAAGGCCTCAACGTAGGCTATGGCATCGAGAACGCCGCGGACGCCGCGTTAGCAGTCGTGACGCCAGGTCAACAAGCGCCCCTCGGCTCGACGCTGTCGCTCAGGCGACGGCTTCAACTGCTCGAATGGGCAGCCTCGAGCCACGCGTGGATCATCGAAGACGACTACCTCGGCGAGCTCCAACTGCAAGGCAGGCCGGCACCTGCGCTCGCGTCGCTGGACGAGGGCAAACGGGTCATTCACATCGGTTCGTTCAGCAAGACGATTAGCCCGGGGCTGCGACTTGGATTTGTCGTCGCGCCGAACGAACTGGCCAACGCATTCGCCGAGGTCGCCGCAACGCTTGCCCCGGCACCATCGCCAGTCATTCAGCTCGCCACAGCGCAATTCATGCGTGACGGTCACTACATCCGGCGCGTGCGCCGGCTCAAGCGTCTTTATTCCGCCCAGCGCGACGCGCTATGCGAGCAGTTAAGAATGCGCGACGCGGAGTGGGTCAATGCCGGCCTGGCAGTACTTCTCCGACTCCCCGACGGCGCGCCCGACGTGCGGATCGTTCGCGAAGCGATGACCGTCGGCATGGCGCCATCGCCGTTGTCCGTGTGGTTCGCGACTCCGTCGTGGACATTACCGGGGCTTTTGCTCGGCGTTGCGACGGCGCCTGAGCAGCACCTGGCCACGTCGTGTCAGCGACTCTTTGAGATCATCGACCGATATCGCTGATGAGATGCACACCAAAGCCGGGTACACGATAAATAATCGCCCTTCCCATTTGTTGTAATTCTCATACAGCGTTTAGAACGGGCAATTGACAGTTTTTGTAAATTAAGTAATTCGACGGCAAAAAAATATCAGTCGGAGCTTATCGCGACATTCATTGAATTCGCACCGATGATCGCCAATGCTTTTCCCGAAATGCCGAAACAATCCGGCCGGCCAGACGGTTTGCCATCACCGGCGGCTCTGCATCGGCGTCCGGTTGTTTAAAACACACGTCGGCCCAGGACGCCCGCCCCGCCGTCATCTGGCGGTCACCAGGCCGATGCCAGGCAGTTGCTACAGATCATTCAATCCTGCCCCGATTGTTAAATAAACAATACACGTCGTTATTGTGTGGATTTAAGTAGACAAATAAATGGGCATATGCCAAAGTCCCGCCGAGCACTTGCCTTACCAACCGTTACAGCGCTGTGACGCGTGTTGCCGCATTGGACAAAAGATAGTGCTCGCAGAGTTTTCGAAAAGAGATACTGACGATTGTCGGAGAGTTCGTGCCACGCGGACGCACCGATAGCGCAACCGAACAAACCGAACGACCGAACAAGCAGCTTGGTGAGGGCACGCCAATATGAGCACCCAGAGGGTAACAGGCTGTCGATACGGCCAAAAACAGGTAGTCAATCTACTTCAATCAGCATTCCCACGCGCTCCTTGCGCCGGCCGCTGAGCAATTTTCGGCCTGCTACTTCGCGTCTCGATGCCAACGGTTAATGCCTCCTCGCATGTCGAGGACGGGTCTGCTGCGCCCGTGCTTGCACACCGTGTCGTGCAACGAGCATGCGTCGCGCAGATGCCGCCGGGTTTCAGCGCAACGACCGTGAAGGCCATGCCGCCCAAGTGCTAATGAAGGATGACACCCATGCGTGTGCTGATAGTCGAAGATGATCCCGTTCACGCGAAATCCGCGGCGCGGGTCGTGGAGCCCCTCGGGCACGAGATCGTCGAGGTGAGTGACGGCGAGCAGGCGGTCCGCTTGCTGCGCTCGGAGCCGTTCGACCTGGTGATTGTCGACTGGCTGCTGCCCAGAATGACCGGTTTCGAACTGCTTTACTGGATTCGCCGCACGCTCGGCGCATCGCCTGCCGTGCTGTTCGTGACCAGCAAATCGCTCGAAGACGACGTCGTGCTCGCGATGGAAGCGGGCGCCGACGACTACCTGGTGAAGCCGTTTCGCGTCGCAGAACTGGTGTCGCGCGTGAACGCGCTGCTGAGGCGCGCAACGCGCGGCAACGAGCACGGCGGCCTCATCTGCGCGGGCGAGTATGTGCTCGATTCCGTGGAGCGCACCGTGTCGCTGCGCGGTCAACGCATCGAACTCACGCCGAAGGAATTCGATCTCATCGCGTTCTTCTTCAACAATCTGGGCAAGCTGTTATCGCGCAAGGTGGTGAGCATCAGCACGTGGGGGCGTGAACTCGATCCGGCTTCGCGTACGCTCGACACGCACATCTATCGCGTGCGCCAGAAGCTTGCGCTCGCACCTGAAAACGGACTGCGGCTGAGTTCCGTCTACACGCACGGTTATCGTCTCGAGGCCGTGCCGGCGCGCACGCTTCATCCCGCGGCGTCGAGCCATCATTCGCCTGCGCAACCAGTGCAGGCGGCGCAGTGGGCGCCGGCCGGACTCGCCTATGAGTAAGCGGGCTAAGCGGCCTAAGCGGGCGGCCTGTGAGCGTGTCCGACCAGCGGGACAGCCGGTCGACAACCTCTCGGGCGCGCGCTGATGCACGCCGACGACAGCCCCGCGCCCGTCGACATGGCGCGTGAATGCCTCGCGCTCGGCGTGTTCCTCGTGCTCGTATGTGTGGCGTTGACGATGTCGGGCGTATTGCGCCGCGCCGATCTGTTCTTCTTCGACATCGCGCAGCCGCGCCTTCAAAGGCCGTCGCCGGCGAAGATCGTGCTGGCCGCCATCGACGACGCGAGCGTGCAGGCGCTCGGCGGATGGCCCGTGCCGCGCAAGGACTACGCCGCGCTCATCGACCGGTTGACCGCCGCCGGAGCCGCAGCCGTGGGACTCGACGTGGCCATGACCAACCACGGAAGGCTCCAGCCGGCCGGCGACCATCGACTCGCGGACGCGATGAAGCGCAATGGCCGCGTCGTGTTGCCGGTGGTGGTTGTCTCGGGCGACGCCGATACAGCCGGCATGCCGGAAGTCATCGAACCCGTCGCGCCGATGGCCGAGGCGGCCTTTGCGCTTGCCGAAGCCAACGCCGCACCGGACGCCGACGGCGCCACGCGCAGTTTCTATCTACAGGAAGGTCGACCGTCCGCCGTCTACGAGCACATGAGCGTGGCGCTGCTGCGTACCGGTGGTTTGTCTGTCGCGCGATGCGGCGAAGCGCCGGCACGCGAGGCCGGCCGCTGGTTCAGCGCGTGCCGCCGTTACGTGCCGCTCGGACGCGAGCGGTCCTACGCGTCGTATTCGTTCGTCGATATGCTCGAAGGCCGCGTGGCTTCGAGCGCGTTAAAGGACGCGGTCGTTATCGTCGGGCCGACGGCGAGCGCCGCCGACACGCATTTCGTCACGCCGGGCCGCGGGAGGCATCTGCTGTCGGGCGTGGAGTTTCTCGCCGAAGCGACGAGTGCGCTCGCGAGCGGCTCGTTCGTGCGTGCAGCGCCGACAGCCGCTCAACTTCTGTTCAGTCTGTGCATGCTGCCGTTGCTGTGCGCCGCGCAGTTCACGCTAGGACCGCGCTCGGGGTTGATCGCCGCCGCGGCGCTCGCACTCGCGGCGTGCGCCGCGTCGCTCGTGCTGCTCAACACCATGCACGTGTTCTTCTTTCCAGGCACCGCGGTGGCCGCCTGTCTCGTGGCCTATCCGGTCAGCGCGTGGCGGCGGCAGGAGGCGCTGTTACGCTATCTGAGCGAGGCGGCGGCGCGCGCAATGGCAGAGCCTGGCTTCCCCGGCGAGCCGCCCATGCATCGACCCGCGATCGACCCGCTGCATCGCCGCGTCATGGTCATGAGCGCTGTCGTCGCGCGGTTGCGGCGTTCGGCGTCTTTCATCTCCGAGTGGATGAACAGCCTGCCCGAGGCGACGCTCGTGGTGGCGTCTTCGGGCGTCGTCATGCTCGCGAACCGGAAGGCCGTCGCGCTGTACGAGTCCGACTCGCACGCGCCAGACTCGCCGCGGCGTCCCGCGGGCCGGCTTGCGACGGATGTCGTGCGCGACATGACGGCCTCCGAGCATGCCGTCGAGTACGTCCAAAGAGCGCTGCAACGCCTTGCCGAGACCGCGCGTTCCGAGCCGGCTACTCGTGCCGCAAGTGAGAGCAGCGCAGCATCGCGCGTGGAATCTGCGGCACAGATGGACGGCATCGAAATTGTCGACGCAAAACGTCGTTCGCTGCTCATCAAGTGCGCGGTGGTGCCCGCGCTGCATGCGCGCGACGCTGCGCTCATCTTTCATGTGGCCGACGTCACGCCGATGCGTATCGCCGAACGTCAGCGCGACTCTGCGCTGCGCTTTCTGTCGCACGACATCCGCTCGCCGCAAGCCGCAATACTCGCGTTGATCGAGCAGCGTCGCCATGCGGGCGCCGATCTGCCGGAGTCACGCTTCGTGGAACTCGTGGGCCACTACGCGCAGTGGTCGCTCAGCCTCGCCGACCAGTTCCTGTTGCTCGCGCGTGCCGAAGGCCGGCCGCCCGCAGCGAGCACTGTCGACCTGGCCTTGCTGCTGGGCGACGCCGTCGACGATCTCTGGCCGCAGGCCAGCGCGAAGCAGACAGCCGTGCACCTCGCCGCCGAACCCGGCATGCTGGTAGTGGCCGATGCGCCGCTGCTGCGCCGGGCATTCGCCAATTTGATCGACAACGCCATCAAGTTCAGCCCTCCGCGGGCGACGGTCAGAGTGGCGGCAGGTGAGCGCGGAGAGCGCTGGGCCGTGACCGTCGCCGACACGGGCAGCGGCATACCGGCCGATCAGATACCCAACCTGTTCACGGAATTCTTCCGGCTTCCGTCGGATCATCCGGCGCCTGGACACGGACTCGGGCTCGCCTTCGTCAAGCACGTCATCGACACGCTCGGCGGGCACATTGATGTCGAGAGCGAAGTGGGACACGGTTCCCTCTTTACGCTTCTTTTGCCGAAAAAATCCGGCTCGCCTGAATAACAGTCATTCGCTGATGGCGCCAAATGCGCGCGACGGCATTTCCTGAAGAATCTTCAATAGCTTTGAAAAACCTTTGCGACAAACCGGGATCGCGCCGCGATATATGGCGCGGTACGCCAATTGCGTCTTGCGCTTAAAGAATTCGCATTTCGACCGGTTCGAGAATTACGGATAAACAATCAGTCCGCATTAATCCGGCTGCACAAAAAAACGTCAAATGTGACATGCGTCGGCCTGTTTCTTGACTTTGCCGACGCCCGGACAGGCAGGCGAGCCGTGACTGTCGGCATGCCCGTTCAACTTTGTCACATTTCAGTGACAATTGTTCAATATTGTCCGCTCTCTTTTCCATCGGCCTATCCCTTACTCTATGTTTCACCGGGTTCTCGCCTGATTCAGGTAACGGAATTACGACAACCAGCGCTTAAAAAATACGCAATCGATCGGATTGCGGGTATTTTTGCTCGCCCCTGTCTGACGTTATTCGTTCGACTCGAATTATTCGAGGCGAGGACCTCATTCGTCGATAAGAAACGGTTATTTATTTAGCTCGGCAGACGTTTATCGCACTTATGCAGATTCAAGCTGCCATGAGTGCGTGATGCGTCTGTGTGGAACACGCCGCTTACAGGCAGGGAAATCTATGAATCGAACTTACCGCACTGTGTGGAACGCGGCGCTCGGCGCCTTCGTCGCCGCGTCCGAACTCGACCGGGCCAACGGCAAGGGCAAAGGCGCGTCTGCGGGCGTCGTCAATGTCTGCGCCGCCGACGCAAGCAGCGACGCAACCGACGCGCGCAGCCGTGGTCGTGCCATGCCATCGCTTGCCGCGGCGGCGTTGGTGCTGCTGGGCAGCGGACTCGCCGCCCCGAGCGCGCATGCGCAGTTTGCGTTGGACGGCGGCAGCGCGAGCGGATCGACCAGTGCAATCGCAATCGGTATAGGGTCGACTGCCTCGCAGCAGAACTCCACGGCGTTGGGCAACCTGGCGATCGCCACGGGCATCTCAGCGAGCGCACTGGGGCCAGGCGCGCTGGCTTCCGGAAACAATTCGACGGCCGTAGGTATTAACTCGACGGCGAGCACCACGGGCACCGTTGCGGTAGGGCTCGGCGCCGTTTCGTCGGGAGCCAGCGCCGTATCGATCGGCAGCACCAGTGTTGCGAGCGGCGTCAACAGTACTGCGACCGGCTATCTGTCCAGCGCAACGGCTCAAGGTGCTGCGGCTTACGGTACTTCGGCAGGCGCAACCGGCCTCAATTCCAGTGCGTTAGGACCCGGCGCCAAGGCGTCGAATACCAGTAGCTCCGCATTAGGATCGTTCGCCAACGCTTCGGGCGCGGCCGCTGTCGCGGCGGGCGCTGCCAACGCTTCGGGCGCCTCTTCGTTCGCGGGAGCGGCCGGGGCAACGGCATCGGGCGATCACGCGACGGCCCTCGGACCCTTGTCGACTGCGGCCGCCGGCACGTCGGTCGCCATCGGCAATCAGGCGATCACGACCACCGCGGGCGATGCCGGTGTCGCGGTCGGTTCGGGCGCGATGGTGAGCGGCGCATCCGGCGTCGCGGTCGGCGTGAACAGCGGCGCGTCGGGCACTGGGGCGATTGCGATCGGCGTGGGCGGCACCGCAGGCGTACCGGGCTCCGGCACGCAGGCCACCGGCAACTTCGCGATCTCGATGGGCAACAACACCATTGCGAGCGGCGCGTCGGCTCAAGCCTTCGGCAGCGGCGCGACGGCCAGCGGCAACAGTTCGGTTGCGGTGGGCGTCGGCGCGCTGACATCCGGACTGTCGAGCAGCGCCTTCGGCAATCTCGCGAGGGCGACCGGCACCTCGGCCGTCGCGCTCGGCGCGGGCGCGAATGCAACCGTCGACAACACCTCGGCGCTCGGTCTCAACGCGAGCGCCACGGCAACCTCCGCGACGGCGCTGGGTGCGGGCGTTCATGCAACGGCCCTGAACGCGACGGGCCTCGGCATCAACGCGCTCGCCACCGGCGTGCAGACCACGGCGTTGGGCGGCGCGACCACGGCAAGCGCCAACAACGCCACCGCGGTCGGCTATACGGCGGTCGCGTCCGCGGCAGGCGCGACGGCAATGGGCATCGGCTCACAGGCGCTCGCCACGATGACGGTCGCCTTCGGCGCCAACAACATCGTCGTGGCCGCGGCCGGCACCGGCGCCATTGCGGGCGGCCATAATTCGCAGGTGACGAGCGGCACGGGCGCCGTCGCACTCGGCGAAGCCCAGACGGCGAGCGGCAACGGCGCAGTGGCGATCGGCGATCCGAATTCGGCCATCGGCAACGGCGCCATCGCGATGGGCGCGAACAACACGTCCAACGGACAGGGCGCGATCGCGCTCGGTAACGGAAACCTGGCGACGGGACAAGGCTCCGTCGCGCTCGGCAACGCGTCGCAGGCCAACAGCGCGGGCTCAGTTGCACTGGGCGATACGGCCGTCGTGCAGGCTGCCGCATCGCGCGGGCTCGCACTCGGCTCGGGCGCCAACGCGAGCGTGGCCAACAGCGTCGCGCTGGGCGCCAGTTCCACGACGACCACGTCGACGCCCACCTCGGGCGCGACCATCGGCGGCGTGAGCTACTCGTTCGCCGGCGCGTCGCCTGCGGGCGTCGTGAGCGTGGGCGCGTTAGGTGCCGAGCGGCAAATCCAGAACGTGGCCGCAGGTCAGTTGAGCCAGTCCAGCACGGACGCCGTGAACGGCTCGCAGCTTTACGCGACCAACCAGCAGGTCACGGCCAACAGCACTGCCATCGACAACATCAACAACGGCGCGGGCATCAAGTACTTCCACGCGAATTCGACGCTGGCCGATTCTGTCGCCACGGGCACGGATGCAATCGCCGTGGGCGGCAACACGCAATCGACGGCGGCGAACGCGGTGGCCGTCGGCTCCAACGCCATCGCCAGTGTCGCGAACAGCGTGGCGCTGGGTGCGGGTTCCACCACCACGGCCGCGACACCGACGTCGGGCGCGACCATTGGCGGCGTGAGCTACACCTTCGCCGGCGGCGCACCCGCGGGCGTCGTGAGTGTGGGCACGTCGGGCGCCACGCGGCAGATCCAGAACGTGGCCGCGGGCGAGTTGAGCCAATCCAGCACGGACGCCGTGAACGGCTCGCAGCTCTACGCGACCAACCAGCAGGTGACGGCCAACAGTACCGCCATCGACAACATCAACAACGGCGCGGGCATCAAGTACTTCCACGCAAGCTCGACGCTCGCGGACAGCCTGGCGACGGGCACCGACAGCATCGCCATCGGCCCGGCCGCGGTCTCGGCCGGCACCTCGAGTCTCGCCGCGGGCAATGGGGCCTCGGCGCAGAACGCCAACTCGCTTGCGCTCGGCACGCTGTCGAGCGTCACCGTCGACGACGGCGTGGCGATTGGTTCGGGCTCCGTATCAGATCGCGCCGTGCTCTCAGGCGTCGGTTCGATTGCCAACGGCACGCATTCGATTCCGTACAACACGTCGGATCGCACGCTGCTCGGTGCGGTGTCGTTCGGCAATGCGTCGACGAACACCTATCGCCAGCTCACCAACGTCGCGGACGGCACTGAAGCGCAGGACGCCGTCACGGTGCGTCAGCTTGCCGGCGCGTTGTCGTCGTTTGCCGTGACCGGGCAGTTGTACTTCCACGCGAACTCGACGGCGGCCGACTCGCTCGCCGTCGGCGCCGAGTCCATCGCGGTGGGCCCCACGACGGTCGTGAACGGCGACAACGGCGTGGGCATCGGCAACGGCGCAGTCGTGGATGCGACGGCGCCGGGCGGCGTGGCGATCGGCCAGGCATCAAGCGCCGCGCAGGCCGACGCAATAGCGCTCGGCAGCGGCAGCGTGGCGGGCGGCGCACAGTCGATTGCGCAGGGCGCGAATTCGAGCGCGGCCAACGTCGGCAGCGTTGCGATTGGTTCGGGCGCGCGCAGCAGTGCCGTGGATGCCATCGCGTTTGGCTCGGGAGCTAGCGCGACGATGGCGAACAGCATCGCGCTCGGCGCCGGCTCGCTGACAACGGTCGGCGCGCTCAGCAACTACGTGGCGTATGGGTTGAGCAGTCCGCAATCGTCGGCGGGGGAAATCAACGTCGGCAACCGGCAAATCACGGGCCTGGCCCCTGGGCGCCTCGGCACCGACGCCGTGAACGTCTCGCAACTCGACGCCGTCGCTTCCCAGCTCACGACGCTCATCAACCAGAACACCACCAATAACGGCGGTGGCTATACGTCGACGCCGGGCACCGGCAACAACACGGCGCCGTCGTCGACGGGCACGAACTCGTCCGCGGGCGGCGCCGGTGCTGTCGCCTCGGGCTCGAACAGCACGGCGGTCGGCAACGGCTCGCAGGCGACGGGCAACGGCTCGACGGTCGTGGGTACGGGCGCGACTTCGTCGGGCAGCGGATCTGCGGCAATCGGTGCGGGCAGCGACGACGGCGGCCGCTCGAACGTGGTTGCGGTGGGCTCCGCGGGTTCGACGCGCCAGGTCGTCAACGTCGCGGCGGGCACGGCGCCGACCGATGCCGTGAACGTCGGCCAGCTCAACGCGAGCGTGAGCAACGCGCTGTCACAGGCGAACAGCTACACGGACAGCCAGGTGGCCGGCCTGCGCAACAACCTCGACTCGTATCGCCGCGACGCCGACGGCGGCACCGCCACGGCGATGGCCGTAGCCGGCCTGCCGCAGCCGTCGGGGCCGGGCAAGAGCATGGTGTCGATTGCGGGCAGCGTGTATCGCGGTCAGTCGGGCCAGGCGCTCGGCGTTTCCACGATCTCGGAGAACAACCACTGGGTCTACAAGGCGGCCGTCTCGACGAACACGCGCGGCACCTACGGCGCCGTAATGGGCGCGGGCTACCAGTGGTAGACGCGGAAGGCGCGGAAAGCGCACTAGCCGCAGTAGCCGAGCCGATGCGAAACCTCAAACAAGACAACAAGCGAATCATGAAATTACAACCAGCTATGCTGCTTTCGATGTGCCTCGCGGCTGCCGTCGTCATGCAGGGATGCGCGGTGCCGCAGACGCCGCCGAAGTTTCCGGACGCCACGTCCGCGTCGCCGGCCGGCGGCACGTTCGTGAACGTGGCGAACCTGCGCAACGTGAGTACCGGGCTCAACAAGGACCAGCTCTATGACCTGATCGGGCCGCCGCACTTTAACGAGTGGTTCGTGGGCAATCATGTCTGGAACTACCTGTTCGATTTCCGTCGCGGCGACCGGGTGGTGTCGTGTCAATATCAGGTGCAGTTCGACAAGAACATGCGCGTGAGCGCGACGTACTGGCGCGATCCACAGTGTGCGGACTTGATGAGCGACGCCGCACCGGTTGCGCCCGCTCCGGTCGCGGCGAAGCCGGCGGCGCTCGAACAGTTTACGTTCGAAGGCGAGGCGCTGTTTCCGTTCGGGAAATCGAGCCTCAACTCGATGCTGCCGCGCGGCCGCGCCGAACTGGACGCCGCGATCGAGAAAATCCGCAAGGAAGACGGCGTGACGCGCATCGACGTGGTGGGCCACACCGACCGTATCGGTTCAGACGAGAGCAACCGTGCGCTGTCGCAGGCGCGAGCCGAAACCGTGAAGGCGTATCTGGTGGCGCACGGCCTCGACGCTGAGCGCATTCGCGCTTCGGGCGCGGGATCGTCGCAGCCGGTTTCCCATTGCCCGCCGGGTGAAACGCCTGCCGTCATTGCTTGCCTGCAGAAAGACCGGCGGGTGACGATTGCGATTTACGGGCAGCGGTGAGGGTTGGTGGTTGGGGTTGCGGTGATATGCAGTGGGGGTAGTGTGGGGAGCGGTTGTTCCGGTGACCGCTCGCCAGTACCCCGGATTTGCGAAGTGCTCGGGCAGAGCCACCGCAATCAGGCAATAGAGCCGCGCCTTCGCAGGTTGGCTGGTCTTCTTCGATTAGTCGTCTCGCGGCCCCGCGTATCGCATGGCAGCGCCTAAAATAGGTTTACCCCTGCCGTCCGGCCCCCCGGAGGCCGCTCATGAAAATCCGCCGACTCGCTGCGTCGCGCGCCAGAATGCTTGTGAGTGCCACATGCCTGGCATCCCTGACATTCCAGGCGTCCGCCAGCTACAACTCATCTGCGGCCGACGCGAATCCATCGAACACCATAACAATCGTCGCAGGAACCTACGGCCGAAACTGCGGCCAGCAGGAGGGCAACGCCACGCTCGACCTCGCGCGTCGATGCGATGGCCGCACAGCCTGAACCTACATGCTGATCGGTGACGTCGCCGGTGGAGGCGTCCTGTCATGCCGCAGCGATCTGACAGCGCAATGGCAGTGCGGCGACGGCCAGACGCACGCCGCGGCGCTTGCGCCAGGCGCGGTGCCGGGCGACCGACTGCTGCTCGGTTGCCGCGAGTTTCCCGGCGCGGGTAAATGACGCGGAAGTCCCGCAACGCTGCCCCTTGCCCCGCCGGACGGCTTGGACCATCATGCTAGGATCGTCAGTGCCAGGGTGCTGGGGGGAAATATCATGGCTACATTCGGTATCGACGCTGTGCGCATCAACCCTTCGAACGACCGGATCACGCATGTGCGCTGGGCCACGGTCGACCCCGCCACGCGCAGCTGGTTGTCGCCGACCTCGATCGTCGAAGTCGCTCAGGTGGTGGCCGCGATCCGTCGCGGCGACGCTGTCTGGTCGCTTTTCACGCTCGGCGGCACGCGCTTTCTCGGGCCGAAAATCGTGGCCGTCTCCCACACCAACGGGCATGACGGAATCGACACCGACGTCCCCGACGGCCACATCGAAAAATGCATCGACGACCTGCCGCGCATCTAGCGCGCGGCCCGCGCTTTCGTCGTACGTTGCCGCTCAGCGCAGTTCGAGCCACATCGGCTGATGATCCGACGACCGGCTGTGCGCGTCGACCTCGCAGCACGCGACGCGCGGCGCAAGGTCTTCGGTGACGAACACGAAGTCGCAGGCAAACGGTCCGTCCGGCCATTGCTCGCGGTCGTACAGGCCGACCGTCGCGGCGCGTGCGTCGTTGCCGTGCGCGAGCGTCCAGGCGTCGGCGAATGCGGGCGCGCCGGCAATCGGCTCGAGCATCTTGCGATACGCGGCGCTTTCGAACGCGCTGTTGAAGTCGCCGCAGACAATCGCGTTCATCGGCCGCCCGCTGTCGGCGAACGGGCTGTCCTGCTTCTCGGCGCGCGCCGGGCGGCGTGCGTGCCCGCATGCTTCCTGATGCAGCTCGCGCAGCCTCTCGACCTGCGCGAGCCGCTGCGTTTCCGAATAAAACTCCAGGTGCGTGCTGATCACGCGCAATGGTCCGACGTCGGTATCGATCACGGCCTCGAGCGCGACGCGCAGCATCGACGGCTTCGCCGGGTCGGCGGGCCACGGCAGCGAGTGGCGCAGCACCTGTCTGACCGGCAGACGCGTGACGATCGCGTTGCCGAACTGCCGCCGCTGCTTGCCGCCGCCGACGCCGACGCCCGGAAGGTCCGAGCCGATCGCGTCGATTACGGTCATGCCGGGCAGCAACGCGGCGAGTTCGGCGAACTGATCGGCGCTGGGACCACCGGCCAGTCCGCCCATCTGCTGCGGCTCATGAAAGCCGCGCGTCACTTCCTGCATGCACATGATGTCGAAATCGCACAGCGCGCGCGCCTCGCGCACGATGCGGGCGAGATCGACGCGGCCATCCACGCCGCGTCCCCACTGAATATTCCAGTCGACGAGCCGCATGAGATTCTCCTGCAAGAGCTGTGTTGGTAGTCTATCGCTCAGAGGCGGGTTGAGCCGTCCGCGGTGTCCGGCCGACGTAACGGCACCCACAACGCGTGACGATTTTTATCGCGCAGCGTGTCGATTCCGCTGCCGTCGAATCGTCGTAGCAGTGTGTCCAACTTCTCAACCGAAAGGCGGCTTACCATGACTACCGGAACCATCAAACTCCACCGCGTGCTGCGCGCGCCTGCCGAACGCGTTTATCGGGCGTTCCTCGAACCGGACGCGCTCGCGAAATGGCTGCCTCCGTATGGCTTTACTTGCCAGGTCCATCACTTCGAAGGGCACGTGGGCGGCACCTACAAGATGTCGTTTCGCAACTTCGGCACCGGCCACAGCCACTCGTTCGGCGGCGAGTACGTCGAACTCGTGCCGAACGAGAAAATCCGCTATACCGACCGCTTCGACGATCCGAATCTGCCCGGCGAAATGTTCGCGACGATCACGTTCCGCACGGTGCTGTGCGGCACCGAAGTCTCGATTCTTCAGGAAGGCGTGCCCGAGGTGATACCCGTGGAGATGTGCTACCTCGGCTGGCAGGAATCGCTGATGCAACTCGCGAAGCTGGTCGAACCGGAGATTCCGGCCGAGCCGGTTTGAGGGGCACGTCCACCGTTTAATGCCATCTTCGCCGCCCGTTTTGTCGGACTCGTTCTGCGCGTAGACTGAATGTAGGTCCCGCATTCGCCGGCAAACGTGTCGATGCGTGCGCTGCGGCTATCTGCTGCAACGCGGCACGCAGGCAGGCAGACGCCGGCTGCAAGACGGAGGTGGCCATGAGCGATTTCAACGAGGCCCGCGAGCGGATGGTGGAGCGGCAGCTCGTCCGCCGCGGCATTTGCGATTCACGTGTGCTGGATGCGATGCGCCGCGTGCCGCGCGAAGCGTTCGTGCCCGACTGTCTGCGCGATCTCGCTTACGAAGACAGGCCGCTGCCCATCGGCAACGATCAGACCATCTCGCAGCCGGCGATCGTCGCAACGATGATCGAGGCCGCGGAGCTTTCGTCCGCCGACATCGTGCTCGACGTGGGCACCGGTTCGGGCTACGCGGCTGCCGTCGCGGCCGCACTTTCCGCCCATGTCCATTCGATCGAGCGTCACGCGGACCTGGTCGCGATGGCGCGCGACATTCTCGCGCGGCTGAACATTTCGAACGTGACCGTTTATCTCGGCGACGGCACGGCGGGACTCGCGGAACATGCGCCGTACGACGCGATCATCGCCGCAGCGGGCGGCCCGCATATTCCGCGGATATGGCGCAAGCAGCTCGCGATCGGCGGCCGGATCGTGATGCCGGTCGGCCGCGAGCGGCACTATCAGAAGCTCGTCAAACTCGTGCGCCGCAGCGAGGACGACTACGAAAGCTGCTCGCTTGGCGAAGTGAGCTTCGTGCCGCTCGTCGGCGCCGACGCGTGGCCCGCGCCCGATGCGGCGCAATCGGACGGCACGGCGCCGCAGCGCATCCAGGAGACGTCGCCATGAACGGCTATCAGATCACTTTTTTCACGCAGCAGGATCGGCGGCATCGCGGCAAGCCGATGGCCGACTGGCTCGTCGTTCTGGCCGGCGAACTCGGTCTGCGCGGCGCGACCGTGATACCGGCGAGCGAGGGCATCGGCCACCATCATCGTGTGCATTCGGCGCATTTTTTCGAGCTGGCGGATCAGCCGTTATCGGTCGTGATGGCGGTAACGAGCGACGAAGCGGCCAGGTTGTTCGAGCGGCTGCGCGCCCAGGACGTGCATCTGTTCTACGTGAAGACGCCCGTCGAATTCGGTGTAACCGGCGACGACGATGGGAACGCTGCGCCGTAGCGCGCTCGCTGCGGTGCAGACCCAAAGACAAACACGCCGGCGCTCCGCAAAGAGCGCCGGCGTCATGCAGCGAGCCACACGCGGTCGCCATCAAACCACAGTAATCACCACGTCGATGTTGCCGCGCGTCGCCTTCGAATACGGACACGTCTGGTGCGCCATATCCGTGACCTTCTGCGCAGTCTCGCGTTCGATTCCTGGCAGGCTGACATTGAGCCGCGCGCGCAGGAAGTAGCCGCTATTGTTCATTGCCAGATCGATTTCGGCATCGACGGCGGTTTCGGCGGGCAGTGCGACTCCCAGCGTCTTCGCCGCGATACCCATTGCGCCGATGAAGCACGCGGACCACCCCGCGGCCAGCATCTGCTCGGGGTTCGTGCCGGTCGCGGATGCGCCGGGCGAGCCGAGCTTGATGTCGAGCCGGCCGTCCGAACTGCGCGACGCACCATCGCGTCCGCCGGTGGTGTGGGTCTTGCCGGTATACAGCACTTTGTCTGATTGGGTCATGATCGATTCCGTCGGTAATAAGTCGGTAGATAAGGAAAAGTACCAAGAGCGTGGCCGCTTAGCAGCCCGCTTTAGCTCCCTTGGTAAATCTTGTTCAGCGATGCCAACTCGCCGCTTTTCGTCGCACGCGCCAGTTCCTGGCGAACCTCCAGGCGGCTCTTCGCCGCAGTGTTCTGCGCCGGCGTCCATTGCTGCGTGTGCTGCCCGTCGACGTTGCTCACGGCAGCGGCGGGATTGGCGGCAAAAGCCGGAAGCGTCGTAGCGGAAACAGCCAGAGCCAAAGCGATCATCGAAACTTTCATGTCGTTCTCCAGAATAGGTGGGAAGCAAAGCATCCGTCGGGTTTCAGCGAGGCTTGCCGAAGAGCGGCGATGTCCGCATCGCAACATCTGGCGTGGCCTCGAATCCGTCGTTGATGAGATTAGAGTCGCGCCGGGTATCTGGCTTGTGTCGGCGAAGCGGCGTATTGCAATGCTGTGTATCTCGCGGCGCCGCATATACAGTGCGATACAAATTGATCGACGCCGCGCGCCGCGAAATGGCGAAACGCGGGCGAAACGCGGGCGAAACGCGGCCGAACGCGGGCCAACCCAGCTAGAGCGCACCGGTGCAATGTTTTGTGTCAGATACAGGTTCGGATACATTGCGACATAAACTGCGGCCGGCCGCGCGTTATAAAGCAGGCATCGAGAGTCACGGAGATGCTGATGAACACCGAAACGCTAAAGGGAAGCTGCCACTGCGGCTCCGTCAAATTCGAGGTCAGGACACCGCTTGCGCCCGCCGCGCGCTGCAATTGCAGCCTGTGCCGCCGCAAGGGCGCACTGATGAGCCCGCCGTTCGAGGCCGGCCAGTTGACGATCACGCAAGGCGAGGACGCGCTCACGCTGTATCAGTTCAACACGCGCGTCGCGAAGCATTTCTTCTGCAGGCACTGCGGTATTTATCCGTTTCATCAGACACGCCGGGACGCGAAGCTGTGGCGCGTCAATATCGGTTGCCTGGAAGGGATCGATCCGTATACGCTGGATGCCGGTCTTTCCGACGGCGCCAGTCTTTCCGTCGTGGAGGACGCATGAAGCGGCTGCTTGCAATCATCGCGTTCATCGCGGGCGGTGTGGCGGCCGAATGGGCGCATCCGGTCCAGTGTTCGATGCTGTGCGCGAGCCGGGTGCAGGTGAAACGTCAAAAGAGATGATCCATTCATGGACACGATCGACCACGTACTGATCGTCGACGACGACCGCGGCATTCGCGAACTGATCGCCGGCTATCTGGAGAAGAACGGCATGCGGGTTTCGCTCGCGGCCAACGGGCGGCAAATGCGCGCCGCTCTCGAGCAGGGCGCACCCGACCTGATCGTGCTCGATCTGATGATGCCCGGCGAAGACGGCCTCGTGCTATGCCGCGAACTGCGCGCGGGCAAATTTCGCACGGTGCCCGTGCTGATGCTCACCGCGCGTAATGAAGAAGCGGACCGCATTCTCGGCCTCGAAATGGGCGCCGACGACTATCTGCCCAAGCCCTTTGCGGTGCGCGAACTGCTCGCGCGCATTCGCGCGGTGCTGCGCCGCGCGCGCATGCTGCCGCCCGGCATGCAGGTGACCGAAAGCGCGCAAATGCTCGGCTTCGGCGACTGGCGGCTCGACACCACGGCGCGTCATCTGCTCGACGCCGAAGGCACGATGGTCGCGCTAAGCGGCGCCGAATACCGCTTGCTGCGCGTATTCCTCGACAATCCGCAGCGCGTGTTGACACGCGATCAACTGCTCAATCTCACGCAAGGCCGTCAGGCCGATCAATTCGACCGCTCAATCGATCTGATGGTGAGCCGTCTGCGTCAGCGCTTGCGCGACGAGGCGCGCGAGCCGCGTTACATCAAGACGCTGCGCAGCGAAGGCTATGTGTTTTCCGCGGCCGTGAACGTGATCGGGGACCCGCAATGACATTTCTTCGGTCGCTGCACTGGCCGCGCACGCTGTTCGCGAGGTTGACGTTGATTCTCTTCGTCGGACTCGCGTCGGCGCAGGCGCTGTCGTTCTGGCTCACCATGACCGAACGCGACCAGACCATGACGAACGTGATGATGGGTTACATCGAACGCGAGGTCGTGAGTTCGGTCGCGCTGCTCGATCATCTGCCCGCTAACGAACGCGCTCAATGGCTGCCGCGTCTCGCGCGGCGCAGTTACGAGTTCATGCTGGGCCCCGGCGTGAGCGGCGGCCCGGTGGATGCGAATCTGTCGGCGCGCGTCGCGCGCTCCATCGCGGATGGCATCGGCACAAACTACCCGCTCACGGTGAATGCGGTGCCGGGCGAGCGCGAACGGCTGCAGGTTCATCTGAAGCTCAGCGACGGCTCGCCGCTCACCATCGACATGCGGCCGATGTCCGGCGCGCCGCTGTCGCGCTGGTTGCCGCTCGTGCTGCTGCTGGAACTCGCGGTGCTGCTCGGCTGCTGCTGGTTCGCGGTGCGCACGGCCACGCGTCCGCTCAACGAGTTGGCGGTAGCCGCCGATGCGCTCGGCCCCGATCTCAAGGCCGGGCGTCTCAGCGAAAGCGGGCCTTCCGAAATCGCACGCGCGGCTCGCGCTTTCAACGCCATGCAGGAACGCATTGCGATGTACGTGACCGAACGCATGCAGATTCTCGCGGCCATTTCGCACGATCTGCAAACGCCGATCACGCGCATGCGTCTGCGCGTCGACATGATGGACGCCGAAGCCGAAGGCGCGAAGCTGCGCCAGGATTTGCAGGAAATGGAAGCGCTCGTGAAAGAGGGCGTCACGTATGCGCGCACGCTGCACGGCGCGACGGAAACGCCGTGCCGCATCGATCCCGATGCGCTGTTCGACAGCCTCGTTTGCGATTACGTGGATGCCGACCAGGCCGTGTCACTGCATGGCCGCTTCGACATGCCGCTGATGACGCGGCCGCAGGCGCTGCGGCGCATCGTCGGTAATCTCGTGGATAACGCGCTGAAGTTCGGCGGCGCGGCGCAGATCGAGATCGCGATGTCGCCGGACAGGCACGCCACCATCTCCGTGCTCGATCGCGGCCCGGGCATTCCCGCCGATTCGCTCGAAGATGTGTTCCAGCCGTTCTACAGGATCGAAGGATCGCGCAATCGGCAAACGGGCGGCACAGGGCTTGGCCTTGCGATCGCGCGTCAACTCGCGCTTGCGATGGATGCCACGCTCGAACTTCATAATCGCGCCGGCGGCGGGCTGGAGGCGAGGCTCACGCTGCGCAATCTCGTGAAGGCGTCGCCGGCTACGGTCGAGTGAGCGTGGCCAGTAGCGAATAAAGCGAAAGCCCGCATTCGCTGCAATGCATATCACGATTGATCGTTTTGCCGCGGCGCATCGCATTGCTAGCATCGTCGACTTCTCCATGAAGCGCCGCTGCCGCAATGAGCCAAAGCAACACGCCGTTAAATCTGCCGCCCGATCCACCTTCGTCGCGTAGCCGCCGCCGTCTGCTCGGCCGTCTTGCGGCGGGCGGTCTGGTCGCGTCGCAAGGCGCGGCGGCAGCCGCGGGCGAATTGCTCAGGCCGCTCGAAGTCGCGCCGTCGAGCCGCGTGCCGGGCGCGCCGGTGCTCGAGCATCCGTATGGCGTGCCGTCGCCGCGCGAGGCCGGCGTCGTGCGCCGAAGTGCCCGCCAATGGCCGCTGCCCGGCGCGGCTTCGTCGATGACGCCGCTTGCGGACCTGCACGGCACGATCACGCCGAACGGCCTCGTCTACGAACGTCATCACGGCGGCGTGCCCGACATCGACGCCGATCAGCATCGGCTCGCGATTCACGGCCTCGTGCGCACGCCGAAGCTCTTCACGATGGACGACCTGCTGCGGCTGCCCGCTGAATCCCGCATCCATTTCCTCGAATGTTCCGGCAATACCGGCAGCGAATGGAATGGTCCGAGCGGCTTGCCGGTGCAACTGACGCACGGTCTGCTGTCGTGTTGCGAATGGACAGGCGTGCGTCTTTCCACGTTGCTAGAAGAGGTCGGCGGCGTGTCCGCGCAAAGCAACGCTAACGGCGGCGCGTGGCTGCTCGCGGAAGGCGCCGACGCCGCCGCGATGACGCGCAGCCTGCCGCTCGATCGCATACTCGAGCGCGCGCTCGTGGTCTATGCGCAGAACGGCGAACGCTTGCGGCCCGAGAACGGTTATCCGTTGCGGCTCATCGTGCCCGGCTTCGAGGGCAATACCAATGTGAAGTGGCTGCGCAGACTCAAGGTGGTCGACGCGCCGCTGCAAACGCGCGAGGAGACGTCGAAATATACGAGCCTGCTCGCGAACGGCACCGCGCGTCAGTTCGTGTTCGAGATGGATGCGAAGTCGGTCATCACGCGGCCATCGCCGGGGCATCGCCTCACCACGCACGGTTATTACGCGATTAGCGGCATTGCGTGGTCGGGGCGCGGCACGATCCGCAAAGTCGAAGTTTCCACCGATGGCGGCGCGTCATGGCGGCTCGCGCGTCTTGATGGCGCGGCACGCGACCGTGCGCTGACTCGTTTCGAAGCGGATTGGCGCTGGGACGGCGCGCCGGCCGAGATACTTTCGCGCGCTACCGATTCCACCGGCTACGTGCAGCCCACGCGCGCGCAACTCGTCGCCGCGCGCGGCCTGAATTCGCAGTACCACTACAACGCGATCCAGCAATGGCGCGTGGATGCGAGCGGCGAGGTGCGCAATGCGTGAACGCCCTTCGACGCGCATCGCCGCGCTTGTTTTCATGACGACGCTCGCCGCGTGCTCGTCCATCAAGCCCGATTCCCGCGATGCAAGCGCGACCTACGGCATCGGCACGCCGCTTAACGAAACGACCATCGCTGCCTGGAACATCGACATCGCACCCGACGGGCGCGGCCTGCCCGCCGGCAGCGGCGACGTGGCCACCGGCGCGCGCGTGTTCGCCACGAAATGCGCGGCGTGTCACGGCGCGCGCGGCGAGGGCGGTCTCGGCGATCCGCTCGTGGGCGGCCAGGGCACGTTGTCGGGCGCGAAGCCGAAGCGCACCGTGGGCAGCTACTGGCCGTACGCCACGACGCTCTTCGACTATATTCGCCGCGCGATGCCGTACAACGCGCCCGAATCCCTTTCCGCCGACGAGGTCTATGCGGTCAGCGCGTTTCTGCTGAACCAGAACGGCATTGTGCCCGCGGACACGCGGCTCGACGCGGCATCGCTGCCGCGCGTCGCGATGCCGAATCGCGATGGCTTCGTGCCCGATCCGCGTCCGGGCCAGCTCTGACATGGAGCCGTAATATTGCTCGTGCGCGTCGTCGCGCGTTAAAACATCGGGTTTATCACTCCAGCAGATAAACGTATCGGATTTGCTTCGTTGTCGTCGGGTGCGCGCGCCGGTACATTCATCTGACTGCGACCCGATACGACGAAGAGTTTCCCGTGACGACAGCCTTTGCTTCCACCGCCGCCCACGATGCCCATGATGCCCACGCCGCCGGCGGCGCCATTGCCGATCAGCCCATCGAGATTCGCGCTTTCGACGGCCCGCTCGGCGCCGAAGTGCTCGGCCTCGATCTGAGCAAGCCGCTTGCCCAGGCGGATTTCGCGCGCATTCATCGCGCGCATCTCGACTATCACGTGCTGGTGTTTCGCGATCAGCGCATTACGCCGGATGAGCAGATTGCTTTCAGCCGCCGCTTCGGTCCGTTGCAGATCCATGTGCTGCATCAGTTCCAGTTGCCGGACTATCCGGAAGTGCTGGTGGTGTCGAATATCGTCGAAAACGGCAAGCCAATTGGTCTCGGCGATGCCGGTCATTACTGGCATTCCGATCTGTCCTACAAGGAAAAACCGAGCCTCGGTTCCTTGCTGCATGCGCAGGAATTGCCGGCCGAAGGCGGCGACACGCTGTTTGCCAACATGCATCTCGCGTGGGACACCTTGCCCGCGCATCTGCGCAGCGCGGTCGAAGGACGCACGGCCGAACACACGTATCTCGCGAAGTACGCCGAACTGCAAAAGCGCAGCCCGTGGCGGCCGAATCTGTCGGCCGAGCAGATCGCGCAAGTGAAGCCGGTCGTGCATCCGATCGTGCGGACGCATCCGGAGACGGGGCGCAAGGCGCTGTTCGTGAGCGAGCATTTCACGACGCGTGTAATCGGCTTGCCCGAAGACGAAAGCCGGCAATTGCTCGAAGAACTCTTCGCGCACAGCGTGCGCGCCGAACATGTGTACCGGCATTGCTGGGCGGAACACGACATGGTGTTCTGGGACAACCGTTCGTTGATGCACCTCGCGGCCGGCACGCCGGATGACCAGCGGCGCAAGCTTTATCGCACGACGATCGAAGGCGACGTGCCGTTCTGATCGTTGTGCGTGACTAGCGCGCCGTGACATTCACACAACTCAAATACTTAAACGCCACTCGCCGATCGGAGTTTCGATGTTCGCCAGGTTTCATTCGACCGCTTTCAGTCATACAGTCAATCATTTCAAGCGTCGTTTCACCGCGACGTTGCTCGCCGTTTCTATCGGCGCGGCCGGCATGAGCGCCGCTATACCCGCGCATGCCGAAGGACAGATCCGCATTGCCGAACAGTTCGGCATTGTCTATCTGCTGCTGAACGTCGCGCGCGATCAGCAGTTCATCGAGAAGCAAGGGCGCAAGCAGGGCCTCGATATCAAGGTGGATTGGGTGCAGCTCTCGGGCGGGGCCGCCGTCAACGACGCGTTGCTGTCGGGCGCCGTGGATGTCGCCGGCGCGGGCGTGGGCCCGTTGCTGACCATCTGGGACCGCACGCACGGCAAGCAGAATGTGAAGGGCGTCGCTTCGCTCGGCAATCTGCCGTACTACCTCGTGAGCAACAATCCGGACGTCAAGACGATTGCCGATTTCGGCGCGAAAGACCGCATCGCGGTGCCGGCGGTAAATGTGTCGGTGCAGTCGCGCGTGTTGCAATACGCGGCCGCGAAGCGCTGGGGCGACAAGGAATACAACCGTCTCGACAAGTACACGCAGGCGCTGCCGCATCCTGATGCGGCGGCGGCGATCATCGCGGGCGGCACGGAAATTACCGGTCACTTCGGCAATCCGCCGTTTCAGGATCAGGAACTTGCGGGCAATCCGAAGGCGCATATCGTGCTGAATTCCTACGATGTGCTCGGCGGCCCGAGTTCCGCAACGGTTCTCTATGCGACGGAAAAATTCCGCGACGGCAATCCGAAAACGTACCGCGCGTTCGTCGATGCACTCGCCGACGCATCGCGTTTCATTGCGGCAAATCCTGACGCCGCCGCCGATATTTATCTGCGTGTGAACAAGTCGAAAATCGATCGCGCGCTGCTCCTGAAGATCATCAAGAATCCGCAAGTGGAGTTCAAGATCGCGCCGCAAAACACGCTCGCTCTCGCGCAGTTCATGTATCGCGTGGGGGCGATCAAAAACGAGCCGAAGTCGTGGAAAGACTATTTCTTCGACGACCCGGCAACCGCGGCAGGCAGTTGAGCATGACGCTTCGTGTTTCTAACTTCAGCGGACTGCGGGGCGGTGGTGAGCCGCTCGCGCAATCCGCAACCTGGGAGCGATCCGATGGTGGCTAATCCCACGCTACTCTTTCCCGAACGCGCTGACCGCGCCGTGCGCAGCGGTCCCGCCGTCAGCGAAAAACTGCTCGCAGTCGAGAACGTCAGCCTCGAATACCGCACGCGCGAGCGCATTGTCCGCGCGACGCACGAGGTCAGCTTCGACGTCTACGGCGGCGACCGTTTCGTGCTGCTCGGCCCGTCGGGCTGCGGCAAGTCGACGTTGCTGAAGGCCGTGGGCGGTTTCATCGAGCCGAGCTCGGGCACCATCTCGCTCGACGGTCAGCTCGTGCGCGGTCCTGGCGCCGATCGCATCGTCGTATTCCAGGAGTTC
The DNA here is from genome assembly GCF_041355255.1 of Paraburkholderia sp. RCC_158. Lineage (NCBI taxonomy): Bacteria > Pseudomonadati > Pseudomonadota > Betaproteobacteria > Burkholderiales > Burkholderiaceae > Paraburkholderia > Paraburkholderia sp. RCC_158. The sequence continues at coordinate 392,234 of NZ_JBFUPM010000001.1, read as the reverse complement.
GATCAGTTGCCGCCGTGGAAAACGGTGCTGCAAAACGTGGCCTTTCCGCTGCGCGTCGCGAAGAAGCTTGCGCGTGCCGAAGCAAATGAGCGTGCGTTGCATTATCTCGACAAGGTCGGCCTCGCTGCGTTTGCGAATGCGTATCCGCACACGTTATCGGGCGGCATGAAGCAGCGCGTCGCGATTGCGCGCGCACTCGCGATGCAGCCGCGTGTATTGCTGATGGATGAGCCGTTCGCCGCGCTCGACGCATTGACGCGCCGCAAGATGCAGGAAGAACTGCTGCGTTTGTGGGAAGAGGTCAATTTCACGCTGCTGTTCGTGACTCATTCGATTGAGGAAGCGCTGGTCGTGGGAAACCGCATTCTGCTGTTGTCGCCGCATCCGGGCCGCGTGCGTGCCGAGTTGAACAGTCATCAGTACTCGCACGACAGCTTCGGGCGCAACGATTTTCAGCGCAGCGTCGCGCGTATTCATCGCCTGTTGTTCGAAGAGACGGAGGCCGCGCAATGAGTTCGCCCGCCACCTTATTGCCGCCGATTCGCGACGAATACGAACGCCCGCTCGAACCGCCTGGCGACTTCGTGCTCGAAGCGCCATTGCCGCTCGGCAAACGCGTCTTCGCGCAAAGCTGGGTGCGCAAGGTGCTGATCGCGCTGGTGTTGATCGCCGTGTGGGAAATCGCCGCGCGCGTGGTCAATAACGATCTGCTGCTGCCCACCTTCGGCGCGACTTTCATCGCGTTCGTGCAGGGCGTGTTGTCCGGCGAATTGCTGCAAAAAACGGCGGTGTCGATGTCCGTGCTGCTGCGCGGTTATCTGCTGGGTGCGGCGCTTGCGTTCGTGCTGACGTCGCTGGCTGTGTCGACGCGTGTGGGCCGCGATTTGCTGTCGATGCTCACTGCGATGTTCAACCCGCTGCCTTCCATCGCGCTGTTGCCGATCGCGTTGCTCTGGTTCGGTCTCGGCACCGGCAGTCTGTTATTCGTGCTCGTGCATTCGGTACTGTGGCCGCTCGCGCTCAACACGTACTCCGGTTTCCAGTCGGTGCCGGCGACGCTGCGCATGACCGGACGCAACTACGGCCTGACGGGAATGCGCCACGTACTGCTGATTCTGATGCCGGCCGCGTTGCCGTCGATTCTCGCCGGCTTGCGGGTGGGCTGGGCGTTTGCGTGGCGCACGCTGATCGCGGCCGAACTGGTATTCGGCGCGAGTTCCGGCAACGGCGGACTCGGCTGGTACATTTTCCAGAATCGCAACGAGCTTTACACGGACCGCGTTTTCGCGGGACTTGCAGCGGTAATCGTGATCGGGCTCTTGATCGAACATCTCGTGTTCGATACGTTGGAACGGGTGACGGTGCGGCGCTGGGGCGTGCAGCACTAGTCATGCGAAAGCGGCCGCGAGGCCGCTTTTTTCATTTGCAATGCGCGTTTTAACCGCGCGAGCGCGCCGCGCCTACGGACAATGGCCGGTCTTTCTCCTCGTCTTTTACTTCATTGCGTCCCGCGAGTTCGGCTGTCGTCTCCGCGCCGAACAGAAACACCGCCGCCGAAAAATACAGCCACATCATCAGCACGGCGAGCGAGCCTGCGGCACCGAAAGAACTCGCGGTGCCCGCATGCGTGAGATAAAGCCCGAACAGATGCCGTCCGACCGAAAACAGTATCGCCGCCGTCATGCCGCCGACCGCCGCATGGGGGAGACTCACCTGCGCGTCTGACATCCACCGAAGCAGGGCGGTGAACGCGGCGCCCAGCACGATCAGGCCGAGTACCGTTTGCACGATCGCGGTAACGACGACCAACGGCGAATCGCCGAATATCGCGTGTCCGGCGAACGTGATCGCCGTGTCGAGCACGAGCGACACGACCAGCAGAAAGCCAAGGCCGAGCACCATGCCGACCGACACCAGCCGCGTGCGCACGAGCCACGTAATGCTGCCCTTGCTTTTGACGTTTTTCTCCGCCTCGAGCACCACGTCGAGCGCGGTGTTCAGCGAAGTAAAAGTCGCCGACGCACCGATGATCAACAACACGACCGACACCACGGCGGCAATGCCGCTGCCGCTCGCGCGATGCGCGTGTTCGACGATGGTCTGCATCGCTTCCGCGGCGTCCTTGCCCATAATGCCGCGCACCTGCTCGAACAGACGTCCGCGCGCGGCGTCCTCGCCGAAGAACCAGCCGGCGACCGCGAGCACCATCAGCAGCGTCGGCGCAAGCGAGAACGCCGAGTAAAAGCCGACGCTCGCGGCCATCATCGGGCAGCGGTCCGACATGAAGCGCTTGCCTGCGTTGACCACGGTGGTGAAAGCGCCGCGCAGCCTTCCGTGTTTTTTCGGCACCGCGGCGGGTGAAGAGACCTTGTTCATAAACGCCTCGCCATTGAGCGTGATTGCGCGCCGCATTCGATTCGACTAGCCGATGACCGGGCCGCCGAAGCCGCAGCGCTGGATTGCACGCCGCATGTCGCGTGCCCGCCAGGCGGGCGTGTCACGGTGGCCGGTGCGTTCGGCACGACCGTTTAGCCATCGGCATCCAGAACCGCCGTAGTTTTTCTTTCCCGCCGACGCAAATCTTCTCGTTTGTTTAATGCCTGCGCAAAGCCGATAGTTCAGTCACCGAGGGCGCACTGCAAGACTCGCGGCACACAGCGGCAGCCGGCCAGGCAACCGCTCTCATTTCTGAATTGCATGACAACAACTCTGGAGCACAACATGAATACGTCGGAAAAAGTGGCGATCGTTACTGGCGCCTCGCAAGGCATCGGCGCGGAACTGGTGAAGGCGTTTCGTCAGCGCGGCTATCGCGTGGTTGCGACGGCTCGCGGCATTACACCGTTCGACGATCCGAACATCGCGACGGTGGCGGGCGACATCGCCGATCCCGCCACCGCACGCCGCGTGATTGCAGAGGCGGTGACGCGTTTCGGGCGCGTCGATACGCTCGTCAACAACGCGGGCGTGTTTGTCGCGAAGCCGTTCACGAGCTATACGTCTGAAGACTACGCATTGGTGAAGGGCGTCAACCTCGACGGCTTCTTCAATATCACGCAGCTCGCGATTGCCGAGATGGAAAAGCACGAAAGCGGCCACATCGTCACGATCACGACGAGTCTCACCGATCATGCGATTAGCGGCGTGCCTTCGGTGCTCGCGTCGTTGACCAAGGGCGGGTTGAATGCGGCGACGAAGTCCATCGCGATCGAGTACGCTAAAGCCGGGATTCGCGCGAACGCGGTCTCGCCTGGCATCATCAAATCGCCGATGCACGCGCCGGAAACGCATGCGGGGCTCGGCGCATTGCATCCGATGGGTCATATGGGCGAAATGGACGACATCGTGCAAGCGGTGCTGTACCTGGATTCGGCGCCGTTCGTGACGGGCGAGATCCTGCACGTCGACGGCGGCCAGAGCGCCGGCCACTAAGCGCGGCCTTTAACAACAGCGGAACAACGGGCGCCGATTCGCGGCGCCCGCCTTTGCCACGGAGAACGACATGCCTATCGTCACGATTCAGGTCACGCGCGAGGGAACGAAGCCTGGCGCAACTGCCGTCACGGCGGAAGAAAAAGCGCGCTTGATCAGCGGTGTCAGCCATGTACTGCTCGATGTCCTGAACAAGCCGCTCGAAGCGACGTTCGTCGTGATCGAAGAAGTCGATATGGATAACTGGGGCTGGGGCGGCTTGCCTGTGGAGCAATACCGCAAGCAACTGGCGCTGAAGGCGTCGGGCGGCGCGAAGACAGATTAGAGAGTACTAATGCGGGGCGCGGCTATCGCGCGTTCGCCTCGGCAAGCAGCCACTCCTTGAACGCGACCACAGCCGGCTCGTTGCCGTTGTCCTTTCTATGCACCACGTAATAGGCGAGCTCGCACGTCTGCGCGTCGGGGAACGGCCGCACCAGCCGGCCTTCTGCGATGTCGCGCTCGACGAGGCACGTTCTGCCGAGCGCGACGCCGTTGCCCGAGATAGCGGTATGAATCGCGGCGGCGGAGTCGTTGATCTGCAGACCGCGATCGCAATCGACACGCCCTGCGTTGCCCGTCTTTTGCACCCATGATCGCCAGGTGGGAAACGTGGGCGCCGCGCGCATCGATATGTCGTGAATCAACGGATGGTAGTTGAGATCCGCCGGTGTTCTGAGCGGATGCTCGCCTTCGAGCAGCGCGGGGCTGCACACAGGGAAGAACTCGTCGCGCATCAGGAAGGTCGCGGCGAGATCCGGCCACTGACCGGTGCCGTAGCGGATGCCGGCGTCCACTCTGTCCGCGACAAAGTCGACGAGTTTCAGCGACAGGTCGATGCGCAAATCGTAGCGCGGATACTTGCGCTGAAACCGCTCCACGCGATGCAAAAACCACTTGTCGGCAAGCGCTGGCGGCACTGTCACGGTGACCGTTATGCGCGCCTTGCTGGCCTTCAGCCTTTCGACCGCCTGTGCGAGCAGTTCAAAGCCGCCCTGCAATTCCGGCATGGCGGCGCGCGCCGCGTCGGTGAGCACGAGGCGCGATGCACCCGACGTCGAGCGATGAAACAGCTCGATTTCCAGCGTCTCCTCGAGTCCGCGAATCATCTGGCCGATTGCCGCGGGCGTCACATGCAGTTCTTCCGCAGCGGCGACATAACTCAGATGCCGGCCGACGGCCTCGAAGGCACGCAGTGCATTGAGATGATTGGGTGCTCGCATGGGCCGCTCGACAGGCTGATTGATTTCGATTGCCGCATGCTCGCAGGCGGGCATGGCGGCGTCAACACTTCAATGCGGCGCTGCATCAGCCCGGTTGCGCCAACAGCTCGCGAATCTTCGCTTCGGTCTGCGCATAATCGCCCTCGCCGAAGTGGCTGTACACGACATGTCCTGTCTTGTCGAACAGATACACCGCGGGCCAATACTGGTTATTGAACGCGTTCCAGGTTGCGTACTGATTGTCGAGCGCGACCGGATATTGAATGTCGAACTTCTTCACGGCAGCGCGCACATGCCCGGCATCGCGTTCGAACGGGTACTCCGGCGTATGCACGCCGATCACTTGCAGGCCCTGATTGCCGTACTGCTTGTACCAGTTCTTCACGTACGGCAGCGTGTTCACGCAGTTGATGCACGAGTAGGTCCAGAAATCGACCAGCACGACCTTGCCGCGCAGTTGCGAAAGCGTCAGCGGCGAGCCGTTGATCCATGTGTCGATGCCGGTTATTTGCGGCGCAACCGGCGTATTCCGTTCGGCGGCAGTGAGCGCGCTGCCGCGCGTCGCAAGCAGGCTGGCGAGCAACGCGAGGGCGATGAAGGAGCCGATAGTGGCGAGGGTTTTGAGTCGGGCGTGCATGATGGAATCGTCCTTTGCATGAGAGGCGCGGTGCGCGCGAGGGTTGATCGGCAAGCGCGATGTCTTTGGATAGTCATTGGACGCCGTGGACGTATCTGGCGTGTGTCGCTTGCGGCTGCCTGTGCAACGTTCTGTGTCCGCGCCGCTGTGCGATACGTTGGGATACAAACCCGTGCGCGCGTGTGTGCGTGTGTGTGCCGCTCGTATGCCTCGCCGGACGCGTTTTGTATCGCACTGTATCTACGCAGCAGGCCGATACACGAGCTTGCACAACGCCGCGTTCGCCGACACAAGCGCGATACGTCCCGGTAGTTCAATGCATGAATGCCGTAACACGCTCATTGAACAAAAAGGACACCGTTATGCTGCTCACACTTCTCGCCTTCGCCGGCGGCATGCTTACCATCCTGAGTCCGTGCATTCTTCCGGTCGTGCCGCTCGTGTTCGCGCGCGTCGATCAGTCGTTCGTGCGTCACGGCGTGCCGCTTCTCGCCGGCATGGCGCTGACGTTCGCCGCCGTCGCGAGCCTCGCGGTGGCCGGCGGCGCGTGGGTCGCGCACGTCAACGAATACGGCCGCTGGATCGCGCTCGCGTTCTTCGCCGTGTTCGGCGCGGCACTGCTGTTTCCGTCGATGGCCGAGCGGCTCACGCATCCGCTCGTGAACCTCGGCAATCGTCTGGATGGCGCGGTGCGCCGCGACGGCGGCGAGCCTCGCGTGATGTCGTCGGTGGTACTCGGCGTTGCGACCGGCTTGCTGTGGGCGCCGTGCGCGGGACCGATCCTCGGCCTTGTGATGACGGGCGTGATCCTGCATCGGCCAGGCGGCGCGGGCGTGTTGCCGTTGCTCGCGTTCGCAGCGGGCGCGGCGGCATCGCTTGCGATCGTGCTCGCAATCGGCGGACGCGTCGTCGCGTCGCTCAGGCGCTCGTATGCGGTGAGCGAGCGCGTGCGTCAGGTGCTCGGCGCGGCCGTGGTGCTGTCCGCTGCGGCCATTGCACTCGGCTTCGATACGCGCGTGCTGGCGCTGTTGCCGTCGCTGAATACGACCGGTATCGAAGAGAAACTGGTGCAGCGCTGGTCGCCGCGTGCGGGTTCGCGGAACGTTCAAGCGGAGAAGGCGAATGCGCAGCAGGTCGATTCAACGGCCGGCGATTCACAGGCTGCGGATTCACAGGCTGCGGATTCGCAGGCCATGAACGCAGAGCAGCCAAACGCTGGCGCGCTTCTGAAAGTGAGCATGACCGCAGAACCCGCGGCCGCGACAAACCCGACGCCCGCAGCCGAAAAACTTTCGTTACCGGCCGAAGGCGCGATGCCGTCGCTGTCCGGCGCCGTCGACTGGCTCAATTCGCCGCCGCTGAAAACCAGCGATCTGCGCGGCAAAGTGGTGATCGTCAATTTCTGGACGTACTCGTGCATCAACTGTCTGCGCACGTTGCCGTATCTGAAGGCGTGGTCGAACAGGTATCGCGATCAGGGGCTCGTCGTGATCGGCGTGCACGCGCCCGAGTTCGCGTTCGAGCACAACATCGCCAATGTGAAGCGCGCGGCGGCCGATCTGCATATCGACTATCCGATTGCCGTCGATAACAAACTCGCCGTGTGGCAGGCCTTCGACAATCAGTATTGGCCGGCCTTTTATATCGTCGATGCGCGCGGCGAGATTCGCTATCACCATTTCGGCGAAGGCGGATACGACGAGTCGGAACAGGTCATCCGTCAATTGCTCGCGGACGCCGGGCATTCGAAACTGCCCGCGTCCGCTGGCGCCGCGAAAGCGTCGGGCGTCGAGGCCGCCGCCGATCCGCAGGATTTGCGCTCGGGCGAGACGTACGTCGGTTATCGCCAGGCAGAAGGTTTTGCGTCGCCGGAAACATTGGCGCCCGACATGCTCCGCGCGTACAGCAGCCCCGCGCGGCTGCGTACAGGAAGCTGGAGTCTCGACGGCGAATGGAACGTTGCCGGCGAGCGCGCGCAATCCGGCGCGAGCGGCGCGAAGATCGCCTATCGCTTTCACGCGCGCGATCTGCATCTCGTATTGGGACCGATGGCGGACGGCAAGCCGGTGCGTTTCAGAGTGACGCTCGACGGCAAGCCGCCGGGCGCTTCGCACGGCGCCGACACGGATGCAAACGGCGTGGGCGTCGTCGATAAAGAGCGGCTTTACCAGCTCGTGCGCCAAAGCGGCGCGGTTCAGGATCGAACGTTTGAAATCGAGTTTCTGGATGCCGGCGCGAGCGCGTATGCGTTCACGTTTGGTTAGCCAAACGCGACGAGCCGTGCGCTACTCGCATACGGGCTAATGCGCCGACGGCTTATGCAGGGACTGCGCGTGCGCATAGGCCGGATGCCAGCCGCCGAGCAGACGGTCGACCGCTTCGCGCGCATCGCGCAGGGCGTTGGATAGCAATTCATGCGAGGTGTCAGTCGAATACGCAGTCGTGTCGCAACGCGTATCGACGGTAAGCATGCGCTCGCCGAGCTTTCGTGTAATCGTGCGTTGTACGCGAATGCGTTGCGCGTCATCAGCGGGAAGGGCTTCGATCAGCAGATCGAAGCCGCGATAAATTTCGCTGAGGCGTTGCGTCATATCGTGCCGTTTCATGTCACGCACGCTTTGCCGTCGAAGTGAACTGAGGCCCGCGACGTTCGCGACCCTCGCGAAGTTCGCGCCGCTCACGCCGCCACCTGAACCGGCCGCTTAAGCACACCGACCGCAAGCGCCGTGACGACGGTGCCCACCGCGATCGCCAGCACATACATGCCGAGATGCGTGACCGCGTTCGGAATCGGCAGCACGAAGATGCCGCCGTGCGGCACTTTCAGATCGACCGCTGACGCCATCGAAATCGCGCCCGTGATCGCCGAGCCGATCACGCATGCCGGAATGATCCGCATCGGATCGCGCGCGGCGAACGGAATTGCGCCTTCGGTGATGAACGCCATGCCGAGCACCGCGGCCGCGTTGCCCGCTTCGCGCTCGTCGGCGACGAAACGGTTTCGGAAAATCCACGTCGCGAGCGCGATGCCGAGCGGCGGCGTCATGCCCGCGGCCATCGCCGCCGCCATCGGCGTGTAGACCTGGCTTGCGATCAAACCGGTGCTGAACGCATACGCGGCCTTGTTGACCGGGCCGCCCATGTCGAAGGCCATCATCGCGCCGAGCAGCAGGCCGAGCGTGACGGCGCTGCCGGTTTGCATCGAGCGAAGCCAGTTTTCGAGGCCGTGCAGCGCGGTCGCGACGGGCGTGCCGACCACGTAGATCATCAGCAGACCGACGACGAGCGTCGAGACTAGCGGGATGATGAGCACCGGCTTGAGACCCTCCAGGTTGCGATGCAGCTTGAGCTTGCGGCTGATCAGCAACGCCGTGTAGCCCGCGAGAAAGCCCGAAATAATGCCGCCGAGAAAACCCGCGCCGAGGCTCGCGGCGAGCATGCCGCCGACCATGCCGGGCGTGATGCCCGGACGGTCCGCAATCGAATACGCGATGTAGCCCGACAGCACCGGCACCATCAGCGCAAACGCGGACTTTGCGCCGATCTGGAACAGCGCCCACGCCAGCGTGCCTTTGTGCGCGTCGTCGAATGCGTAGATGCCGCCGAGCGCGAACGAAATCGCGATCAGCAGGCCGCCCGCCACCACGAACGGCAGCATGAACGACACGCCGGTCATCAGATGCCGGTACGGTCCCGACGCTTTCGCCGAGCGCTGCTTCTTCGCTGCGGCGACCTGATCGGCGAGCGCGCCGCCCGCCGCCGATTGACCGTTTGCGCTTGCGCTTGCTTGCGAAGCGGGCGCGTTGCCATCGACGGACGCTTCGGCAATCGCACGTTCAATCAACGCCGCGCCTTTGCCGATCGCGCCCTTCGTGCCGGTTTCGTAGATGGGCTTGCCGCGAAAGCGGCTTTTGTCGACCTGCGTATCGGCGGCGATCACGACGAGGTCGGCAACTGCGATCTGCTCGTCGCTCAGCGTGTTTTGCGCGCCGACCGAGCCCTGCGTTTCGACGTGAATCTCGTGACCGAGCGACTTCGCGCCTTGCGCCAATCCTTCGGCGGCCATGAAGGTGTGCGCGATGCCGGTCGGGCACGATGTGATCGCAACGATTTTCAGCGCGCGTGGCGAGGCTTGCGGGCCTTGCGCGGCGTGTGCATTGCCTCCGCCTTGCGCCGTATTCGAAGCCACATTCGCGGCGACGCGTGCGAGCACCGCATCGGCTTCGCGGATCGCGTCGTCGAGCGACACGCGGTGAATCGTTTTGCCGGCAAACGGCGTTTCGTCGATGCGCTCATCGGCGTCCGCGGCGATCAGTACCGCTTGCGCCGCGTCGATCTGCGCCGCATTCAACGGATGCTGGACGCCGAGCGCGCTGCGCGTTTCGACGGCGAGCGAAGCGCCGCGTTTTTGCGCCGCGCGGTTCAAGGCCTGCGCTGCGACCATCGGCGACGCGCTTTGTTGCGGGGACGATACCAGTCCAATCAGCTTGTCCATTGCTCTTCCTGGCTTACACGGCTTGATGTTGGGTCACGCGCAGCGGGTTCGCGGCGACGCTGAAGGTGCGCAATTCGACTTGCGCGGCGAGCGCGTCGAGCGTCGCGCGATCCGGCAGATGCGGACCGACGCGCGCGAGCTTGCCCGCGGCGAAGGCGGTGGCGCGCCGGCCGACCTCCTGCCACGGACGCTTTTCCGCGAGACTTGCGACGAGCCCCGCGACGAGCGCGTCTCCGGCACCGACGGTGCTTGCCACCGGCACGCGCAACGGCGCCGCGCGCCAGCCTTCATAGGCTCCGGCACTTGCCGCTGCTTGGGAGTGCGCTTGCGAAGAATGCGCTTCGGAATGCAAGCGCGTCACGCCGAGCGCACCACGCTCGCCGAGCGAAACGACCACGTACTTGACGCCGCGTTCGGCCAGCTCGCACGCGGCCTCGATCAACGCGTCGTCGTCGGCGAGCGAACGGTCGAGCGCGGCTTCCAGTTCCGCGCGATTCGGCTTGACGAGATCCGGCAGCGCGCCGGGCTCGTTCGCCGCGAGCGCGTCGGCGAGCGGCGCGCCGCTCGTGTCGAGTGCGACCTGCGCGCCCGCCGCATGCAATGCGCGCGTGAGCCGCCGATAGAACGACACGTCCACGCCCGGCGGCAAGCTGCCCGCCAGCACGAACCAGCGGCCCGGCGCGGCGAGTTCGATCACGCGCCGTTCCAGTGCGTCGACGTCGGCCGCGTTCGGCAGCGAGGTCGCGAGATTGATGTCGGTGGTTTGATCGCGCGCGGTATCGACCACCTTCACGTTAATGCGCGGACGCCCCGCGATTCGCACGAAGCGGTCGACGATCTGCTTGTCGGCGAACATCGCGTCGAATGCGGTCGCGTCGTCGCGACCGAGCAGGCCCGTGACGATCGTCGCAATGCCGTAGTCGGCGAGACAGCCCGCGACATTCACGCCCTTGCCGCCCGCGTTGAATTCGAGCGATGCCGCGAGATTGACCTCGCCGAGCGCGAGATTCGCGACGCGCACGGTCTGATCGAGCGCCGGGTTCGGCGTGACGGTGACGACCGTGTTCATGCGGCCGCCTTGATCTCGGTGGCTTCGAGCGCGCGAACCGCGTCGACGTCCTCGCAATCCAGCGCGCGGCGCGCGAGCGCCTGCAATGCGTCGAGACGCGACGCGCGCAGCCGCGACTTCACGGCGGGAATGTCGCGCGAGCTCATCGACAGTTCATCGACGCCGAGGCCCGCAAGAATCGACGCGCCGAGCGGATCGCCCGCGAGGCCGCCGCATACGCCGACCCACTTGCGATGACGCCGCGCGCCGTCGACGGTCTGTTTGATCATGCGCAGCACGGCGGGATGCAGGCTTTCGGCCATGCGCGCGAGTTCGGGATGTTCGCGGTCGACGGCGAGCACGTATTGCGTCAGATCGTTCGTGCCGATCGAAAAGAAGTCGACGAGCGCGGCGAAGTGATCGGCAAACGCGGCCGCCGACGGCGTCTCGACCATGATGCCGAGCGGCACCTTCGGCGCGTCGAATTCGGCGCGCACGGTCTCGGCGAGCGCGAGCGCCTGACGCGCTTCGTCCAGCGTGGAGACCATCGGGAACATGATCCACAGCGGGCCTGTTTTGGCCGCGCGATAGAGCGCGCGCAACTGCGGCACGAACAGATCGGGACGGCGCAGGCACAGACGCAGCCCGCGCACGCCGAGAAACGGATTCGATTCGTGCGGCAGGTTCAGATACGGCACCTGCTTGTCGCCGCCGATGTCGAGCGTGCGAATGATCAGATGACGTCCGCCGCTCGCTTCGACCATGCGCCGATAGCAGTCGTACTGTTCGTCCTCGCTCGGCGCATCGTGGCGTTCGAGAAACAGGAACTCCGTGCGCATCAGGCCGACGCCGTCCGCGCCGTTCGCGATCGCGTCGCGCACCTGATCCGGGCGCGTGATGTTCGCGCCGATTTCGAGCACGTGGCCGTCGAGTGTCGCGGCGGGCAGCGCGCGATTCGCCGCGGCGCGTCGAGCCTGTTCCGCGAGTTCGGCTTGCGTTTGACGCGCTCGCTCGAGGTCGCGCGCCGACACGCCGGCATACAGACGGCCGCTCGTGCCGTCGAGCACGGCGGCGCTGCCGTCGTCGATATTCATCAATGCGGCGCCGCACGCGACCGCCGCCGGCACGCCGAGCGTGCGCGCGAGAATCGCGGTGTGCGAGGTCGGGCCGCCCGACACTGTGCAGAAGCCGAGCGTGACGGCAGGGTCGAGCATCGCCGTGTCCGATGGCGTCAGATCTTCGGCGATCAGGATGGCGGGCGTGTCGAAGCGCGTGTCTGTCGCGACGTTTTCGCCGAGGTGCTTGAGCACGCGCCGCGCGACGTCGCGCAGATCGGTCGCGCGCGAGGCGAGCAGCGGATCGGGCAACGCGGCGAGGCGCGCGGCCTGACGTTCGGCGGCCTGATGCCACGACCACGCAACGCCGTGTCCGTCGAGCAGCAGGCGTGCGGCTTCGGCGAGCAAGTCGGTGTCGTTGAGCAGTTCGCGGTGCGCCGCGAAGATCGCGCCTTCTTCCGCGCCGAGGCGTGCGGTCGTGTCGCGTGTGAGCGCGTCGAGTTCGTCGGCGGTAAGGCGCAAAGCTGTGTCGAGCCGATGCGTCGCTTCGACGGTTTCTTGCGGTTGGTCCTGAATGTCGAGCTGCGCGGTGCGCATCACGCGGATCGGGCCGATGGAAAAGCCGGGCCCGGCGCTGACGCCTTCGAACACCGTCGCCGGATCGGCCGGTTCCCACGACACCGGCTGCGCTTTCTGCCGACGTGCGCGCGCCGCGGCGGCGCGCTCGTGCTCTTCGGCGGACAGCGCTTCGATGGTGCGCTTGAGGGCCGTGAGCGCGTCGGCGGCGTCCACGCCTTGCGCCGACAGCACCAGTTGCGCGTTCGCGGTCGCGCCGAGTTGCAACAGGCTGACGAGATTCTTCGGATCGGCGGCGAGCTTGCCGTTGCGCACGCGCAAGGCGGCCTGATAGCGCTTCGCCGTGGCCACCCATGCGCTTGCCGGCCGCGCGTGTAGTCCATGCGGATAGTCGAGCACCAGTTCCACGCGCTGCGCGAAATCGGCGGGCGTACTGTCGACGACGCTCGTCACCGGATCGACTGAGGCGCCGTTGAGCGCATCGACGATCAGACCCGGATCGCGTGCGTCGATGAGCGCGCGCAGCTTGTCCGCGTCGCCGATCAGACGCGTGAGGCGTTGCAACAGCGCGATGTGTTCGTCCGACTGAGCGGCAATCGCGACGACCAGGTTGGCGCGCTCGCCGTCGTGCCACTCGACGCCCTCGGGCAATTGCAGCACCGCGACGCCGGTGCGCCGGATCAGATGGCGGTCTTCCTGCATGCCGTGCGGAATGGCGACGCCGCTGCCCAGATACGTATTCGAGACTGTTTCGCGAGCGTGAAGACTGTCGACGTAGCCGGGCTCGATATAGCTGGCCGCGGCCAGCAGTTCGCCCGCCTGTACGATCGCGTCGTGTTTCGAACTGGCCCGTGCGTTCAATCGAACCAGCTCCGCGGTAAGCAGCGACGGCATCGCGTCTCCTGAAAACGAATCGTTGAAGTGGGTGTTATTGGAATCGATACCACTTTGTCCGTCAAGCGTTGCCCGCAAGCGGCATAGTTCACTTGAAATGGCATGAACGCAGGTAGAATGGCTCGAAAGAGCCGAGCAGCCTGTGTCCGGCGACAGCGGGCAAATACCGAGGTCGTCGGGCAATCCAGGGAAAATACCGAGCGATTCGAGGAATCGATACCACTTTCATGAATCTACGAATCAAGGATGTTGCGGAAGCCGCCGGCGTGTCGGTCACGACGGTTTCGCGCGTGCTCTCGAACAATGGGCCGGTGCGCGATGCGGTGCGTCAGCGCGTGCTGGGCGCGATCGAGCAATTGGGTTATCGGCCGAATGCGGCTGCGCGGCGTCTGCGTTCCGGCGATACGGCGACCATCGGCCTGATCGTGTCGGACGTGCGCAATCCGTTCTTCACCGAAGTCAGCCGCGCCGTCGAAGACGCCGCCTATCAGCAGGGCTTGCGCGTGATCCTCTGCAACACGGACGAAAACGCCGAGAAAGAGGCCATGTACCTGCGGCTGATGGAAGAGGAGCGCGTCACGGGTTGCATCTATTCGCCGACGCACGACGCGGCGCAGCGTTTCAAGGCGCAGGCCTATGACTTTCCCGTGGTGATGATCGACCGCGCCGGGCCGGCGGGCAGCGCGGATGCCGTCGTGCTCGATAACCGCGACGCGGCGGCGCGCCTCGTCGAGCACCTGGTGGAGCGCGGCTACCGGCGCATCGCCGGGCTATTCGGCAACGCGAGTACGACGGGCCGCGAGCGTCACGATGGTTTTGCGCACGCGCTTGGCCGACATGGCTTGCCGGTGCTGGCGGAATTCGTCGAACCGAACCCGGCGAGCGCGCTCGAGCATGTCGGCGCGTGGCTCGCGCGCGACGCGGATACGCGGCCCGATGCGATTGTCGCGAGCAACGGGCTGTTGCTGCTCGGCGCGTATCGCGAGATGCGCGCGCGCGGCGCGACGCCTGGAACCGACATCGCGCTCGCCGGTTTCGACAACGACGCGTGGACCGACCTCGTCACGCCGGGCATCACCGTCGTCGCGCAGCCGGTGTATGAAATCGGCAAGATCGCCATGCAATTGCTTACCCAGCGTCTCGCCGATCCTTCCATGTCCACACGTTCGCTCGTGCTGCCTGGCGATCTCGTGGTTCGCGGGTCCACCGCGGCGCGCTAGCGCTTCGCGCTTCACCGGCCACGTTCATGGCCATTTGGTATGCCACTTGCTGGATCGCGATGGTTTTTCTCTCGCCAATCGCTATTACATGTCAGCAACAACGAGTACCTGTCAAAGGTGGAGCGCCCGCCAGGTGCGGGTATTACACGAGGTGCCGCGTGTCCTCGTGGTCGACGACAACGAGGATGCGGCCGAAGCGCTTGCGACGTATCTATCGTATGAAGGTGTGGAAGCGCGCTCGGCGAACGGCTGTGACGAGGCGCTCGCGTGCGTAAAAGACTGGGTGCCCGACGTGGTCGTGCTCGACATCATGATGCCGGGGCGCGACGGCTACGAAACAGCAAGCGCGCTGCGCAGCTATCTGCCCACGCCGAGCCTCGGCATTGTTGCGTTCACTTCGCTCGATGAGGAACACGTGCGGGAGACCGGCCGCGGCCGACACAATTTCGACGGCTATTGTCAGAAGGGCACCGCGCCTAACGTGCTGCTCGCCTTGATGCGCACGCTGTGGCGCGAGAGAAACTGAGCATGCGATCGATCAGTGCAAGGCGAGCGTGACGATGCAGCACAGCACGAACACCAGCAACCCGGCGGCGACGGCCACATCGACTGGATAGCGCATGCTTCACCCGCACTGACGTTTAAACAGTCCTTATCCTAATCAACAGAGGGAAGACGAAAAAGCGGCCAGTGAACAGCAATGTGGGAGAACCAACGCTGCGCGAAGAACGTCGGCGCGAGCGTGTTTGCGGTAGCGCTTCCAGTTGCCGATGCGTGTTTGCTAGGGCTTGCTTTGCGGCGCGCGATCGAATGGCGGCCGCGGCATCTTGTCGATTGCCGCGAGGTCTCCCGACAGGCTCGTGCGCAACGTGGCGATTGCCTGCTCGGGATTGGCGGGCTTCAACTGCTCGCGCGCGAGCGAGTCGTACACGTAGTGGCGCAGCATCGGGTCCTGCGTTTTGTTCAGCACGTCGTGATAGACCGCGACGATGTCGCCCGGTCGTCCGCTCAGCGCGTAGAGACGGCGCAACTGTTCGAGATCGTTGACGACTGCGAAGCCGGGACCCATCGGGCCGATTGGACCGGCGGGCTCCATCGCGGCATGAGGTCCATGCGGCGCATCGCCTTGCGCGTGCGCGGGCGGCGGCGCGTTTTCTTCTGCCGATGCGGTTGTTGCCGCGATTGCGGCGAGGTTTATCGCGGCGGCCAGCGCCGCGCCCAATATCTGTTTTTTCATCACGTCGCTCCCATTCGACAAATGCCGGCGCGACAGTGCGCCGGTTCATCGAAAAGATAGACGAGACACCGTCGCCGCGGGTTACGAACGCGTGTCCGCACACTTACGAACTCTTGCTGCCGATGCGCGTGTGCATGCGGATGGAGACGCGCCGCGAAGAACTTCGCACGGCGCGTGGAACGGCGCATGCGCTGGCGCAATGACGTCGGATGGCGCATGATGGACGCAATGTGCCGTCCGACCCCGCAACCGCGCAGCGCGGCCGCAGGGGCGCGGCGCACCGGGAGCGCCTGCGTGTGTGATTGTGTTTGCGTCGCGTGAATCATGCGGCGCAGCGCCGCCGGCGATCGTTCAACCGTAAAGGAGGATTTCGCATGGACCGACCTGATACCGCCAATCCGTTTGGCGATTTCACCAAAATGCTCGAGCAGTTCAAGCTGCCCGGCTTCGACGTGCCCGCCATCATGGAAGCACGGCGCAAGGACGTCGAAGCACTGGTTCAGGCGAATCAGACTGCGTTTCAAGGCATGCAGTCGCTCGCGCAGAAACAGGCGGAGATGTTGCGCACGACGCTGGCCGAGTTGCAATCGCTGACGACGCAACTATCGGCAAGCGGCAGCACGCCTTCGCCAAAAACCGCGGAGCTGATCCAGCAAAGCCTGCACAAGTCGCTCGCGGACATGCAGCAGCTCGCGCAGGCGGCGTATCAGACGCAAGCGGAGTCGTATGCGGTGATCGCAAAACGCGTCGAAGAAAACGTGCAGGAATTGCGCTCGCTTTTGCAGCAGCAACAGCAGAAGACGTGATTGCCCAGTAGTCTGCCGCTCGCGGACGGCTGATGCCGTTCGCAAGCCAGGCCGCGGAAGGTCGTCGAAATCCGGCGAACGTTTCGCGGCTTTTTCATGTGCCGCGCTCGTCGTTGCTCGTTTAAAGCGGCGGAAATTTCAGCGCGCGCTTACATCGTTCGCTTCGCTGCGCGCCACGGGGCTCCTTTTCGGAAGCAGCGTGTTGCCGGTTTGCGCGAGTCCGAACAACGCGTATTACTGCCCGTCTTCGACACAGCAGTTGAGCGCGATGATCGAAGGCGCGAACGGCGCGACGAGCGCGGTGAATTTCAGCGTGGCCAATGCGAATACGGTTGCGCAGACCTATGCCGGCGACTCCGCATTGCCGCTGCTGGCAGGGCCCGCTTTCGTGACATCGTCGATTTTCGATTGGGGCTTGCCGTTCTTCTATGGACGCAACGTGTACGCCGCCATCGAGCAGCAGGCCACACCGAGCGGCGTCGGGCCTTACGTCGCGTATTGAACCGTTGCGAGAGCCGCCAATAAAAAAGCCACACCGGGTTATAGGCCGGTGTGGCTCTCGTTTGACCTGCTGTTCTTTATTGCTTGTCCAACTCTTGTAGCAGCTTGAGTACGGATTTGCCGAATGCCTGCGGGCGGCCCTTAAAGATCCGCTCGACGGCTTTATCTTCGATCAGCCGCCGGCGCAGCGCTTCGCGTTCGTCGTGCTGTTCTGCGAGACGTGCTGCGGCTTTCACGTATTCGTCCTTGGAGTAGGTCGTGAGCCAGTCTGGCAGACCCGCGCGCTCGAAAAGTCCGCGGTCGATATGTTCGAAGACTTCCGGCCCGCAAAGATTGACGCCCGGCAGACCCATCGTGAATGAATCGACGATACCGTTGGTGTTGCCGAACGGGAAGGGGCTCACGAACATGTCCAGGCCGTTCAGTACTTTCAGATAGTTAGGATAGGAGAGCGAGCCGTACACGTCCACGTCGGATTCGGGCAGCGTTGCATGAATAGATTTCCTGACGTAGGCCAGATCGATGCTTTCGCTCCAGGCGGTCATGAAGTGGAAGTGCACCGGCACACGCGCTGTCTGCACGATCGCTTTACATGTCTCGAGAAAGTGCGGGTTGATTTTCATGGCGCTTGCCGTCACGCCGATGTGCACGACGTCGCGACGTTCGGGAACGGATGCCGTGATGGGCGTCAGCAGTTTTGAAGGCACATACGGCTGTCCATCCTTCGGAAGACGAAGCAACTTCTCGCTGAAGCACGCCGGGTCGCCGACGAAATCGTCCTCGACACTCACATAGTCGATGTGCGCGGAATGCATGGTCGCGGGATGGCCGAGTCCGGCAATCTGCAATGGAGCAACGCGCAGGTTCGATAGAAAGATCGTATGAGCGAACATGCCGACGCTCGGCATATACAGCACGTCGGGTCGTTCCCGCTCGGCGAATTCCTGAATCTGCCGAATGCAGTCGCCGATAAACTCCGGATGCTCGAACTCGATGAAGCGGTCGAAAACCGCGCGGCCGGTTTCGTCCACGTGCTGATCTTCGCCGAACGCGACGACTTCGAAATGTTCGCGTGCCGCGAGCATGGTGCGCGAATGCGTCCGGTAAATAGAATGGCCGCCGGAAAACCATTCGAGCACGACAAGCATGATTGGCTTACGTCCTTTAACTGGCCTATGGGCAACGCTGGATTCAGGTCCCAGCAACTCGAGGGTCTCCAGCTTTTTGCGTACCAGACGACTGATGCTGCGCTTGAGCTCATGCCGCTTCGGCGAAGTGGAATAGCTGCAGTGCATATACGAGCCGAAAACCGCGTTGGCCGGCAGATCGTCCAGGTCTTCCACCAAGTCGACCTTTGCCGGAAGCCATTCGAGCAGACGTTCGCGCTTGTCGTGCGCGGCGGGCGAGATATGTACGGCAGCACTGACAATTGAAATGGCGAGACTCGTCGCAAGCACGGGGTCGCACTTGTGAAGTTCCTCGAAATCGATGTCGTACTTCGAGCCGGACGTGTAGAGCACGAGTTGCTTGCGGGTCAATACGTCGCGAGCCGCGGCGTCGTCGCTGTCACGCGACGTCTCGAGCAGTTTCTCGACGATGTGGTCCGTCGAACCGTACGAGCTCACCGCGAAAATCATATCGATCCAGGAACGGCCGCAGAACATGACGTTGATCCTGTCGGCGTCAAGCGCGTATTCCGGTGCCGAGAGCAGCGCTGTGAAGGCGTCCGCGATGCGCTGCAGCGTTTGCCGCGCGGCTTCGTCGTCGGCGGGATTCGGACGGTTTTTCGCAAAGCGCTCGATACCGAGCCCGCCGCGATTTTGCCGCAGGGTGTCCAGCAGTGCGGCGAACTCTTCATGCGCGGCGTCGTAGTCGCCGGCGTGGACCTGGGATTCGAAACGATCGAGGGAAAATTGTGTGCTCATGGCCGTGGTCAGTAGTGAGCGGCTTGCGGTGTTCTGCGCGGCCGTCGTAATCAATGGAAAACGCGAGCGGCGGAAATGCGGGCAGCCTGGATCAGACTGCGACGCATGTCTCGTCGGCTAAATACGATTTTCAGAGATTTGAGCGGGCAGGTATCTAGGAGCAGTCTTATTTTTGAGACGGAACTCCTGGACGACTCCTGCAGGCCGGCGCGGCTGTGAGCGCGGACTCCGGCGCTGCTAGTGCTGTGCTGGCGGCGAAGCCGGCGATTTGTCCCCCGCTTCCGCGATCACTCGATGCACGAAGCGCAGTTTGTCCACCACGGGCGCGGCCAACGCGAACGGATAGCCGTCCGGCATGCCGAGGCTGCGATTCAGGCCGTTCAAGGCGTAGGTGAGCGGAAACCAGCGCTTCATGAGCGTATCGAAGCTCGCGTTTTCAACGGGCGTGCGGTCAGTCAGCGTGGGCTCGCGCGGATCGTCGGAAAGCAGCGCGATGCCATACGCGGTCGACGTGTCGAGCACGTCGACGATCATCAGATAATGCGCCCATGTCTCCGCCCAATCTTCCCAGGGATGCATCGTTGCATACGCACTGATGTACGACGCCTGCCAGTCGGCCGGCGCGCCGACACGATAGTAGGTGTCGAGTGCGTCGCCGTAATTCGCGCGCTCGTCGCCGAAAAGCTCGCGGAACGCTGGGAGCCAGCGCGGATTGTTCGCTATCAGCCGGCTGAAATAGTAGTGCCCGGTTTCGTGGCGGAAGTGGCCGAGCAGCGTGCGATACGGTTCGCCCATCGCAGTGCGGACTTTCTCGCGATGCGCGTCGTCGGCCTCGGCGATGTTGAGCGTGATAAGCCCGTTGTCGTGGCCGGTCATCACACGCGAACCGTCGCCACTGTCTTCGAGAAATTCGAACGCGAGACCTTGCTGCGGATCTTGCCGACGCGATTTGACGTCGAGACCGAGTTCGGCAAGCGTGTAAAGCAGCCGCCGTTTCGCCACTTCCAGTCGATACCAGTAGAGCCGGTTATCCGGCGTGCTGAGATTCGGAATGGTGCGCGTCAGTTGGCAGGCGCGGCATAGCGTGTCGGGCGAATCGGCCGGAATCATCCAGTTGCAGACGTTTTCCACCGCGTAGTTGTGGCATTGCTTGTAAAGCGCACCGTCCGCTTGGGGATGCAGGCTGCGCCAGCGCGCTTCGCCTGCATCTTCAAACGCGCTGATTGCACGCAGTAGCGGCAGATAGCCGAGCAGTGCCTCGCAGCGTTCACAGCGGACGTTTTCGAAGAACACTCGTTGCGAGCAGCGGTTGCAGTGGAACGTTTTCATGACGAAGCTCGAGCGGTGAGTGGCCTGAAGTGCCAGTAAGAAGCCTGGGCTTTGCGCAATGTCCGTGCCGCGTTTCGCTGACGTCGCCGGTTTCGGGCATGGCTGATGCGTGCTGAATGTGCAGCGAGTCAGGTAATCGGCCAACGCCTTGCTGGCAATATAATCCTTTGCATACTGCGAAGTCACGAGGTGATCATGACGCGGCCGTTTTTTACGATCGGGCATTCCACGCGCACGCTTTCCGAGTTCATCGGTCTGCTGGAAAATTCGGACGTCGAAGTATTAGTCGACGTGCGCAGCATTCCGCGTTCGCGAACGAACCCGCAGTTTAACCGCGATACGTTGCCGGAGTCGCTGGCGCCGGCTCATATCGACTACGTGCATCTGGAGGAACTGGGTGGGCGGCGCGGCCGCCGCAAGGACGAAGGTCCGTCTGTGAACGACTACTGGACGCATCCCGCGTTTCGTAACTACGCCGATTACGCAATGACGGACGCTTTTCAGAAGGGACTGGCGGAACTGCGGGAACTGGGGCATCGCCGCCGTTGCGCGATCATGTGCTCCGAAGCAGTCTGGTGGCGTTGCCACCGGCGCATCATTACCGATTACCTGCT
Source organism: Paraburkholderia sp. RCC_158 (assembly GCF_041355255.1). Classification (NCBI taxonomy): domain Bacteria; kingdom Pseudomonadati; phylum Pseudomonadota; class Betaproteobacteria; order Burkholderiales; family Burkholderiaceae; genus Paraburkholderia; species Paraburkholderia sp. RCC_158. The sequence goes on along the minus strand of NZ_JBFUPM010000001.1, from coordinate 371,203 downwards.
GATGCACGGCGAACCGGTGTGCCACATCTTGAGCGCGCAGCACGTTGACACCGCAACCATCACGCCGGCTGCGCAGGCGCAGCCTGACGGCCTGCTGATCTATCGTGCGGATTCCGCTTCGCATTGAAGCGGAATCGTTGCGGCTAGCCGGTTGCGCTTAGCCGGCCTTGCCGATAGGAGCGAAGCGGCGTTTCGCGCGCGTCGGCGTCAGACGACGGAACCGCTCTTTCTTGTGCTCTTCTTCGAAGTAAGTGAGCGACGGCTTGACGAGATCGCTGCGCGAGACGATGCCAACAAGACGCATGGACTTCGAATCCGCCACGACGGGCAGCCGTTCGAGGCTGTGCACAGCAAGTCTCGTCGCAACCAGTCGGCATGTTTCGGTCGGCAACGCGAACACTGGCGAGCGCCGCTCGAAGACACTGTCTACGTTCATGGCAGTGCGCAAATCGGGGTTCTCATCGCGGAACTGTTCGAGCAATGCGCGATCGGCCACGCCGATTACCGCGCCTTCACGCACGACGGGATACGCGCGGCGAGTCTGCTTCGCGCCGAAGAAGGTGTCGAGCGCCGCGCCGACTGTCATGCCGGCATCGATCGAGTCGACCGAGGCGGTCATCACTTCATCCACGTGATGGCGCTCGAGCGGATCGACGCCGTACTCACGGTAGATGTGATAGCCGCGCCGCGCGATTTTTTCCGTCATGATCGAGCGGCGCATGGTCACGGTGGCGAAGCCATGCGCGACGAGCGTTGCAGTGAGCAGCGGCAGCAGCGCATTGCTGTCGTGGGTGAGGCCGAAAGCGAACACGATTGCGGTGAGCGGCGCACCGAGCGTGGCGCCGAGTGTCGCGGCCATGCACACGAGCGGCCACAACGCAGGCTCATTGCCCGGCAGCCAGTGCGAGAGGACGGTGCCGAGCCCCGCGCCGAGCATCAGCAGCGGGGCGAGCACGCCGCCGGACGTGCCGGAACCGAGCGCGACGACCCACATGACGGCCTTCACCGCGAGCAACACGATTGCGATCTGTAACGCGATGTGCTGATGCAGCAGATCGCCGATCACGTCATAGCCCACACCGAGCGCGCGCGGTTCGAGCCATCCGCCGATACCGACGACGATGCCGCCGAGCGCGGGCCACCACATCCAGTGAATCGGCAGCTTGCCGAAAAGATCTTCGGTCTTGTAGAGCGAGGCGGACAGTGCCGACGCCAGCGCACCGGACAAAAGCCCTGCAATCAGGCAGGAAAATAGCGACCAGCCATCGGGCGCGGCTGTTTCGAGCGGGAAGAGCGGACCCGTGCCAAAGAACGCCGCGCGAGCAAAACCGGCCACCGCGCACGCCACTGCGACCGGCAGGAAGCTGCGCGGCCGCCATTCGAACAGCAGCAATTCGACCGCCAGCAGCACGGCCGCCAGCGGCGTGCCGAACACGGCGGTCATGCCCGCGGCGGCGCCCGCGACGAGCAGCGTCTTGCGTTCCGCCGCCGTGACCTTGAAGCACTGCGCGATCAGCGAACCGAGCGCGCCGCCCGTCATGATGATCGGCCCCTCGGCGCCGAACGGACCGCCGCTGCCGATCACGATGCCCGACGAAAGCGGCTTGAGCACTGCCACTTTCGGCGACATACGGCTTTTGCCGAAGAGAATGGCTTCGATTGCCTCGGGAATGCCATGACCGCGGATTTTCTCCGAGCCGAAGCGCGCCATCAATCCGACAATCAGTCCACCGACTACCGGCACGCCAATGACCCAAACGCCCAGGCTGTTATGCGCCGGCGAATGTTCGGCGAATGACAGCGTGCCGAAGAAGAACAGGTTCGTGAACAGATGAATCAGATTGAGCAGCACGAATGCTGCCAGCGTACTGACCGCGCCGATGCACGCAGCGAGCGCGAAGATGCCTGGCAGCCGTGCGTTCGCGGAGAAGTCGCGCTTGTGGGAGTCCATGGTCATAGTTAGTCGAGGTCGATCTGGGGAACCTGGAACGCGCCTTTCAGCGATTTCAGCTCGGCGCGGTGCAGTTCCGCGAGTCTCGCAAGCACCCGCTCGCCGGCTTTTTCAATGTGCACTTCAACCTGGCGGCGATCGGTCTCGCTAGTCTGGCGGCGCACGAGCTCGAGCGCCTCGCAGCGCGACACCAGCGCGACGACGCCGTGATGCTGAGCCTGAAGCCGCTCGGCCAGTTCGCCGACTGTTGCCCAGTCGCGCTCCGGATAGCCCTTGATATGCAGCAGCAACAGATACTGCAGCGGCGTAATGCCTTCGCTCTGCGCGGCCTGTTCCGAGAACCGCTCGAAGCGCCGCATCTGATAGCGGAACTCCGACAGTTGCTCAAAGTCGGCTTTGCGCAGCCCGCGAGCCCGTTCTTTCATTGTTCGTCTGCCTGCTTGAAGAAGACAAAAATTATATCACAAAATGATGTAATCGACCGGTGCTATTCGTCTGCCGATAGCTTGCCGCAATCCTTAGGCGGCCTGCTGCGCCTTCACCACGGTCTGACGATAAAGACCGGAAATCAGATCGACTTGCGTAATCATGCCGACTACATGTCCGGCGGCATCGAGTACAGGAATATGGTGGTGCCCGTAGTCCGCGAACATCGGCACGAGGTCCGTTATCGGCGCATTCACTTTGACGGTGCACACGTCGGTCGTCATCACGCTGCCCACGGTCGGCGCACGCAGTGCATCGCCGCGCAGCCAGCCGTCGAAATAGGCGACGAACGGCACGAACTGGCCAAAGATTCTTTTATCGACGAGGTCGGCACGCGTCACGATGCCGACCAGCGTGTGGTCCGCGTCGATCACGGGCAGGGCTTTGACCTTGTTGCGCTTGAGCAGCGCCCAGGCGGCGACCGCGCGCGTCGCCGCCGATACCGACACGACGTGGCGCGACATGATGTTCTCGCAGGTCAACTCGTTAAAGCTGCGTGAGAAGGCCTGAAGCTGTGTTTCGCGCAGCAGCGATTCGAGGTCGTCCGGATCGATGTCGAGCATTTCGCTGCGCCGCCTGAGCACCGCTTCGAGGTCGGCGCGCGTGAAGCCGGCGCGCGACGACGCGTCGGCCGCACTGCCCGGCGCGCCGCGTGCCGCGCGCACCGAATGCGGATAGCGGTGGCCCGTCGCGGCGTGATAGGCGATCGCGGCGGCCAGCAACGCGGCGGATTGCACGGCGATCGGCTCGAGCACGAAGCGGTAGCCGAGCGCATGAATTGCCGGCCCGCCGAGCACGGCGGTCAAAGCGACCGCGCCCGAGGGCGGATGCACGCAGCGAAGCGCGAACATCCCGCATATCGCCAGCGCGACTGCCAGCGCGGCCGCGAGTGTCGGGTCGGCAATCACGTTAGCGCAGGTGACGCCGATCGTCGCCGAAACCAGATTTCCACCGATGATCGACCACGGCTGCGCCAGCGGACTTGCCGGCACCGCGAACAGCAGCACGGCCGAAGCGCCCATCGGCGCAACCAGCAGCGGAATGTTCGCGCCGGGTCCGAACAGCAGGTACATCGAGCCGCCGGTGAACGCGATGCCGATCAGCGCGCCCAGACAGGAACGCGCGCGCTCCTGCCATTGCACTGTGACTGGTACGGGGACGAAGCTGGACAGCCAGCGCAGGACGAGAGAGCGGGACAAGGTGCGAAAAAGGCGAGTGAGTGGATTGTGCTGGAGTGCGACGATACCAGGGAAACCCCGGGCAACGCGAATACCGTCTGGTCATGATTATATTTCAATATGATATAAACGGCCCGCGCGTGGGCAGACGACGAGGGGTTCCGATTCAGCGGGGCAGCGTATCAGTACGGCGTTGGGCTCCATTCGCCGGCCGCGCTAGCGGCGCGATTTCATCTGTCATTTAAATCACGTTGTGATATAAATGGGATGGGTGCCTAACGGCACTCAACCGCGCTGCGTGCGTATGCAAAAGGAGCCATCATGCTGATCACTTTTCAATCCAGTGCGTCACCTGATGTGGTGATGCTTCGCGACCTCGCCCAATATCTATTGGGGCTGATCGGTAAGCGTCTGAACGAGCGGGGCGTGATCATGCACGACGAATTGCCCGCCGCGATTAACCGCCTGGAATCGGCCATTACCGAAGACGCCAGCGCCGAAGTCGCGCTCGAGGCGTTGCATCGCTCGCCTGGCAATCGGCGTGAGCCGAGCAATGGGCTTTCGCAACGTGCATGGCCATTTCTGGATATGTTGCGCGAGGCGCGCAAACGCGGCGCGGACATTATCTGGGGGCTGTAACCCCCGCCGTGCCGACGCGTTCTTCAGATGTTGCGGCCGCGTTTATCGGCTAGGTGAATAGCGGCACGGCTTCGATCAGCGCGAAGCCGACTAGCGCTCCGACCGTCGCGCCTATGAGCCGGGGATGCAGTCTCTGCAGGTGCAGAGTGTCGAGCAACGCGCCGATCAGAATGATGCCGAGCAGCGCAAAGGCGACCAGCAGAAAGCCGATTTCGAAATCGTTGCCAATGATCATTTGATCCTCCCACGGGAAGCGCGACCGGCATCGACAACATGTTGCGCGGATCGCCCTCGCCTTCATTATATGTCATATTATGATGTATCAGTCGATGAGTAGTTGGAGGCCGTGCACAGCAGCGTTGCGGTCTACCTCGCTTATGCCGCAAAGCGGCATATACTGAATTGCGCAGGTTCGTTTTCCTTGGAGGAGGAACGACATGTCGGCCTTCAACCGCATTCTTCTCTGTTATGACGGAACCCGCGAAGGGCAGCACGCGCTTGCGGACGGTGCCCGTCTTGCGCAAGAACTCGCAGCGCAGGTGCATGTGCTCTCTGTCATCGACAATTCCGCGTGGGTGCAAGGCGCGGATATTACGTCGGCGATACCGGTGGATATGATTAACGATTCGGTCAAAAGCGTGCTCGACGAAGGCTTGAAAAAGCTGGCCGCCAAGGGCATTCACGCGACCGGGCACTTTGCGATCGGCGATCCGCTCGATCAGATTCCTTACTTCGCCAAAGAGCTGAACGTCGATCTGATTGTTGTGGGACATCATCGGGCCGGCCGGCTCGCACGGTGGTGGGGCGGCAGAACCGATGGCCTGTTGCTCGACAGGGTGAGTTGCAGCGTGCTCGTCACGATGGGGCCGGAAACCGAATTGGCCGCGGAATCGGCCGTGGAATCAGCCTCGGAATCGCGCGGTGCCGCGAGTCCCGGCGAAACGACGTCTCCAGTCGAGCATTCGTGACGCCTCAATCGATCTGCCCGCCGCCGTTCGCGTGCTCCAGTTCATTCACCCGATCGATAGCAGCGTTGCGGGCATACATGTACGTGCGATTGAATGGATAGTCGCTGCGGGTCCACGGCAGGCGGCCGGCCGATTCGTCGTGTATTGTCGCCGGCTCTGCGGGACGCGATGCAACGATCTGAAACAGCGACGTCCAGCCGCGTTCGAATCCCATTGCCGACCCGGCGAGATAAAGCCGGTAGGCGCGAATGATCTTTTCCGCGTGCTCGCCGAGAATGCGGCGCGCTTCGTCGATATGCGCGTCGAGCGCATCGGCCCAATGCCAGAGCGTGCGCGCGTAATGCGGGCGCAGGCATTCTGCGTCGACCGCTTCGAGATTGCCGCGCGTCATCGCATCCATCATGACGCTCACGTGTACGAGCTGGCCGCCGGGGAAAATATATCGGTCGATGAAATCGCCCATGCCTCCGCCGACTTCTCCGTTTTCCACGCCGCCGGCGGTAATGCTGTGATTCATCATAAGACCGCCGGGCCGGAGCAGTCGCCGCATCTTGGCAAAGTACAAAGGCAGGTTAGGGCGGCCGACGTGTTCGCACATGCCGACCGAAGCGATCTTGTCAAAGGGCGCGGATTCGTCGACGTCGCGATAGTCCTGCAGCAGCATCGTGACGCGCCCTTGCAGTCCCTTTTCCTCGATGAGCCGGTTGACGTACGCATGCTGATTCCTCGACAGCGTAATGCCGGTAGCGGCAACACCGTAGTGTTCCGCGGCCCACAGCAACAGCGCGCCCCAGCCCGCGCCCACGTCGAGAAAACGTTCGCCGGAGCGCAGCATCAGTTTCTTGCAGATGTGATCGAGCTTTGCCTTCTGTGCGTCGGCAAGCGACATATCCGGTGAAGAAAAGTAGGCGCACGAATACACGCGCAGCGGATCGAGCCACAGCGCGTAAAAGTCATCGGAGATGTCGTAATGGTGCTGAATCTGCGCGGCGTCTTTTGCACGGCTATGATGCGTGCGCTCCCACACGGCGCGTCGCGTGCGGCTCACGCGATCGAGCAGCCATCCATGCGATTCGTGCGTAGGGTCGCCGCGCAGCAAAGCCGGCGCGGCGGCCATCAGGTCGTGCATGTCGCCTTCGATTTCCAGCCGGCCTTCCACATAGTCTTCCGCGAGCCGCCCGATCGCGCCCTGCCGCAGGTGCAGCAGCGCCCGCATGTCGCGAATCTCAAACGACAGACGCGCCTCTCGCGCGCCGATACGATGGCCGTCGGGCAGCGCGACGGCGCAGGGCACCGGCATGCCGGCTATCTGCTGTTCTGCGGGCGAACGCAAAAGGCTCCAAAGCGTCATGGCGTCGACTCCTCGTGAGAACTTTCGTGTTTCTGGGAAGCATCATTCGTGCCGCGACAAACGAGCTAAGCAACGCTGTATAAGCAATCGAAAACGTTGACATAGCAACCAGCGCATTCGCTATTAGCCCGCCTTTCCCCTCATTGCAAAGCTTTCATTGCAGTGACAGGATGCTTACATGCAGGGCGTCGATGCGGACGCCCCGCGCATTTCATCAGACGTCGACACATCATGCAGCGCAGGGACTTTGTACTCGCGGCGTTAGGTACGGCCGGCATGCTCGGCCGCCCGCCCACCATGTCGACAGCCGACTTCGAGATCGTGTATCCGCGAATCCGCACTGGCGGCGAGGTGCACGCGGCATTCGCACTCGCGGTATTGGATCTGGCCATGAAGACGGCCAACGTCACCTACTCGATTCGTCAGGCCGATGTCGCGATGGAGCGCCGCCGCGCGTTAACCGAATTGGCCGACGGCAATTCGATCAATCTTCTTTGGACGAGTATGGACAGGCGCGCCGAAAGCGGCCTGAACGTCGTCCCTATTCCGGTGAATCGCGGCTTGATCGGCTACCGCCTCTTCGTCATAAGAAAAGACCGGCAAGCCCAATTCGACCGCGTTCAAAACCTCGCCGATCTGCGGCAGTTGACGGCCGGCCAAGGGCTCGGCTGGGTCGACACCGACATTCTGCTCGACGCCGGTTTGAAGGTCGAAACGTCGAGCACCGACACGCTCTTCGCGATGACGCGCGCCGGGCGAATAGATTATTACCCCAGGGGACTCATCGAGGCATTCCCCGAAATTGAAGCGCACAATCGGATCGACCCTGAATTGACGGTGGAAAAACGTTTGCTATTGAAGTACCGGTCCGACTTTCTGTTTTATGTCGCTCGCCGGAATCCGGCTTTGGCATCGACAATCGAGCGCGGCTTCATGGCGGCATATAAAAACGGCTCGTATATGCGGCTTTTCAATGCGCATCCGTACATTCAGGGTGCGTTGGCGCAGGCCGATTTGCGCGAGCGGACAGTGATTGAACTGGAGAATCGCTATCTTTCCGCAGCAGACCGAAGGATTCCGGAAGAGTACTGGATGCAGTGGCCAATTGTGGCGCGCAACCGCTAGGACAATGGCAATGTGCGAGCCGGGTCAGGATTTCCTTACCCGCGAATCGGGATACCCCTGGCGCATTCTCCGCGCTGACTGACTGCCGTGCGATGCGCTTCGTTCTATGATGAGCAGGTCAAAATGGCCTAACCGGATGAGCAGAAATGATTCCGTATCTGTCGCAGCGCGAAAACGAGGTGGAGCATATCAATTCGATCTGCTTCCGGCTATTCGATATCTGGTGCGAACGACGCTGCATCACGCCGCTGGGATATCTGCTGCATTGCTGGCCGCTGGTCGACAGCGGACCGAAAGCGATCAGGCGAGTAGGCGAAACACTGCGGGAATTGCGCAAGTCTCATCATACGGAACTGGATGGCGACGTCGCGGCAATGCTTCGCGAACTGGCCGATTGCGTGGACGATCTTCTGCTTCGCGCAGTGCACGAGCCGGCAGGGGCAACCGGAATCCGCCTCTCGTCGTGAGTCGAATGCAGCACGCTGGGCACGCAATCCGGCAACGCTCTCGCATGGCGTCATAACGTAATAACCGCTTGTTTAAGGCGGGTGCCGTAAAACCGCAGTCGCTGCACGAGCGCGCAACGCGAACTGACATCACCATGCTTGCGGGGGCAATATGGCTGTCGACCTCATGGGACAGTGGCGGTATCCGCTCAGGCGGTTGCGGCACAGTGTCGTGCTCCGGCTTCTCGCAGTCGTGATTCTGTTTAGTTGCGTGCTCACCTTGTTGTTGACCGCGCTGCAGATCGAGCGCGATTACAGCGCCGGTGTTGCGCTGATCGAGAACCGTCTCGCGGACATCGATAAAAGCTACCGCGATAGTCTCGGCGAGGCGCTGTGGCGGTTAGACGATGCGCAATTGCGGCTCGAACTGGGCGGCATTGTGCGTCTCGCGGACGTCAGCACGGCTCAGGTGCGTCAGTCCGGAAGCGGCACGGCGCCGCTGCTCGTGTCCGCCGGCAAGCCCGCAGGCGGACCCGCAATCACGCGCGAGTACCCGCTCGTCTATCGCGTGCTCGGCAAGGAACAACGCATCGGCACGCTGTATGTGCAGGCGACGTTGAACGATCTCTACGACGATCTCACGCACACGGCGCTGCTCATTCTCGTTACTCAGGCCGCCAATACCTTCCTCGTTTCTCTTTTCATCTTCTACGTACTCACGCGGCTCGTGACGCGTCATCTCGCGGTACTCGCGCATACTGTCGAGGACTACGATTTTCGCGAGCCCGCGCAGCCGTTGAAACTGAATCGGCGCGCGCCCCGTGAGCCCGACGAACTGGAACGCGTGGTGACGGCCTTCAATTCGATGGGCGCGCGCCTGCACCACGCCTATCTCGACGAGCGCGAAGCCGCCGCCGAGCGCGAAGCGCGTCGCTCGGCCGAGGCCGCGAATCGCGCGAAAGGGGAGTTCCTCGCCAACATGAGTCACGAATTGCGCACGCCGTTAAACGCCATTCTCGGCTACGCGCAGATCTTGCGGCGTGACGCAAGCCTGAGCGAGCACCATCGCGAAGGCGTCGGCGTGATTCAACGCAGCGGCGAACATCTGCTCGCACTGATTGGCGACGCGCTCGATTTCGCGCGGGTCGAAGCGGGCCGCTTGCGCATTGAGATGAATGACGTGCCGCTCGCCGGCACACTCGACGCAATTCGCGAGATCATTGAAGTGAAGATTGCGCAGAAGCATGTCGAGTTTATCTGGCGCGTTGCGCCCGATGTGCCCGATGCAGTACGCGCGGACGAACGGCGCTTGCGTCAGGTGCTGCTGAATCTGCTGGTCAACGCATTCAATTACACGGATCAGGGCAGCGTGAGCCTGTTGATCGAAATGAGCGCGGCGGGCAAGGTCTGCTTTGAAGTGCGCGATACGGGCATCGGCATGGATGCCGATCAGCTCCAGACTATCTTTGAGCCTTTCGAACAGATCATGCATACGGAGCGTGGCGCGAGCGGCACGGGGCTCGGCCTCACGATCAGTCAGCAGTTGCTTCGCGCAATGGGCAGCGAGATTCTCGTGCAAAGCCAGCCTGGCCGCGGCAGTCTGTTCTGGTTCGAACTCGACGCGGCGGCAGTCGTCGCGCCGCTCGCGGCGCCTGCCCGCACGGACGCGCGCATGGCGACGGGTTACAAAGGGCCGCGCCGCAAGGTCGTCGTGATCGACGATGTCGCGATGAACCGCGCGGTCATGGTCGAGTATCTCGGCCGGCTCGGCTTCCAGATCGTCGAGGCGACAGGCGGCCGGCAAGGACTTGCGAGGATCTTGAGCGAACGTCCCGCGCTGATCGTCACCGACGTCGTGATGGCGGATATGGACGGACTCGAAGCGACCCGCAGATTGCGGCAGATTCAAGGCTTTGCGAATGTGCCGGTCATCGCGACATCGGCGAGTCCTTCCGGCGTGGGCGAACAACGCAGCCTCGCGGCCGGCGCGAATGCGTTTCTTTCGAAGCCGATCGACTTCGACAAACTGCTCGCGCAACTCGCGCGTTTGCTCGACCTCGAATGGACTTACACGCAAGCCAACGATCCTGCGGTCGTGCTCGATGCACCGACTGCACCGCTTGTCCCCGTGCCCGAAAGAGAACTTCAGCAGTTGCATCTGCTCGCGCGCCGCGGCGATATGCAGGAAATCGCGCTGTGGGCGGAGCGCGTCGGCAGACATGCCCCGCATTACCACGCGTTCACCGCGCGGATTCTTTCTCTCGCGAAGGGCTATCAGTCCAAGACGCTGCTGCATCTTGTCGAAGAGCAACTCGAACGTCAGGCGGTAAGATGAGCGAGATGACTCTTCCTGGCGACGCTTCGCCCACTGTTCTGATCGCCGACGACAACCCCGCGAATCTCGCGGTCGTCGTCGAAAGCCTGGTCGCGCGCGGCTTCAAGGTACTGGTCGCGCTCGACGGTCCGGAGGCGATTCAGCGGGCGCAATTCTCGCAGCCCGATCTGATTCTGCTCGACGTGAGAATGCCGGGCATCGACGGTTTCGAAACCTGCCGGCGCCTCAAATCCGACGAGCGCACGCGCAATATCGCCGTGATCTTCATGACGTCGCTAACGGGCAGCGATGACATGGTCGAAGGCTTCTCCGCAGGCGGCGTCGATTACCTCACAAAACCCGTTCACGTCGATGAGATGATGGCGCGCATCAGCACGCATCTCGCGTTAAGAGGCATGCACCAGAAGCTGATTGCGCAGAACCGTCAATTGCAGGAAGAAGTATTCGTGCGCCAGCGGGCCGAAAGTGCATTGTCGCGCGTGCGCGACGGTCTCGAAGAAAGCGTCGCTCAGCGCACCGACGAACTCGCGCGGGCCAATGCAACGCTGCAAGCGCAGGTCGAGGAGCGCAGGCGCGCCGAAGCGCGGCTCGTTGCAAGCGAGTTCCGTTTTCGCACAATTGTCGAGACGAGCCCGGTGCCGCTTTGCATTACGTCGATGCCGGAAGGGCGCATTCTCTATACCAACAAACCGTTGCGCGAACTATTCGGCGTCGACTACGTGACCACACACATCACGAATATCGGCGAGCTTTATGCGGACACTGACGACCGCGACCGGCTGGTCGACCAACTGCGTCATGAAGGGAACTTTCGCAATACCGAGGTCAAGTTCAGGCGGCCGGACGGCACGATGTTCTGGGCGATCGCCACCGCGCGCGTCGCGACTTATGACGATGCGCCGGCGATCTTCGTCGGCCTTAACGACATCACGGAACGCAAACGCATCGAACAGGAACTGGTCGAGTCGCGCGAGCAATTGCGAGAACTTTCCGCCTATATGGAAGCGATTCGCGAGGAAGAGAGAAAGCGCATCGCGATGGAAATTCACGACGAATTGGGCCAGCTTCTCACTGCGCTAAAAATGGATGTGTCGCTGCTCAAGATGCGTCTTCCCGGCGATCAGGAAGTCGCGAGAAGAGCCGACGATATGCGTGAACTCGTCGAGAGAACCATCTGGATGGTGCGCAACGTCGCGAGTCATTTGCGGCCGGCCGCGCTCAATTACGGTATCGTGTCGGCGCTCGAATGGCTCGTCGACGATTTCGGGCGGCGCAGCGGACTCGCCTGCCAGTTCCGCCTGAACGGCAACGAGCCCATACTGTCCGATGCGCACGCAACCGCCATGTTCCGTATCGTGCAGGCTTCGCTGACCAACGTCGCGCGGCATGCCAGCGCGACGCGCGCGGACGTCACGCTCACGAGTACGCAGGCCGCGTTGGACCTGCATGTGAGCGACGACGGCTGCGGTTTCGATCAGGAGGCGGTGCGCCGCGATTATTCATACGGACTGCTCGGCATGAGCGAGCGGGCGCGTCTGATTGGCGGATCGTTGCTGATCGACAGCGCGCCGGGCACCGGCACTTCGGTTTCGATTCATATACCGCTTCAGGATGGGCTTCAGACATGATCAACCTTTTGATTGCCGACGATCACCCTTTGGTGCGCGGAGGTCTCAAGCAGATAATCGAAACGACGCCCGACATCGTCGTGGCCGGCGAAGCGGCGCAAGGCTCCGAAGTAATCGAAAAGCTGCGCACCTGTCAGGTCGATCTGCTGTTGCTCGACATGACGATGCCCGGCATTAGCGGTGTCGATCTGATCCGGCGCGTGCGTGCCGAGCGTCCATCGCTGCCGATACTCGTGTTGAGCATCCATAACGAGGCACAAGTCGTCTCTCGCGCGCTGCGCGCGGGCGCAACCGGTTATGTGACGAAAGACAGCAACCCTGACGTGTTGCTCGCGGGGATTCGCAAGCTTGCCGAAGGCGGGCGCTTTATCGATCCGAAGCTCGTTGAGGGGATCGTGTTCGAAACCTATTCGGGCGATGCGCCACCGCACGAAATTCTTTCCGATCGCGAGTTTCAGGTTCTGCAGATGCTCGCGCTCGGCAAGAGCCTGAATGACATCGCCGACGCGTTCGCGCTCAGCGCGAAGACGATCAGCACGCACAAGATGCGGCTTATGCAGAAGCTCGGCCTCGCCAATAACGCCGATCTGATTCGCTATGCGATCAGACACGGACTCGTCGCCGAGTAGGTCACGAACACGTAATTTTGACGCGTCAGGAAAACCTGAGCCTCAAAACAGGCATTCCTGAACCGACATTCCGCCGCCGCCGATGGAGGCGTTGCCACCGCCGACTTACGATGCATGATGGGAACCGGCGGAGGACCTAATGGCAGCGTCAGAGCGATCATTGCGTGACCTTATCGAGAAGTGGCTCGACGCAACAGGTGCCGCATCGGCACGCGTGCAGTTGCAACCGTCCCCGCGTCGTGGGATGAAGCGCTGCGTCTGCGTCGAGGCGCAACGCGAGGCCGGCGCACTCACGCTGTTTTTCTTTCGACACGGCGACGGCCTTTGGCACGTCTTTCCGCCTGACGAGCGGCCGGCCATGAGGATCGCCATGATGGCCGCCTAAACGGCAGTTTGCGCAACGGAGGCAGGATCATGACCCGACAGGAATGGGGTTTGGTGTCGCCGGAAGTACTGGCGCTGCGCATGTGGATGAGCGTGTGGTACGACCATGCAGTAGTGTCCGGTTTCATTCGCGCGCCCTTCGAACTGAACGACGCCGATGCTGAGCGGCTCGAAGGTTATTTCAGCCTCGGCCTTACGCCGCAAGAAGGCGCTGTCGTGTTCTTTTCCAAATCTCACTGATTCGCGCTTTAAACATTTCTCTCCCGCAGCAGTTTCGTTTAGCATCAGTGCCACTTTCATATGAAGAACAAGAGACATGGCACTTATCGCTCGCGACGTACTCGGCATTGCCGTACTGCTGCTCATCGCCTTTATCTTTTCGACCAATCGTCGCGCTATTCGCTTACGGACTGTAAGTAGCGCCTTGCTCGCGCAATTCTGCATTGGCGCATTCATTCTGTTCGTGCCGCTCGGCAAGACGATTCTCGCGGCCGCGGCGACCGGCGTGAATAGCGTGCTCGGCTACGGAAATGCCGGCATTGAATTCCTGTTCGGCGGACTCGTGCAGGCGAAGATGTTTCAGGTATTCGGCGACGGCGGCTTTGTGTTTGCGGTGCGCGTGCTGCCGGCCATCATCTTCGTGACGGCGCTTATTTCCGTTCTCTACTACCTCGGCGTGATGCGCTGGATCGTGATCGTACTCGGCACTGTCTTCCAGAAACTGCTTGGCGTGTCGAAGCTCGAATCGTTTTCCGCCGTCACCACGATCTTTCTCGGGCAAAGCGAAATGCCCGCGGTCGTCAAACCGTTTACGCGCGACATGACGGGTGCCGAACTATTCGCGGTGATGTCGAGCGGCATGGCCGCGGTCGCGGGCTCGGTGCTCGCGGGTTATGCGGGGCTCGGCGTGCGAATCGAATATCTGCTCGCCGCGTCGTTCATGGCCGTGCCCGGCGGACTGCTGTTCGCCAAGATCATTCATCCGTCGACGGAACCGAGCCGCGTTCATCTCGACAACCTCAACTTCGACGAAAAGCGTCCCGCCAATGTGATCGAAGCGGCGAGCTCGGGCGCGACCGTCGGACTCAAAATCGCCGTGATGGTGGGCGCGATGCTGATCGCATTCGTCGGACTCATCGCATTGCTCAACGGCCTGGTGGGCGGCATAGGCGGCTGGTTCGGCCACCCGGATCTGTCCATGCAATCCGTCCTCGGCATGGTGTTCGCACCGCTCGCGTGGCTGATCGGCGTGCCGTGGAGCGAGGCCGCGATTGCCGGCAATTTTCTCGGGCAGAAGATCATTCTCAACGAGTTCGTTGCATACGCATCGTTGTCGCCCTATCTGAAGGATGCCGCGAGCGTGAGCGCAGCGGGCCTGCAGGCGCTCGATCCGCGTACGCTTGCTATTCTGTCGTTTGCGTTATGCGGCTTTGCGAACTTTGCGTCGATCGCGGTGCTGACGGGCGGCTTTAGCGCCGTCGCGCCGGAACGACGCGCCGAAGTCGCGCGCTACGGCTTGCGTGTGGTGCTCGCGGCAACGCTCTCGAATCTGATGAGCGCGACCATCGCGGGCATGTTCATTACGCTCAATTGATTCGAGGACGTCTCGCATGAACATGGAACAACTGTTGGAGCGCGCGGGTGCCGCGCGAGAAAAGGCCTATGCGCCGTATTCGAAATTCAAGGTCGGCGCTGCGTTGCTGACGAAAGACGGCCGCGTATTCGACGGCTGCAATGTGGAGAACGCGTCGTATGGTTTGTGCAATTGCGCTGAACGTACCGCGTTTTTCAGCGCGATTGCAGCGGGCTACCAGCGCGACCAGTTTGCCGCGCTCGCCGTGATCGGCGACACGGATGGGCCGATTGCGCCCTGTGGTGCGTGCCGCCAGGTGATCATTGAACTCGGCGGCCCCGAGTTGCGCATTCGACTCGGCAACCTGCATGGCGCGACGCGTGACACGACCGCGCGCGAACAACTGCCGGACGCGTTCTATCTATGAGCAGGCACAAGGTGATTTACGACACCGACCCCGGTGTCGACGATGCGATGGCGCTCGTCTTCCAGGCGCTGCATCCGGATATCGAACTGCTCGGATTGACGAGCGTGTTCGGCAACGCGACGATCGAGACGACCACGCATAACGCGCGCTTTCTCGCGGGCCGCTTCGCGCCCGGCGTGCCGGTCGCGCGCGGCGCCGCGGCTCCGCTCGAGCGCGCCGCGCCGCAGCCGCTCGCGTGGATTCATGGCGACAACGGCCTCGGCAACATCGTGCTGGGCGACTCGGCGGCTGCACCGCTCGACCCGCGGCCCGCGCACCGGTTCATTATCGACAGCGTGCGTGCGCATCCCGGCGAAGTCACGTTGCTGGCAGTCGGCCCGCTGACCAATCTCGCGCTCGCGCTCGCCGACGATCCGCAGATCGCGCCGCTCGTGAAGCAGGTAGTCGTGATGGGCGGCGCGTTCGGCACCGAGGGCGTGCTCGGCAACGTGACGCCCGCAGCCGAGGCCAACATTCTCGGCGATCCTGACGCCGCCGACATCGTGTTCGGCGCGCCGTGGCCTGTCGCCATTGTCGGGCTCGACGTCACGCAGCGCACCATCATGAGCCAGGAGTATCTTGCGTCGATCCGCGATCGCGGTGGCGCCGCGGGCCAGTTCATCTGGGACGTATCGCGGCACTACGAGGCGTTTCATCAGCAAAGCGCGCAGTTAAAAGGCATTTATGTGCATGACTCGTCGGCGGTCGCGTATGTGCTGGCGCCGCATCTGTACACCACGCGCAGCGGTCCGGTGCGCGTGTTGACGGAAGGCATCGCCGTCGGCCAGACGATACTGAAGCCGTCCACGATGCCGGTGCCCGCGCCTGCGTGGGACTCGCGGCCCGCGTGCAAGGCATGCGTCGGCGTCGACGCGGCCGGCATGCTCGCGTTATACGAGAACACCGTCTGCGCGAAGCCGTGAGCATGTGCGCTTGTCCGGTGCATTGCGCCAATCTTTGCTACATTGCTTCGAGCGACGACATTCATTCGAGAGGCCAAAGATGCGAATTCTGGTTGTAGGCGCGGGCGCCGTGGGCGGCTACTTCGGCGGACGGCTCGCAGCGGCGGGACAGGACGTCACTTTTCTCGTGCGCGCGGGCCGGGCGGACAGGCTTCGGCGCGACGGACTGGTGATCAAAAGCGCGCGCGGCGATCTTACGCAGCGTGACGTCAAGACGATTCTGGCCGGCGTGAACGCCGAACCGTTCGATGTCGTGCTGCTAAGTTGCAAGGCATACAGTCTGGACGATGCAATCGATTCGTTTGCACCGCTCGTCGGCGAATCGACAGTGATTCTGCCGATGCTGAACGGCATGCGTCATATCGACGTGCTCACGCAACGATTCGGCGAAGCGCGCGTGCTCGGCGGCCAATGCGTGATTGCGGCCACGCTCAACGCCGATCAGCAGATCGTGCATTTGAACGACACGCACGCGGTCACGTTCGGCGAACTGGCGGGCGGCGTCTCCGAACGCGTGCAGGCGATTGCCGACGCGATGGCCGACGCGAATTTCGACGTGGTGGTCAGCGAGAACATCTTGCTGCGCATGTGGGAAAAGTGGGTGTTCCTTGCGACGCTCGCGGCGAGTACATGTTTGATGCGCGGCTCGATTGGCGAGATTTTGTTCGCACCGGACGGCAAGCGCGTGATCGAGAATCTGCTCGCCGAGGCCCGCGCGGTTGCGCAACATCATGGCTTTACGATGGCGCCGGATTTCGATGCGCGTGCCACGCAAATGCTTTTTACGCCGTCGCCGCTTACCGCTTCCATGTTGCGCGATGTAGAGAACCACTCGCACACCGAGGCCGATCATATTCTCGGCGATCTGATCGCGCGCGGCGGCGAAGCGCAAAAGAGCGAGCAGAGTTTGTCGTTGCTGCGCATCGCGTATAGCCATCTGAAGACGTATGAGGCAAGGCAAACGCGTACATCGTGACGTAGAGAATTTAAGCGGTGAGCGTGAGTGGTGAGTCGTAGCCCCATGACCGGAGGAGGTCAACATGCCGGCTCCAATCGGATCGGTGCCCGCGCTTAGCGCTGCGTCCGCGACCATCTTCTCGATCGGTATTGCGTTTCTCGGCTATTGGGGAATGTATGAGCCGACCGGCTGGCGGGTAGCGGACGTGATCGTGTTCATCCTCGCGCTACTGGGCTTCGGCTGCCTCGGGCTCGTACCGTGGATGGCAACGACGCCTGTCGAACCCGAAACGAGCGACGTGAAAATACGCATTGCGCGACATCTGTTTCTCGGCGGCGTAGCGGCGATCTGGCTTGCGGTGGCCGTGTCGGTCATCTTCTAAAACGTATTCGCACACAAAGAAAATCGCGCGCCTCTATGCAACGAGGCGCGCGATTTTTCATTTATGTCGAAGCACGAACCGCTGCGCTCAGCGTTCGATCTGCCGGTTCCAGCGCGTGTCCCACTGCGCGCGATGCGCGTTGATCGTGTCCCAATCCACCACCGTCACCTTGCGCACGAGGTCTTCCAGATTGCCGAGGCTTTGCTGCATCGCCGGCGTCATCTTCGCGAGGCGGTTGGTCGGAATCTGCTTGCCCGCTTCGGCGGCTTTGGTCTGCGCCGGCGCGGACAGCAGGAATTGCGCGAGCTTTTGCGCAAGCTGCGGATCGGGGTTGTTGTTGACCACGCACAGATCGACGAGCAACAGCACCGGACCTTCCTTCGGATTCACGTAAGCGACCGGAATGCCCTTGTCGGAGAGATCGCCGACGGCAGTCGGCGTCAACGGAAAGAGACCTGCTTCGCCGGTCTGCACCATTTCCGAAATCTTCGCCGAGTTCGGCACGTATTCGACGACGTTCGGGCCCACCGTACTCGCCCATTTCGTGAAGCCGGGTTCGACGTTCTGCTCGCTGCCGCCCATCAAACGGTTGATCGCGAGAAAGCCGTGCAGGCCGAACGTGCTGCTCGACGCCGACTGGAACACCACCTTGCCCTTGTACTTGGGATCGGCGAAATCCATCCATGAAGTGGGCGGCGCCCAGCCTTTCTCGGCAAACAGCTTCTTGTTGTACGCAATGCCCGTCATGCCGAGTTGCACGCCCGCGCCCATGTCGTCCTTCATGCGCGCAAACGGATAGAGTTCCTTGAGCACCGGCGAATCGTCGAGCTTCTTGCATACGCCCATGCTCACGGCGCGCGCCATCACGCCGTCATCGAGAAACACCACATGAATTTGCGGACTTGCCTTGTTCGCGAGCAGCTTGGCAAGAATGTCCGACGACGTGCCCGGCACGACCACCACTTTCACATTGTTCGCTTTCTCGAAGTCGGGCAGCACCTGGCTCGTATAAGCCTTTTCCATCGGCCCGCCATTCATGCCGATGTAAATGGTTTTGGTCTGCGACCACGCAGGCGCTGCCGCGCCGAATGCACACAAGGCGGCGAGCGCCGCGATCGTTCGGAACAGTTTCATTGATGATCTCCAGGTTTCGTGAATGTGGTTTCCAAGCGTGGTTCTATGCGACGGATGACGTAGCAAGCTGCGCAAAGCGGCCAATCGAAAACGCGTCGAGAGGCGTGGCCGTGGCGCCGTCGATGACGAGATCGGCGAGCACTTCGCCGACACCGGGCGCGAGCAGAAAGCCGCCGCCCGAAAAACCGAATGCATGCAGAAGACGCGGCACCGCGCGGCTCGCTCCGATGATCGGATTGTTGTCGGGCGTCTCGCCCTCCACGCCGCTCCATGTGCGGATCAGGAGCGCCTCGCGCAGCGCGGGCAGCAGCGCGCACGCATCGCGCATCACGGCCCGCGTGGTTTCCGTCGACGGCCGGCCGTATTCGCCATCGCCACTGCCGCGTCCGCCGCCGATCACGCAATTGCCGCGCGCCACTTGCCGCGCATAGATGCCGCCGCCATATACGCCGAGGTTGTGCGTGATGAAAAGCGGCAATGGCTCGGTGACCCACATGTTCGGATAGATCGGCTTCATCGGCGCTCTTTCGCCAAAGTAGCCTGCAACGGTATTCGCCCACGCGCCCGCGCAATTGATCAGCCAGTCCGCGCTGATGTCGTCATTGCCGGCACGCATCTGAAAGCGTCGGCCGTCGTGACGAATGTCGCCCAGTTCGGTTTGCTCGCGCACGTCGGCGCCCGCGGCACGCGCGGCGCGTGCGAACGCGGGCGAGACGAGACGCGGATTCGCATGACCGTCGCTCGCGCACAGCGAACCGCCAATCGCCGCTTCGCCAAGCCACGGATAACGTCGCCGAAACGACTCGCCGCTTAGCAACTGCGCATGCAGTCCGTATTCGCGCGCCATGCCGGCCCATTGCTCGAGCGCGGCGAGATCGCTTTCGCTGCGCGCAAGCCGCAAATGTCCCGACACGGTGAATTCGCCGTCGATGCCGATCAATTCCGGCAAGCGGTCCCACACGCGCCGCGCGCGCATCGCGAGCGGCATCTGTTCGACCGGGCGGCCCTGGCAACGCACGCCGCCGTAGTTCACGCCGCTCGCCTGCGCGCCGCAAAAACGCCGCTCGATTAGAGCCACGCGCAAGCCGCGTGTCGCAAGCGCCAATGCCGCCGACGAACCGACAAGTCCGCCGCCCGCAATCGCGACGTCGTAGTGCACGGCGTCACTCATCGCGCGCCTTCTCGGGAATCTCCGCGACGTCGTCCGCATAGAGCGCGGGCGACAGCGGAATCGGCTTGACCGGCGGCTGGCTGCGCAGACGGCCAACCGCTTCGAGCGGCCGGCCGGTTTCCTCGGCAAGCAGTTGAAGCGCCGCCTCGCCGCACATGCGGCCCTGGCAACGTCCCATGCCGACGCGAGTGAGCGCCTTCAGGCGATTGATCTCGTTTGCCTCGCCGCCGCGGATACAGTGCCTCAACGTGCCCGCGTCGATTTCTTCGCAGCGGCACACCGTCATATCGTCGGGCCACTGCGCCGCGCAGTTCGCGGGCGGCGCGAAAGCTGTTTCGATGCCCGCGCGAAACACGGCGATACGTTGCAGGCTGCGTCCGAGCGAGGCGGCATCGGACATGCCGGGTCCGCGCGGATGCGCGATGCCGAGGTCGTCGAGCAACGCTAGCGCGGCACTGCGTCCGGCGAGTTCGGCGGCATCGGCGCCGGCAATGCCCGCGCCGTCGCCGGCCAGATAGAGGCCGCGCACGGAGCTGCGTCCCGCGGAATCGAGTTCGGGCAGCCAGCAGCGATTGAGCGCGTCGAAGCGGAAGCGGCAGCCCGCGAGATCCGCAAGCTGCGTTTCGGGCTTGAGGCCGAAACTGACGCCGACCGCATCGCATTGTATTGATTCGGGTGGCGAACTAACCGAAGAGCCGCGCCATTCAATCGACTCGACATTCAGTGCGCCGCGAATACCGACCAACTGCACGCCGCGCTCGATGCGTATCCCATGTGCCTTCAACCAACCCACGTAATACAGACCCTTTGCGAACGTCGACGGAACGCGGACGAGTTTCGGCGCGGCTGCGATCTGCCGCGAAAAAAGGCTTGTGTCGAGCACCGCGGCCACCTGCGCGCCGGCTTTCGCGTATTGATAGGCGACGAGATACAGCAACGGTCCCGTGCCCGCCAGCACCACACGCCGGCCGATTACACAGCCTTGCGCCTTCAACGCGACCTGCGCCGCGCCGAGCGTGTAGACGCCGGGCAACGTCCAGCCAGGAAGCGGCAGAACGCGGTCGGTCGCGCCGCTTGCAATGATCAGATGCGAGAACGGCACGCTGATTTCGCGCCCCGCGGCGAGCGTATCGAGGCGGCCCGCTTCGCAAGCCCATGCCAGTGTGTCCGGGCGATAGTCGATGTGCGGCAGCAGCGCGGCCATCGTCGTATGCAACGCATCGGCCTTGTGCGCCTCGAAACCGTACAGTGTTTTTTTCGAGCGCTCGAAGCCGCCGTTGGCGGGCGGCTGGCGATAAATCTGTCCGCCCCAACGCGCGTTTTCATCGATCACGATAGGGCGCACGCCTGCCGCGACCAGCGTTTCGGCGGCACGCACGCCGGCCGGTCCCGCGCCGACAATCACCACGCGGCGAGCGTCGTTCATGGCGCGTCTCCGCTGATTGCGGCATCCGCCGAACGGTCGCGTGTGAGAACGCGCATGCCGTCGGTGACGAGCGTCGAACAGGCGCGCACGCGCTTGCCTTCCTCGGTGCGCATCCAGCAGTCCTGGCATGCGCCGATCAGACAGAAGCCCGCGCGCGGCGCGCCGCTGAATTCGCTGTCGCGCACGCGGCGCTGTTGCATCAGCACGGCGGTCAGCAACGTATCGCCTTGCAGCGCGGAGACCTCATCGCCGTCGATATAAAAGCGCAGCGGTTCGCGCCGCGTTTCGGCCACGCGCACGAATTGCGGCTCGCGCGCGGACGTTGAAGGGTGAGATGACGGCAAGTTGGACGGCATGAGAGCGTGAGCGGAAGAAGACATCAGTGCTGGCCGATCAGAATGCGATTGAGCCCATACACGCGATCGAGCAGCAGCATCGCGCCCGCGGTAATGAAGATCACGAGCGCGGACACGGAGGCCATCATCGGGTCGATGGACTCGGTCGCGTACATGTACATGCGGACCGGCAGCGTGACCGTCTGCGGTGAGGTGACGAAGATCGACATCGTCAGTTCGTCGAAGCTGTTGATGAACGCAAGCAGCCAGCCGCCGGTGATGCCAGGCAGAATCATCGGCAGCGTAATGCGGCGGAACGTGGTCCACGGATCGGCGCCGAGCGAATGCGCGGCGTGCTCGACGCTGCGATCCAGACCGCTGACCGAGGCGAGCACGAGCCGCATCACGAACGGCGTGATGATGATCATGTGCGCGACGATCAGCCACGTGAACGAGCCGGTCGCGCCGATCATCGCGAAGAAGCGCAGCAACGCGATGCCGAGCACGAGGCCGGGAATCACGAGCGGCGAGAGCAGCAAGCCATTCAGAAAAGCGCGGCCGGGAAAGCGCGCGCGGCCGATCGCGAGCGCGGCGGGCAGCGCGACGATCAGCGAGAGCGTCGCCGATGCAAACGCGAGCTTCAGGCTATTGACGAATGCCGCGATGAAATCCGGGTAATTGAGGATCGCGCGAAACCAGCGCAGCGACACGCCGTGCGTCGGCAACGTGAGCGTTTCGTCGGGCGTGAACGCAACCAGCACCACGATCACGAGCGGCGCGAGCACGAACGCAATGACGAGCGTGTGGAAAATCAGCGCAACAGGACCGTTCTTTCTCATGATGTTCTCGCGCAGCCGTTGTACGTTGTATCAACCGAGGCTTCTGGTGTACCTGCGTTCCAGAACCCGGTAGTAAGTGAGCATCACGATCAGGTTCGCGACCAGCAACAGCAGCGCGATGGTCGCGCCGAGCGGCCAGTTCAGCGAGCCGAGGAATTCGTCGTAGACGGCGGTCGCAGCCACCTTCAGACGACGTCCGCCGAGCAAGCCCGGAATCGCAAATGCGCTTGCCGACAAACCGAACACCATCAGGCTGCCCGACAGAATGCCCGGCGTGAGTTGCGGCAACACGATGCGGCGCAGGGTGGTCGCGGGCGATGCCATCAACGACAGCGCGGCGTTTTCCGTTTGCGGATCGAGCTTTTGCAAGGCGGTCCACACGGGAATCACCATGAACGGCAGCATCACGTGCACAAGTGCGATGACAATCGCGAACGTCGTGTATTCGAGCTTGTACGGTCCAAGGCCGATCAGAGCGAACGCCTGGTTCACGAGACCGCTGCTGTTGAGCAACATGCTCCAGCCGAACGCGCGCACTACAACAGAGACGAGCAGCGGCGCGAGAATCACCAGCAGAAACATCGAGCGATACGGATCGCGCATGCGCGACAGCACGTAAGCCTCGGGCGTGCCGATCACGACGCATAGCAGCGTGACGAGAAACGCAATGCCGAACGTGCGCAGAAAGATCGTGTGAAAGTACGACGAGCCGAGTACTTCCGCGTAATTGCCGAACTGGAATGCGGCGATCGGGCCGCTCGCCGGATCGAAGCGATAGAAGCTCAGCACCAGTGTCATCAGAAGCGGCACCAGCACGAGCGCGACGAACAGCAGGAATGCGGGCAGGCACATCAGCCAGAGCGGCACGAATGCGCGCCACGGCGCGCGCCTCGTGCTTGCGGATGCCGTCTTGCCGTCCTCCGTTGCGGGCAGCGTGCTATCCATGCTGCGCATCCCGTTGAATAAAGCGGATCGCCTCGCTGTTCCAGTCGACGCCAACCGCCGCGCCTTCGGGCAGCGGCTCGTTGCCTTCGTTCTGGCAACACACGAGCACTTCACCGAGCCGGCTGTCCAGCCGGTAAAGCCACTGGCTGCCGAGGAAGAAGCGGCTCGTCACGGTGGCGCTTACACGTCCCGCATCGGGCGCGCACAGGCGCAGTTTTTCCGGGCGAATGCACAGCGTCACGGCGTCGCCTGGGGCGATTACACGCTCGCGCGCCGGCAGTTGCGCGGTGCGTCCGGTTTCGCACAGATCGTGTCCGAGGTCGATGCGGATCGCGTCGCCGTCGCGCGCGATCACCGTGCCGGGCAGCATGTTCGCCTTGCCGATGAACTGCGAGACGAAGCGATTCTCGGGCCGCTCGTAGGCTTCATACGGCGTATCGATCTGCGTGATGCGGCCCGCTTCCATCACGACCACGCGGTCGCTGATCGACAGCGCTTCGGACTGATCGTGCGTGACCATGATCGTCGTCGTGCCGATTTTGCGTTGAATGCCGCGCAGTTCGAACTGCATGTCCTCGCGCAGCTTGGCGTCGAGATTCGACATCGGTTCATCGAGCAGCAGCACCGGCGGCGCGATGACGATGGCGCGCGCAATCGCCACGCGTTGCCGCTGACCGCCGGACAATTCGCGCGGAAAACGATGCGCTAGCGGATCGAGCCGCACGAGGGACAGCGCTTCGCGCACGCGCTCCTTGCGCTCCGCCCTGTCGACGTTGCGCATCTCAAGCCCGAAGCCGACGTTGTCCGCCACGCTCATATGGGGGAACAGCGCGTAGCTTTGAAACACCACGCCGAGGCCGCGCTTGTTCGGCTTCATATGCGTGATGTCGCGACCGTCGAGCGTGATGCGTCCGCGTGTCGTTTCGAGGAAGCCGGCGATCATCTGCAACGTGGTCGTCTTTCCGCAACCGGACGGCCCGAGCAGCGAAACGAACTCGCCTTTTTCCACCGACAGGTTGACGTCCGCGACCGCCTGAAGCTCGCCGAACGATTTGCCGACGTCTGTGAGTGTGAGGAAAGACATGGGGTGTGGCCTTTGAATGCCTCGATGGAGTCGACTCTAGCCAGCCAAATTACCCGGCGTCAATTGCGAATTCCGATTGACGATATAAGTTTCGGAAAAATTCCGGTAATCGGAATAGCGGCGATGGCATCGAGCCAAATCGTTCCGCTGCGTGAGCTTGGGAGAATCCCTGCATTTCCGCGTTAACGTACAACACGGAACGAAACTCGGGCATCATTTCGCTGCCGGACGACACACCTTATAGTGTTCCGGTCAATGGAATAAACGAGAGCCTGAACGATGAATGCTGCCGTCAAACGAGATCTCAGCCAGAACGTCGATGAAACCGGCGCGGCGCCCGGCACCGGAATGCTGGAGCGCGCCTTTGCCGTGATTCGCGCGTTATCCGACGCGCAGTCGGACGGCGCCCGCGTCACGCGTCTCGCGAAAGCGGTCGGGCTCACGCAAGGCACGGTGCATCGCATCCTGCAGGCGTTGATCGCGGAGGGCGTCGTCGAGCAGGACGAGGGCTCGAAGCTTTATCGGCTGAGCGTCAACTTCTTCGCGCTCGCGGCCCAGGCGGGCAATCCGAGCGGCATGCGTACGCTATGCCGTCCCGCGTTGCTGAGACTGTGCGCGAGTTTGGGCGACACGATTTTTCTGCTCGTCAAAAGCAGTTTCGACGCAGTGTGTCTCGACATCTGCGAAGGGCCGTTTCCGATCCGCTCGTTCACCGGCGATATTGGCGGACGCGTGGCGCTCGGCGTGGGGCAAGGGAGTCTCGCGATTCTCGCGTTTCTGCCCGAAGCGGAGCGCGAGGAAATCATCCGTTTTAATGTGCCGCGCATTCGCGGCTATGGCGTGCTGGACGAAGTGTATTTGCGCACCGAGATCGAACGCGTGCGGCAGTTGGGCTACGCGGGCCGCAATAGCGGCGTGCTCGACGGCATGGCGGGCGTGGCCGTGCCGATTCTCGACCGCACCGGCGTGGCTGTTGCCGCGTTGAGCGTCGGCACGCTGGCAGCGCGTTTGAGCGACGACCGCCTGCCGATGGTGGTGGAGTTGCTGCGCCGTCAGGCCGAGGCGATCGGCCCGCAAACCAATCCGTTCGACGTCGCGTTGCGCCGGCCCATGCACGGCCTCTCGCGCGCGATGACGAGCGTGCGTATCGCGGGCTCGGAGCAGGAATAAAAAGTACGACGCGCCGCGCCTGCATGGCCGGCGTCACGTGCCGACATGCGCAACGTGACGCCTTCTCTCGCAGCGCAAACGCGCGGCGCTCAGAACACTTTCACCGGCACATTCACCACGAGGCGGTACTCCATGTTGTTACCGTCCGAGTAGTAATTGCTGCCGTTGTGCCACATCGCGATGAACGTGACCTTGGTGTCCTTGAAGCGGCCGCTCTGCAGCGTATAGCTCGGAACGAAGCCGAACTCGTGATGATGGCCGTGCACCGGCTGTCCGTTCTTCCAGTACAGATCATGCAGCGCGGCGCTGGGCGACGCGTTCTCCGCAGCGCCCGCCGATGCGTCCGCGCCCCAGCCATACGCGCCCCACAACATCGCCTTGAGTCCGGGCACGCCCGCGTATTTTCCGTCGAACGTATAGCGCAATTGCAGCGATTGCTCGTGCGGTGCGTTGTAGTCGACATCCATCGAATTGGTCAGGTAGATGCCGTTGGTCTCGTTCACATAGTCGAAGAACTGGTCGCCGAGCACCTGCTGATAGCCGAGCAACAGCGCATGCGGCCCATGCTGCGCGGACACGGAAAGGCTATACGCATTGCTGTTGATGTGCCCCTGACGCGACGCGCCGGTATCGTGCGTCGAGTAGATGTTGGCGAGCCCGCTCCACTTGATCGTGGTCGGGTCGCCGAACGACTGCGCGACCGAACCATAGTACTGACGCCAGACATCGTCGGCCTGATCGACGTAGAGCGCCATCTCGCCGTTCTTCGCATAGTGCCAGGTGCCGCCGAGATACGTCACCCGGTCGATGCGCGTGCCGCCATACGAAGTGGTCAGATTGCTCAGATTCGTGTGGCCGCGTGCATCGACCTTGGTGAAGCTGCCGGCCTCGAGCGTCGTGTGAGCAAGATCGTTGCTGACGAGCGAGACGCCGAGAAAAGTCGGCGGCAGCGCGCGGTTGTCGTGCGGTTCGAGAAACGGATTCGTTACGTCCTGCAAACCATATTTGACGACCGTTTCGGAGATGCGTCCCTTGATGTCGTACATGCCTGGATAGGCCCACGCGAGCTGCTGCGAGCCGCCGCCGCTCTTGCCCACATGCACCATGTTGCCCGCGCCGTTGCCGCCGTCGAGCTTGAGCGCGCCGAACAGCGACGCATCCACGCCGAAGCCGACGAGCCCTTGCGTGAAGCCCGATTCATAGTTGACCTGCGCGCCTTGCACCCACGCATGACGATAGGTGTTAGGCGGCGCCTGGAAGTAGTCCGCGTAGTTGCGGAACTGCAGATTCAGATGACTATCGGCGATGAAGCCCTTGCTCGCCGCCTGGCTCGACGGCGGTGTCGGCGGAAGAACGGTTTGCGAAGCCTCGGCGTTGACGATGGCGTTCGTCGTATCCGGCTGGTCGTTGCGAAGCTGGCCGCCCTGATCCGCGCGGCGCTTGTTCGCGGGCTGGGCCTGCGTCACTTGCGCGGGCGACGACAACGTTTGCGCGGCAGGCGCAGCGTTGCTTGCGTCGGGCGCGGGCTGCGTCACGCTGTCGTCGGCATATGCGTTGGCGGCGATGGCGAGCGCGGGAAGGGTGAAGGCACAGCAGATCGCGGCAGTGAGTCCGGACTTTTTTGACCGGTTTTTTGTTGGGTTATGTTTCATTGGGAATGTCTCGACAGTTGTTATTGAAACTCTGGCTGGCGCTTAGCCAGTCCATGCTGATCGCTCGTCATGCTGATGACATGACGAGCGAATCCCACGGCGTGACGTAAGCGCCGCGCCGGTGAATGAGGTCGTTGTCTTAAAGGCCGCTGGCTTTAGCCGTCGCCGACACGAATGCAGGCCACCCGTGTCGCGCTCGCGCCGTGCGTGACGGGCTGCGGAATCTGCGCTGCGCAGGCGTCGATCGCGTCCGGGCACCGTGTTCGAAATGCGCAGCCCGACGGCGGATTCAACGGCGAAGCAATCTCGCCGCGCAACAGCAGATGGCGGCGCGAGCGCTCCACCGTCGGGTCAGGCACCGGCACG
The DNA here is from genome assembly GCF_041355255.1 of Paraburkholderia sp. RCC_158. NCBI lineage: Bacteria > Pseudomonadati > Pseudomonadota > Betaproteobacteria > Burkholderiales > Burkholderiaceae > Paraburkholderia > Paraburkholderia sp. RCC_158. Next base: position 343,620 of record NZ_JBFUPM010000001.1, on the reverse strand, counting down.
GCGGAGAGCAACGCGCGCGTATACGGATGAAGCGGCGTGCGATAAACGTCGCGCTTATCGCCGAACTCCATTACGCGTCCGAGGTACATCACGAGCACGCGGTGGCTGATGGCTTTCACGACCGCGAGATCGTGCGCGACGAACAGCAGTGACAGCGACAACTCGCGTTGCAGATCGCGCAGCAGGTTGACGATCTGCGCCTGGATCGACACGTCGAGCGCGGAAACGGGTTCGTCGCAGATCACGAGTTGCGGCTCCGAGATCAGCGCGCGCGCAATGCCGACACGCTGACACTGGCCGCCGGAAAACTCGTGCGGATAGCGGCGCAAATGCTGCGCGTTGAGACCGACGCGTTCGAGCATCGTCAGAACACGGCGCTGCACGTCGGCGCGCGCGAGATTCCTGGCATGTGCGATGAGCGGTTCGGCGACGATCTGTTCGATCGTCATGCGCGGATCGAGCGACGCAAGCGGGTCCTGGAAAATCATCTGCACGTCGCGTCGTAAAAGCGTCGTATCGCGCCGCGTGCCGGGCAGCACCGTTTCGTTGCCGAGCCAGCGCACGCTGCCGCTTGCCACCGGCGCGAGTCCGATGATCGCGCGCGCGAGTGTCGACTTGCCGCAACCCGATTCGCCGACGAGGCCCACGGTCTCGCCGCGCCGCACGTTGAACGACACGCCGTCCACGGCGCGCAGCATGGTCTTGCCCGACCACGGGTACGCGCCGCGCGGCACGCCGAATTGCACCTTCAGTTGCTCGACCGAGAGCAGCGTCGCGGCTTCGCCGCTTGCAATGGAAGTCGCGTTCATACGTGTTGTGCCTCCAGGATTTCGCTCACGGGACGATGACAGGCGCGACGTGCTTCTGGATAACCGTCCGCTGTAACGAGTGACGGACGCGACTCGCGGCACACGTCCGTGCAATACGTGCAGCGCGGCGCGAATGCGCAGCCCGCGACGATTTCGCCAGGCAGCGGCGGATTGCCGGGAATGGTTTGCAACGGGCGATCGTCGTCGCTGTCGCTCATGTCATCGCTCGTCAAACGCGGCAATGCGTTGAGAAGGCCGCGCGTGTACGGATGCGTCGGCGCCGCGAAGAGCGCTGCGGCGCTCGCCTGTTCGACGGTCTGGCCGGCGTACATCACCATCACGTCGTCGCACAGGCCGGCCACGACGCCCATGTCGTGCGTGATCAGGATGATGGCGGTGCCGCGCTCGCGATTCAGTTCGCGCAGCAGTTCGATGATCTGCGCCTGCACGGTCACATCGAGCGCAGTGGTGGGCTCGTCGGCGATCAGAATTTCGGGCTCGGACAGCAGCGCCATCGCGATCATCACGCGTTGCCGCATGCCGCCGGAAAACTCGTGCGGATACATGCCGATGCGTCGCGGCGCATCGGGAATCCGCACCGATTCGAGCGCTTCGACCGCGCGGCGGCGCGCTTCACGGCGCGTCATCTTGCGATGCAGTTGCAGCGTCTCCGTCATCTGCCGCTCGATGGTGAGGAACGGATTGAGCGACGTCATCGGGTCCTGAAAGATCATGCCGATGCGGTTGCCGCGAATCCTGTTGAGCTCGCTTTCCTTCATCGCGAGCAGATTGTCGCCGCGATAGCGCGCTTCGCCGGACACTTTGCCGTTGCCCGCGAGCAGCCCGAGCATGGCCATCACCGTCTGGCTCTTGCCCGATCCCGATTCGCCGACAATGCCGAGCGTGCGGCCCGCTTCAAGTGAAAACGACACGCGTTGCACGGCGTCGACCGGCGCGCCTTCGCGGCGCGTAAAGCGCACGCTGAGATCTTTGACTTCGAGTAGCGGCATGTCAGCGGTCCTTCGGATCGAATGCGTCGCGCAGACCGTCGCCGACGAAATTCACGCAGTAGAGCGTCACGCACAGCATCACGGCCGGGCAGAGCAGCAGCCACGGCATCGATTCGAGCTTCTGCGCGCCGTCCTGAATCAGCACGCCCCAGCTCGTCATGGGTTCCTGCACGCCGAGGCCGAGGAACGACAGCACCGACTCGGTGAGCACGATGTTCGGCACGGTGACGCTCGCGTACACGACCACGACGCCGAACAGGTTCGGCACGATATGGCGCGCGATGATCGAGCGCGAACTCACGCCGATCGCTTTCGCGGCGTCGATAAATTCGCGCGAGCGCAGCGACAGCGTCTGACCGCGCACGACGCGCGCCATGTCGAGCCATGAAAACGCGCTGATGGTCAGCACGACGAGATAGAACGCGCGGCCAAACATCGTCATCATAAGAATGGCGATCAGCATGTAGGGGATCGCGTACATCATGTCGACGATGCGCATCATGACCGCGTCGACGCGTCCGCCGAGATAGCCCGCGGTCGCGCCGTACGCGACGCCGATCAGTCCCGACACGAGCGTGCCGAGCAGGCCGACTTCGAGCGACACGCGCCCGCCTTGCAGTGTGCGCGCGAGCAGATCGCGGCCGAGTTCGTCGGTGCCGAACCAGTGCATGTTTTGCAGCGTGGGCGGCAGGCTGATCGCGGACCAGTCGCTGTCGATGGGACCGTTGGGCAGCAGCCACGGGCCCGCGACACACGCAATCACGATCAGCACCAGCACGACCGAGCCGGCGAATGCGGCGCGATTGCGCACGAAGCGCGCGGCGGCGGTGGCGAGCGGGCCGCGCGAACGCGGAGCGTTTGCAATGGCCGCGAGCGGATCGAGCGCCGCGGCAGCCGGTTGAAGAGAGCGGGCCATGATCAATACCGGATACACGGATCGAGCCACGCATACGCGAGGTCGACCAGCAGATTGAAGAGCACTGCGACGGCCGTGGTCAGCACCACGAGGCCGAGCACGAGCGTGTAGTCGCGATTGATCGCGCCGTTGACGACCAGTTGCCCGAGGCCCGGCAGCGCGAACACCGATTCGGTGACGACGGCCGCGGTGATCGACGAAATGCACACCGAGCCGAGCAGCGACACGACAGGCATGAGCGCGGGCTTCAGCGCGTGGCGCAGAACGATCGTGCGGCCGGGCAAGCCCTTCGCGCGTGCTGTGCGAATGAAGTTGCCGGTCAGCACTTCGATCATGCTGCCGCGCATCACGCGCGCAATGGCGGCCACGTTGATGAACGTGAGCAGCACGATCGGCAGCACGCGGTAACGCCATTCGCCTTCGCCCCAGCCGCCCGCAGGCAGCCAGCCGTGGCCGTCGGACGTCTTCAGCAGGACCGCGAAGATCCACACGAGCACGGGCCCGAGCACGAACGGCGGCACCACGTTGCCGATATTGCCGAGCACCATCACCATGTGATCGACGAAACGGTCGCGCCGCACGGCGGCGAGCGTGCCGAGCGTGACGCCGATGACCAATGCGATCGGCACCGACACACCGCCCACGCCGAGGCTAACGGGCAACGCTTTCCACACGAGGTCGTTGACCGACCAGTCGGCATAGCGGAACGACGGGCCGAGATCGCCGTGCAGCAGCGAACCGAGGTAGTGCAGATACTGCAGCCACAGCGGTTCGTCGAGCCGATACTTCGCGTTCAGGTTCGCGAGCACGGCCGCCGACAGTTGCTTGTCGGTGTCGAACGGCCCGCCCGGCGTGAGATGCAGCAGCAGATAGCACGCGGTGATCACGGCGAGAATCGTCGGGATCGCCCACAGCGTGCGGCGCAGCGTATAGGCCAGCATGTCGATGCTCCGCGTTTAATGCTTGATCAGATACATGTCCTGCGTGGCGCGCTGATCGACGTAGTTGGTCGACGTGTAGCCGCCTACATACGGCTTCACGAGCCGCACCGCCGAGTACTGAAAGAGCGGCACCATCGGATAGTCGTTCATCGCCATGTCGTGCGCCTTGGTGAGCAGGGCCGTGCGCTTTGCGTCGTCGAGCTGCTGGTTGGCTTCGTCGACGGTCTTGTCCACTTGCGGATTGCAGTAGCGCTGATCGTTCTGCACGCTGTGGCAGCGGATCAGATCGAAATACGACATCGCGTCGTTGTAGTCGACGAACCAGCCGTCGCGCGAAGCCTGCACCTTGCCGTCGTGGCGCTGTTTAAGCAGCACCTTGTATTCGACGTTTTCAAGCTTCGCGGTAACGCCGAGCTTGCTGCGCCATTCGGATGTCGCGAAGAGCGCGACCTTCTTGTGCAGATCGTTCGTGTTGTACGTGAGCGTGAAGGTGAGCGGCTTCGCATCGGAATAGCCCGCGCTTTTCAGCAGATTGCGCGCATAGTCGACGCGCTTTGCCATCGGCCAGCTTGCCCATTCGGGCTTGAAAATGTCCGCGCCTTGCGTGCCCTTCGAGATGAGACCGTACATGGGCAGCTCGCCGTCGGCGGTCAGGCGCTGCGTGAGCAGATCGCGGTCGAGGACCATCGACAGTGCCTGACGCACGCGCTTGTCCTTGAACAGCGGATCTTCGTTGTTCAGGCTGTAGTAGTACGTCGCGATCTGCAGGCCGGTCTTCAGCTCGCCGCCGAACTGCTTGCTCACCTGCGCGTAGATGCCCGACGGAATCGAATACGTGTAGTCGAACTGGCCGGCCTGATACATGCGCATTGCTGTTTCGTCGTTTTCGATCGGCAGATAGGTCACTTTGGTGATCACGACCTTGCTTGCGTTCCAGTACGTCTTGCTCTTTGCGCCGACGAGCCGGTTACCCGGCTGCCAATCGGCCAGCATGTACGGACCATTGCCGACGAAATTGCCCGGCCGAGTCCAGTCGCCACCGAACTTGGTCACGACGTCGCGGTTGACCGGCGCCATTGTCGTCATCGCGGCCAGTTGCGGGAAGAAAGCGGCGGGCACCTCGGTGGTGACTTCGAGTGTGTACGGATCGGCGGCTCGAACGCCGAGGCTCGAGAGCGGCGCCTTGCCCGCGAGAATCGCCTTGCCGTTCTTCACGAACTCGACCAGCACTGTGTATTTCGAGCCGGTCTTTGGATCGAGCACGCGCTGCCACGCATAGACGAAATCGTTTGCGGTGACGGGCTGGCCGTTGCTCCAGCGGGCGTCGTGGCGCAGCTTGAAGACCCATGTGTCGGGCCCCGTGCGCGTCCACGATTGCGCGACGCCGGGCACGATCGCGCCGGCCGCGTCGATGCGCGTGAGTCCTTCGAACATGTCGAGCCCGATGGTGTTGCCGGTCCACGATTCGATGTGCGCTGGATCGAGTGACTCGGTTTCGCCCGGCACCTGGCGGGTCATTTCCTGGCTGGCGGCGAGCGTGACGCCCGCCGGCACGGTGACGGCAAACGCCGAAGAAGAAAGCGAAGACGTCAAGGTAAGGACGAGCGCACTCAGCGCCGTCGCGTAAGCAAACGGGGTTTTCATCGGTTCGGAATCGCAGGAAAGGTCGGGAGAAGAACGCGCCGGCGCTAAAGCGCCTTGCTATCTGCTTTGTTCGGGCCGGGGCGGCCCTTGTTGTTTGTCAGACATGCAGGAATCCTTACATTTGGTAATGCAGGCTGTCCTGCCGGATGAACCGGAAAACTAGCCTGCTTCTTTAAAACAGTCTCGGTGTGCCGACCCAGACGACCACCGACTCCACGCGTGCGGTATTCGCCCAGCTATGCGGCACAGTCGATTCGTAATGCGCGCTGTCTCCTGCGCGCAACACGAAGGTCTTGCCTTCCAGCGTCAACGACACTTCGCCGTCGATCACATACATAAACTCTTCGCCGGCATGCGTCGTGACTTCCGAACGCTTTTGTCCGACCGGCATCTTCACGAGGATCGCCTCGAGCTGACGGCCGCCCGTCACGTTCGTCAAACGGGCGAACAGATTCGCCGAGTCCGCGAAGCCAAAAAACTTCAGCTGATCGCCGCGGCTGACCGAACGCTCTTCGCTGGGCGTATCGACGAAATACTGCACCGTCACCCCGAGCGCGTGAGCGATGCCCGCCAGCGACGTGATGGAGGGTGACGCGAGGCCCCGCTCCACCTGCGACAAAAACGGCTTGGAGATACCCGCCGCAGTTGCCGTGTCGTCCAGCGTGCGCTTCAGACGTTGCCTCAACGCGCGAATCTTGCTGCCTACTTCGAGTGCCGAATTGCTCTTATGAATTGTCGTGACCATAGCAGGAGGAAATTAGCCCGTCAAAATTTGTTTGATATAAGCGAATATGGTTTGATGGCGCCTTGCCGGGACTGCGGGCCTGAGATCCCGGCTTCAAACGGAACGCCTTTTTCGAGACAACACGCTATGTTGCCAGAAGCTAACAGCCGGTCCGCCGATCCGACGGGCGACGCGAAAAGCCGCGCTTCGATTCAGACAGACGTACGGCGACTTTAGGCAGTGTCCGCATCCATGCATTGTGGATATGAGCGCGGCCCGCGCACGACACGAAACGCAAGCTTGCGCATGCAGCCGAACAACGCATGGCCGTCCAGCCGTTTTTGCAATCCGATGATTCACGGCGCGCGGCAGTTTGCCGACAGCCCCACTATTTGAAACAAGAGGTACTCGATGGATTCACCACAACGCCCTGAAGCGCAGGTCTCGCAGACGCGCTCGTTTTCCACGGTCTTTCTGATCGAAATGTGGGAACGCTTCGGCTATTACGGCATGGCCGCGTTGCTCGTGCTGTTCATGATCGACAAGCTGCATTTCGCGGACAGCCACGCCACGCTCACGTGGGGCGCGTTCACGGCGCTCGTGTACGCATCGCCGTCGATCGGCGGCTGGATCGGCGACAAGATTCTCGGCACGCGACGCACGATGATCTTCGGCGCCATCGTGCTCGCGGCCGGCTATCTGATGCTCGCGCTGCCGAACGACCAGCTCGCGTTCATGTATGCATCGCTGGGCGTGATCGTCGTGGGCAACGGGCTTTTCAAGGCGAACGCGGCCAATCTCGTGCGGCGCATCTATGAAGGCGACGACGCGCGCATCGACAGCGCGTTCACGATCTACTACATGGCGGTCAATATCGGCTCGACGGTGTCGATGCTCGCCACGCCGTGGATCAAGGACCATTGGGGCTGGCACGCGGCCTTCGCCGTCTGCTGTGCGGGGATGCTGCTGTCGGTGGCGAATTACTTCGTGATGTTCCGCACGCTCGCGCATATCGGCTCCGCGCCCGATGCCGAGCCCGTGCGCTGGAAGCGCGTCGGCGCGATTGCGCTCGGCGGCATTGCGCTTGGCGCGATCGCGATGTTCGTGCTGCAGCACAAGGCCATCGCGGTGGCGTGCGTGTATGCGGCGGGCCTCGCGATTCTGGCGATTTTCGGCTACATGCTGCTCAAGTGCGAGCGCTCCGAACGCGCGGGTCTGGTGGCCGCATTGATCCTCACGGCGCAGGTGATCCTGTTTTTCGTGTTCTATGTGCAGATGTCGACGTCGCTCACGCTGTTCGCGCTGCGCAATGTCGATCCGCGCTTCTCGCTGTTCGGCGCGACGCTGTTCACCTGGAGCGCGGCGCAGTTCCAGGCGCTCAATCCGATCTGGATCATGCTGCTGAGTCCGCTGCTTGCGCTGCTGTATACGCGGCTCGCGAAGCGGGGCAAGGACGTTCCCGTCGCGGCGAAATACGCGGTCGGCTTTGCGGTGGTGGCGGCCGGCTTCTTCGTCTACGCGGCAAGCGGCCGCTATGCGGTGGAAGGGCGCGTGTCGTCGTGGTTCATGGTCGGCGGCTATGGCTTGTACTCGCTCGGCGAACTGCTGGTGAGCGGCCTCGGCCTTGCGATGATCGCGCGCTACGTGCCCGCGCGCATGAGCGGCTTCATGATGGGCGCGTACTTCGTGGCAACCGGCGTATCGCAGTATCTGGGCAGCGTGGTCGCGAATTTCGCGCAGATGCCGGCCGGCGACATGCATCCGCTCGAATCGTTGCCGCTCTATACGAAGCTGTTTACCGGCCTGGGATGGCTCGCGGCCGCGGGTGCGCTGGTCGCCGTGCTGCTGTTGCCGCTGATGCGCAAGCTCTCGCGCGAGCATCAACGATGCAGCGACGCTTCGCGTGACGACGCCAAAGAGCACGCTGCACGAAGCGGCGCGGTGGCGCAGTAACAAGCCCGCCGGCGCGTTCAACTGGCGCTTGCCATACGTCTCGCGGAAGTATCATGGCGATGACATAACAGGTAGCCAGCAGGTAGCAGCCAGAATGGAAATTCACATCGCCGTCGAAGGCCATCACGATCTCTCCGGACAGATCTATCGGCAACTGCGGGCCGGCATACTCGAAGGGCGTCTCGCCGGCGGCACGCGCCTGCCGTCCACGCGCGATCTCGCGACGCAACTGGGCGTGTCGCGCAAGACGACGCTCGACGTCTTCGAGCGGCTTCTCTCCGAGGGTTATCTCACCGCGCGGGCCGGTTCGGGCACTTTCGTCGCCGACGGGCTCGAGCGCTTGCCGACCGAGCGCTCGCCGCATGCGCGCGCGGCCGACTCGTCGCGCGATCGTGAGCAGGCGACGAAGGACGCCGTGCGCGCCCAACCGCTGTGGGACCAGATGCCCGACAGCTTGCCGTTGCCGCGGCCTTCGGTTGCGTCGCCCTACGATTTCGTCGGCGGCGCGATCGACAAGACGCTCTTTCCGTTCGACGTCTGGCGCCGCTGCGTGAATCACGCGCTGCGCGCGCAATCGCGCGGCCCCGGAACATACCGCGACGCTGCCGGCGAACAGGAACTGCGGCTCGCGATTTCACGCTACCTCGCATTCAATCGGGCGGTGTCGAGCAACTGGGAAGAGGTGATCGTCACGCAAGGCGCGCAGCACGCACTCGATCTGCTTGCACGCGTCACGCTCGGTCCAGGCGAAGTCGCGGCCATCGAAGACCCCGGCTATCCGCCCGCGCATGCATGCTTCGCCGCAACCGGCGCGCAGGTGGCGCACGTGCCGGTGGATCGCGAAGGTTTGATCGTCGGCAAGCTGCCGGACAATGCGCGGCTCGTCTATGTGACGCCGTCGCATCAGTTTCCGCTCGGCATGCCGATGAGTCTCGAGCGCCGCGTCGAACTGCTGGAATGGGCGCAAAAACGCGGCGCCGTGATCATCGAAGACGACTACGACTGCGAGTACCGTTTCGAAGGCCGGCCGATGGAGCCGTTGAAAAGCCTCGACCGTGCGGGACTCGTCGCCTACGTGGGCACCTTTTCGAAAACCATCTTCCCGGAGTTGCGGGTCGGCTATGTGGTGCCGCCCGCGTCGCTATACAAGCCGCTTTTCAAGGCGCGGCAAATCGCGGACTGGCACGGCTGCACGCTCACACAAACTGCGCTTGCATCGTTCATGCTCAACGGCGATTTCGCCAAGCATCTGCGGCGCATGCACAAGACGTACGCGGCGCGGCGCGCGACGTTGCTCGCGCATCTGCAAGGCGATCTCGCGCCGTGGTTCGAGCCGATCGTGCCGACGGCCGGAATTCACCTGGCCGCGCACCTGAAGGCGCCGTTGACCGAGCAGGTTCTGGTGGCGGCGGCGAGCGAGGCGTCGATTGGCCTGTATGGTCTCGCGCCGTTTTACCAGCGCGCAAAACCGCGGCCCGGTCTGATTTTCGGCTACGGCAGCATCGCCGGGCAGCATATCGACGCAGCGTTGACGAAGCTCGCGGACATCCTGCCAGGCATCGCCTGATAGCGCACCTGGACCGCCGGCGCGACGTAATGGCGTTGCAACGGCCAACATCGCGCGGCCAATGCGGAGTTACCCGAAGCGTTAAAAAGGTTGCGGCAATCGTGTGTCCCGCACAAGCCGGTCACGCAGAATATGCCGCTATACATGGGTTGAAACGGCTTGTAACGCACTTTACGAATCGACGCCGCTAGCTCCGCCGAAGCAGTTTAGCCCCTGAAACAAGGCTCAAAATGTGTTGCGCAGTCTGCGCCGCGCAACAAACCTGCGCTGTTATACATAAAAGAGTCGCGCAAATCGCTTGAGCGCTTGTAGAATCCGGCGTTGAAGCGTGCGCATACCGTGTGCGCTTCGTGCAATTCACTGACCACAACAGGTAGGAGAAACATGCCGACTTCCGCAAAAAAGGTGGCCAAGAAGGCTGCTGCCCCGGTACCGACCAAGAAGGTTGCTGCAAAGAAAGTCCCTGCGAAGAAAGCTTCCGCAGCTAAGAAGGTCGCCGTGAAGGCGTCCAGCGCACCGTCGCCGATCAAGGACACCTTCACGAAGGCCTCGCTGGCTACTCACGTTGCTGAACGCGCTGGCGTCGAACCGAGGGCTGCCAAGGCCGTCCTGGCCGCGCTCGAAGACACGATCCTCGGCGCTGTCCACAAGAAGGGCGCGGGCGAATTCACGCTGTCGGGTCTTCTGAAGATCGTCGTGCAAGCTGTGCCGGCCAAGAAGAAGCGCTTCGGCAAAGACCCGTTCTCGGGCGAAGAGCGCTGGTTCCCGGCCAAGCCGGCTAGCGTGCGCATCAAGGCACGCCCGCTGAAGAAGCTGAAGGACGCTGCAGCAGGCTAATCGCGCTTCTGCGTCACTTGATGCGTCGCTCACGGCTACAGTTGACGTAGCGTATTTCGAGCCTCGCACTGCAAGTAGTCTGAATCCCCGTGGATGCAAATCCACGGGGATTTTTTCATGGCGAACAACGGCGTGGTGCATCGCCGATCGATCCATGCACTCTACTAGCGCATCGTGGGCCGCAGCAGTACGATGGCAGCGAGGCGCCAGGCTTTTCGATGCGCGCTTCATGTGCATGTCGGTCGGATTCCGCGCTAAAAGCCCAATGGCATAGCGCTTGCTTGAATGAAGTCGAACACCGAATGCGCAGCGCATTCGCCTTCTATCCGACAACAAGAGCGGGGCGTGACATGCGATGCTATGACGAGATGCGTCATCATGACGATGCCGTGCGGCCACATTACGCGCGCTTTGAGCGGTGGCTAGAGAAGCAGGGCAACGAAGCAATCGCGCGCAAGCGTGCGGAAGCGGACCTGCTGTTTCGCCGGGTCGGCATCACGTTCGCCGTGAATGGCGACCTCTCCGGCACCGAGCGGCTGATTCCCTTTGATCTGATTCCACGCATCATTCCGCGCCACGAGTGGCAGACGCTGGAAGCCGGTTTGCGTCAGCGCGTGCAGGCGCTGAACCTCTTCATCCACGACGTCTATCACGATCGCAAGATCGTGCGCGCCGGCATCGTGCCCGCCGAGCAGGTCTATACCAACGCGCAATACCGGCCCGAAATGCAGGGCGTGAATGTGCCGCTCGGTGTTTACGCGCACATTGCCGGCGTCGACGTGGTGCGTGCCGGCGACGACGGCGAGTTCTACGTGCTCGAAGACAACCTGCGGGTGCCGTCGGGCGTCTCGTACATGCTCGAAAACCGCAAGATGATGATGCGGCTTTTCCCCGAGCTGTTCGTGCGCAACCGCATCGCGCCGGTCGCGCATTATCCCGACCTTTTGCTCGATACGTTGCGCTCGGTGTCGCCCGAAGGCGTCGACGATCCGGTCGTCGTCGTGCTCACGCCTGGCATGTACAACTCCGCGTATTTCGAGCACACGTTCCTCGCGCAGCAGATGGGCGTCGAACTCGTGGAAGGCAAGGACCTGTTCGTCGACGACAACTATGTGTTCATGCGTACGACGCAGGGACCGAAGCGTGTCGATGTGATCTATCGCCGCGTGGACGACGACTTTCTCGACCCGCTCGCGTTCCGCAACGATTCGGCGCTTGGCGTGCCGGGTCTGCTGACCGCGTATCGCGCGGGACGCGTCGCGCTCGCGAACGCAATGGGCACCGGCATCGCCGACGACAAATCGATCTATCCGTACGTGCCCGACATGATCGACTTCTACCTGGGCGAGAAACCGATCCTCAATAACGTGCCCACGTTCCAGTGCCGCAAGCCGGACGATCTTGCATACACGCTCGCGCATCTGGCGGAACTCGTCGTCAAGGAAGTGCATGGCGCGGGCGGCTACGGCATGCTCGTCGGACCCGCATCGACGAAGGCCGAGATTGAAGCGTTCCGCGAGCGTCTGATCGCGCGGCCCGCGGGTTATATCGCTCAACCGACGCTCGCGCTGTCCGCATGCCCGACCTTCGTCGAAGCCGGCATCGCGCCGCGCCATATCGATCTGCGTCCGTTCGTGCTGTCGGGCAAGACCGTCACGATGGTCGCAGGCGGACTGACGCGCGTCGCGTTGCAGGAAGGCTCGCTCGTCGTCAATTCGTCGCAGGGAGGCGGGACCAAAGACACGTGGATGGTCGACTGAAGCGGTTGCCGCACGGCTCCCGATAGCCGCGCGTGCAACCCAGCGCGCCGGGGCATTTGTCAGATGCCGCGGGCGCATAGGAAACCAGCGGGATAACCAGCGCGAGCCTTTAACTCAACATCTCGCGTCATCAGACACGGAACGCCGTCATGCTAAGCCGCACCGCCGATCACCTTTTCTGGATGGCCCGCTACATGGAGCGCGCGGAGAACACCGCCCGCATGCTCGACATCAACCTCAAGGCGCTTTTGTTGCCGCAGACGCCCGAACAGGAGGCGCGCGCGCAACGGTCGGTGCTGCGCATCTCCGAACTCGAGGCCGCTTTCGCCGAGCGTCATGACGAGCCGACGCGCGAACACGTGCTCGACTTCATGGTGGCGGACGCGACCAATCCGTCGAGCATCCACTCGTGTCTGCATGCGGCGCGCGAAAACGCGCGTGCGGTGCGCGGCACGTTAACGACCGAATGGTGGGAGACCATCAACGATACGTGGCTTGAATTCAACGAGCGCATTTCGTCTGATCAGGCGTCCGGCAATCCCGGCGCGTTGTTCGAATGGGTGAAGTTTCGCTCGCACCTTTCGCGTGGCGTAACGATTGGCACCGCGTTGCAGGACGACGCATTTTTCTTCACGCAGCTCGGCACTTTTCTGGAGCGCGCCGACAACACCGCGCGCATTCTCGACGTGCGCTTTGCCGACGTCGAGCCGAATTCACGCGACGCCGCGCGTCAGTTGGAGGACTTCTATTACTGGACGTCGATCCTGAGTTCGGTGTCGGCGCTCGAGATCTATCGCAAGGTTTATCGCGACGTCGTGACGCCGGCGCGCGTCGTCGAATTGATGATCCTCAATCAGCAGATGCCGCGCTCGCTGCTGGCTTCGCTCGAAGGCGTCTGCGCGAATCTGGCGATGCTGCGCACGCCGGGCTCGAACCAGTGCGAACGGTTTGCCGGCAAGCTGCGCGCCGAACTGCTTTACTCCGACATCCGGCAAATTTTCGAAGCCGGCCTGCACGCGTATCTGACGCAGTTCCTGGCTCGCGTGTTCGAGCTGGGCAATCTCGTCGCGCGTACTTATCTGATGCTGCCAGTCGCCTGACGGAGTGCTTATGTACCTGACGATCCGCCACGAGACGTCCTATCGTTATGAAGCGACTGTCCATTACTCGATCCAGCAACTTCGGCTGACGCCGGCAAGCGGCGCGTCGCAGGTCGTGCGGCGCTGGAACATCGACGCGCCGGGCAAGCTCGACGCGGCCGTCGACGCCTATGGCAACGCGCTGCACACGCTCGTCATCAACAAGCCGCATAACGAGATCCGCCTTCACGTATCCGGCGAAGTCGACACGATCCCGCTCATCGACGGCCGTCTTCGCGACGATGCCGGCCCGATTCCGCTCGAGCATTTCACCTGCGCGACGCGTTTGACGGAGGCCGATGCGGCGGTCCGCGAACTGGCCGGATCGGTTCCTGACCTCACGAGCACGTCGAGCCTGATTGCGCTGTCCGAGCGGATCGTGGAGCGCGTCGGCTACCACCCCGGCGTGACGGAAGTGACCAGCACGGCGGCGCAGGCGCTCGAGCTCGGCAACGGCGTGTGTCAGGACCACGCGCATCTGATGCTCGCATGCTGCCGGGCGCGCGGCGTCCCGGCGCGCTACGTGAGCGGCTATATCGAACCGGGCGACGTGCCGCACGCGGCGAGCCATGCGTGGGTGGACGTGTGGCTCGACGGCTGGGTTTCCGTCGACGTCACGCATGCGGCTTTTGCCAGCGAGATCTATTGCCGCCTCGCCGTGGCGCGTGATTACGAGGCCGCAGCGCCGGTGCGCGGACGGCGCATCGGCGGTAGGGAGGAGCAACTGAACGTGTCGGTGACGGTCAGCGCAAGCACGCCGCAGTAGCCGGCGACGAGGCAGCGGCGGCGCTTCGCCCACGCCAACGCGGCATCGCTATCAAGAACATAACCGCAGACGCCGTAATACGAGAAAGGGCGCATCGGCGCCGCATTACAATAGCGTCGTTCAAGTCTTTTTTTGCGGGTACGTTTCACTATGACTTACTGCGTAGCGATGACCGTCGAGGAAGGTCTCGTGTTCCTTTCCGATACACGGACCAATGCGGGCGTCGATCACATCAGCACCGCGCGCAAGATGGCGGTGTTCGAGCAGCCGGGCGAGCGCATGCTGGTCCTGCTGGGCGCGGGCAATCTGTCGCTTACGCAAGCGGTGCTGCACGAACTGTCGGAACCGGCCGATGCGTCGCAGCCCACGCTGTGGAACGTGCCTACGTTGGGCGACGCCGCGCGCGTGATCGGCCAGGCGGTGCGCACCGTGCATCAGCGCGAGGCGGAGGCGCTGCAGGAATTCGGCGTCGACTTCAATTGCAGCTTTATCCTCGGCGGGCAGATTGCGGGCAACCGGCCGCGTCTTTTCATGATTTACGCGGCGGGCAACTTCATCGAGGCGTCGGCGGTGAATCCGTACTTTCAGATCGGCGAGGCGAAGTACGGCAAGCCGATCATCGACCGCGTGCTGACGCCGTCCACGCCGCTCGACGAAGCCGCGAAATGCGCGCTTATTTCAATGGATTCGACCGTGCGCTCGAACCTGTCGGTCGGGCTGCCGCTCGATCTGCTCGTCTACGAGAAGGACACGCTGCGCGTCACGCGCTTCGTGTCGATCGATCACGACAACGCTTACTTCCAGATGATTCACCGCACGTGGGGCGAGCGGCTGCGTCAGGTGTTCGGCGAGATTCCCGATCCTGACTGGCAGGAGTCGCAGCAGGTGCCGACGTTGCAGCGCGAGCGGGCGCTGGTGCTGCATCGCGCGCCGGTGGGCGCGGACGGCGTCGAGCATGAATTCGACGCCAAGCCGGCGCAGACTCTGGCGCAGGCGGAAAAAGGCAAGGCGCAGCGGTAGGCTCAACCGCTGCCCGCCACAACAAAACCTACGGACGAAAAAAAACCAGCCACCGGCTTGCGCCCGTGGCTGGTTTCGAACTGCGTAAGCTTCAGCAGTCCGTCAAGCCCATTTAGAACTTGTGGCGAATGCCCAGGCTGATGATCTCCTGGCTGCTCGAACCGGCCTGGTAGCCATACGAGCCAACCGATGCACCGGCGTTGACAATGCCACCGGTCGCTGCATCGCGCTGATGACCGCTTGCGTGCTGGTATGCGCCAACGAGGTACAGGTCGGTGCGCTTCGACAGGAAGTAGTCGCCGCCCAGCGAAACCTGGTGGTAGTTCGCCGACGTGTCGCCTGCGCCGTGCGTGTACGTATAGCCCAGACCAAGCAGCATTGCCGGCGTGAGCTGGTAGCCAGCGTACGCGCCTGCAACGTGATACTTCTCTTGCTCTGTGAAGCCCGAGAACGCGTCCGGCTTGTATTGCGCGAAGCTATAGCGAACGTTGAACGTGAACGGACCGGTCACGTACTGTGCAGCCGCCGACGTGATGTCGATCTGCTTGGCCGATGCGTACGCGCCGTTGATGTTCGAGCCGTCGAACGTACCGTCAGACGTCACGCCTGCGTTCCACGTGCCACCCTGGTTGCCCGGAGCGACGCCGCGGCTGGTCAGCGTGTTCGCGTTCTGCATGCGGAAGTAGCCAGCTGCAACGCTGAACGGACCGCCCGACCACGTTGCTGCACCTGCCCAGGATTGGCCTGCGCCGGTTGCGCCCGCAACGCCGCCCAGTGCGTACATGCCTTCGAACTGGAAGCCGCCCCACACCGGCGAAACGTACTTGATTGCGTTGTTCGTACGCGAGCTGTTGTCGTTGTTGTCAACGTCGCCCGGCGTCGTGAACGTGCTGCCGAAGAAGTTGTCACCCGTCAGCGGCTGAACCAGGTCGACCAGCGGATCGTACTGGCGACCCAGCGTGAGCGTACCGTATGCATCTTGCGTCAAGCCGACGTATGCCTGGCGACCGAACAGCTTCGTGCCCGTGCCGTACGAACCCATCTTGCCGTTGTTCGGGTTGAAGCCGCTTTCCAACTGGAAAATCGCCTTCAAGCCACCGCCCAGGTCTTCCGAGCCCTTCAGGCCCCAGCGGCTGCCTTGCAGGTTACCCGCTGCGAGCTGCCACAGATTGTTGTTAGCCGGGTTGGCGTTGTGAACGTACTGGACCGATTCATCGATCAAGCCATACAGGGTCACGCTGCTCTGAGCGTGAGCGACGCCCGTTGCGCCCAGGAGCGCCAGCGAGAGGGTAGACAGTGCGATTCGTTTCATCCATTTCTCCACGCAGATGATTAGTTTACTTGTTGCGGAAAGGAGAATAGCTCACTGCGTCAATCGGCAAGAACTGGAAAAAAAAGAGTGTCGCCAAAAACCGACAACCCGCGCAAACCCTTGTATTTAAAGCTCATCCGGGATTGTTGCCTTTTCGGCAATATTGATTCGTTGCATTCGCATTATTGTTGTTTCGTTGACGATGAACGTTTGAGTGTGCCTACTTCCGGCATTTATTTGTAATAGATATGTAATGAAGTCGTCTAGCGAAGCGACGGCGGCGGGAGCGCGGCCAAGCGGCGCCATGCATTTTGGCCGAAAAGGGAGTAGACAGACGGGTGCGATTGTGATCCACACGCACCAACAAGGTGCGGCGCGGATTGTGCAACCGCCGGGCTATTTGGAACCGTCGTCGTCCGCGCGCGCGTGCCGCGCCATGCGGGCCGCCGCGAGGCCGGCGGCCGCGGCCAGCGCGACCGACTTCCACGGATGCTCGCGCACGTAGCGATTCGCCGCAACGGCTTTGCGGCTCGCGCCAAGCAGCGTAACGGCCGCCAGATGCGTCGCGCCCGCTTCGGCGGAAAGCACCGAGCGTCCGACGCCGAGCGCCTTCGCGCCTACCGATGCTTTTGCGTGTGTCTCGAACCGCGGCGGTTCAACTCCGGCGGACACAGCGCCAATCCTCGAAGCCCGCGCGTCGCCCGAATCGGACGAACCGGCGTGCAACGCCGCGCCGCCCGGAACCGTCGACGCCGCCAACACCGACGCCAGCTTCGCGCGGCTGCCCGGCGGCGCGTCGGGCTGCATGCCCCAACCGCCGCGCGGGTCGTTCAACCGGCCGCGCGCCGCCGAAAATTCCGCGCCGAGCAGCAGCACTGCCGCGGAAAAGTACAGCCACATCAACAGCACCGCGAGCGATCCGGCCGCGCCGAACGAGCTCGCCATGCCGGCGTGCGCGAGGTACAGCGCGAACAGCTTCTTGCCCGCCGAAAACAGCACAGCCGCGACGACCCCGCCGACCAGCGCATCGCGCCAACGCACGCTCGCGTCGGGCAGAAACTTTAGCAGCCCGGCGAATGCGAACGCCAGCACGAGCAAGCCGACGCCGAGTTGCAGCAGATTGCCGATCACCACATAAGGCGAGTCGCCCCACAGCCACTTGCCGACATACGTGATCACAGTATCGAGCACGAGCGAGACGATCAGCAGAAACGCGACGCCCAGCACGAGCCCGAACGAGATCAGCCGCACGCGCACCAGCGCAAGCACGCTCGACGTGCGCGGACCGGTGTACGGCCATACGACGTTGAGCGCGCTGTTAAGCGAAGAGAAAGTGGCCGACGCGCCGATGGCCAGCATCGTGAACGAGATGATCGCGGCCACGCCGCCCGCGCTGCCGCTGTGATGCGCGTTTTCGACGATGGTCTGCACGCCTGCCGCAGCCTGGTCGCCGAGCAATCCGTGGATGTGGTCGAACAGTTCGCCGCGCGCGGCCTCGGCGCCGAAGAACCAGCCGGCCACGGCGATCACCATGACGAGCGTCGGCGCCAAAGAAAACGCAGCGTAGAACGCGATGCTCGCTGCCAGCGCAGTGCAGCGGTCTTCGGAAAACTGCTTGAGTGCTCCGATCGCCCAGTTCGCCTGCGTGCGAGCCATGTGCTGGAGGTTGCCGGCGGAAAGCGTGTCGATGTCCATGGTCGAAGTCTCACTGGTTCGGGCGGTGCGCAGGCGCGAGCCGCTCGGGCCGGCCGGGCGCAGCCTCCGTATGGCCGTCGTTCGCAAGCGTTGTGCCTGTGACTATAGCAAGCGCACTGGCCGCACGCCGCATTGCATACCCCGCCGCGCGCCGCATTGCATGCCGCACCGCGCGCATGCCGCTAGAATGCGATGGCCTTCCTCTCTACTTCTCTCGATCGCCATGCATTCGCACGAAGCCGTAAAGCAGTTGGACGTGATTCCCGCCGATGAACTCGCCACGCGTTTGCCGCCGCAAGTGCTCGCGCAGTTGCCGCAACAGGGCGTCACGGTTTTCTCCGTCACCGACGACGCGTCGGACACCGCCGCCTTCAGCGCGCGCTATGGCTTCGGTCTCGAGGACTGCGCGAATACGATCGTCGTGCGCTACAAGAAGGACGGCGGCGAGCACTATGCGGCGCTCGTTTCGCTCGGGTCGCTGCGGCTCGACATCAACGGCGCGGTGAAGGCAGCGCTCGGCGCGCAGCGGCTGTCGTTCGCGAAGCGTGAGCTTGCGGTCGAACTGAGCAGCATGGAGTTCGGCGGCATTACGGCTTTCGGCTTGCCGCAGGACTGGCGCATTCTCGTCGATGCCGCCGTCATGGAGCGCGCGCAGATCGTCATGGGCGCGGGCATTCGCGCGGCCAAACTGCTGCTCGCGCCGGACGTGTTGCGTCAATGGCCGCGCTGCGAAGTGGCGCAGATGACGCTCGCGGCGGAGTAACTATCGCCGGTTAAGTGAGTGAGTGACTGAGTGACTGAGTAATGCAGAAGCGCCACGCGGTCCGCACAGCGGCCGCGTGGCTTGTCGACGATCAGATGATGAGGCGCGACACCTTCGTACCTTCCAGCGATACGCCCGCCATCAAGCCGCCGTTGGTCAGCACGAATGCTTCGACCGGGCTTGTCGCCGTCGATGTGTCGATCGCGCCGTTCGCGCCGACCTTGAGCACCGCGACGGTTGCGTCGGCGCCCGCTGCCCAGCCCTGGCTATTGAGGAATTTGTCGAGTGCTTCCTGCGTCATGAACAGGAAGATAAGCGCCTTCGACTGCGCGCCGATCTGCAAGCCAAACGATCCCGCCACCGTGCTGTAGTAGCCGGTCGTGCGACCGCCCACGCGCAGCCCGCCTTCGCCGTATTGGCCGCCGACCCAGAAGCCCGCCGAGATCACCGACGGAAACACCAGCACGCCGCGCGCTTTCGCCACGAGTTCGCGCGAACCGCCGACGTTCGCGTAGAGACGCGAAAGCGTGGAGTCGATACCCGCGTTGATCGTGTCGCGCTTGTTGGCGTTCGCGGACGCCGACGTGCCCGACGACCCTGACGTGGTGGTGCAACCGGCAAGGCCGAGGCCCGCGGTAGCGAAAGCCGCGCCGGCCGTCGTGATGAATTGTCGTCTGCGCATGATAGTTGTCCTTTTACGTTATCGAGGCGGTTTTTGTTTATGGATCAAAGGTAATGCTGTGACGTTGGCCAATAGGGCCAGCATCAATGATAAAGCAGCATTTGCCGTGCCTGATCCATGCCGCCCGCGCAAAGGGACATTCATGCGTCGGGTGCGAGGAATCCGCGCTGAGACTCGCGCGGATTCCTCCGCGGGTTCCTTTATTCGCTGCCACGCATTACATGGCGGGACGAATGTTCTGGTTATGACGGAAGAGGTTGTGCGGATCGTAGCGGCTCTTAACCGCGACGAGCCGTTCGAAGTTCGGGCCGTATGCATCGGCGACGCGGCCCGCTTCTTCCTGCGTCATGAAGTTCACGTAGACGCTGCCGAGCGAGAACGGCGCTGCCTGCTCGAAGAAGGCACGAGCCCACGCGATGCAACGTTCATCGTCGGCGGGATCTTCCCAGCGGCCATGCACGTTCATCGCGTATTGCGTGTCGCGGCTCGAGTAGGCGGTCGCATTCACCGGCACGCGTTGCGTTTGCGCGCCGATCTGCCCGAAGAAAATCTCGCACTGTGGAGAAGGCAGATTCTCAATCGACTGAAGCAATGCATCGATCAGACCATCGTCGATATTGGCGAGGTTGTGCGACTTCCAGTAGTTGCGCGATCCGGGCGCGAGCAGCGGATCGAATGCCTGTTGCCACATCGCATACGGCATTTCGCCGAGATGTTCGCCGACGGGCGTGCCGAACGTCTTCACTTGCGCGACCGCCGAAGGACCGTTTGCGATCGGGCCGGTGTAGCACATCGGGAAGATGATCACCGGCTTGCCGTGTACTTCGGCGGGCAGGAATGGCAGCGGCGGCGCGAGCCGTAGCACTGCCCACACGCTCAGGTCGTCGGGCATCTGCGCGGCTGCCGCGCGATATTTGACGAGCGCGTCTCTCGCCTCGGCGAACGGCAGCACGACGAGCCCGCCGTACACCATCGGTCCGACGGAATGCAGTGCGAATTCGAACGACGTGACCACGCCGAAATTGCCGCCGCCGCCACGAATCGCCCAGAACAGATCTTCATTCGATTCGGCGCTGGCGCGAAGCAGTTCGCCTTCGGCGGTGACCACGTCGGCTGAAATCAGATTGTCGATCGTCATGCCGTATTTGCGGCTGAGCCAGCCGAAGCCGCCGCCGAGCGTCAAGCCCGCGACGCCCGTGGTCGAATTGATGCCGAGCGGTGTCGCGAGTCCAAAGGCTTGCGCTTCGTGATCGAAGTCCGCGAGCGTTGCGCCCGGTCCCACATACGCGCGTCTTGCAATCGGATCGATTCGCACGGACTTCATCTGCGAGAAGTCCATCACGAGACCGTCTTCGCATAGCGCGCTGCCGGCAATGTTATGACCGCCGCCGCGAAGCGCAAGCGGCAGATCATTCGCGCGCGCGAACGCGATGCCGCGACGCACGTCGGCGACGCCGGCGCAGCGCAGAATCATCGCCGGGCGGCAGTCGATCATTGCATTCCAGATGCTGCGGGCTTCGTTGAAACCGGGATCGTCGGGCAGTACTAGCTGCCCACGTATGGCGGTTTTCAGTTCTTCGATGGCGCTGCTCGACACTTGAGCCATGGCTTGTCTCCTGGTGTTGTAAGGGCGCTTTTTCAAGCGCTGTCGGCTGACCCAAGCAGACCGAAAGAATGTTGACAGCCTGGTTCAGCGTCCAGTAAACGGCGAGCTTCGCGCTACTCAAACGCACGTAAACCCGCGTGCGCTTCGCTGTTTGCTGCGAAGCACGCGCAGCGTGCCTTTGCGAGCGTGTATCGCCGACAACGGAATGCCGGCGCCGCGAATGGTGCATGTGCTTGCGGAAAAGATCGCGTGTGAAAGTGTTGGCGAACTCTGCTAATAGCGGAGTTTTGGCGTGACAGGTATGACGAAACTCGCGTGAGTCGCGCGTTGCGTGAAAGGCTCAGCGCGGCACTTCAATGACCTTGTCGTGAGCCACGACGAAAACCCTTTCTCCACTCACGCGGCCGTCGTCGCGCGCACCGCCGGTAAAGCTGCCGAATGCGGGCAGCACGCCGCCTTGCACGCCGAAACGAAAACACGGCACGCGAACCGAGTCGTTGCGCGTCGCGATTCGATAGACAGGATGCAGATGGCCGGCGAGCGCGTACGCGCCGTCGACGGTCTGCGGGTGATGACACAGCGCCCACGGTCCAACGCGCCACGGCTCCAGCACAAGTTCCACATTGAGCGTACCAGGCAACGCGCCCGCATGCCGATCGTGATTGCCTTCTACGAGCAAGATTCGCAAACTCGGATGCCGCGCGCGCCAGACATGCAATGCATCGAGAATCTCTTCGGCGTGCGCCTCGCGTGCATGCAGCAGATCGCCGAGAAAGACGAGCGTGGACGGTTCGAATTCGGCGATCAGTATGTCCAGACGCATCAGGTTGTCGGCAGTGGAACCGATGGGCACCGGCACGCCGCGCGCACGAAACACGGCGTCCTTGCCGAAATGCGCATCGGCGACGAAAAGACAGCGCAGCGCGGGATCGAAGGCCGCGCGCAAGCTCGACAGCACGAGCGGATGGCCGGCAATTTCAACGGGCAACGACGCAGGCTTCATACGCGGGCCGCCTTCTCGAGTTCCGCAAGCATGCGCTGTACGCGATCCGCGAGCTTCTCTGTACTGACTTTCTCGCGCAGGCGTCCGACGATAAGCGGAAACGCAAAGGGAGTCGGTTTTTTCGGATGCATGAGAACGAGGCGGCTCGCGTTCATTCGTTCTAGCGCGCTACGAATGCGTTTCGCGTCGAGTTCCTGCAATAGCACTTCGGTATCAGCCTGATCGAGTAACAGATTGCCGCTGTCATGATTGCGGAAGATCTCATAGAAAAGGCCGCTGGAGGCCTGCAATTGCCGGGCGCTTTTCTGCTGCCCTGGATGTCCCTGAAACACGAGCCCCGACACGCGCGCAATTTCGCGGAATCGTCGTCGAGACAACTCCGACGAATTGAGGCTCGCCAGAATGTCGTGATCGAGTTGTTCCGCCGAGAGCAATTCACTCTCCAATGCCGCGGCCCAGTCGAATGGTTGCGCGGACAACAGCTCGAAACCATAGTCGTTCATTGAAATAGAAAAAGTACCGGGCTTCTCTCGCGCGATTCTCCAGGCGAGCAATGCGCCAAGACCGATATGCGCGGTGCGCCCCGCAAATGGATAACAGAAGAAGTGATGCCCTTCGCGCGACTTGAGTACTTCGGCCACCAGCAAACCGGGCTGCGGCAGAGCCGACCATTTCTGCTGCAATTCGAGCAGCGGCCGAACGGCGCGCATCTCGGGTTCGTCATAGATGCCGCCGGCGGCGCGCGCGAGCATCGTCAACGTCGCCTCGGCGAGTTCCGAGGAGAGCGGCATGCGGCTGCCTGCCCATTGCGGCATCGCGCCGCGTGCCGAGGTCGCGCGTTTGACCCACGCAGTCATGTCCTGCACGCGAATCAATTCGAGCGCACGTCCGCCGAAGGTAAAAATATCGCCGGGTTTCAGCCGCGAAATAAACGACTCTTCGATTGCGCCTATGCGGCCGCCCGCCAGATACGCGACATTCAGCGTGCCGTTCGCGACGATCGTGCCGACGTTGTTGCGATGCCGCCGCACCAGATCTTCGCGCGGCACGCGGTACAGGCCGTCGCTTTCGCGCACCACGCGGTGGTAGTCCGGGTACGCGCGCAACGCGGTGCCGCCGCCTTCGACGAAACCTAATGCCCAATCGAATTCATCTTGCGTTAGTTGCCGGTACGCGTACGTCGTGCGAACTTCGTCGTAGAGATCGCGCGCGTCGAAGCCGCCGCCAATTGCCACTGTCACCAGATGCTGAACGAGAACATCAAACGGTTTGTCCGGCGTTTCGCGGCTTTCTATTTGCCGCTTCGCGACTGCTTCGCGCGCGGCGGCCGCTTCGACGAGTTCGAGCGCGTGCGTGGGCACGATGGTCACGCGCGACGGCCGTCCCGGCGCGTGACCCGAGCGGCCCGCGCGCTGCATCAAACGCGCGACGCCTTTCGGCGAGCCGATCTGAAACACGCGCTCCACAGGCAGAAAGTCGACGCCGAGATCCAGGCTCGATGTGCATACAACGACCTTTAGCAAGCCGTTCTTCAAGCCGCGCTCGACCCACTCGCGCACTTCCTGATCGAGCGAACCATGATGCAACGCAATTGCGCCGGCCCATTGCGGACGCGCTTCGAGCAGCGCCTGGTACCAGACTTCGCATTGCGAGCGCGTGTTGGTAAATACGAGCGATGTCTGCGCCTCGCCGATTGCATCGGCCACGGCCTCGACCTGGCGCATGCCCATATGACCGCCCCAAGGAAATCGCTCGATGGTCTCGGGAATAACCGTGTCCACGATCAATGCCTTCGGCAGCTTGCCGTGCACGCTGACACGCGGGGTTCTGACCGGGGAGAGCAATACATCGGCGGCGAAGGGAAGGTTGCCGAGCGTCGCCGACAAGCCCCATATCTGCAAATCGGGCCGCCAATGCGCGAGCCGCGCCAGCGCCAGTTGTGTCTGCGTGCCGCGCTTGTTGCCGAGCAGTTCATGCCATTCGTCGACGACCACCAGTTTTACGTGCGAGAGTACTTCGCGCGCATCCGGTCTCGTCAGGATCAGCGACAGACTCTCTGGCGTCGTGATCAGCGCTGACGGCATGCGCCGGTTCTGCCGCGCGCGTTCGGCGGAGGACGTGTCGCCGGTTCGCAAGCCCACCGTCCACGGCACGGCCAGTTCGATCGCTGAGCTTTGCAGTGCGCGTGCCGTATCGGCGGCAAGGGCGCGCATCGGCGTGATCCAGAGGACGGTGAGCGGCTCGGGCTGCATGCTTGTGGCGCGCCGACGCGTCGCCGCTGAATGGGAAGGTACGGCTCGCGCGAACGCGGCAAGCGCGCCGAACCAGATGGCCCACGTCTTGCCCGCGCCCGTGGTTGCATGCAGCAAGCCGCTCGCGCCTCGCTCCATCTCGCGCCACACCTCGCGCTGAAAATCGAACGGCTGCCAACGCCGCGCTTCGAACCACGCATGCAGCTTCCCGGCGAAAGGGCGCCGCGCCGCCTCTTCGTCGATGGAAAACGGCAGCGGCTCGAATGCCGGCTCGCGAGCGTCGAGCCGCGCCTGTTGCTCGCGGCTGCGCGGAATGCGTCGCGGCCGTGGCGCGCGGGGTCGCTCCGGCACGGCCGAAGGCGGCGCACTGTCCTGCTTGTCGGGATCGACCGGCTCGTTCATTGAAAGTTGAAAGCGCTCGTTGGCATCGGGTTGCGCACGACGATACTTCGCCGTACCTCTTCTACGTGGACCGCGCGCGCAAAGCGCTGGTTCAAGAGAATTGCGCTGACACGCCGCCGCAGTCCATGTCTAAATGCCTCGCTTCAGACGCGCGGGCTCCCGCCATTGGCCATCCGCAATCGGGTACGCGCTGAACCTGCGCTCGATTCAATAACGGAGTTGACGGTGAATAACAAGTTCGCAGCGTTGCCCCGATCACCCCTGCAAATTGCAGCCGCGCAAGCGCAACCGGTTTGCGGAGACGTGACGGCAAACATCATGAAGACGGTCGAATTGACCGGTCTTGCCGCCGATCGCGGTGCCCGACTGGTGGTTTTTCCCGAGAAGTTCTTGAGCGGCTATGAACCCGGCCTGATCGCCGGCGACCCAGCGCAATATGCATTCGAACTCGCCGATGCACGTCTCGATCCGATCCGCGAGATTTGCGCCGACGCGGCATTGCGGCAATTGTCGGCGCGGCCACGCGCGGCGCGGACGGCCTGCGTATTTCGTCGCTCGTATTCGATTGCCGCGGCGAGGACGCAAAGCCGTATCACAAGCAGTATCTATATAGAAGCGAAGCGGAAATCTACCGGCCGGGCACGCAAGGCTGCATGCTCGAACTCGACGGATGGCGGCTCGCACTCGGCGTGTGCTACGACTCGGGCTTTCCCGAGCACGCGCGCATGGCCGCGGTAAACGGTGCGCACGCCTACCTAGTGAGCGGGCTCTTCAGCGTGAAGTCCGGCTATCACCAGTCGCGCATCTGGTTCCCCGCACGCGCGTTCGACAATACGATGTATGTGTTGCTGTCGAATCATGTCGGCATGACCGGCGGCTGGGACACATGCGGTGCGAGCGCAATCTGGAGTCCCTATGGCGATGTGATTGAAGAAGCCAGCCGCGAACGGGAAGAAGTCATCGTCGCGCGGCTCGATCCGGCCGTGGTTGCCGATGTCCGCGAACGGGAAACCGCACTTGCCGATTTCGTCGCGCATGGCGATATGGCGGCCGATAACGTTGCGGTGCTGCGGCTGGATTAGCAGCGCCCTCTATTCCGTGCGCTAGAATGAACCGTACTACCCATCTGGAGATTCGTTTTGAAATCTATCGTTGCTCTGCTTGCCGCTACTGTACTTTCGTCGACGGCGATGGCTGCCGCTTCTACTGAGAAGCTGCCTTCGGGCGTGGTTGTCGAACACCTCGTGCAAGGCACCGGCGCGCAGCCAGCCGCCACCGATGTCGTGAAGGTCAACTATCGCGGCACGCTTGCGAACGGCACTGAATTCGACGCGTCCGCGAAGCACGGCGGTCCGGCAACGTTCCCGCTGAACCGCGTGATTCCGTGCTGGACGCAGGGCGTGCAAACCATGAAAGTGGGCGGCAAGGCAAAACTGACGTGCCCGGCCGCCACCGCCTACGGCAGCCGCGCCGTGGGCACGATTCCGCCGAACAGCGACTTGACGTTCGAAGTCGAGCTGGTCGACATCGTCAAATAAGGCGCGACGTGCGCTGAAACGCAACCCCGCAACGGATAACGTAGCGGGGTTTTTTTATGGGCTGCAGTGGCCCGCAGTGGCCCGCAGTCGGATAGAGGATGGAATAAAACACGACAACACCGCGTAGGGCAATAAAGAACGACGTCTTTTCAACTCGCCGCCTACTCGCTCGTTTACCAGTGCTGTTGTAGTCATTCATCGTGCATGAGGAGAATCTGCCATGAATATCGACTTTCATTACGGCGTGGTCTATATCGTCGCGCGAGTTGGCGGAATGACGCCGAGCCAGGCGCTGACGGTCGCCCATGCGTGCCAGTATGTCGACGATGCAACCACGCCGGGCATCCTGCGCTTTCAGGGCGGCGAGACGTTCGAACGCTTCGCCACCGCCCACAAGACCTTCGACTACGCCAATACCGAGAACGACCAGAACCGGCTCGTGTGGGCGCCGTTTCATTTTCTGCCGGCAGGAGAGGGCGCGACGCTCGACGAAAAAGCCGTGTGCCGCGCGGACAGCGCGGTCGCGCGCGAGGTGGTGCGGCGCGCCATCCGGCAGCGCAGCACGGAGATGGGCTTGCATCGTCTCGGCGTGACGCTGCATACGTATGTGGATACGTGGGCGCACCAGGGGTTCGCGGGCATCGAAAGTCCGGGCAACCGGGTTCATTCTCTCGAGGCGCAGGATTGCACGCGCACGGGCTGGCTCGAGAATCTGACGCTTGCCATGCAGCACCTGGTGCAGCACGTCGAAGCTGATGTGCTGACGCTTGCGCTACCTGTGGGCCACGGCGCCGCGTTGCATTATCCGGATCAGCCGTGGGCGAAATGGCATTACATCGACGGCAGGAATATGTTCATACAGCGACACAACCTGCCGGAGTTTGTCGAGGCCGCCGACATGGCGTGCCGTGCGGTTCGCGCGTATGTGGCCGGGCGCGAAGACTTCGAAAACGAAGAGGGCATGCCGCAAAACGTGAAAGCGACGCTCACCGAATTGCTCGATACCAACCGGATCATGGACGACAACGAGCGGTTGCGGGCGATCTGCGAGTTCGTGAAGGAGGGCGGCATTCCCGGCCTGAAAGAGGCCATTCCGGACTACGTGCCGAAGGGAGTCGGCTCATGGAAGTACAAAGCCACCGGTCTTCGCGCGGAAGACGACTCCGGCGAAAAGCCCGTGTGGAGCGAGGCATTCGAAAAGAGCGACTACCGGCTCTTTCATGACGCGGTAAAACAGCACCGTTTCGTGACGACTCAGGAAGTGCTGCCGGCTCACGGCCTGCGAATCGCATGATGCGCTCATGCGCGAATGAGTGGAGACCGCCACGCGGGCGGCCTCTTTATGTCTTTATGGCCCGGTTTCAGATGAAAGTACTGAACGCCACAACGCTTAAAGCGATGGCGCCGCCTCAATAACCCCAGCGTTGCCGCTCGCGCCATTCATGCTCGCGCCAGTGCTCGCGGCGCCATTCGTGTTCCCGCCATTCGCGGCGTTCGCGCCACGCGTCGCGGCCGTCATAAGCGCGATAACCGCCATAGGCTACCGCGACCGGGGCAGGGCCGTACCCAACCGGAGGCGCCACATAAACGGGCTGCGGCGCATAGACGCCGACCGGAATGCCGACGCCGACGGCGAGATTCACATGAGCAGAAGCAACCGACGATGCGGCGAGAACTGCCAGACCGAGTGCTGCGCCAACGATCTTCTTGTTCATTTTCCTTCTCCTTGCACTTGAAGTGCGCTGCCAAAGCTTTGTCTCGATGGACGGTTGAAGTGTAGAAGCGTGCCCACGACACAGGTGAAACAGCGCTGCGAGATTGGTAACGCACGGTTACGGCCACTGCGGCGTTAAAAAATGAACTCGAAGCCTTTGAATCTCCGAATGCTTGCCTATAGTAGAAGCGGCTCTTGCCGCAATGCACAGTGCCGCCTTTTCTCGATACAGGTGACGGGGAACCGACATGACGCCATCGAATGCCGCGATCTATCAGGCCCAGACTTGCACGCCCGAGTCGCTGCGAATTCTGGCGGCCTATCTTGAACTCGCGCTCGACGAGGGCGAAAGCGTCGTTCTCATGAGAATTGGCGCGCACGTGCGCAGTGTTTATATAGGCGATCCGTCCGCTTCTCTGGAAGATTTGCGCGATGAGGGCGTGGTACAGGCGGAGCAGGCTGACGAGATTCTCGCGCTGACCCGCATAGGACTTAACCGGATCACCGCCGATGGCCAGCAGTATCGCTTTTTGCGCAGCGTCAGATACATTGCGGACCGTCAGGTTGTCGTTTTTACCCCGACCTGACCTATCCGGCAACAATTGGAAAGAAAGAGAGTGTCGGAATAAACAAAGAAGCAACGCGTAATAAAGAGTCCATAAAAAGTGGCACAGGCAAAGAACGAATGCATGCTAAAAGCGTCTATCGATTGCATCGAAGAGAACTTTTTGTATTCCGCACGCGTAGAGCAAGTCAGAATTCGGTTTTTTATGGCCATCCGGCTATGCCGTTCCCACGTTATTCATGGCATAGTTCGTTCGATTACCACATAAGGAGCAATTCAATGCCCACGTTAGAGCAAATCCAGGCAAAGCTTAAGAAGCTCCAGGCGCAAGCTGACGCCCTTATTGCAAGGAAAGCGCAAGTCGCAATCGACCAGATTCGCGAATTGATGCTTAAGCACGGCCTGACTACCGCCGACATCGAAGCGCAAGCAAAAGCGCGGCGCGCGGCCAAGGGCCTTAACGGCCATGCCGGCAACGCAAAGGCCGCGGCGGCCGGACAGAAGATTCCGAAGTATCGCGATCACAAAACCGGTGCGACCTGGACCGGACACGGCCGCGCGCCCGGTTGGATTGCAACCGCGAAAGACCGCAGCGTGTTTCTCATCGACGGCGCAAGCGAATCGAAGTGGGGCAGCGTTGCCGCTAACAACGCGAAAGCCAAAGGTCAGCCGAAAGGCGCACAACCGCCGAAGTATCGCAATCCGTCAACCGGCGCGACTTGGAGCGGACGCGGCCCGGCGCCTGCATGGCTTGCATCGGTGAAGGATCGCAGCAGGTTTCTGATCGACGGCGGCGCAGCGTCGGTGGCGGGTAAGGCCGGTAAAGTGAAATCCGCGGCTGCGAAAAAGGTTGTGGCGAAAAAGGCGCGGGCGGGTAGTCAATCTGTTGCCACTAAAAAAGCTGCGGTAAAACCCGCTGCAAAGAAAACCGCCGCGCGAAAAGTCACCGCTAAGAAGGCAGCAACGAAAGTCGCAAGCAAAACTGCGAGCAAACTTCCGGGCCGCAAGAAAGCCGCAAGTTCGCAACCCGCAGTGACCGCAGCGGCACCGGTCGCGTCCACCGCGGCGAGCGCATAAGCGCACTGCACTGGCACAGCGAAGTACATGACGAGCGTACATGAATCGCCCCAGCAGGAGGATCAGGTTCTCCTGCTGGACTCAGTTCCTCATCCCGCAGCCGACGCAGCGGAGCCGTTCATTGTCGCGAGCGATCGCCGCGTGATTCTCGCTTATCCGATTGCGGAATCCGACTTCGAGCGGTTCGGTCCGTTCGATCCCGACGACGATCCGTTCTGCGCAGTGCTATTTCCCGACACGCAGTTTCATCGGCTAGGGCCGCCGGGCGATGGCGATCTCGAGATTCATCCGCTCGCGTCGCAAGGTCTGGCCGCTTTTGCCGCGCAGGAAGTGATCAACTCTTCTCTTGTCGATGAACTCGCCGCAGTGTCATTGCCGGAACTGGCGAAGCGTCATTTCGTCATTACGTTTCTGGAGTCCACGTTCGAGTGCATAGCGTCCGATTACACGCTGGTCGGTGTATACGGCGCGGCTGAAATCGCAAGCCGCGAGGCGTTCGCACTCGTACGGTAGATCTATTCAGAGCGGCGCTGCCTGTTTGCCGCGCGCCAGGTTAGTTGCCCGGATCGAGTACCGGCCGATCCGGCTCTGCAAGCGTTCTATAAGGCAGTCGTGCGGCGCGCGGGTTGGTCGTCGTATTGTCGATTACGCGTTCGACGTCCGCGGTTTTCGCGAGTTCGGTGAGGAACGCCTGCTTGTCGAAGCCAGGCGAGACGCAACCTTCCACATAGATAAAGCGTCGTTGCAGCGTGAGCCAAAGCGTCGAATGTTCGCGCCAATGAGTCGCGGCATTGATATTGGCGAGACGCCGCTGCACGGCCTCCGCAATTTCCTTGTCGTACAGATAAGCGTTGGGTAAGCGGCAACGCCCTTCTATCCAGCAACTGTTGCCGCGTTCAATGCGGTAATGACTGTCGGCGAGCCATTCCTGTTCGGTTTCGAGTGGGCCGAGCGGCGCTGGGCATCCGTCAATGGCTTTGGAAGTCTGAAAGAACGGGTCATCTCCGCGATTGATTCGCTGTTCTTCGCCGTGAGCGAAAGACAGAGCGGAAAACAACGATAGACATAAAGCCGCGCATTGCAATGCACTCGCCGGCCGCGGCGTGAATCGTCTCAGTGTCATGCTGATTGTCTCCACTCGTTGCGCAGCGAGACGTTCTTCTTATTAGCGGCTCGTGCGCCGGTTCTCGACCGCGAACTTGATCAACTCGGCCTGACCTTCAATATCGAGCTTGCGCTTCAGGTTCAGGCGATGTGTCTCGACAGTACGCACCGACAGATCGTTGCGTTGAGCAATCTGCTTGCTCGACAAACCCTCGGCGAGTGCATCGAGAATATCGCGTTCGCGCGGCGTGAGCCGTTCAACCGGCGATTGCATCGCCGAAGCCTGAATCAATCGCGCGCCGAGTCCCGCGCTGAAATACGTCTTTCCGCCGAGCACGGCGCTAATCGCCTGAATGATTTCGGTCGACGGCGAGTCCTTCAGCACGTAACCGCTTGCTCCCGCGCGCACTGCCTGTGTGACGTATTCGAGGTTGTCGTGCATCGACAGCATCAATACGCGGATCGCGGGGAATCGCTCATGAAACATGCCGGCAAGCGCAATGCCGTTCATTCCGTTCATGCCGACATCCATCAGCACGAGGTGAGGCTCCAGGCTCGCGGCGAGCGCGAGCGCTTCCTGTGCATTGCCTGCTTCGCCGACTACCTCCAGGTTGCGCACTGCTTCGAGCCGCGCACGCAAGCCGTCGCGAACGAGCGGATGGTCGTCGACCAGGATCAGGCGGGCAATGGGATGTGAGATGTCGTTCATGAAGACGCTTCCTGCAAGCTCTGCTTATGAGGCTCCGTCGTACCGGCGACGAGCGGAACACGCGCGGTGACGAGCGTATGGCCAGGCTGCGAGTTGAGCGCGAGCGTACCGCCTAACGCCTCCACGCGCTCGCGCATATTGCGCAGTCCCACGCCCGAGCGGCGGCCGACAAACGCGTGCGCGACATCGAAACCGCAACCGTTGTCGGCGATTGTGAGCGTGACGGCATCGTTCGACACTTCCAGCGAGAGCGCCGCGTTCGACGCACGCGCATGGCGCACGATGTTGGTCAGCGCTTCCTGAGCAATGCGGAACAGGACGGTGTTCACCGCATCCGTTAAAACCGCGGCGTGAGTATGCGTGATCTGCGTGAAGCCGATTTCAATGCCCGACTGTTCGCTCAGTTCGCGCGTGAGTTGTTCGATGGCTGCCGCGACGCCCAGGTCGTCCAGCATCGACGGGCGCAGCGCATGAGAAATACGCCGCACTTCGCGCAACGTGTCGCCGAGACGCGTGAGACTGGTCGACAGCGCGGCTTCCGCGGCGGGCACGCGCGTTTCGCTGCGCTCGAAACGCGCGAGCGCCGATTCGAGCAGCAGCTTCACTGACACCATCATCTGGCTGATGCCGTCGTGCAATTCCCGCGAAAGCCGCGCGCGTTCGTTCTCCTGCGATTCGACCACCTGCTGCGCGAGCCGCTTCAGCTTTGCGTCGGCGCTGCGATATTCGGTGACGTTGAGCACGAGCGCGCACAGCGCGATAGCGGCGAGCCCCGCGAGTGCGATCGCGTCGATCCACATCATCGTGCGATCGATATTGATCGCCGCGCGCTCGTCGATATGCGCGAGCGCCGTGTCGACGTCGTCGAGATAGATGCCGGTGCCGATCATCCAGCCCCAGCGTTCGAGCGGCACCACGTAGCCGAGTTTCGAAGCGAGCTTGCCCGTCGACGGACGATGCCACAGATAGCGCACATAGCCGCCGCCTTGCGATGCCGCGGCGAGCAGCTTCTGGATGGTGAGCACGCCTTGCGGATCGCGCAGTTCCGACAAATCGCGTCCCACGAGATGCGGCTCGCGCGGATGCATGAGCGAACGGCCATGCATGTCGTAGACGAAGAAATAGCCGTCCTTGCCGAAGTCCATCTTCTCGAGCACGTCGAGCGCGCGCGTGCGGCGCAGCGCGTCGTCGCGTGCGTTATCTTCGCCGGCTTCGTAAAGCGGCGCGATCGCGGACGTGGCCAATTCGACGTAATGCTTGAGCTCGATTTCCTTGCTCGCCATGTACGCGGCCTGAGTCGTCGCGTGCTGTGTTTGCGCGAGCGCGGTCGCTTCGCGGCGCACGCCGATTTCGATGCTGGCGATAGCCGCGAGAAAGGGCACGATAGCCAGCAAGACGATCTTGGCTTTGAGTTTCATCGTTGAAAAGACGGCCAGTGGACTACGTAGTAATACGTAGCCGGCTTACGTAGTTGCGCGCTTGTGAGGACGCTTACGAAGGCGAATACTACATCCCCGCGGCGCATTGCGTCTTGCGGACGTTTTCGCGCTCATGCGTCGGTAGTGCGCAAAAGCAGATTCCGGTTTCGGCAGATGACTGCGCGGGTATTTCACACGAATACCCGTTACCGGATTTCCGCGCGCCGGATCACAAGTCCGGATGCGTGGTGTCAATAATAGACCTAGGAGATGTACATGGAGACCTCCCCATCCGCCGGCCGGTCATGGCTATGGCTCATTCTTTTGCTTCCGTATATCGCGCTCTTGTGGCTGCCGTTCTATAACGACACGCGTCCGTCGTTCGCCGGTTTTCCGTTCTTTTACTGGTATCAGTTCCTGTGGGTGCCGTTGACCTCGCTGCTGATTTACGTCGTGTACCGAGGTGTCAAATGAGCGACCTGAACCCCGTCAATCCGGTGGCGATGACCGTCTTCATCGCATTCTTCGTGCTTGTCACGGTAATCGGTTTCTTTGCCGCCCGCTGGAAACGCGGCGACCTCACGCAATTGCACGAATGGGGTCTGGGCGGCCGGCAGTTCGGCACGGTCATTTCCTGGTTCCTCGTGGGCGGCGACTTTTATACCGCCTACACGGTGATCGCCGTACCCGCACTCGTGTATTCCGTCGGCGCATATGGTTTCTTTGCGTTGCCGTACACGATCATCGTTTACCCGTTCGTGTTCGCGGTGATGCCGAAGTTGTGGAAAATCGCACACGCGAAGAACCACATCACGGCAGCGGACTACGTGCACGGCGAATACGGCGGCAAGTGGTTTCCGGCCGCGGTCGCGTTGACCGGTATCGTGGCGACCATGCCGTATATCGCGCTGCAACTGGTCGGCATGCAAGTGGTGATCAAGGGACTCGGCGTGACCGGCGAATTGCCGCTGATCGTCGCGTTCGTGATTCTCGCGCTGTACACGTATGCAAGCGGCTTGCGCGCCCCGGCGATGATCGCGTTCGTGAAGGACATCATGATTTACATCGTCGTGATCGCGGCGGTGTGGCTGATTCCCGCGAAACTCGGCGGCTATGCGCATGTGTTCGACGCAGCGGATACCTACTTCAAGGCGAAGGGCGGCGCGACCGGCATCATTCTCAAGCCGACGCAATTCACCGCGTATGCATCGCTCGCACTGGGTTCGGCGCTCGCGGCCTTCATGTATCCGCACACGATGACGGCGGTGCTCTCGTCCTCTTCGGCAAAAACGGTCCGCAAGAATGCGATCTTCCTGCCGGCTTATACGCTGCTGCTCGGCTTGATCGCGTTGCTCGGTTATATGGCGATTGCGGCCGGCGTGCATGTGAAGTCGGCTTCGGATATCGTGCCGGCGCTTTTCAATACGCTGTTCCCGTCGTGGTTCGTCGGCTTTGCGGCGGCTGCAATTGCGATTAGCGCACTGGTTCCGGCAGCGATCATGTCGATCGGCGCGGCGAATCTGTTCACGCGCAATTTGTGGCGCCCGCTGGTGTCGCCGAATATCACGCCTGAGGCCGAGGCGGCGAACGCGAAGATCGTGTCGCTCGTGGTGAAGTTCGGCGCGTTGCTGTTCATCGTGTTCCTGCCGACGCAATATGCAATCGACCTGCAACTGCTCGGCGGCGTGTGGATCTTGCAGATCTTCCCGGCTATCGTGTTCTCGCTGTACACGCGGCGCCTGAATACGCCGGGTCTCTTTAGCGGTTGGCTCGTCGGCATTTTGCTCGGCACGTCG
This sequence comes from Paraburkholderia sp. RCC_158, assembly GCF_041355255.1. NCBI lineage: Bacteria > Pseudomonadati > Pseudomonadota > Betaproteobacteria > Burkholderiales > Burkholderiaceae > Paraburkholderia > Paraburkholderia sp. RCC_158. Next base: position 308,898 of record NZ_JBFUPM010000001.1, on the reverse strand, counting down.
CTCGCGATTTCGCAAGGGCTCAAGCCGGTGTTCGCACTGCATCTCGGCGACGCGGTGTATCCGGTTTATATCGGCATGATCGCACTGGTCGCGAACATCGTGGTGGCGTTCGTCGTGTCGGCGCTGTCGCCGCGGCGAGTGGCCGTGACCGCCTGATCGTTCTTTACGGATCGAGTGTTATTGACGCCGCGGGCCTTCGGGCTCGCGGCGTTTTTTATTTAAAGCGAGCGAGGCACGCTAAACCAGCACTTCCACCGATTGCATGGCGCGGCGAATCTCCGTCGTGCGGCCCCACGATTCATCGCGGATCGTTTCGAGCAGGCAATCGATAAAGCACTGCGACGCGGCATCGGACGGCTCGCCCGTGCGCGTGATGATGCCGACCGTCGAGTCCTCGAGTTCTTCGCGCAAAGGGATCGCGCACAAACCGTCGCGCGCCGCGCAGAGTTCGACGAGCGGCCACGGAAAAATGCTCACCATGTCCGTGCGCTTAAGCAGTGCGACCGCCACGGTGAGCGAATGGAGAAAGTGGATGCTGCGCGGCACCGGCAATCCGTAGCGGGAAAACATCTGATAGGGCGCATGCCCCTCGGTTTCCGGATCGAGCGCAACCAGCCAGTCGTCGTCGAGCAATTCCGCGAGAGAACGCGATTCCGCGCGCGGATGACCCAGGCGTGCGACGACCGCGCGGCTCGTGGCGAACAGCGGCTGATAGTTGAAATCGCACGCAGAGACACTCGGCGATTGACGCCCGACATAAATGTCCAGGCTGCCGTCGCGCAAGCGCGGTGTCGCGATCGCGAGTAAGCCTTCGAATAATTCTAGTTGTATTGCCGGCATTCTGGCGCGAAAGCGCGCGACTGTTTCGGGCAGAAATGTCAATGCGACCCACGCGGTCACCGCAATCGAAAGACGCCCGCTTGGCTCGCCGCGCATTGCGTCCATCGCCTGATGCGCACGCACCATTTGCGCGGCGACGAGCCGTGCATGCAAAAGCAGGGTTTGCCCGCATTCGGTGAGCGTCACTCCGGACGATGTGCGCACAACGAGTTGAACGTGTGCCGCTTCTTCCAGTTGCTGAATATTTTGCGTTACGGCCGCCGGCGACGAATTGAGCGTTCGCGCGGCACCCCTGACACTTCCCGCATCGGCAATGGCGATGAGGGCGCGTAGCTGATGAATTTTCATTTGTGGCCCAGCGGTTTATACCGCGTGTGGTAAAGCGTTTGCCGTTGCTTTACGCGTTCACCGGCGTGGCGCGTTCTCAAGCGGCCTATGCGGGAATATCGTGGAGGCACGGCTACCGCATGGCGGCGCGTGTTTTTTCTCGCGCGATAAAGCTCTACACCTCGTAGTCTTGACGGCTATAAAAATTTAGCTGCATGCATAAAACGGCAAGCTGTCTGCTGAATGCGTAATGCCTAGCATAGGAGTGTAATGATGACCGAGCAAGTTTCCGTGCCGGCAACCGCTTCCGGCGTTCCATTGCGCTTCGCACATGACGACGCAACATTGAAAAGCCCTACTGTGCAAAGGGTGGCGGATGGACGGCTCCTGCATGCTTTGTTTGTCGATTCGCTCACGGGTGTCTATAACCGCGCGTACGCGACAGGGCGCGCTCAACAGCTTCTGAAGTCTGCGCGGGCGGCGCGTGTGGCAATGCTGGTGGTCAACGTGGATGGCTTCAGCAGGATCAACGACATTGCTGACTACGATCTCGGCGACCGCCTGTTGCGCAGCGTCGCCCAGCGGCTCGCGCGCGCGCTCGCCACGAACGATCTGCTTGCGCGGATCGGCGGCGACGAGTTCCTGATCGTTACCGAACATCACGGCCACATGCCCATGCTAGCCGCGTTCGCGCAACAGATGCTCGCGTTATTCGCCGAGCCGTTCGTGATCGCGGGGCGCGAGTATCGCGTGAGTGCGTCGGTGGGCGTTGCTCGCTCCAACGACGGCGCTCGCGATGCGTCGCTGTTGATGCGCGATGCCGGCGCCGCGATGCGTCGCGCGAAAGTCCATCACCCGGCAACGTGTGCTTTTTCACGCGCGATATGAAAGAGGCTGCGCAGCGTCGCTTTGCGATCGAGAACCGGCTGCGCGATGCGCTCGAGGCGGGCGAATTAACAATTGCGTATCAGCCAGTCGTGGCGGCGGCGTCGCGCGAAACCATAGCTGTGGAGGCATTGTTGCGCTGGACCAGCAGCGAACTTGGCGACGTGGCCCCCGCCGAATTCATCCCGATTGCCGAACAGGCGGGCTTGATGGAAGACATCGGCGATTGGGTACTCGAGCAGGCATGCGCACAGGTCGCGAACTGGCGCTGGAGCATCGCGCCGGATGTCAGTGTGTCCGTGAATATTTCGCCGGTGCAGTTCAACGCGCGGCTCGTGCAACGTGTCGCTGCGTGCCTTGCGAACAGCGGGCTCGACCCCTCCGCTTTGCAGCTCGAAATCACCGAGGGCATTCTGCTGCCGGACGATGCCACCGTGCGCGCGACGATGGCCGCACTGGCCAAACTAGGCGTCACGCTCGCAATCGACGACTTCGGCACGGGCTACGCGTCGCTGTCGTATCTGAAGCGTTTTGCGCTGCATGGCCTGAAGATCGACCGCTCGTTTGTCGCCGGTTTGCCGGACGACACGGATTGCGCGGCCATTGCAGAGGCGCTCGTAAAAATGGCTCATGCATGCGGAATGTGCGTCACGGCTGAAGGCGTGGAAACCGAACAGCAGGCAGTGATGCTGCGCGAGATGGGCTGCGACGCGCTGCAAGGTTATCTGTTCGGCCGCCCTGGAACCGCGGCCGATTGCGCCGGCAGATTATCGGACGCGGACCGCTTCAGGAGAAAGCGTATGCCCAGATAACGAATGCGCGAGAGGGCTGGCGTTTTCGGCCATGACTTCTAGAATGATTTCATAAAAATGACGAGCTTGAACGCCACCGGCATGGGAGGTGTCGCGTTAGTCAGTCAGGAGAGAGAGAACATGTGTGATGCAGAAATCGCTGCTGTGCTGTTGAACCGTTGCACCGCTCAGCCATTCGATAACGAGGAGCCTGCCTATCTCGACATATTGCGCGAAGGCAATCTTTCGTTCAAACATGTCGTGAGCTTTGTGGGTCCGCGCGATATTCCGGACCCCGAAGCATGTCATGCCGAGTCGATCATTTTCGCCGACGGCTCGCGCGCATTGCGGATCAGCGCCGTGGAAGGCGACAGCGGCTGGACGCGCTGGACCGCGCTGCAACCGCTGCACTAAATGAAGCAGCAGGCGCGCTTCCCGCACGAAGCGGCAAGCGCGCTGCCCGCGTTTGACGTTAGAACCTGTCCACTCTGAACGGATGCGTGTCCACGAGCGTTTCTTCACCCGTCATCATTTCGGCGATCAGGCGACCGGTCACCGGCCCGAGCGTGAGTCCATGATGCGCGTGACCAAATGCGAACCACAAGCCCTGATGTTTTTCGGCGCGGCCGATCACGGGCATCATGTCCGGCGTGCAGGGCCGCGCGCCCATCCACGGTTGATCGTCGAGGCGTTTGTCGAGTGGGAACAGCGTGCGTGCAATCGGTTCGACGGCGGCGAGTTGCGTGGGCGTTTTCGGCGCATCGAGCAATGCGATTTCAGCGCCGGTCGTCAGGCGGATGCCGCGCGCCATCGGCGCGAGCAGATAGCCCCGCTCGGCGTCGAGCACCGGATGATTGAGGCGCGCGCCCGCGCGTGCCGCGTAATGCATGTGGTAGCCGCGCTTGACGCCGAGCGGCAGCCGATACCCGAGCCGCGAACTGAGCACGCCGGACCACGGCCCCAACGCGACCACCGCCGATGAAGCCGCGATCGTCCCTGCGTTTGTCGTGACCTCCCAGCCGTTGCGCAGCGTATTGGCGTCGCCGGTGAAGAACCGTCCGCCGAGCGCCTCGAAGTATTTCGCGTAGGCCGTGACGAGCGCGTTCGGATCGCTCACCGAATCCGCTTGCGTGTAGCGCAGGCCGCCGAGCAATGCCTTGTCGAGATCGGGCTCGATGTGCTGCAGGCGGGCGGCGTCGAGCGCTTCGAATTCGACGCCGTATTCGCGGCTCCATCGATCGGCGACTCGCAGTTCCGCGTCCTGAGCAGCGTTGCTGCGAAACACCTTGATCCAGCCCGTGGGGCGCAGCAAAGCACTCGCGTCCGCTTGCGCGGCCAGCGTGCGATGCTCGCTCACGCAATGTTCGATCAGCGTCGAATATGACTTTGCAATCGCGGCGTGTTTCGCCGGATCGGAATTGCGCCAGTATCTCCACAGAAACGGCGCCGCGTGAAATAGCGCATCGGCGTGGTAGCGAACGTCGAGCGACTGGTTGCGCGCATAGCGAAGCAATGCACCCAGTCCGCGCGGAAATGCGTACGGGTACACGCCTTCTCGCTGAATCAATCCGGCATTGCCGAACGAGGTCTCGTTGCCTGGCGCCTTGCGGTCGACCAGCGCGACCTGTCGGCCGCGCTTTTGCAAATGCACGGCCACGCACACGCCGACAATGCCGGCGCCGAGTACGACGGTATCGAACTTCATTGTTGTCATCGTTAAACTGCTGAGAGGCCCGAGCCGTTCGCGTCGGCGTCGTTAAAAAGAGGGGGCGACGTCACGATCGATTTCAACGACGCGTCCGCTTTCGTGAGCTTCGACAGATCGGGTCGCGGACGGCGCAACGCAGGCGACTGCGCGAACACCTGCTCCATCGCATGCGCGACGGCGAGCGTCTTGCGGTCGCCATGAAACGGCCCGACGATTTGCAAGCCGAACGGCATGCCCGCGTGATCGACACCGCACGGCAGCGACAGCGCCGGATGCGTCGTCAGCGTGACGACATAGGTGAGCGCGAGCCAGCGGTAATAGTTGTCCTGCTCGCGCCCGTCGATTTGCGCGGCGTACAACTGCTGCCACGGAAACGGCGACACGGGCGTGGTCGGCGAGAGGATCACGTCGTACTGCTCGAACGCGGCCTGAAAGCGTTTGAAGATGCGCGTCTGTTCGGCTTGAGCCCACGCGCTGTCCGCGAGACTCATGCTTGCGCCGAGCTCGTAGTTGGCGCGCGTGTTCGGGCCGAGTTGCGCCGGATCGCGCGTGTAGGCATCGTGCAGACCGGCGACGAAGCTCTCCGCGCGGATCACGTCGAAGCAGCGGTGTACGTCGCCGAGATCGAAGCTCACTTCCTCGCATGAACGGAAAGACGGCGCGATCAGCGCGATGCGTTCGCGAAACACGTTGCGGATCGACGCATCCACGTCGCAACTGCCGAAGTCTTCGGTCCAGCCCACGCGCAATGTGGCGAGGTCGATGTCGGCGGGCGCGGCGAAGCTGAGCGGATCGGCGGCAAAGCTGAGCGGGTCGCCCGCCGAGATGCCCACGGTAGCGGCGAGCTGCAAGCACGCTTCGGCGACGCTGCGGCCCATCGGTCCAACCACCGAGATCGGCGACCAGCCCACCAGCTTGCGCGAATTCGGCACGAGTCCCGGCGTCGGACGAAAGCCCACCACGCCGCATTTGGAAGCGGGAATGCGCAACGAGCCGCCGGTGTCCGAGCCGGTGCACACGGGCAGCATGTCGCACGCAAGCGCGGCCGCCGAACCGCCCGACGAGCCGCCTGCATTCAATGCCGTATTGAACGGATTGCCGGTCGCGCCCCACACCGGATTGCGCGGGTTCGCGCCGGCGCCGAGTTCCGGCACGTTGGTCTTCGCGGTGACGATCGCGCCGGCGGCACGCAGACGCTCGACGAGCACCACGTCTTGCGTGGGCACGTTGCCGCGCGACATCGGCGAACCATAAGTCGTCAGGAGTCCGGCGGTATTTTCGAGGTCCTTCACGCCGAGCGGCAAGCCGTGCAGAAGGCCGAGCGGCTCGCCGTCGAGTACCTGCTTTTCCGCGCGTTTCGCGGCGGCGCGCGCGGCCACAAAGTCGGTTGCGGTGATCGCGTTGACCGCCGGATTCACCGCCTCGATTCGCGCGATGCACGCCTCCAGCAGTTCGACGGGCGAGATCTCTTTCGCGCCGATCATCCGGCGCAACTCGACCGCGCTGCGGCCGGGCAAATCGTTGTCTCGACTCATATCGTCTCCACTCATTGTGCTCATTGTGTCTTTCTTGGTCAGCCGAGCGCTTCGCCGGTGCGGTCCTTCAGCCAGATTACCGGCACCAGCGAAATTGCGCACGCGGCGGCCACATACCAGGCCGGCGCGAGCGGATTGCCGGTGCGCGCGACCAGCCAGCTTGCGATAAACGGCGAGAAGCCGCCGAAAAACGATGCGCTCACAACATACGTCAATGCAATTCCGGTTGCACGCACATGCTTCGGGAACAGTTCCGGGATCATCACGAGCACGGGCACGATCTGGCCCGATACGAACACGGCGAGCAGCGCGGACACGATGCAAAGCGCCGTCATCGACGGATGCGCGCTCAGGAATGCAAACGCCGGATACACGAGCAACAGCATCACGACGCGCGAAATCACGAGCACGCGCTTGCGGGTGTAGCGGTCCGCGAGCATGCCGGCGAGCGGCGCGGCGACGAACAGCGCAAGCGAACTGACGATACCGGAGATCACCGCCGACGTCGACGATAGATGCAGCGCCCGCACCGCATGACTCGGCAGAAAAAAAGCGGTGATGTAGACCGACACCGAGCCGCCCAATTCGGCGAAAGTGCCGAGAATCGTCAGCTTGAGATGCGTGGTCAGCGCGGCCTTCAGCGCGCCGCTCGGCGCGGCTTCGCCGGGCTTGCGCGCGGTCAGCGTTTCTTCGAGGCGCCGGCGGATCAGCATGCCGGCCGGCGCGGCGACGATGCCGAGCACGAACGGAATCCGCCAGCCCCATTCGAGCACGGCCTGCTTCGGCAGCAGCACGTTGACGAGCGTCGCGACCAGCGCGCCGAGCACGAGGCCTGCCGCGGTCGCCGCGAAGTTCCAGCTCGCGAAGAACGCGCGCGTGTTGTCGGTGGCATATTCGACGAGCAGCGTCGTGCCCGGTCCGAACTCGCCGCCCGCCGCGAAGCCCTGTATCAACCGCGCGGCGAGCACGATGAGCGGCGCCGCAAACCCGGCGACCGCGTAAGTGGGCGCGCACGCGATCATCGCGCAGCTAAGCGCCATCAGCATGATCGTAAGGACCATCGCGTTCTTGCGGCCCGCGCGATCCGCATACGCGCCGATCACGACGCCGCCGAGCGGCCGCACCACGAAGCCCACGCCGAATACGCCGATCGACAGTAAAAACTGATTGACGGGCGACGCGCCCGGAAAGAACAACTGCCCGATCTGGATCGCGAAGAAGCTGTAGATCGTGAAGTCGTAGAATTCGAGCGCCGTGCCGATGGTCGTGGCAGTGATGACGCGGGTCTTCGTCAAACGGGACTGACTGAGCGCAAGGGTAGACACGATACGGGCCCCACATAAAGGTGGAATCGACGTGAGTTATCATATACGAGAAAAAAATAATTTCTCGCATACGAGAAATTTTTGTGGACAGGCGAGAAGCAAGGAAGCCAGGCGGAATCAGTGACATGGTCAAAGCCGTAGCCGTAGTGAAACAACCGAAGGCGCACGCGCATGAAGCGCCGCCGTCGCTCGATCACAAACTGGTGGGCGGGCATTTGCGGCAGGCGCGCAAGGCGCGCGGGCTGACGCTCGCCGAATTGTCCGAGCGCTCGGGCATTGCGGTATCGACGATCTCGAAGGCCGAGCGCGGGGACATCGCGCTGACCTACGACAAGTTCGCGGCACTCGCGCATTCGCTCGAGCTCGAGTTCGACGCGATTTTCGGCCGGCGCCGCAAGCCGGCGGCCGGCGCGATGAAGCCGTCGTTCACCGCGGCCGGCAAGCAGCAGGTGTACGACACGCCGAACTACGAGTACGGGATGCTCGCTAACAACCTCACCGGCAAACGCATGATGCCGATGCGCGCGCACATCCATGCGCGCGCCGTGTCGGACTTTCCCGAGTACATCCGGCATTCGGGCGAGGAGTTCGTCTTTCTGCTCTCCGGCAAGCTTGAATTGCGCTTCGAGAACGGCAAGTCGTTCAGGCTGATGCCGGGCGACAGCCTGTACTTCGACAGCTCGGTCGGGCACATCTATGTGAGCGTCGGCGAAGAAGATGCGGATGCGCTGGTGTGCTGCGTCGATACGGACGAGCATCGGCCGCGCGGAGCGATTTGAACGCCTATTCTCGAGCGCCACGATGTCTGCGTGCGAGGACGTTGTAATGGGGAGCGAAGCCGTCGTGCGCGTCAGCGTGTAAACTGCTGATTTTTTTGCATCCGGTGGTATGTTGCAAGCCCCCCAGCGCACAGCTCTCAGCGGCCCGGCGCTCGTTCGCCTGCTGGCGCGCTTCGCCAATGTCGACGTTCCCGAACCACGGCAATCGCTATCCGACCGGCTGAGCCAGTGGCTCGGCTGGACGGATGCGATCGCGCTGTCGTCGGCGCTCAGCGGCGCGCCGCCCACGCCGGCTGCGGGCGCGCGAGCATTCGGCAGCGTGGAGGAGGCGGAATGCGCGCGCGCGCGGGCCGCGCTCGTCGGTACGATTACCGGCGACAGCGCGTTCGCGACCGCCAGGCGCCGCGGTCCCGCGTATGTGGAGCCGCAGGCCGCGCCCGTCGACTACGCGCTCTTTCGCCAGCGCTACCAGGCCATGCAGCAGTCGATGGAAACGGGTGTCGGCAATCTGCGCGGCCGGCTGCGCGCGTTGCTTGCCGCCAGGAATCCTGCGATGGGCCGTCTCGCGGTGCTCGATGCCGTGATGGAACGTGCGCTCGGCGAACGCGAGCGAAGCCTGCTGGCCAATCTGCCGGTGCTGCTCGCCGGACACTTCGAGCGTCTGCGCGACAGCGCACAGCCGCTGCCGGACGATGGCGATGGCGCACAAGCCGCCCCCGGCGCGCCCGGCCCCTGGCTCGACGTGTTCCGCAAGGACATGCAAAGCGTGTTGCTTGCCGAGCTGGATATTCGTTTACAACCAGTCGAAGGGTTGCTTGCCGCCCTTCGTACTCGCTAACCGGGACGCCATGTCCAGATATCGTATTGATCTCGTTGTGTTCGCGGCAGGTCTCGCCGCGGTGTGCGGCATTGCCATCGGCTATGTCGGGTCCAACTGGCTGGCGCTGGCCGTCACGCTGCTGATCGGCGCGTTCTATCTTGCTGGCGCGCTCGAATTGCGGCGCTATAGCACGGCGACTGCGACGCTCATTCGCGCCGTCGCGCGCCTCGCCGAGCCGCCGCCGCGGCTTGGCGCGTGGCTTGAGGAATTGCATCCGGGCTTGCGCAATACGGTTCGTCTTCGCATCGAAGGCGAGCGCGTCGCGTTGCCGGGGCCTGCGCTCACGCCTTATCTCGTCGGCTTGCTGGTGCTGCTCGGCATGCTCGGCACGCTGCTCGGCATGGTCGTGACCTTGCGCGGCACCGGCATGGCGCTCGAAAGCGCAACCGATCTGGCCGCGATCCGCGCTTCGCTGGCCGCGCCGGTGAAGGGCCTGGGCTTCGCGTTCGGTACGTCGATCGCGGGCGTGGCGAGTTCCGCGATGCTGGGCCTGTTGTCGGCGTTGTGCCGTCGCGAGCGGCTCGAAGCGGCGCAACAGCTCGACCTCAGGATCGCCACGAGCCTGCGCATCTATTCGCAGGCTCATCAGCGCGACGAGAGCTTCCGGCTCCTGCAACGGCAAGCGGAACTGATGCCGACGCTGGTCGATCGCCTGCAAACGATGATGGCCGCGATGGAGCAGCACAGCCTCGCTTTCAACGAGCGCCAGCTTGCAAGCCAGGAGACGTTTCACAACAAGGCGCAGGCCGCGTACACGCGGCTCGCCGCATCGGTCGAGCAGTCGTTGAAGCAGAGCGTCGCGGACAGCACGCGTGCTGCCGGCGCGGCGCTCGAACCGGTCATGCAGGCGACGATGGCCGGCCTCGCGCGCGAAAGCGCCTCGTTGCACGAGAGCGTCTCGCAGGCGGTGCAGCGGCAACTGGATGCGCTGTCGAACGGTTTCGAGTCGGCTACCGGCAAGATCGCGGGCATCTGGAACGACGCGCTCGCCGGCCAGCAACGTTCGAACGATGCAATGACGCAGCAATTGCAGGCTTCGCTGGAGCGCTTCACGCAGACTTTCGACGAGCGCTCGGCGGGACTTGTCGACGGCGTTTCCGCGCGCCTCGAAACCGCGGCGGGCAAGCTTTCGCAGACGTGGAACGACGCGCTGTCGCGCCACGAGCAGTCGGGCGCGACGCTGGCGGCGCGGCACGAGCAGGCGCTGGTTGCGGCGGCGGCGGCGTTCGCGGAGCACTCGGCGTCGCTGGTGCGCAACGTGGGCGAGTCGCATGCGGACTTGCAGACGCAACTGGCCTCGCGAGACGAAGCGCGGCTCGCCGCGTGGACGGCGAAGCTCGAGTCGATGGCGGGCATGATCGGCAAGGAGTGGCAGCAGGCGGGCGAACAGAACGAAGCGCGGCTTGCGGTGTGGACCGCGAAGCTCGATGCGATGGCGACAACGCTTAGCGAGAAATGGCAGCAAGCCGGGGAACATAACGAAGAGCGGCTCACGGCGTGGACGTCGAAGCTCGATTCGATGGCGAGCGCCCTCGGTAAGGAATGGCAGCAGGCGGGAGAGCACAACGAAGCGCGTCTCGCGGCGTGGACGTCGAAGCTCGATTCGATGGTGGCGATGCTCGGCAAGGAATGGCAGCAAGCCGGCGAACACAACGAAGCGCGCCTCGCGGCATGGACATCCAAGCTGGACTCGATGGCGAGCGCCCTCACCAAGGAATGGCAGCAAGCCGGCGAACACAACGAAGCACGCCTCACCGCATGGACATCGAAGCTCGACTCGATGGCGAGCGCTCTGAGCCAGGAATGGCAGCAAGCCGGCGAACTGACGGCCAACCGTCAGCAGCAGATTTGCGACACGCTCGAGCAGACCGCGCGCGATATTTCGGCTCAGACGCAGGCGCATGCCAGCGAAACCATCGCTGAAATTTCGCGGCTCGTGCAGGCGGCGTCCGAGGCGCCGAAGGCCGCTGCCGAAGTGGTCGCCGAATTGCGGCAGAAGCTGTCGGACAGCATGGTGCGCGACACGGCGATGCTGCAGGAGCGCAGCCGTCTGCTCGAAACCCTGGAGACGCTGCTGGACGCGGTCAACCATGCATCCACGGAACAGCGCACGGCGGTCGATGCGCTCGTCGCGACGTCGGCGGATTTGCTCGAACGCGTCGGCACGCGTTTCACCGACAAGGTCGAGGCCGAGGCCCACAAGATCGGCACGATAGCCGCGCAGATCGCGGGCGGCGCCGTCGAAGTGGCGAGCCTCAGCGACGCGTTCGGCGCGGCGGTGCAGTTGTTCGGCGAATCGAACGACAAGCTCGTCGCGCATCTGGAGAGAATCGAAGCGGCGCTCGACAAGTCGCTCACGCGCAGCGACGAACAGCTTGCCTACTACGTGGCGCAGGCGCGCGAAGTTATCGATCTGAGCGTGATGTCGCAAAAGCAGATCGTCGAAGATCTGCAGCAGCTTGCGGCGCGGCGCTCGGCTGATGGAGTCGAGGCGGCATGAGCGGGATGAGCGAGGACATCGACGGCGGCGTCGAGCCGGGCACGCCGATCTGGGCGGCGTTCGGCGACATGATGTCCGTGCTGCTCGGCGCGTTCATGCTGATTCTGGTGGCCGTCATCGGCGTGCAACTGGAACTGTCGAACAAGCTCGAGCAGGAGGTCAAGCAGCGTCAGGTTGAAACGCAGCGCCGCAAGACGCTCGAAGAGGCGCTCGCCGGCCCGCTCGCGGCCGGCCGCGTGACGCTCGTGAACGGGCGCATCGGCATCAGCGGCAATGTGCTGTTCGCGCTCAACTCCGACCAGTTGCAGCCGCAAGGGCGCGATCTGTTGAAGAGCCTGGCCGGCCCGCTGTCCGCCTATCTGCGCGCGAGCGACCAGATCCTGATGGTGAGCGGCTTTACCGACGATCAGCGGCTGCGCGAAGGCAATCGCCGTTTCGCGGACAACTGGGAGTTGTCGGCGCAGCGCGCGCTGACGGTGACGCGCGCGTTGATCGAGGCGGGCGTGCCGGCGCCGTCGCTGTTCGCGGCGGCATTCGGCTCCGGCCAGCCCGTCAGTTCGAATGCCGACGAGCAAGGGCGCGCGCGCAACCGTCGCGTGGAAATCGCGCCGGTGCCGAGACTGTCGGCGGCCGCGGGGAAGCCTCGTGAGTAACGGCGCGAGCGATCCCATGACTGAAGCCGCAGGCGACACACAGACGCCGCGCGCGACGCTCGACGCGTGGCGCGAGCGCGGCGCCGATCGTGTCGATCCGCCGCGGTTTCGTTTCATCGACGCGTTGGAGCGGCGTGCCGCCGCGCAGCGCGGCGAGACTCGCCGCGTGCTCGACGAGAGGCTCGCCGTGTTGCTTGATGCGTATGCGCGGCAAATAGCTGCGGCCGAGCGCGACGCATGCGGCGCGATGAAAACCGATAACGCTGCCCGCACAGCCGAATCGACAACAGGCGCAGGCCCGCTCGTCCAGCTCATCGCCGAATTGCAAAGCGCGTCGCAACACCGCGAGCGCAACCACGCCGCCTATCCCGAACTCCCCGAACTCGATTATTTCCGGCAGACGTGGGCCAAAGTCCGCACCGACAAGCAGTTGCGGCAGTCGCTGCAACCGGCGCCCGGCAACGCCGGGCCGCTCAATTCGAGCAGCCTCGTGCATCGCTCGCTGTCGCTGATGCGCGAGTTGTCGCCGGGCTATCTGAAACAGTTTCTCTCGTATGTCGACGCGTTGTCGTGGATCGAGCAATTGAACGGCGGCGCCCCGCCCAGCAAGGAGCCGCCGCGCGCGGCGACGGGCGCCAAGGGCGGTCGCGGCAAGACGCGTTGATGCCTCGCGGCGCTTGACGTGGCATATTGGCGGGTAGCCATCGAAAGGAGCCCACCATGCGTATCCAGACCTCATTTCTGTTCGATCTCGACGGCACGCTCGTCGATAGCGTCTATCAACACGTGCTGGCCTGGAAAGAAGCGCTCGACAGCGAGGGCATTTCGCTGTCGGTGTGGCGGATTCATCGAAAGATCGGCATGAGCGGCGGCCTCTTCACCAATCAGCTTCTGCGTGAGACGCACGGCGACATCAGCGCCGAACGCGGCGAGCGTCTTCGTCATGCGCACGCGGCGGCGTATAAAAGGTTGCGCGCGCAAGTATGTCCGCTGCCGGGCGCGCGCGAACTGCTCGATGCGCTCACGCAGGCGGGCACGCCGTGGGCCGTCGCCACCAGCGGCCGCATGGAAACCGCGGCGGTGAATCTGGAGGCGCTCGGCGTCGATCCGTCAAAAGCAGTCGTCGTGACGCGCGACGACGTCAAATACGCGAAGCCCGATCCCGATCTTTTCATCGCGGCCGCCGAACGTCTCGGCGTGCAGATCGAACATTCGGTCGTGGTCGGCGACAGCATCTGGGACATGCTCGCGGCGCGCCGCTGCCGCGCGCTCGGCGTGGGCCTGCTGTCGGGCGGCTACGGCACGGAAGAACTCGAACGGGCCGGCGCACTGCGCGTCTACGACGACCCCGCGGCTCTGCTCGATCATCTCGACGAAGTAGCCTCGCGACCGTAGTTGCGCGCATTGCGGCATGACGCGGCCGCGACGAAATGCGCTGGCTGCGCCGCGTTTTTTGCATTGCCCATTGGTTTCATTCAGGCCGCATACGCTGCAGCAAGCACACAGAACTTTGTACTGTTGCAGCCAGGAGCCCTGCACTCCCTGTACTATATGGATCAACGGGAACCGGCCCGGCAACAGCGATAGAAAGACCGGCGTGTACGCAGCGGCGGCGCGCCCGGCATGTTCCACGTGAGCGCATGCGGCGACCGGCGAGCCTGTCACGGCGATCCCGCCTGCGGCGGGGCTGACGAACCACGTGAAAATATGAACAAGTTTATTCGACCACCCGTCTCCTATCCGACCACGGTTGTTTTCGTCGACGACAACGACAACTACCTCGACGCGCTGCGCCGTTTCTTCCCGGATGTTTCCACCAATCTGTTTTTCTCGCGTCCGCAAACGGCGCTGGCTTTTATCCGTCAGCACGCGCGCGAAAACTCGCTCGAGTTCGCGCCGGCTTCCGCGTGTTTGAGCGAGACGGGCTTTGAACGCTTCGTCGAAACGTCGCCGCAGCGCGACGTGCTGGCGCGCGATTCGCGTTTCTCCGAGGTAGCCGCGGTCGTGGTGGACTACGACATGCCGGGTATAAGCGGCGTCGAGTTTCTGTCGTCGATATCCAACCTGCATTGCGCAAAAATCCTGCTGACGGGCGTCGCCGACGAAACCGTCGCCGTCAAGGCATTCAATGCGGGCATTGTCGATTTATATCTGCGCAAGACCGACGCGGATTCGGCGAACCGGCTCGTGCATTTTCTGAAGGACGCGAAGAGCCGCCATTGCTCCGAGGCGGGCTGGCTCGCATTGGGCGAGAACGGCATCACATATTGCGATCCGCGCACGCGCACCGTGATCGATCAGGTCGTGAAGGACAAATGCATTGTCGAGTATTACTGGCGTCCCGAGCAGAATGCCATTCTGATGTTCGATCGCGAGGGAAGGGCGAGCGTGTTCGTCGCGTGGGCCGAGCACGACTGGATTGCGCAAGGCGAAATCGTCGCGGACGAAAGCGGCCCGGCCGATCTGCTCAGGCAGATGGCCGTGCGCGAGGTCATGCCGCTTTTCTGGCCGCATCTTGCGTTCCGGTCGAATGTCGAATTCAGAATGCTCAAGCCGCAGCCCATTCCCGGTTGGGGCGACGCGTTCTACTGCTGGAGCCAGGTGGAGTCGCCGGAAGTGGCGCAAGGCGGCGTCAGGCCGCTGACGTTCGCGCAGTGGCGGAGCGACCGGGCACGCTAGGGCTGCCGGCACGACGAGACATTCCATGCTGTTGGGGAAATGCGCGATGTGGCCATTCATGCGCGACAAGAGCCGTGCAATTCGGATAGGGCTCGCGTAACGGCGCCTGGATGACGACGCATTGGCGCGGTTTTATTGATCGCCCATAAGGCCCATGCGAATACGCCGCTCAAGCCGCTCCGGCGTTCGCGCACAGAAAGCGGCACACTTCGTCATGCATGGCTTGCACGCCAGGGCTCGATTCGATGGCGCGCCAGCAGCCATGCACGAGTCCGGCGCCGATCCATAGCCGCGCTTGTCCGCCCGCCGCCTGAATGCGTTCGGCGAATACGCGGGCGTCGTCTCTGAGCGGATCGTGCTCCGCGCCGATCGCGAGCGTAGGCGGAAGGCTGTCATAACGTGCGGCGTCGAGCGGCACCGTCCACTCGGGATACGGCGCGCTTTCACCCGAACTGCGGCCCCAACTTCCGCCCCAATACATGTCGCGAAACGCGTGGACGTCGGCGAGCGTCAGCATGGGTGCGTGCGCTTCGGTGTCGCGTGCGGGCGGCTGCGGGTCGGTGCCGAGCATCGGATAGATCAGCGCAACACCGCGTATCCCGTCGATGCCCTCGTCGCGCAAACGCATCGCCACGCTGGCCGCGAGCGTGCCGCCGGCACTGTCGCCGGCCAGTTGCAACGCGGCGTCGGCGGGAAGATCAAAGGGCAGCCTGCGTTGCAGGGCGGCGCGCGTGATCTCCAGGCAGTCGTCGTGCGCGGACGGCGCGCGGTGTTCGGGCGCGAGCCGGTAATCGACGGCGATCACGTCGAGGCCCGTGTCCGCGGCAAGGCGCGCCGTGATCAGTTGATGGCTGTCCAGCGATCCAAGCACGAAGCCGCCGCCGTGGAAGTACAGCACGACGCCGCGCGGCATGCCGTCCGCTTTCGCACGGTTGCGATAGAGCCGCAACGCAATCGGATGACCCACAGCGGCCTCGAATTGCGCATCTTCGGTGACGACTTGCGGCGGCAATGGCGGAGTGAGCGCGGCCGCGTAACGGTCATAGGCTTCGCGTTGCTCGGGCGGCGCGATGGACGCGCCCGACGTGTTATGTCCTCCGGGATACAGCGCGGCGGCTCGCGCGATGAACGCCGCCATTTGCGGCTCAAGCATGCTGTTGGCTCCGGCTGCGTTGCGCGGCGGCGGGCAGGCCGATCATGCGGCCCGCGTAGGCGGCGGCTGGTAATGCGGCTTGCGCGTCGGCCAGTTCTTTTACGCGCGCGGCGACGTCGGCGTCGAATGCGACGGAGCGCGGCCCGCTCGTATCGACGTGCAGCAGCATTTGCTCACCCGCGGCGACCGGCGTGTCGCCTTCGTCGGCAAACATTTCGAGGTAGAGATGCAGCCGCTTGGTGTCATGCGCGAGCACGCGCATATCGACACGCACGCGCGTGCCTTCCTTGATCTCGTGCAGATAGTTGATGTGCGCTTCGAGCGTGTAGATAGAGCGGCCGCGTTCCTTGCGCACGGCGTCGGGCAAACCGATCCGGTCGATCAGCTCGTCGGTCGCAAAGCTGAAGATCAGCATGTAGAACGCGTCGCGCAAATGGCCGTTGTAGTCGACCCATTCCGCGCGGACCGTGTCGCGATAGCAGGGCAGGGAAGAAGCGGTTTGCGGCATGCTGCGGGTCTCCGTGGTCTTGGGTTTGTGTGCGGCGTGCGACGTGCGAATTGGGTCGCGCGCCGCGCCGGCGTCAATCCGCAGCCATCAACCCATGCCGCGCCTTAGCCTCGCCAATCGCCGCGAGCACGCTCGTGATGCAGTCGTCGCGGTAGCGCTCCAGTTGCTTGATCGAGCGCGGGCCGACCTGTTCGGCGGTGCCGTCGACAACGCGGTCGATCAGTTCGTCCGTCAGCTTCGGCGCTATCAGTTTAGTCCACGGAAGCTCCAGCGCGGGACCGAATTGCTGCATGAAATGGCGCATGCCCGCGTCGCCGCCCGCGAGCGTGTAGGTCAGGAACGTCCCCATGAAAGACCAGCGGATGCCCGCGCCGAAGCGGATCGCGTCGTCGATTTCGCCGGTGGTCGCGACGCCCTCGTTGACCAGATGCAGCGCCTCGCGCCACAGCGCTTCGAGCAGCCGGTCGGCGATGAAGCCGGGCACTTCCTTGCGAACCCGCAGCGGGCGCATCGACAGCGAGCGATAAATGCGCAGCGCGGCGTCGATGGTCTCAGAAGCCGTGCGCTCGCCGCCGAGCACTTCCACGAGCGGCAGCAGATAAACCGGATTGAACGGATGCCCGACGATGCAACGCTCCGGGTTCACAGCGCGTGCATAGAAATCGCTCGGCAAAAGCCCCGACGTCGACGACGCGATGATCGCGTCGGGCTTCGCCGCGCGGCTAATCTGCTCGTGCAACGCGAGCTTCAATTCCTCGCGCTCGGGCGCGCTTTCCTGAATGAAGTCGGCGTCGGCGACACACGCCTCGATCGTATCGACAAAGCGCAGCCGCGATGGCGACGCGCCTTCCGCGAGGCCGACGCGCTCGAGCGCGGGCCATGCATTCGCGACGTTCTCGCGCAACTGTTTTTCCGCGCCCGGCGCCGGATCCCACGCGATCACGTCGAGCCCGTGCGCGAGCGCGCGCGCCACCCAGCCGCTGCCGATCACGCCCGCGCCGATCGCGGCGAATGTTTTGATGTTGACGATCACTGCCATTGCTGACGTTTCCTTGTTTGCCTATGCGTTGCTGGTTGTCGCGATCACGCGTATTCGCCGGCTGCGCGCCGTTCGAGTTGCCGTTCGCCGCGCGCGGGCAAGCCGAGCTTGCGCCGGCCTTCGGCGGGCGTCAGTGCGCGTCCGCCAAGACGCTCGATGATTTCCACCGCGCGCTGCACGAGCGTGCCGTTGGTTGCGGGCACACCTTTATCGAGCCAGATGTTGTCTTCGAGGCCGACGCGCACGTGGCCGCCGAGCAGCATCGCCTGCGCGACCATCGGCATCTGCATGCGGCCGATGCCGAAGCCGGCCCATTGCGCGCCGGGCGGCAGGTTGTCGGCCATCGCTTTCATGGTCGTCGTATCGGCGGGCGCCCCCCAGGGAATGCCGAGGCATAGCTGAAAGAGCGGCGGCGCGTCGAGCAGCCCTTCCTTGAGCAACTGCTTCGCGAACCACAAGTGCCCCGTGTCGAAGATCTCCAGTTCGGGTTTTACGCCCAGTTCCTGAATGCGCGCTGCACCGGCGCGCAATTGCGCGGGCGTCGATACATAGATATAGTCGCCGTCGCCGAAATTGAGCGTGCCGCAATCGAGCGTGCAGATTTCCGGCAACAGCTCCTCGACATGCGCGAGGCGCGTCAGGCCGCCGACCAGATCCGTGTTCGCGCCGAAGCGCATGGGATCTTCGCCGGGACCGATTTCCAGATCGCCGCCCATGCCCGCCGTCAGATTGATGATGACGTCCGTGCCCGACGAGCGGATTCGGTCGACCACTTCGCGATACAACTGCGGATCGCGGCTGCCGCGTCCGGTCTTCGGATCGCGGACGTGGCAGTGCGCGACGGTCGCGCCTGCTTTCGCGGCTTCGATGGCGGCCTCGGCGATCTGCTTCGGCGTAACCGGAATCGCGGGATGCTTGCCGACGGTGTCGCCGGCGCCGGTGACCGCGCAGGTCACGATGACTTCATGGTTCATGCGTGCAAGTTCCTGTAGATGTTCAATGCGCGACGCTTCGAAAATCAAAGCCCGAGATAGGCTTTCACCGCAGGCAAACCGTCCTTGCCGTCGTAGGTCTTCACGCCGGCGAGCCACGCGTCGAGTATTTGCGGGTTTTTCTTCAGATAGGCTTTCGCGGCATCGGCGGGCTTTTGCTTGTTCATCACCGATTGCATCACCACGTTTTCAAGCTGCGTCGAAAAGCGCAGGTTGCTTACGAGCTTGCCCGCGTTGGGGCAGCGCGTCAGATAGTCGGGCGACGTCAACGTATAAACGCGCGCTTCGCCGTCGTTGGGGCCGAACACGCCGTCGCTGCCGGACAGGTACTTCATGTCGATCTGAATGTTCATCGGATGCGGTTCCCAGCCGAGAAACACCACCCATTTCTTGTCGCGGATCGCGCGCTCCACTGAAACGAGCATGCCCGCTTCGCTCGATTCGATCAGCTTGAAGCCGCCGAGGCCGAACTTGTTGGTGGCGATCATCTTCTGGATGGCCGCGTTGGCGCTGCTGCCAGGCTCGATGCCGTAGATCTTGCCGTCGAGCTGATCGCGATGTTTCGCGATGTCGGCGAATGTTTTGAGGCCCGCGTCGTACGCATAGCCCGGCACGGCGAAGGTTGCTTTTGCGCCGGTCAGGTTGGGCGGCTGCAGCACGTCGATTGCCTTCGAGTCGACGAACGGCGCAATCGCTTTCTCCTGCACCGGCCACCAGTAGCCGAGCGACACGTCGAGCTGTTTCGTCTTCAAACCGGCAAACGAAATCGGCACAGAAGCAACGGTCGTGACCGGCTGATAACCGAGCCCTTCGAAGACCGTGGAGGCGAGCGCGGTGGTCGACGTGATGTCCGTCCAGCCGATGTCGGCGAAACGCACCGCGCGGCACGCGGGCGGATCCTGCGCAAACGCGGGCAGCGCGGCGACGGCGGCGCCGCCCGCGGCCGCGAGGCACGCAAGCCGGGCAAGTTGGGCAAGCAAGGTGGTGATGCGTGACTTCATGACCTTCCCCTATTGACGCTTATGCACGTCTGACAGCGCGTTTTCGAAAGGGCCGCTTTGATGCGCGAATGCGAACTGCGGCCCACCGGCAAGTGATAAGTGATGCGTGAGGTGCTATGTGAGTCCATCGACGATGCGGTTGGAATGGCACTAACGTTAATGCCCCATATTGCCGCCAAAGCGACCATCAGCGACCCGTTCTTGCTTCCACGCGACAACGAGGGAAAACCAGCATGCGCGAGCGGGCGTCGGCATTGCAGCGAGCTTCCGGCGGCATTGCGGCACGGCATCGGCTATGGACCAATTTTGGCGCGCCTTGTCCGCTCGCAGTCTGCTTGCTACGCTCGCCGGAAACCGCGCGTTCACTTGCGCTTTTCGCTGCTTTCGACGGCTTGTCACTTTCACGCCGCCTTTCACCGGATTCCCGCGACATGCCTGAAGAAATATCGTTTTTGCTGCTGCCGGGCTATTCGGCGATCGGCTTCATGTCCGCCGTCGAGCCCTTGCGCGTGGCGAACCGCTTTCGCGGCGAGTTGTACCGATGGCGCATTCTCAGTCTGGACGGCGCGCCGGTTGCAGCGAGCAACGGCATTTCGATCAACGCGGACGCGGCCATCGGCGACCTGCGTGGCACGGACCTCACGGACAGCACGGCGACGCTCTTCGTCGTGGCGGGCTTCGAGCCGCTCGCCTGCTACACGCGCGAACTCGCCGAATGGTTGAAGCGCCTGGAGCGCGCGGGCGCGACGCTCGGCGGCATCGACACGGGCAGCTTCGTGCTCGCCGAAGCCGGGCTGCTGGGCGGCGCGGACAACGTGACCGTGCATTGGGAGGCGCTCTCGGCATTTCGCGAGCGTTATCCGTCGCTGGATGCCAGTCAGGAACTGTTCGAGATCGGCGCGCGGCGCATCACGTGCGCGGGCGGCACTGCGTCGATCGACATGATGCTCGACCTGATCGGACGCAAGCACGGCGCGGCGCTCGCGTCCGCCGTGTCGGAGCAGTTCGTGGTGAGCCGCATCCGCCAGCGCTCCGACCATCAGCGCATGGAGATTGCCGCGCGCTACGGCGTGCACAACCGCAAGCTGATCCAGGTGATCGGCGTGATGGAGCAGCACATGGAAGAGCCGCTGACGCCCGACCGGCTCGCGCAGGAAATCGGCGTGACGCGCCGGCAACTGGAGCGGCTCTTTTGCGCGTCGCTGAAGGACACGCCGACGCACTTCTATCTGCAGTTGCGGCTCGGCCGCGCGCGCGAGCTTTTGCAACAGACCGACATGTCGATCACGTCGATTTGCGTCGCCTGCGGATTCGAGTCGCCGTCGCACTTCTCGCGGACTTATCGTGCGCGATTCGGTGCAAGCCCGAGGAGCGACCGGCAGGCGAGCGGCGGTTTGGTGCCACCCAAAGCGCTAATTAATGCGCGTGTTGAAGGATTATCACAAGCGCAGCAACAGTGAATTCACCGATTCGGGGTTTACCCTAGGTCGCCGGCCTCCTAGACTGTGTTCATCGGCTGAAGACACAACGCCTTCAGCGCCTGACAAAACAATCTCTGGAGGTAGGTCATCATGAAATCGCTGATCGAAGCTGCTGTTATCGCCGCTCTTATTTCCGCACCGCTTGCTGCTTTTGCCCGGTCGAACCAGCCGGTCACGCGCGCTCAGGTTCGCGCCGAACTGGTTCAACTGGAGAAGGCCGGCTACAACCCGGCAACGTCGAACGACTACGATTACCCGGCGAACATCCAGGCCGCCGAAGCGCGCGTCGCCGCGCAGAACGGCACCGCTCACACGAGCGGCTATGGCCCGGCGACCAACGGATCGTCGCAAGCGGGCAGCCGGGCTGAGGTCACTTCGAGCTCGTATTCGGCGCCGGTTTATGTCGGCCACTGATTGACGGCGGCGCGGCGAGGTTCGTCGCGCGATAGGTAAAAAACGGCACGCCTCAGCCTGCCGTTCCCCCCTTCAAACCCCACCCACACACATATACTTCACGACCACATAATCGTCGATGCCATAGTGCGAGCCTTCGCGCCCCAGACCCGACTGCTTGACGCCGCCAAACGGCGCCACTTCGTTCGAAATCAGTCCGGTGTTGATCCCCACCATGCCGTACTCGAGCGCTTCCGCGACGCGCCATACGCGCCCGATGTCGCGGCTATAAAAGTACGACGCAAGACCGAACTCGGTATCGTTCGCGAGCCGGATTACTTCGTCGTCCGATGAAAAACGGAACAGCGGCGCGAGCGGCCCGAAGGTTTCGTCGCGCGCCACTTTCATGTCGGGCGTGACATCCGCGAGCACGGTCGGCTCGAAGAAGCCGTGACCGAGCGCATGACGCTTGCCGCCCGTGAGCACGCGCGCGCCTTTGGCGAGCGCGTCCTCGATATGCGACTCGACCTTGAGCACAGCCGCTTCGTTGATCAGCGGACCTTGCGTGACGCCGGCCTCGGTGCCGCGGCCCACTTGCAGTTGTTCGACGGCGGCGCGCAATTTGTCGGCGAAGGCATCGTAGACCTTGTCGTGCACGTAGAAGCGGTTCGTGCACACGCAGGTCTGGCCGCTGTTGCGATACTTCGACGCAATCGCGCCGGCCACGGCGGCGTCGAGATCCGCGTCGTCGAAAACGATGAACGGCGCGTTGCCGCCCAGTTCCAGCGATACCTTCTTCACCGTCGGCGCGCACTGCGCCATCAAGAGACGCCCGACCGGCGTCGAGCCCGTGAACGACAGCTTGCGCACGACCGGATTGCCGGTCATTTCTGCGCCGATCGCCTTCGGCTCGCCCGTCACCACATTGAACACACCGCGCGGCACGCCCGCGCGTTCCGCAAGCACGGCGAGCGCGAGCGCCGAGAGCGGCGTGGCTTCAGCCGGTTTGACGATGATCGGGCAGCCCGCCGCGAGCGCCGGGCCGACCTTGCGCGTAATCATCGCGGCCGGGAAATTCCACGGCGTGATGGCGGCGCACACGCCGACCGGTTCCTTCGTCACGACAATGCGCTTGTCGCTCGCGGGCGTCGGAATCGTGTCGCCATTCACGCGCTTGCCTTCTTCCGCGAACCATTCGAGGAACGACGCGGCGTACTGGATCTCGCCCTTGGCCTCGGCAAGAGGCTTGCCTTGCTCGGTGGTGAGAATCAGCGCGAGGTCGTCGGCGTTCTCCAGCATCAGGTCGTGCCATTTGCGCAGGACCACCGCGCGTTGCTTCGCGGTGCTTGCCCGCCATGCGGGCCACGCGGCGTTCGCCGAGTCGATGGCGCGGCGTGTTTCCGCCGCACCCATGCGCGGCACCGTCGCGATTACTTCGCCGGTCGCGGGATTCACGACGTCGAAGGTCGCGCCGTCGTCGGCGCCTTGCCATTCGCCCGCAATGTAGGCGGCGGTCCTCAGCAGGGACGGGTCTTTCAGAGTCAGCGTGGTCATCGGTCGTTTTCCTCAGGCTGCGACAGCA
This sequence comes from Paraburkholderia sp. RCC_158, assembly GCF_041355255.1. Lineage (NCBI taxonomy): Bacteria > Pseudomonadati > Pseudomonadota > Betaproteobacteria > Burkholderiales > Burkholderiaceae > Paraburkholderia > Paraburkholderia sp. RCC_158. The sequence goes on along the minus strand of NZ_JBFUPM010000001.1, from coordinate 285,847 downwards.
ACGCTGTCCTTGATGACGTCCTGGAGAATGGCGAGCGCCTCGTCGAAGACGGCGTCCTGAATCGTCAACGGAAACAGGAAGCGCACCACGTTTGAATAAACGCCGCACACGAGCAGCAGCAGGCCGCGTTCGAGCGCGCGCGCCTGCACGCGCTTCGTGAAGTCCGCGTCCGGCTCCACGCTGCCCGGCTTGCAGAACTCAACGGCCACCATGCCGCCAGGGCCACGCACATCGGCGATTTGCGGCGCATCTTTTTGCAGTTCGATCAGCTTGGCCTTGACGCGATCGCCGAGAACGACAGCGCGCTCGCACAGCTTCTCTTCGTCGATGATGTCGAGCACCGCATGCGCCGCCGCCAGCGCGAGCGGATTGCCCGCGTACGTGCCGCCGAGTCCGCCGGGCGCCGCGGCGTCCATTACGTCGGCGCGGCCGATGACGCCCGACAGCGGCATGCCGCCCGCGAGGCTCTTGGCGACCGTCATCAGGTCAGGCACGACGTCGTAGTGATGCATCGCGAACAGCTTGCCGGTGCGCGCGAAGCCGGTTTGCACTTCATCGGCGATCAGCAGAATGCCGTGCTCGTTGCACAGCTTGCGCAGCGCGCGCACGAACTCGGCCGGCGCGGGATAGAAGCCGCCTTCGCCCTGGACCGGTTCGAAGATGATCGCGGCCACGCGCTTGGGATCGATGTCGGCCTTGAACAAAAAGTCGATGGCCTTCAGCGAATCGGCGGTGGTCACGCCATGCAACGGATTCGGAAACGGCGCATGGAACACGTCCGACGGGAACGGCCCGAAGCCGAGCTTGTACGGCGCGACCTTGCCGGTCAGCGCCATGCCCATCAGCGTGCGGCCGTGAAAGCCGCCGGTGAAGGCGATCACGCCCGGACGCCCGGTCGCGGCGCGCGCGATCTTGATCGCGTTTTCGACGGCTTCGGCGCCGGTCGTGAAGAAAGCGGTTTTCTTCGGATGATCGCCGGGCGCACGCTCGTTGAGCTTTTCAGCGAGTTCGACATACGACGCGTACGGCACGATCTGATACGCGGTGTGCGTGAAATGATCGAGCTGGTCGCGAATCGCGGCCACGATTTTCGGATGACGATGGCCCGTGTTGCACACGGCGATTCCGGCGGCGAAGTCGATGAAGCGGCGGCCTTCCACGTCCCAGAGTTCCGCGTTTTCGGCCCGCGCCGCGTAAAAATCGCACATTACGCCGACGCCGCGCGGCGTGGCTGCGTCCTTGCGGCTCTTCAGTTCTGCGTTCTTCAGGTTCATCACGTGGCTCCTCGCTGTCGGCGGACTCCGCGCGGCAAGGCGCGGCACATGCAGCGACTATAGTGAGATTTGGCTCTGAGCTTCAGAGCCATTTCTATAAAAATGTAGGAGCCAATTTGGCCGGCGAGCGGATTCACCGAGCGCGGCGGATTTGCGTCAGATGCGAATCAGCACTGCCCCGAGCGTAACAAGTGCGCACGCCACGATGCGCCGCGCGGTCAGCTTCTCGCGCATGAACAGCCAGCCGATCAGCACCGCAAAGATCGAGCTCAATTCGCGTAGCGCGGAGACCATCGCGATCGGCAGATAACGGTAAGCCTCGATGATCAGGCAATACGCGAACAACGCGAGCGCGCCCGACGCGATGCCCTTGAACACCACCGCGCGGCCGATGAACAGCCCCTTCGCCCCGCCGCGCCAATGCCACGCGAGCAGAAACTGCGGCACGTTCCAGATCAGATAGACCCACATGATGTAACTGAGGCCATTGCCCGCGACGCGCGCGCCGATTCCGTCGACAACCGAATACGTGGAGATGAAAAAGCCCGTCAGCAGCGCGAACGGCACGCTCTCCCCGGAGAAGCGCATGCCGCGCCGAAACGCGAGCGAAACGATGCCGCACGACACGAGCGCGACGCCGATCGCCGCGAGCGGTTTCAGCGATTCATGAGCGAACACGAGCGCGCCGACGAACACCAGCATCGGCGACAGGCCGCGCGCAATCGGATAGATCTGGCCGAAGTCGCCGCTTCGATAAGCGCGGATCAACGCGAGCAGATAGCCGAACTCGAGCACGACCGACGCGAAGATATATGGCCACGCGGCAGGCGCGGGTATCGGCAGGACGATCACGCCGACCGCGCTCACGGCGAGGTAAGGAATCGCCATCATGCCGAGCAGCCAGATGCGGTCTTCCGACAGATGCAGGAACGCATTCCACGTCGCGTGGAGCAGCGCCGACAGCAGGACCAGCAGGACGACGACGGTTTCCATTGAAGGCGAGAACGGGCCAAGGGTTAGCTGGCCCGACTCCGGCCGCAAGCCCGTGATTATTCCAGCAGAACGCGCGACGCGATGAGTGGGCGACTAAAGCAAAGGGGCTTTATGGGGCGAAAATCGCAAATTTGTGGCGCCGAAAATGACGGGCAAATGACGGCCAAATGACGTGCGTGTGACGGCGTTTCACATCTGTTCAGCCGTCATGCAGGTTGACTTGCAGCCAGGCTATATTGCGTCATTCGCCGTGCCGTCCCTGACCTCCCGCACTCCTCGCGACGCCCACATGCAGCCTTTGAGCTTCCTTCCCGACACCTTTGCGGAGTACGAAGATCTCAAGACGATCCTCGATCAGGGCAGCGCGAGCTTCGCGATCCGCACGGTCTGCGAGACGACGGTGCGCGGCCGGCGCTTCGGCGTGCATACCGCGAGCATCGGCTCGACCGATCCGCAGGCGCCGGCCATCGGCTTCTTCGGCGGCATTCATGGGCTCGAGCGAATCGGCTCGCAACTCGTGCTCGACTACATGCGCGCGCTGCTTGCGCGGCTCGAGTGGGACGAACTGCTCGTCCGCCAACTGCAGTCCATTCGCCTCGTGTTTATGCCGATCGTCAATCCCGGTGGGATGTGGGCGGCCACGCGCGCCAATCCGAACGGCGTCGACCTGATGCGCAATGCGCCGCAAAACGCCGACGAACGCGTGCCGCTGCTCGCCGGCGGCCAGCGCGTCGGCGCATGGCTGCCGTGGTATCGCGGACGCCGCGGCGCTCCGATGGAAGCCGAGGCTGCCGCGCTGCTTCAGGTGGTCGAAACGGAACTGGCGGCGCGGCCGTTGAGCATCGCGCTCGATTGCCATTCGGGCTACGGCTGGAGCGACAGCATCTGGTTTCCGTACGCGCGCACTCGCAAGCTGATGCCGCATTTGCCGGAAATGTACGTGCTGAAAACGATGTTCGAGCGCTCGCATCCGCATCATGGCTACACGTTCGAGCCGCAAAGCCATCAATATCTGCTGCACGGCGACCTGTGGGACTTCGCGTACGACCGCGCGCCCGCACCCAACGTCTTTCTGCCGATGACGCTCGAACTCGGCTCATGGCTGTGGATCAAGAAGAACCCGCGCCAATTGTTTTCGCGTCAGGGCTTCTTCAATCCGGTGAAGGCGCATCGCACGGCGCGCGTGTTGCGGCGTCACGCGAACCTGCTGGATTTTCTGGCGCGCGCGGCTTTCTCGTCGCAGCGCTGGCTGCCGCAAGGCAACCGCCGCGAGCAATTGCTGCAAAGCGCGATCGATCATTGGTACAAGGCGCACACCGCATGAGCACGTGGGTTTTGCTGCGCGGCCTGACACGCGAGACGCGTCATTGGGGACGCCTGCCCGACGCGTTGCGCGAAGCCACTGGCGGCGGGCCGCATCTGCTGCTGCTCGATCTGCCGGGCAACGGCGAATTCGCGCAGTTGCGCGCGCCGTCGACGGTCGCCGCGATGGTCGAATTCGTGCGCGCGGCTGCGAGGCAACGAGGCGCGGCGGGCCCGTTCAACATACTGGCGATGTCGCTCGGCGGCATGGTCGCGACCGCCTGGGCACAGCGGCATCCCGATGACATCGAGCGGCTCGTGTTGATCAACACGAGCATGCGTCCGTTCAGCCGCGTGCATGAGCGGCTGCGTCCGTCGGCGTGGCCGGGTCTCGTGACAGTTGCTACGCATTGGCACGACGCGACGCGCGCCGAGACTGTTATTCATCGGTTGACGTGCAATAACGCCGACACGCTCCAGGCCGATCTCGAATCATGGGCCACGATTCGCCGCGGCGCACCGGTGAGCCGCGGCAATGCATGGCGGCAATTGTGGGCGGCGGCGCGCTTTACCGCGGACGCGGCAAAACCGGCTTGCCCGCTGCTGCTTCTGTCGTCGCGCGACGACCGGCTCGTTGATCCCGCATGTTCGGCAAGGCTCGCGGCGGCGTGGGGCGCGCCGCATCGCGAGCATGCGTGGGCCGGTCACGATCTGCCGCACGACGATCCCGCGTGGGTCGCCGAGCAGATCCGCGCATGGCTTGCCCACGAAACCGTCGAGAGCACGGCCACGCGTTAAGCCGCGATAGGCCAGCCGCGTTAAGCGCGCAATTGCGCGCTTGCAGCATAAGCCGAGGCAGCGGGTATAACCTAACTCGCGGCGCCGGTCGCCCTGCTGCATGCAGGTGCATAATCGTTCCTCAGACGATGCATCCGATCCGGGCAATTCCCACATTGCCGCCAACCGGGGGAGTTCATCATGCAAGCAAAGAACGAAGAAGCCGTCACGCACTTGCTGAACGATGTCGTCGAGTTTGCACGAGCGCGCTTGCCCGAGCCGGCGTTTGACATCGTCGAACCGTTTTTGCGGCACTACTACGATTTCGTCGACGCCGACGATCTGCAAGGCCGCTCCATCCCCGATCTGTACGGCGCCGCGCTCGCGCACTGGCAGACCGCGCAGCGCTTCGTGCCGGGCAAGGAAAGGCTGCGCGTCTATAACCCGATTCTCGAACAGCATGGCTGGCATTCCGATCACACGGTGATCGAGATCGTCAACGACGACATGCCGTTCCTGGTCGACTCCGTTTCGATGGCGGTCAATCGCCAGGGACTCGCGCTGCATTCGGTCGTGCATCCGGTGTTTCGCATCTGGCGCGGTGCCGATGGCGACATCGCGCGCGTGACGCAAGGCGCCGAAGAAGCCGCCGACACGCGCTCGCAACTGGCCTCGTTCATTCACTTCGAAGTGGACCGTTGCGGCGACGCGGCAAAGCTCGATGCGCTGCGCGACGACATCGCGAAAGTGCTGCGCGACGTGCGCGCCGCGGTGGAAGACTGGCCGAAGATAGTCGAACTCGCGCGCGTCACGATCAAAGGCATGAAGGTCGGCGAGAGCGGGCCGGATGCGATGGAAGCGCGTGCGTTTCTCGAATGGATGGTCGCCGATCATTTCACGTTTCTTGGCCAGCGCGACTATGAACTGGTGCAACAACAAGGCACGGGCTACGGCTTGCGTGCGGTGCCGGGTTCGGGCCTCGGCATCATGCGCGACGAATTGCGCGCAAGCGCTGACGGCGCGGCGGCCGCATCGGAAGTAACTGTATTGCCTCCGGCCGCCGCCGAAATCATTTCAAGCGCGTCGCCGATCTTTCTCACCAAGGCCAACTCGCGCGCGACGGTGCATCGGCCAGGCTACCTCGATTATGTCGGCATCAAGCTGACCGGCGCGGACGGCAAGGTGATCGGCGAGCGGCGCTTCATCGGGCTTTACACATCCACCGCGTATTTTTTGTCGGCGGCGGAAATTCCTATCGTGCGGCGCAAATGCGCAAATATCGTGAGACGCGCCGGATTCTTGCCGAAAGGTCATCTCGCGAAATCGCTCGTGACGGTGCTCGAAACGTATCCGCGCGACGAACTCTTCCAGGCCGACGAAAACCAGCTCTACGATACCGCGCTCGGTGTACTGCGTTTGCAGGAACATCAGCGCACGCGTCTTTTCGTGCGGCGCGATCGCTTCGACCGCTTCGTGTCGTGCCTCGTGTTCGTGCCGCGCGACAAGTACAACACCGATTTGCGGCAACGTATCGCCAATCTGCTCGCGGATGCCTTCAACGGAGCGAGCGTCGAATTCACGCCGCTGCTTTCGGAATCGACACTCGCGCGCATTCACTTCGTGGTTCATGCAAAGCCGGGCGGCATGCCGCGTGTCGACACGCGCGAACTCGAAGCGCGCCTCGTGCAGGTCGCGCGCCGCTGGCAGGACGATCTTGCCGATGCGCTGCTCGACGCATTCGGCGAAGAGCAGGGCAACCGTCTGCTGCAACACTACGCGGATTCGTTTCCGCCGGGCTATCGCGACGACTATGCCGCGCGCACGGCAGTACGCGACATCGAGTTGATCGAACGCGTGCAGGGCAGCGAGCGGCTCGCGATGAACCTCTATCGTCCGATCGAAGCCGGGCCGCGCGCGTTCCGCTTCAAGGTGTATCGCGCGGGCATGCCGATCGCGCTGTCGCGCAGCTTGCCGATGCTCGAACATCTCGGCGTGCGCGTCGATGAAGAGCGGCCGTATCTGATCGAGGCGCTCGGCTCGACGCCAGCATGGATTCACGACTTCGGCCTGGAACTTGCCGACGACGCGGAGTTCGACATCGAGCGCGTGAAGGACCTTTTCGAAGACGCGTTCGAGCAGGTATGGACCGGCGCGATAGAAAGCGACGACTTCAACCGCCTCGTTCTGCGTGCGCAATTGAACGCGCGCGAAGTGACGATACTGCGCGCGTATGCGAAGTATCTGCGCCAGGTCGGCTCCACGTTCAGCGACGCGTATATCGAGCGCGCGGTGACCGGCAATCCCGCGATTGCGCGAATGCTCGTCGAATTGTTTGTCGCGCGCTTCGATCCGGCGCATGGCGGCACACGCGAAGCGCGCATCGAGAACTTGATGAAGACGATCGACGGCGCGCTCGATCAGGTTCCCAATCTCGACGAAGACCGCATCTTGCGGCAGTTTCTCGGCGTCATCAAGGCGACGCAGCGCACCAACTATTACGTGTTCGATGCGGATGGCAAGCCGAAGCCGTATCTGTCGTTCAAGTTCAATCCCGCGCAAGTGCCCGGCTTGCCCGAGCCCAAGCCGATGTTCGAAATATGGGTCTATTCGCCGCGCGTGGAAGGCGTGCATTTGCGTGGCGGACGTGTCGCGCGCGGCGGCTTGCGCTGGTCCGATCGTCGCGAGGATTTCCGCACGGAAGTGCTGGGCCTGATGAAGGCGCAGATGGTGAAGAACGTCGTGATCGTGCCGGTCGGCTCGAAGGGCGGCTTCGTCGTGAAGAACCCGCCGCCGCAAAGCGAGCGCGATGCCTCGATGCGCGAAGGCATTGCCTGCTATCAAACGTTTCTGCGCGGCCTGCTCGATCTGACCGACAACCTTGCGGGCACAACCGTCGTGCCGCCGCGCGACGTGGTGCGGCACGACCCCGACGACCCGTATCTGGTCGTCGCCGCCGACAAAGGCACGGCCACGTTCTCCGACTACGCGAACGCGATCTCGCAGGAATATGGCTTCTGGCTCGACGACGCATTCGCGTCCGGCGGCTCGGTCGGCTACGACCACAAGAAGATGGCAATTACCGCGCGCGGCGCGTGGGAGTCGGTGAAGCGGCACTTCCGCGAAATGGGCGTCGATACTCAAACGATGGACTTCACGGTGGTCGGCATCGGCGATATGTCGGGCGACGTGTTCGGCAACGGCATGCTGCTGTCGCCGCATATCAGGCTCGTGGCCGCGTTCGATCATCGGCATATTTTCCTCGACCCGAATCCCGATCCGGCGACGAGTCTTGCCGAGCGCGGGCGGCTCTTTCTTCTCGACCGCTCGAGTTGGGCCGACTACGATCCTTCGCTGATTTCAGCGGGCGGCGGCATATTTGCGCGCACCGCCAAGACGATTCCGTTGTCGCCCGCGGTGCAGTCGGTGCTCGGTATCAGTGCGCCGGCGTTGTCGCCCGCCGAACTGATGCGCGCGATTTTGCAGGCGCCCGTCGATCTGCTTTACAACGGCGGCATCGGCACCTACGTGAAGGCGACGCGCGAAACGCATCTGCAAGTGGGCGACCGCGCGAACGATGCGATCCGCGTGAACGGCGCCGAATTGCGCTGCAAAGTCGTGGCCGAAGGCGGCAATCTCGGGCTCACGCAACTCGGCCGCATCGAGTTCGCGCAGCGCGGCGGGCGCATCAATACGGATGCAATCGACAACTCCGCCGGTGTCGACTGCTCGGACCACGAGGTCAACATCAAGATTCTGCTGGGACTGGTCGTGGCCGACGGCGAGATGACCGACAAGCAGCGCAATGCGCTGCTCGCCGAAATGACCGACGAAGTCGGCCTGCTCGTGCTGAAGGACAACTACTATCAGACGCAGGCGCTGTCGATTGCAGGCCGTTTCGGCGTCGAACTGCTCGATGCGGAAGCTCGCCTCATGCGTTTTCTCGAACGCGCGGGCCGCCTGAATCGCGGAATCGAGTTTCTGCCGAGCGACGAAGACGTGGCTGAGCGGCAAGCTGCGAAACAAGGACTCACCACGCCGGAGCGCGCAGTGCTGCTCGCGTATAGCAAGATGTGGCTGTACGATGCGCTGCTCGAATCGCCGGTGCCGGAAGATCCGCTCGTCAGCGACATGCTGATCGAATACTTTCCGAAGCCCTTGCGCCAGCGTTTCAGCGAGCCGATGCAGCGGCACCCGCTGCGCCGCGAGATCCTCGCGACGCATCTCACGAACGCACTCGTGAACCGCGTCGGCTGCGAGTTCGTGCACCGGCTGATGGAGGAGACGGATGCGCGGCCGGGCGACATCGTGCGGGCCTGCATCATGGCGCGCGATGTGTTCGACCTCGATCACGTTTGGCACAGCATCGACGCGCTCGATAACCGCGTCGCCGACGACGTGCAGGCGCGCATGTTCGTCGAAGTCGCGCGGCTCGTCGAACGCTCGGCGTTGTGGTTCTTGCGGCATCTGTCGTCGCCGGCGGTGAATGGCGACGACGTGACGGATCTGCTCGCGCGTTGCCGCGACGCCGCGCAACGTCTCGCGCCGCAATGGCCCGCGCTGTTGCCGGCCGCGGATCTCGAAGCGCTGTCCGAACGACAACGCGTGCTGGTGGATGCGGGCGTCGACAGCGACCTCGCGGTGCGCATCGCCAGTGGCGAAATCTCGGCTGCGCTGCTCGACATTGCGGAAGTGGCATCGACGTGCGAGCGCAAACTCGAACTCGTGGCGGGCGTTTATTTCGCGCTCGGCACGCTGCTGAATTACCACTGGATCAGCGAACGCGCGGCCGCGCTGCCCGCGCCGTCGCACTGGGACATGCTCGCGCGCGCATCGGCATTGGCGGAACTCGCGCGCCTCAAACGCGCGCTCACCATGAGCGCGCTCGCCGGCGCCGACGACTCAGCCGCGCCCGACACGCTGGTTCAAGCCTGGCGCGACAGGCGGGGCGCACAACTGGAACGCTATGCGCGTTTGCTTGCCGATTTGCGCGCCACGGGGGGCGCGAGTCTGTCGATGCTGCTGGTGATCGTGCGCGAGATGGCCGCGCTCGAGAGGGCATGAGGGTTGCGTGGAGACTGCGTTGACGGCGCGGCGCAACACATGGCGCGCCGCTGTTGGACATGCTGTGCGGCATGGCCATAATACGCATTCCCGGAAGCCCAAAGCCTTTCGCAAATTGAACAACGCCCTCGATAACGATGAAAGAAGAATCGCCGAAAGCCATTATTTATGCGCTGGCCGCCAACTTTGGCATTGCCGTTTGCAAGTTCGCTGCCGCTTCGTTCACCGGTTCCGGCTCGATGTTCGCCGAAGCCATTCACTCGACCGCCGACTGCGGTAATCAATTGCTGCTGCTGTTCGGCCTGCGTCAGGCACGCCGGCCGGCGAGTCCCTTGCATCCAATGGGCGGCGGCCGCGAGATCAACTTTTATTCGCTGCTCGTCGCGTTACTGCTGTTCTTCGTGGGCGGCGCGTTTTCCGTCTATGAAGGCGTGCATCGGCTGATGGCGCGCGAGCCATTGCAGTACGCGTATGTCGCGCTCGTGGTGCTCGGCGTGTCGGTGGTGCTCGAGGCGTTTTCGCTGTGGGGCGCGCTGAGGGAAATCCGCCGCGTGCATCCTGAGAAAAACATCTGGCGATGGTTCAGGGAAACGCGCGAGTCGGAACTACTGGTTGTCGCCGGCGAAGATATCGCGGCGCTCGTGGGCCTCGCGATCGCGTTTGCCGCGGTGCTGCTCACGCTCGTGACCGGCAATCCTATGTACGACGCGTTTGGCTCCATCGCCGTCGGCTTGCTGCTGATGGTGATCGCGGGACTGGTGGCGCGCGAGGTGAAGTCGATGATCGTCGGCGAATCGGCGAGCCCCGAAGTGCGCCGCGCCATCGAGGCGCATTTGCGCGCGCGCAGCGAAATTCGCGGCATCATCAATATGATCACGCTGCAATGGGGACGTCACGTGGTGGTCGCAGTGCAGGCCGAAATGATCGACTATGCGAGCGGCCGCGCGATGGTCGATGCGATCAACATCATCGAGGCCGATTTGCAGGCCGCCTTTCCGCAAGTGCGCTGGGTGTTTTTCGAACCGGATGTACCGCGCGCGTGATTTTCCTTTGTCTGGTGCACGCGACTGGCGACTCGCCACTCGCGGAGAGCTTCGTGCGATTAACGTAATCGACGTGTCGTGTAGTGGACAATAATTTCGTCGCATCTATACTTCTTCCGGCTTGAAGCGGCACTCTCCCCAACTGCATCACAAGCAAAAGGAAGATCACGATGCTGACTCGCACATTGGGCGCGCTATCCGTCATTGCACTCGCGGCATGCGCAGCCTTTACTTCCGGACCCGCAAGCGCGGACGACAGCGACGCTTTCTCGCATGGCGACGGCGGCTCGCGCGGGCGGCCGGTCAAGGTGATGATCATCTCGATGTTCGGTCCCGAGGGCCAGGTGTGGCTCGACAAGCTCGGACCGTGGCGCGATATTCCGGTGGACGGCTTGTCGCCGGATTATCCGGCAGTGCATTGCAACCGCCAGGACGTCTGCGTGATGACGACCGGCATGGGCCACACGAATGCCGCGGCGTCCATCATGGCGCTGACGTTCTCGCCGCGTTTCGATTTGCGGCATACGTATTTCATGGTCGCGGGGATTGCCGGCATCGATCCTCAACAGGGCACGGTGGGCTCGGCGGCGTGGGCGAAATATCTCGTCGACTTCGGCATTCAATGGGAAATTGACGGGCGCGAAATTCCGGCCGGCTGGAACACCGGCTATCTTGGGATCAATACAAAGAGCCCCGCGAAAAAGCCACCGCTCGATTACCGGACCGAAGTATTCCAGCTCAATACGCAGCTTGCCGATACGGCATTCGCTTTATCGCGCAACGTCGTGCTTTCCGACAATGCGCAGGCGCAGGCTGCGCGCGCCAAGTATTCGTACGCGCCGGCTAATCGTCCGCCGACCGTCATTCAGTGCGATACGCTCGCCGGCGACACATGGTGGTCCGGCACATTGCTCGGGCAGCGCGCTCGCGACTGGACCAAAATATTGACCGATGGAAAGGGCACGTATTGCACGACGCAGCAGGAAGACAATGCGACGTATGAAGCACTGAAACGCGCGGCTTCGGTGCATAAGGTCGATTTGAACCGCGTGGCTGTAGTGCGTGCGGGCTCGGATTTCGACCGCCCTTATGACGGACAGACGAGCGCTGATAACTTGCTCAACTACTCAGCACAAGGCGGCTTTACGATTGCGCTGGAAAACCTGTATCGCTCGGGCAATCCGCTTGTGCAGGACATTGTCACGCACTGGGGCGAATGGCGCGAAGGCGTGCCGAAGCGCTAATCCAATGATTGCAACAAGGGCCGCCCGATGTGAACTGCGGCCCTTGTTGCAATGGCGCGGCGCATTAGCGTTGCGGCGCGCGATACGGCGTCCATACTGCGGAGTCGGTGTTCCAGTGGTCGAGTTCCGATGGTGTCATGGTGTGCTCCTTTATAAAGTGCTGAGATCTGTTCGGCTCGCCGTCATCGGCATTTAATCCGGATGGCTAACTATTGCGGCGAGCTTCTTGTTGCATTGCTGAGAATTTACTGACCGTTTGCCACGCGCGTGACATCCCCATTCGTGCCTTCCTGCAGCGCGATACGCGCGGCTTGCGTCTGGCCGATCAAGCCCTTGTTCGGATACGTCGTGCGATTGAGCGAAGGCAGCGAGCCGTCGCGATAGGCGGCGACCAGTTCGGCCTGCACTTCGGCGCGCGTCTTGCCGCCCGTCGCCGTCGTCGAGGCGGTGGGTTGAGTCTGATAGCTGCCTGCGTGGCCGATGCCGTTGCTCTGTGCGAATACCGGCGCGCTCACGAGCAGCGAGAGAGTAAGACCTGCGAGAAGATTGCGTTTCATGATTCACTCCTGTCGATTCATTTGCAGCACGACGGGTGCTGCGACAGGGTGAAATGTAGACTTCGAGGGAGCGCCGATAAATTGCGCTTTCGCGAAATGAATTGTCGCGATTCCAGAACAATCGAACGACAAGCCTTATAAACACAGGCCGAAACAACAACCGCGGCATTAGCGCCGCGGTTGGAATTCACTGTTTCACTATTTGCACTTCAATTGAGTTGAGTCACGCGACCCATTCGGATATAACCGGTGTGTCGAGTGCCGGAGCGGACTCGCGTTCTTCGAGCGTGCGCTTCGAGCAGGTTGCGTCGAGCGTGCCGCGGCCACTCAGTAATGGGCAGCGGTCGAACACTTCCGCAATCCAGTCTACGAAAACACGGACTTTAGGCGACAGATGCCGACTGTGCGGATAGACTGCCGAAATAGGCATCGGCAAAGGCTTCATCTCGGGCAGTACTTCTACGAGTTGGCCCGCACGCAAATGCGGCAGCACCATGAAGAGCGCCGGCTGAATCAGGCCAAAACCTTCCAGCCCGCAGGTCACGTAGGCATCGGCGTCGTTCACCGACACAATGCTCTTCATTTTTACTTCAACCTCTTTACCATCAACCAGGAATGCCCAATCGAGCGTGCGTCCCGTGCGGCTCGAGAAGTAATTGACTGCTTTGTGATTTTCCAGGTCCTCGAGCGAAGTCGGCATGCCGGCCCGTTCGATGTACTCCGGCGACGCACACGACACGCCCTCGAAGAGGCCGATCCGTCGCGCCACCAGCGAGGAATCCTGTAGCGCGCCGACGCGCACCACGCAATCCACGCCTTCCTGCAGCAAGTCGACCGGCCGGTCCGACAAGCCGAGTTGCAGATCGATGTCCGGGTAGCGCTTGTGGAATTCACATAGTTGTGGAATCACCAGCAGGCGGCCAATCGAACCCGGCATGTCGATGCGCAGCTTGCCGTGCGGCTTTTTATTGCCGCTCTGAAAACTGGCCTCGGTCTCTTCCACGTCCGCGAGGATGCGCACGCAGCGTTCGTAGTACGCCGCGCCGTCCGGCGTGAGCGACAGGCGCCGCGTCGTGCGGTGCATGAGCCGTGTGCCGAGGAACGCTTCGAGGTTCTGAATGATCGTGGTAACCGATGCGCGCGGCAGGTCGAGCGTTTCAGCCGCGCGAGTAAAGCTGTTTGTGTCGACGACACGCGTGAACACTTGCATGGCCTGAAGCCGGTCCATTGCAAACCTCCAGAAGGGGCAGGCGTACTGAGCAGGATTCGAATCCGCCGAGCAATCGGTTCGATTGTTCAGAGGGGCCGAATTGTGTTGCCGGATTATAGGCATTTATTTACGAGTCTGCCGAACCCACAATTCGCACCATTGAAGTTCTTTGCGCATTGCGCGGCTCGACATGGAAGCATTCAAACCGCCGTACTCATTTGTGCCCGCCGGCATTGCGCCGGCCGGGGCCGACAGCACGGCACTGGAAGTCACTGACGTACAGATAGAAGGACACGCGCAGGACATCACGTTGCGTTTGTACCGGCAGCCGAAGAAAACCGCACTGCCGGTACTGCTTTATTTTCACGGCGGCGGCTTTACGAAGGGGTCGATCGATCAGGCCGACTTTGCGTCGCGTTATTTCGCAGAACATTTACCTGCATTGGTGGTGTCGGTCGGTTATTCGCTCGCGCCGCAGTTTCCATTTCCCGCTGCGCCCGAAGACGCACATCGCGCGGCATTGTGGGTGCAGACGCGGGCGCGTGCATTTGGCGGCAATAGCAGGAAGGTTGGCGTGGCCGGCCACGACGCGGGCGGCCAATTGGCCAATTGCCTCGCGTTCATCGCGCGCGATCGCGGCGACGTGCAAATTTCCGCGCAAGCTTTGTTCGGGCCGATGCTGGACCCGAGTCTCACGCGCCTTGGCGATGAAAAGCGCCTCGGCTCGGACATCACGGCAAGAGAATGCGCGGCCTGTTATCGCGCGTACTTGCCGCAGGCGTCGCAACGCATGCATCCGTATGCGGCGCCGCTGGAATCGTCGCGGCTCGCCGGCTTGCCGGCCACGCTGATCGCGACGGCGCAAAACGACGTGCTGCATGTCGAGGCGGAGAAATACGCGAGCAGTCTGATCGACGCCGGTGTGCTGACCCAGGTGGTCCGCTATCCGGCCGTCTCGCATGCGGCGCTCGCCGATCATCCGCCCGCCTTGCAGGAGGCAGTGCGATTTTTTCAGTGGCGCTTCGATGCGCGCGCCCATCGCTGAAACAGAAACAAGCAGAACTTTAATCAACGATACCGGGAGCTACACATGACCATCCTTCCTCTTTCCCGCCGCCGCGTGGCGGTTGCCACACTAGCGGTACTCGTGCTGGCCGGACTCGGCACATTCGGCGCAATCCGCGTGGACGCGAGTTCGCCTGCCGCCCCGACCATCGTGCCGGAAGTCGATGTCGCCACCGTGGTGCAAAAAACGATCACCGACTGGCAGAGCTATTCGGGCCGTCTAGAAGCGGTAGAAAAAGTGGACGTGCGTTCGCAGGTGCCAGGCACCATCGTGTCCGTTAACTTCAAGGACGGCGCGCTCGTGAAGAAAGGCGACACGCTGTTCGTGATCGACCCGCGCCCGTACGCGGCGGAAGTCGCGCGCGCGGAAGCGCAGCTCGCGGCCGCGCAGGCGCGCACGGGCTACACGCAAAGCGATTGGGAACGCGCGCAACGCCTGATCACCGACAACGCGATCGCCAAGCGCGATTACGACGAGAAGCAGAACGCCGCGCGCGAAGCGAGTGCGAACCTGAAGGCCGCGCAAGCCGCGCTCGAAACCGCACGCATCAATCTCGGCTATACGAAGATCACGGCGCCGGTATCGGGCCGCGTATCGCGCGCGGAAATCACGGTGGGCAACGTGGTGTCGGCAGGTGCGGGCTCGGCGCCGCTGACCACGCTCGTGTCGGTGTCGCCGATCTACGCATCGTTCGACGCGGACGAACAAACGTATCTGCAATACCTGCGTCGCGCGAAAGACGGCGGCAAGGTGCCGGTGGAACTCGGTCTCGCGGATGAAAGCGGCTACTCGCGCAGCGGCACGATCGAGTCGGTGGATAACCGTCTGGATACGTCGTCGGGCACCATCCGCGTGCGCGCGCGTTTCGACAACCAGGACGGCACGCTGATTCCGGGCCTGTATGCGCGCGTGAAAGTGGGCGGCAGCGAACCGCATCCGGCGGTGCTGATCGACGACGCCGCCGTCGGCACCGACCAGGACAAGAAGTTCGTGCTGGTGGTCGACCAGAACAATCACGTCGTGTATCGCGAGATTTCGCTCGGCGACATGCAGGGCAATCTGCGTGTCGTGAAGGGCGGCCTGAAACCAGGCGACCGGATTGTGGTGAACGGCGTTCAGCGCGTGCGGCCCGGCGACGCGGTGCGCGCGCACATGGTGCCGATGACGACCGACCAGGACCCGAACAGCGCGCCGCTCGCGCAGCAGCGCGCCAAAGCGGACAAGAACTCGTGAGCGTTCGCGCCGCGGCATTGAACGCGCGGCGCGTGCTCCAACCGCTTGCTCCAAACATCAAGAGCTTCCAATGAACATATCCAAATTCTTCATCGATAGGCCGATTTTCGCGGGCGTGCTATCGGTATTGGTTCTGCTGGCGGGCGTGATTTCGCTCTTCAAGCTGCCGATTTCCGAGTACCCGGAAGTGGTGCCGCCGTCGGTCGTGGTCCACGCGCAGTATCCGGGCGCCAATCCGAAAGTGATCGCGGAAGCCGTCGCTTCGCCGCTCGAAGAGCAGATCAATGGCGTCGAGAACATGCTGTACATGCAGTCGCAAGCGAACAGCGACGGCAATCTCACGCTGACGGTCACCTTCAAGCTCGGCACGAACCCGGACCTCGCGACCCAGCTCGTGCAGAACCGCGTGAACCAGGCGTTGCCGCGTCTGCCGGAAGACGTGCAGCGGCTCGGCGTGACGACCATCAAGAGCTCGCCTACGCTCACCATGGTCGTGCACCTGATCTCGCCGAACGACCGCTACGACATGACGTATCTGCGCAATTACGCGGTTCTGAACGTGAAGGATCGTCTCGCGCGGATTCAGGGCGTGGGCCAGGTCCAGTTGTGGGGTTCGGGCGACTACGCAATGCGCGTGTGGCTCGATCCGCAGAAGGTCGCGCAGCGCGGTTTGACCGCGACCGAAGTGGCTAATGCGATTCGCGAGCAGAACATTCAGGTGGCGGCCGGTGTGATCGGCGCGTCGCCTTCGGTGCCGGGCACGCAATTGCAGTTGTCGGTGAATGCGCGCGGCCGTCTGAAGACCGAGGACGAATTCGGCAACATCATCGTGAAGACCACGCCCGATGGCGGTGTGACCTATCTGCGCGACATTGCGCGCGTCGAACTCGCGGCGTCGGAATACGGCCTGCGTTCGCTGCTCGACAACAAGCCGGCCGTTGCGCTCGCAATCAATCAGGCGCCGGGTGCGAACTCGCTGGCGATTTCCGATGAAGTTCGCGCCGCGATGAAGGATCTCGCGCAGGACATGCCCGCGGGCGTCGAATACAAGATCGTCTATGACCCGACGCAGTTCGTGCGTTCGAGTATCGAGGCGGTCGTGCATACGCTGCTCGAAGCCATCGCGCTGGTGGTGATCGTCGTGATCGTGTTCCTGCAGACGTGGCGTGCGTCGATCATTCCGTTGATCGCCGTGCCGGTGTCGATTGTCGGCACGTTCTCACTGCTGCTTGCATTCGGCTTCTCGATCAATGCGCTGTCGCTGTTCGGCATGGTGCTCGCAATCGGCATTGTGGTGGACGATGCGATCGTCGTGGTGGAGAACGTCGAGCGGAACATTGAAAACGGGCTCAGTGCGCGCGATGCGACGTACAAGGCGATGCAGGAAGTGAGCGGGCCGATTATCGCCATTGCGCTGACGCTCGTCGCCGTGTTCGTGCCGCTCGCGTTCATGACGGGTCTCACGGGCCAGTTTTACAAGCAGTTCGCGATGACCATCGCGATCTCCACGGTGATCTCGGCGTTCAATTCACTGACGCTGTCGCCGGCGTTGTCCGCGATGCTGCTGCGCAGTCATGGCGCGAAGGAAGACTTCCTCACGCGCATCATGAACCGCCTGCTGGGCCGCTTCTTCAAGGGCTTCAACAAGGTGTTCCATCGCGGCTCGGAAGGTTATGGCCGCGGCGTGACGGGCGTGCTGCGCCGTAAGGGCGCGATGCTCGCGGTGTACGCGATCTTGGTCGGTGCAACGGTGCTGATCGCGCGTATCGTGCCGGGCGGTTTCGTGCCCGCGCAGGACAAGGAGTACCTGATCGCGTTCGCGCAACTGCCGAACGGCGCGTCGCTCGATCGCACGGAAAAAGTGATCCGCGATATGAGCGCGATCGCGCTCAAGCAAAAGGGCGTGGAAAGCGCGGTGGCGTTCCCCGGTTTGTCGGTGAACGGCTTCACGAACAGTTCGAGCGCGGGCATTGTGTTCGTCACGCTCAAGCCGTTCAAGGACCGCGGCGACAAGAAGCTCTCGGCAGGCGCGATTGCGGGCTCGTTGAATCAGCAATATGGCGCGATCAAGGATTCGTTCGTTGCCGTGTTTCCGCCGCCACCCGTGCTTGGTCTCGGCACGCTCGGCGGTTTCAAGATGCAACTGGAGGATCACGGCGCGCTCGGCTACGCGGAGTTGAACAAGGCAGCGGAGGCATTCGTGAAGAAGGCGGCGCAAACGCCTGAGCTTGGCCCGACCTTCTCGAGCTATCAGATCAACGTGCCGCAACTGAACGTGGATCTGGATCGTGTGAAGGCGAAGCAGCTCGGCGTGCCGGTCACTGACGTGTTCAACACGATGCAGATCTATCTCGGCTCGCTGTATGTGAACGACTTCAACCGCTTTGGCCGCGTGTATCAGGTGCGGGTGCAGGCGGACGCGCCGTTCCGTCAACGCGCCGACGACATCCTGCAACTGAAGACGCGCAACAGCGCGGGCGACATGGTGCCGTTGTCGTCGCTCGTCACGGTCACGCCGACGTATGGTCCGGAAATGGTGGTGCGTTACAACGGCTATACGGCCGCGGACATCAACGGTGGACCGGCGCCGGGCTTCTCGTCGGGACAGGCCCAGGCCGCGGCTGAGCGCGTGGCGGCGGAAGTTCTGCCGCATGGCGTGAAGCTCGAATGGACCGATCTGACGTATCAGCAGATTCTTGCCGGCAATGCAGGCTTGTGGGTGTTCCCGATCAGCGTGCTGCTCGTGTTCCTCGTGCTGGCCGCGCTGTACGAGAGCCTGACGCTGCCGCTCGCGGTGATCCTGATCGTGCCGATGAGCGTGTTGTCCGCGTTGACCGGCGTATGGCTCACGGGCGGCGACAACAACATCTTCACGCAGATCGGCTTGATGGTGCTGGTGGGCTTGTCGGCGAAGAACGCGATTCTGATCGTGGAGTTCGCCCGCGAACTGGAACACGACGGACACACGCCGCTGTCGGCGGCAATTGAAGCGAGCCGCTTGCGTCTGCGGCCGATTCTGATGACGTCGATCGCGTTCATCATGGGTGTGGTGCCGCTGGTTCTGTCGACCGGAGCCGGTTCGGAAATGCGTCATGCAATGGGGATTGCGGTGTTCTTCGGCATGCTCGGCGTGACGCTGTTCGGGCTGATGCTGACGCCGGTGTTCTATGTGGTGCTGCGTACGTTGGCCGGCGGGACGATTCATGTCGCGCAGAAGGATTCGCCGCGCATCGGCGCGCCGGTCACGGACGCCTGAGGAGAGAACAACAATGAAACGCTTTGAGATTTTGAGTGGATGGGGCCGTGCGGCAGCGAGCGGTTTGCTGCTCGCGCTGCTCGCCGCCTGCTCGGTTGAGCCCACGTACAAGCGTCCCGAAGTGGACACGCCGACCGCGTTCAAGGAAGCGCCGGTAGCGGCTTCGGGAACGTCGGCTGCATCGGCTGCGTCGGGTGCATCGGGTGCGTCGGGTGCGTCGGCTCAGGACACCGGTACGTGGAAAACCGCGCAACCCGCGGACGACGCGCATCGCGGCGAATGGTGGAAGATTTTCGGCGACCCGCAACTCGACGCGCTCGAAGAGCAGGCGGCTGCCGCGAATCAGGACCTGAAAGCGGCGGCGGCGCGTGTGCAGCAGGCGCGTGCGGTCACGCGTGCGGCGAAGTCGGACTGGTTTCCGAAGTTCGACGCGGGCTTCGGCCCGACGCGCGAACGCGCGTCGGCGGCCTCGCAATTCCAGCCGGATAGCGTGGGCGGCACGACCGGCACCATCTGGCGCGCGCAGGTCGGCGCGTCGTATGAGGCGGATCTGTTCGGGCGTGTCGGTTCGAACGTGAACGCCTCGCGTGCGGACGAGCAGCAAAGCGAAGCGCTGTTCCGTTCGGTGCAGTTGTCGCTGCAGGCCGACGTCGCGCAAAACTATTTCCAGTTGCGCGAGCTCGATACCGACCAGGACCTGTATCGCCGTACAGTGGCGTTGCGTGAAGATACGCTGAAGCTCGTCGAGCGCCGCTTCAAGGAAGGCGACATTAGCGAACTGGATGTGTCGCGTGCCCGCAATGAACTCGCGAGCGCACGCGCCGACGCAGTAGGCGTCGCACGTCAGCGCGCGGCGTCCGAGCATAGTCTCGCGATTCTGCTCGGCAAGCCGCCGGCAGACTTCTCGTTCGCCGAAGCGCCGCTCGTGCCGGTCGGAGTGCGCGTGCCGCCGGGGTTGCCTTCGGCGCTGCTCGAACGCAGGCCCGATGTGTCGGCGGCCGAGCGCGCGATGGCGGCGGCAAATGCGCGCGTCGGTCTGGCGAAGTCGGCGTTCTTCCCGAAGCTCGACATTACCGGCGCATTCGGCTATGAGTCGGCCACGCTCGGCGATCTCTTCATGTGGTCGAGCCGCGCGTTCATTCTCGGGCCGTTTGCCGGCACGGCATTGACGCTGCCGCTGTTCGACGGCGGCCGGCGTAAGGCGAATCTCGCGCAGGCTCGTGCGAAATACGACGAGGACGTCGCGCAGTATCGTCAGCAAGTACTGGTCGCGTTCCGCGAAGTCGAGGACAACCTGGCCGATCTGCGTCTGCTCGACGATCAGATGCGCGAGCAAAACAATGCCGTGCAGGCGTCGCAACGCGCGGCGCGTCTGTCGCGTACGCAGTACACCGAGGGCGCGGTCAGCTATCTGGACGTGATCGACGGCGAGCGGCAGGTGTTGAGCACGCAACTGCAAGCGAGCCATTTGCAGGGCACGCAAGCGGTCGCGACCGTCAACCTGATTCGCGCGCTCGGCGGCGGTTGGGGCGATGTGCCGGCGTCGGATACGGCTGTGGGCTCGGCTGCAACGCCGGCTGCACCTTCCGACCAACAGGTGGCAAAGCGCTAAACGCTTCGGTCTATTATTGACTGCTGTTGTAGAACCGGATCGCGCCGCAAGCGCGCTCCGGTTTTTTTTCGCAAATCTTTTTTCGCGCTTTCCTTTCGAAAATCCGTTCGTAGACCCGCAGGCATCGTGGCCTCTATGATGATTCGCACCTTGGCGCAGGCCGTCGATCTGACTCGCCGCGAATACATCACATCTTCATCAAGAGTCCACCATGCGCACTTTTCTTTCCAACGCACGGCGCTTTTTCCGTGCGCCGACGCTCGCGCTTCTGAGCGCATTCGGCTTTGCACTCGCTTTGCCCGCGGCGCCCGCGTTCGCGGCGGATGCGCCGACGCTGAAGATCGGCACGGCGACGAGCCCGCAAATCGAAGCACTCAAAATCGCGGTGCGCGAGGCGAAAGAGCAGGGACTCGATGTAAAGGTGATCGAATTCACCGACTGGAATACGCCGAACGCCGCGCTCGCGAACAAGGACATCGACGTCAATTACTTCCAGCACATTCCGTTTCTCGAGAATGCAAAGAAGCAGGGCGGCTATAACTTTGTCGCGATTGCGCCGGGCACGATCATGAAGATCGGTCTGTACTCGAAAAAGATTAAACGCTTCGACGAACTGAAAGACGGCGCGACCGTGGCCATCGCAAACGATCCAGTGAACGGCGGGCGCGGCCTGTTGCTGCTGCAACGCGCGGGCCTGATCAAGCTGACGCCGGGCATCGACTATCGCGCGACGACGCTCGACATTATCGACAACCCGAAGCATCTGAAGATCGTTCAGCTCGAAGCCTCGCAACTCGCCCGTTCGCTCGACGACGTCGACCTCGCGCAAGGCTACCCGAGCTTCATCAAGCTCGCGGGAACGACGGACCCGAATAGCGCGCTGCTATTCGACGGCCTCGAGAACAAGAACTACGCGATTCAATGGGTCGTGCGTCCGGAAAGCGCGAACGATCCGCGTATTCGCAAGTTCATTTCGATCTATCAGCATTCGCCGGCCGTGCGCGCCGCGCTCGATAAAGCGTTCGGCAATCTGTACGCAGTCGCGTGGTAAGGGGCGCTCGCGCGCCGGATAGAACAACAGGAGCGACTACGCGATGCCGAAGAAAAAGATCCTGCTGAACGCGTTCAATATGAATGCGGTCGGCCACATCAATCATGGCTTGTGGACGCATCCGCGGGATCGCTCTGCGCACTACACGGATCTCGACTACTGGACGAGTCTCGCGCAGACGCTCGAACGCGGCAAGTTCGACGGCATCTTTCTCGCGGATATCGTCGGCGTATACGACGTTTATCAAAACGGTCCCGATACGCCGTTGCGCGAGGCGGTGCAGATTCCGATCAACGACCCGGCGCTCATCGTGCCTGCAATGGCGCATGTGACGCGGCATATCGGCTTTGGCGTCACGTCGAATCTCACGTATGAGCCGCCGTATCTGTTCGCGCGCCGCATGTCGACGCTCGACCATCTGACCAAAGGCCGCGTGGGCTGGAATATCGTGACCGGCTATCTGGACAGCGCCGCGCGCGGCATGGGACTCGCGCAGCAGATCAGTCACGACGACCGCTATGATCGCGCCGACGATTACATGGACGTGGTCTATAAGCTCTGGGAGCAAAGCTGGGAAGACGACGCCGTGGTGCGCGACCGCACCGCACGCATTTTTTCGCAGCCGGGCAAGGTGCATCGCGTGAAGCATGACGGTCCCTACTATTCGATCGACGCGATTCATTTGAGTGAGCCTTCTCCGCAACGCACGCCGGTTTTGTATCAGGCGGGTTCTTCGAGCCGCGGCGTGGATTTCGCGGCGCGTCATGCGGAGTGCGTGTTTGTCGGCGGACAGAACAAGCAGTTGACGCGCTCCATTGTCGACGACATTCGCGCGCGAGCCGTGAGCTTTGGGCGCTCGCCCGACGACATCAAGATCTTCGCCGGAATTACGGTAGTGGTCGGCGAAACGGAGCGCGCGGCGCAGGAGAAGTTCGAAGAGTACCGGCGCTATGCAAGCGCTGAAGGCGGCATCGCGCACTTTTCCAGCTCGACAGGTATCGACTTTTCGCAATACGAGTTGGACGAGCCGATCTCGTATGTGAAGACGGAGTCGATGCAATCCGCGGTCGAAGCCATTTCCAAAAAGAGCGTGAGCGGCGTGTGGACCAAACGCAAAGTGCTCGAACAGATGACGCTCGGCGGTCGCGCGAAACCGGTGGTCGGCTCGCCGCAGCAGATTGCCGACGAACTCGTGTCGTGGATCGAAGAAGCGGGCGTGGATGGCTTTAATCTGACGCGCACGGTGATGCCGGAATCGTTCGAGGACTTCGTGGATCTCGTCGTGCCCGAACTGCAAAACCGCGGCGTCTACAAGGAAGACTACGATCCCGCGCCGACTTTGCGCGAGAAGCTGTTCGGCGGCGGCCGCGCGCGTTTGCCCGATGTGCATGCCGGCGCGCAGCATCGGCGCGCGCGTGCAAACGTCGAGCAAACCGCGTAAGTCTGACAGGAGCAAAGCATGGCTAATCTTTTCGATGTGCCGCAGTTCATTCAGGACGCGCCGTCGCGCGCAGCCGAACCTGTTTCGAACGCGGCGCCGACGCAGGCCGCTGTCGTATTCGACAACGTAGGCAAAGTGTTTGCGGGCACGCGCGGCGCGTCGACCGCGGCTCTCGCGGACGTCACGTTGAACGTTGCGCGCGGCGAAGTGTTCGGCATTATCGGGCGCAGCGGCGCGGGCAAATCGACGTTGCTGCGGCTCGTCAACGGACTCGAAAAGCCGAGCTCGGGCGCGGTGCGAGTGAATGGCGTAAGTGTCGGCGAACTCGACGAACGCGGACTCGTGACGCTGCGCCGACGCATCGGCATGGTGTTTCAGCACTTCAATCTGCTGTCCGCAAAGACGGTGCGCGAGAACATCGCGTTGCCGCTCAAAATTGCGGGCGTGCCGAAGGCGGCAATTGACGCCAAGGTCGATGCATTGCTGGAACTCGTCGGTCTGGCGGCGAAGCGCGATGCGTATCCGGCCAGTTTGTCAGGCGGGCAGAAGCAGCGCGTCGGCATTGCACGCGCGCTCGTTACGGACCCCGACATTCTTCTCTGCGACGAGGCCACGTCCGCACTCGATCCCGAAACGACGCAGGCGATTCTCGCACTGCTGCGCGACATTAATCGGCGCCTGAAGCTGACTGTTGTTCTAATCACGCACGAAATGCAGGTGATTCGTGAAGTGTGCGATACGGTTGCCGTGATCGAGCGTGGCCGTGTGGTCGAAACGGGCCCGGTGTGGCGCGTATTCGGCGAGCCGCAGCACGATGCCACGCGAGCGTTGCTGCGCACGCTGGTGCATGATTTGCCCGCCGATCTCGCGGAGCGCGTGAAGCCGCTCGCCGATATCGCGCAAGCCGACGCACGCGTTCTGCTCGACGTGCGCTTCACCGGCGATGACGCGCGCGATCCCGATCTCGCCGGCCTCGCGTCCGCGCTCAGCGTCGACGGAAGCAGCGTGAGTTTCGTGCATGGCGGCATCGACCGGATTCAGGGGCATGCGCAAGGGCGCCTGATCGTGTCGGCGCAAGTGCGCGCGAACGGACGCGCGAGTGTGCACGCGCAGATTGCCGCATTGCTCGAACGCGCGCGCGGCCACGCGAATCATGTCGAGGTGCTGGGCTATGTCTGAGCTCTGGCTTTCCGAACTCGTCGGTGCGATACGCGATACGGTGCTGATGGTCGGTATCTCCGCGTTGATCGCGGCGCTCGTCGGCATTCCGTTGGCGCTGGTGCTGGTCACGACCACGCGCGGCGGCATCTTCGAAAAGCGTGCGGTGAACAGCACGCTGGGCGCGCTCGTCAATGCGTTCCGCTCGACGCCGTTCATCATTCTGCTGGTCGCGTTGCTGCCGCTCACGCGCTTACTCATCGGCACGACGATCGGCGTGTGGGCGGCAGTCGTGCCGCTTAGCATCGCCGCGATTCCGTTCCTCGCGCGCGTGGCCGAAGTGAGTCTGCGTGAAGTGGACCGTGGACTAATCGAGGCAGCGCAGGCAATGGGCGCGCAGCGCCGGCATATCATCTGGCATGTGCTGTTGCCTGAGGCGTTGCCCGGCATTGTCGGCGGCTTCACGATCACGGTGGTGGCGATGATCGGTTCTTCCGCGATGGCGGGCGCGGTCGGCGCGGGCGGCCTTGGCGATCTGGCGATCCGTTACGGCTATCAGCGTTTCGATACCACGGTGATGGTCACGGTCATCGCGTTGCTGATTGCGATCGTGACGGCGGTGCAACTGGTGGGCGACCGCTTCGTGCGGCGGCTCGCGCAACGCGCGTGACAAGCGGCGTCGTGCGTCGAACGAACGCAGGGTACTCGCGACGCTCTTAAGGCGACCGGCTGATACAGCGCTTTCGCATGACGAATAGCGCCACTCCTATCGGTCGCGGGCATCACCACCTATCATGAAACCTGCTGGATGACGGCCGTGAGCCTCTCGTGAGCCCCAGCACGGTCCCGCCTGCACCGCAGGTCACACCGCAAACATCATCACTGGAAACAGCATGAACGATTCTGGTCACGCCGCGGCGCTGCACGCGCGCGAGGCGTCCGCCGCGCCGGCGGTGCGAGATCTCACCGGTTTGCTCGACGCATTGCATGCGAGCGCCGCGCAACGCGATCTTGCCGGCGGCCATGCCGCGCAGGAAAAACAGTGGATCGCCGACGCCGGCCTGCTCACGCTCGCCGTGCCGCGCGAATTCGGCGGCGAGGGCGCATCGTGGCCGCATATCTATCAGGTGATTCGCAAGATCGCGCAGGTCGACAGCGCGCTTGCTCATCTGCTCGGCTTCACGTTCCTGCAGGAAGTGAGCATTAATGTGTGGGGCAATGCCGAACAGCGCGCGCGCTATTTGAGCGGCACAGTCAAGGAACGCTGGTGGTGGGGCAATGCGGTGAATCCGCTCGATACGCGCCTTGTTGCAAGTGCAACGATTGACGGCGGCTATCTTCTGAACGGCCAGAAGGGCTTTTGCTCAGGCACGCGCGGCTCGCAGATGATGACGGTCTCCGCACAAGATCCGCTCACCGGCAACTCGGTATTTGCAGTGGTGCCGACCACGCGCGAGGGCATCACCGTCAATGAAGACTGGAATCCGATCGGGCAGCGGCAGACCGACAGCGGCAGCGTTTCATTCGCGCAGGTCAGGGTCGAGCCGGATGAAGTGCTGCATCGCGCGGATACGCCATACGCGAGTTTGCGCACGCTCGTCTCGCAGCAGGTGATGACCAATCTGTTCGTCGGCATTGCACAAGGCGCGCTCGACGAAGCCCGCACGTATGTCACGCAATACGGCAAACCGTGGCTGACTTCGGGCGTGGCCAAAGCGACCGACGATCCGTACCTGATCCAGCGTTTCGGCGAAATGCGCATCCAGGCGGTGAGCGCGGAGGCGTTGGCGGAGCGCGCCGCGCAGGCGCTCGACGCCGCGTGGCGCGAAGGCCCCTCGCTGTCCGCCGAAGCGCGCGCGCATGTGGCGCTCGCCACATCGGAAGCGAAAATCGTCGCGCATCGCGCGGCGCTCGACGTCAGCGAAAAACTGTTCGATGCATGCGGCGCGCGCGCCACGCACGGGCCGCTTGCACTCGACCGCTTCTGGCGCAACGCGCGCGTGCACACGCTGCACGATCCGCTCGACTATCGCGTGCGCGATGTCGGCCGTTATGCACTGAGCGGGACATTGCCGGAAGTTTCTTTGTACACTTGAGGCGGTCCGCGGCGCAGCCATTCTGCGCGGCGGTTTTATTCCTCCTCGAGAGATTCCCGGATTGCAGTTCAAACTACCGACCACGGCAACGGCGCCGTTTTGTCCATCCGAAGTGCAAGGCTCGGTCGCCGTCTCGCAAGGCGCGCCTTTCTGGAAGAAGATCCTGCAGTTCGCGGGCCCCGGCCTGCTGGTGTCGATCGGCTATATGGACCCCGGCAACTGGGCGACCGACATCGAGGCCGGCTCGCGTTACGGCTACAGTCTGCTGTTCGTCGTCATGCTCTCGAGTCTCGCGGCGATGGCGCTGCAATGCCTGAGCATGCGTCTTGGCATCGTCACCGGGCGCGATCTCGCTGAACTATCGCGAGCGCGTTATTCGCCGGCCGTCGCGCGGTTCCAATGGTTGCTCGCCGAGTTGTCGATCATCGCGTGCGATCTCGCCGAAGTGCTCGGCGGCGCGCTTGCATTCCATCTGCTCTTCAAATGCTCGCTGACCACGGGCGTGCTGCTCACGGCATTTGATACGCTGATCGTGCTCGGCCTGAAGGGCAAAAATTTCCGCGATCTCGAAGCGATCATGCTCGGCCTGATCGCGACGATCGGCGTCGGCTATATCGTCGAACTTGCGCTCGTGAAGCCGCATTGGCCGTCGGTCGCGCAAGGGCTGATTCCGTCGTGGCAGGCGCTGAGTTCGCGCGAGCCGATGTATCTCGCGATCGGCATTCTCGGCGCGACGGTCATGCCGCATAACCTGTATCTGCATTCGTCGATCGTGCAGACGCGCGCGGTCAAGCGCGATCCCGCGAGCATCGGCTCCGCAATCGGCATGTCGCGCATCGACACCATCGCGTCGCTGCTGCTCGCGTTGATGATCAACATGGCGATCCTGATTCTCGCGGCCGCTGCGTTTCATGCAACCGGCCACAATCAGGTCACCGAAATCGAAGACGCGTACAAGCTGCTCGCGCCGATTGTCGGCACCGGCTTCGCGGCGGTGTTGTTCGCGGTCACGCTGCTGGCATCGGGACAAAGCTCGACGTTCACGGGCACGGTGGCGGGACAGGTCATCATGGAAGGCTTTCTGAAGCTGAAGATTCCTTGCTGGCAGCGTCGCTTCATCACACGCGCGCTCGCGCTGATTCCCGCGCTGATCGGCGTGCAGATGATGGGCAACGGCGCGGTGGGCAAACTGCTCGTCGCAAGCCAGGTCGTGTTGAGCCTGCAATTGCCGTTCGCGCTTTATCCGCTGATCCGCATGACGGGCGACCGTTCGCTGATGGGCGAGTTCGCGAATACGCTGCTGACGAGAATCGTCGCGTGGTCGCTGTTTGCGGTGATTACTGCGGCGAATCTCTGGCTTGTCGTGCAGACGGTGGGACTGGCGGGGTAAGAGAACAGCGCAGCACCAAACAAAAAAGTCCGCGCAGAATTTATTCTGCGCGGACTTTTTCTTGAGGCTTCGGTACGAATCGGGCGGACCAGCCGTCATCGTGGGTCCAACGAGTTGCCTGGCTCAGGCGGCTTGAGCGACCTGCGCGACCTGCGCAGCTTCCATTGCTTCCTGGCGAGCCGCCGCGGCCTTCTTCGTTTTGCCGGCACGCGACGGCGGCTGGCACGCGCCGCACACCACGTTGTGCTGCAAGTCGTGCTTGTGCGCGACGAACTTGCCGGTGCAACGGCAGCACTTCGTCAGTTGCAGAATGTCGGCGTCGAAGAAACGCACCAGCGTCCACGCGCGCGTCAAGTCCAGCACCGGTTCGGTTTCGCTGTGCTTGCAGTGCTCGAGATACAGCCGATATCCCTTCGTCAGCGCGTCGAGATGCGAGCAGCGCGCTTCGTTCTTGAGGAACAGGTACGTGTTGTAGAACAGCGAAGCGTGAATGTTCGCGAGCCACGTCATGTACCAGTCCGCCGAGAACGGCAGCATGCCCTTGGGCGGCGATACGCCCTTCACCTCACGATACAGGCGGATCATGCGATCGCGCGAGAGCGTCAACTCGCTCTCGAGCACCTGCAAGCGTGCGCCCAGTTCGATCAGCGCGATGGCGCGAAACACTTCTTGTGCGTCTTCCGTCAGGCTACGCTTAAGCATCGCAGTCACCCTATTAGGCAAATTGCTCGGCGGGCTGGCCTGCAAGCAGGATGGCCGCGTGAGTCGGTGCAACTGCGGTGTGCTTCGTCGTTTGCGTCAACGCCGACAACATCGAGTGGTCGTTGAAGCGGAAGAAGCACAAAAGCTGATCGGAAGAGGCCAGCTTGACGATCTGCGCGAGCGACAGCCCGGCAAGCAGATCGGCCAGTTCCGACGACAAGCCCAGACGGAACATGCCGACGGGTTTGTCCTCACGCAACATACGTTGCGCAAGCATGATGTACGACAGGTTAATCTCGCGGATTGAGTCCAGCGTCTCGCTGCTACGGTCCATTTTCTGTGTTTCCGAAGCCCCGAATTACTAAGTCGGCTTTTTGCCGTTATCTCTTTTGTGCCTCGCCGAAAACGTTGTCCTTCGGCTACGGGTCGCTCGGTTGATACAGATGGCGACCTTTTGATACATCGCGTTACATTTCGTAACAGCTTGGGACGAATTGTATGAAGGGCAAAACAAGAAATCAATCCCTTCTCGAAAAAATATCTCAAAAAGATGCATCAAATTTCGGTAAGAATTTCACTGGCCTGTAATAGGCGATGCTACACGGCTTTTGCGGCCGTGCCGGCAATGGTCTGATCCATGAAAACCCTTGTAGGGCGGGGATGACGGCGTATCGTCCGCGCAACAGCCGATCGTTGTGCGCACAACCGGTAAATAAGTCTGAATGAAAGGGAAAGAGAAAAGCCGAAGCAAAATGTGTAATAAATACCGTCTGCTTTTCGTGCTTTGGGGACAGAATAGTTGTAACGGACTGCTGCCGCCCCGGTTACAAACCAGGGCGACTTTGTAACTTCCTCGGTGAAAATCAGCAGCCGGTGCGACGTACCCGTTCGACTTCGAGGCCGAACGCGGGCCGCAGGCGCGTGCCTAGTACGTTGCCGGCAAACGCCGCGACGAGCCACAGCCAGCCGTGCAGGCTGCCGGAGACGATGCCGCTGAAGTAGGCGCCGATGTTACAGCCGTAGGCGAGGCGCGCCCCGTAGCCGAGCAGCAGGCCGCCGACCACGGCCGCGATCAGCGAGCGCATCGGCACTTTCCAGACCGGCGCGTAACGCCCGGCCAGCGCGGCGGCGGCCATCGCGCCGAGAATGATGCCGACGTCCATGACGGTCGTGACGTCATGTGTAACAGGCGCTGCGAGCGCGCCCGCGTTCGCGCGGGTCGCCCAGTACGGCCAGCTCGCGACGTCTATCCCGAGCGCGGCGAAGAGCTTTGCGCCCCACAGCGCGAACGCCGAGGTGACGCCCCACGGGCGGCCCGACAGCGCGAGCGTCGCGAAGTTGAGCAGCACGAGGGCGAGCGCGCCGACGAACAGCGGCCACGGCCCTTGCAGCCACGGCGACGCGCGCGGCGGGCGCGCCGCCTCGTTGACGAGAGCTCCGTGCCGGCGTCGTTCGACGAGCACTGTCAGCGCGGCGATGGCCGCGAAAATCGCCAGATTGAGCGCGATGGCGCTGCCTGCGCCGAGCGTCGTCACCATCGAGAGCGGCTTGAGCGACGGGAGCGCGGTCCAGAACGGCATATGCGCGGTGGCCACGACCGAGCCGGTGACGAACGCGGCGAGCGTGACGATCATTCGCGTGCTGCCGCCGCCGACCGTGTACAGCGTGCCGGACGCGCAACCGCCGCCAAGCTGCATGCCGACGCCGAACATGAACGCGCCGACCACCACGGAGGTGCCCGCGGGCGCGACCAGACCGACAACCGGATGCCCAAACAGGCTGCCCGACGCGAGCGCCGGGAAGAACAGCACGACGCCGACGGCGAGCATCAGCATCTGCGCGCGAAGGCCGGCGCCGCGGCCATCGGCGATAAATACGCGCCACGCCGACGTAAAGCCGAATGCCGCGTGGTAGAGCGACAGGCCGAGCAGCGCGCCGACTATGTAGAGCGCGGCCTGGCGGCCGCTGACCGTCTGCGCCAGATAGACGGCGCCGAGCGCGATCAGCAGCAGCGCCGCGGCCAGCGGTTTGGGGTTGAGATCGTAGCGGCGCGGTGCGCGCGAAAGCGGAGTGGAGAGATCGGACATGATGAGTACGGTAGGCGGACTTTGGCGCGGCGGCGGCTCGCGACGTGAACGTCGTCGGGAGGCTCAGCGCGCTGGGTCGACACATGCAAAGTGGATCGAAAAAGATAGCACGTGGGGGAGATTCGCGCAGAGGGGCGGGGCGCGGGGTGTGTGTCTCGGTCGAGAGGGGCGCTAGCGTATGTGCGTTGGTTCGGCGGGGAGCTGGCGTGTGCCTGTCGGTTCGGCGTGGCGCTGGCTGCCGTCCGTTGAGCGTTACGCCGCCGTCTGCGGGCGGTTGAGCAGAGCGCTGCCACACGCGGTCCGTTGAGCGCAACGCCGCCGTCTGCGGTCGCTCAAGCGCTGTGCCGGCGTCTGCGGTCCGTTGAGCGTCGCGTCGCCGTGTGCGGTTGCTCAAGCGGAGCGCTGTCATATGCGTTCTGGTTCCGCCTGTTCGCGACCGGGAGCTGAACCCGCAGACGTCAATCAACTCCACGATCCCGACCGCAACCTCGCGGCACTGCTTCAGGCGACGCGCGAGAGGGCGTCGCCGATCTTGCGGGCAGCCCGGCGTTGCGTCGCGCGTATAAGCGACTACGCACGACCACGCGTTCACGCGCCGGCAGCCGTCTCCCTGTCCGCAGCGCCGTCCACGCGCTGCTTCTCCGCGAAATCCCGCAGTGCGGCCGCGGTTTGCGGATCCGCCGGAAAGAACGCCTCAATGGCGAGTTCAGAAAGCGTCACGTCCACTGGCGTGCCGAACACCGTCGTCGTGCTGAAGAACGACAGCACGCCGAGCGGCGTGCGCAGCCGCAGCGGCACGGCGATCTGGTTGAGCGGGCTATCGGCGGCATCGGGCGCGGCGGCGCCGGGCGGGCTCGGGTAAGCAGCCAGCTCGTCGCGCAGCGCGCTGAGGGTGTCGTCGGCGCTTACGTCGATTTGCCGTTGCAGCCGCGCGAGCACGTGCTCGCGCCACGCGTGCCAGTTGACGATCGACGAAGCAATGCCCTCCGGATGCAGGCTCAGGCGCAACGCGTTGACGGGCGGCTTCAGCAATTCGGGACTCGCGCCCGCGAGCAGCGGTGCTAGCGCATTGTTGGTGGCGACGATCGTCCAGTGACGGTCGATGGCAAGCGCCGGATACGGCTCGTGGCCCTTCAGCACCAGTTCGACGGCCTCGCGCGCGGCGCTCAGTTGCGGGTCCGACAGCGGACGCTCGCGAAACAGCGGCGCGTATCCCGCGGCGACCAGCAGCGCGTTGCGCGCGCGCAGCGGCACGTCGAGGCGCTCGGCGAGGTGCATCACCATTTCGCGGCTCGGCGTCGCGCGGCCGGACTCGACGAAGCTCAGATGCCGCGTCGAGATGTCGGCTTCGGCGGCGAGCAGCAATTGGCTCATTCGCCGACGCTGCCGCCATTCACGCAGCAGATCGCCGACGCTGCGGCTGGCCGTGGGCGGCGCCGACGCGGCGCCTTGCGCAAGAGAAAGTGTGTTCATGCCACCGATGATAGCCAAAGCGCCGCGGCAATCCATTACTTGGGAGTGATTCATCGGGTTTTGCCCGACCCCGAAGTATGAAGCGCACGACTGCTGCGGGTGGGTGCCGGAAGGAATACGATGACGGGGCAGCGGTGGTCGAGGTCGGCCCATTATCTGGTGCACTGAGCCCGTTTGAGAGTTGGACCCGCAACCCTGCGAGCACCCCGAATTGTGCCCGAGGGCGCATGTCGCCCTGCCGGAGCACGCTTACCAGAATCCGATAACGAGGGTTGTCGCCGCTGCCAATCTCTATCTTGCAGGAGGGCAGCATGCAGGTACTCTATCCGCGCTGTGCCGGGCTGGACATACATAAGGACATCATCGTCGCCTGCGTTCGTTGTGTGTCCGCGCCAGAGCACCATGAAGTGCAGAGCTTTTGCAGTACCACCAAGGGATTGCTGGCACTGTCGGACTGGTTAGCCGTCCATGGCTGTTCTCACGTGGCCATGGAAGCCACAGGCGTCTACTGGAAGCCAGTGTGGCACGTTCTCGAGGGCTCCTTCGAACTCGTGCTCGGCAACGCTGCACATATCCGGAATGTTCCCGGCCGTAAAACCGATGTGAATGACGCGACGTGGATCGCAGACCTGCTCGCACACGGGCTGATCCGCTCCAGCTTCGTCCCTCCCGCCGCGATCCAGGAGTTACGTGATCTGACACGCACACGCAAACAGCTGACGCGCGAGATCGCCCAGCATTGTTTGCGTATCCAGAAGGTGCTCGAGGATGCGAACCTCAAACTCGGCAGTGTTCTTGCTGACGTACTCGGCGGTAGCGGGCGCGCGATCCTGAAGGCCATTATCTCTGGCGAGGACGATCCGGTGCTGCTTGCGGCACTTGCGCAAGGTCACGCGCGCAGGAAGACGAGTGAACTACGCGAGGCATTGCGCGGGCGCATAACTTCCCATCATCGTGCGATGCTCGCGCTCCATTTGCAGCTCATCGACGCCCTCGAACACGCGCTGACTGATCTGGATGCCGCAGTGGGACTCGCGCTGACGCCAATCCGCCAGCACGTTCAACTGCTGAGAACCATTCCCGGCGTCGGTGACCTGACCGCCCGGGTCCTGGTCGCCGAGATTGGGGTCGACATGACACGCTTTCCCGATTCCGCTCACCTCATATCGTGGGCCGGACTGTGCCCCCGCAATGACGAGAGCGCCGGTAAGCGCCGCAGTACGCGCGTCCGCAAAAGCGGCACATGGCTCAAGACGGCACTCGTGACTGCCGCATGGGCCGCAGTACGGACGAAGAACAGCTATCTGTTCGCCCAGTTCAACCGCATCAAGGCGCGGCGCGGTTCAAAGAAAGCAATCATCGCAGTCGCTGCGTCGATGCTCACCGCAGCGTGGCACATGCTTCGCAATGGCGTGGAATATGCAGACCTCGGTGCAGACTATTTTACCCGGCACGACATGCAAAGCACCGTTAAGCGATTGCTAAAGCGCCTCACGGATCTCGGCTACCCGGTACAGCCAGCTTCTTCATCATAATGGCTTCTTACCAGGTAATGGGTGGTGCTCGCCGCGGGTCGTTTGTGGCTTGACGCTCGCCGCGTGTAGCCGCACCTCGCTGCCCCTCTCGTCGCGCATGGCTGCGCCTCGCCGCTAGCCGCCCCGTCGCTCGCGTCGACGCTCGCCGCGCGTGGCCGCGCCTCGCTTCCGCTCTCGCCGCGCAGTGCTACGCCTCGCCGCTGGCCGTCCCCGTCCCGTCGCTCCCGCTGCCGCTCGCCGCGCGTGGCCGCGCCTCGCTGCTCCTCTCGCAGCGCATGGCTCCGCCTCGCCACCCCAGCCGCCACATTGCCCCGCCCACCGCAGCACCCCGATTACCTGCCACGTAATCGACCGACGTCGCGCAAACCGCGAATCTTCACTCCGAGCCCGCCGCACGCGACCCGCGTGCCGAGCGTAGCGCTCTATCACGCCATAGGAGTGGGAGATGAACGCGCATACCAACCTGATCGACCGTTATTTCGAAGCATGGAACGAGACCGACGGCGCGCGCCGCCGCGAACTGATCGCCGCGACGTGGGCGCGCGACGCCGACTACCGCGACCCGCTGATGACCGGCGCATGCCACGACGGCATCGACGCGATGATCCAGGCCGTGCAGGAGCGCTTTGCCGGTCACACGTTTCGCCGCTCGACCGACGTCGACGGCTTCGGCAATCGCCTGCGCTTTTCGTGGGAACTCGTGACGCCCGCCGGCGATGCGATCGTCAAGGGCTCCGACTTCGGCACGGTCGACGCGCACGGGCGCCTTCAGTCCGTGACCGGCTTCCTCGGCCAGGTGCCAGCGGGCGCCTGAGCGGCCACCGCCAATCGCAATTAGCCATCGCCAATCACCACCGCCCATCTTTCATGGAGAGCATCATGCACGAGCCCGCCGGCGTCACGACTCGTTCGCCCGTCAGAACGTTCGCGCGATTCGCTGCCGCGATGGACGCGTTCTCCGGCGCGATCGCCGGCTTCGCGCTGCTCGCCGGCACGCGCGCGTTCATGTTCACCGCGTTGCTCGGCTGGCGCGAACCGGTGCTCGGCGGCGCGGGGCTGATGCTGCTCGCGATCATCGGATGGTTGCGGTGGCGTTGCCGCGGCAAGAGGCGTGGGGCGTCCGGCGCGCCCGGCGCGTCTTGCGCGGCGCACTGAATCTCTCCGAAGCGCGCGACGTTGCTTGCTACAATCGTTTGCCGTATTGCGATCAAGGCAATCGATTCAATCCATTCGAATAACCGCAAGCAACTTGCATGGAGACACAGTGCTAAAGAACCTCGATCCCCTGCTTAACGCCGACATCCTGCATGCACTACGCTCAATGGGTCACGGCGACGAACTCGTGATCTGCGACGCGAACTTTCCGGGCAACTCGGTCGCGCATTCCACGGTGCTCGGCAAGCTGCTTCATCTGGACGGCGTGAGCGCGCCGCGTGCGGTCCGCGCCGTGCTTTCCGTGCTGCCGCTCGATACCTTCATCGAGCAACCGGCGTCGCGGATGGAAGTCGTCGGCGAGCCGCATACCATTCCGGCCGTGCAGCGCGAGGCGCAGATCGAGGTCAATGCCGCCGAGGGGCGCGAGGTGCCGTTTGCATCCATCGAACGCTTCGCGTTTTACGAGCGCGCGCGCAAAGCGTATTGCGTGATCGCGACGGGTGAAGACCGTGGCTACGGCTGCTTCGTCTTCACGAAAGGCGTGCTGCTCGCGCCCGACGCGCCGCGTTGATCGTGCACGACGCCGCCGGTTCGCGGCGTCAGCGTCGGTGAAGACGTTTGAAGCCAATCGTGCCGCCGGGCATCCCCGGCGTCGCAGACTACGCATCCAACGCTTGCCCGCCTTGGAAAGCGCGGGCAATCCACTTATGCTCAGAGGCAAAGCAGGGAACTGTGGCCCTTTAACCGGGTCTGCTGCTTATTCATCTACAGGAGCACCTCATGACGCGTCCCGTCGATTCCGGCGTTATTCTCATCGCGCGTATCGCGCTTGCCGTTCTGTTCCTGTGGGGCGGCGTGATGAAACTGCTGGGCTATGCGGGCTTTGTCGGCTACCTGCATTCGAAGGGCGTGCCGTTCGTGCAGATCGCCGCGCCGATCGCCACCGCCGTGGAGGCATTGGGCGGCCTGCTGCTGATCGTCGGCTTCAAGGTGCGTCCGCTCGCGCTCATCATGGCGGTCTATACGGTGGCAACCGCGGTCCTGGGCCACGACTTCTGGAATGTGACCGACGCCGCCTTGCAGCGCGACATGGTGATTCATTTCTGGAAAAACATCGGTATCGCCGGTGGTTTTCTGCTGCTGTTCGTGACCGGCGCGGGGCGTATCAGTATCGACGGTGCGCGCGCGCCGCGCAGCGGGTTGGGCCTTTGAGCGCCCGCGTTCACGATTTAGCCGGTTCGACCGGCTGCCGTATTCGGCCGCAATCAAGGGAGCACATATGATTCAAAGTTTCGAGCAATCCATTGGGGGCAAGGTGCTGCAGTTGTGCGCGAGTCTTGGCGAAGGGCCCACGCCGCATCGCGTGATCATCAGCCTTGCCGATTCCGCGAAAACGCTCGTCGTTCTCGATGCGTCCGGATTCCTGGGCGCGATCAAGGCGGAGATCGAAGAGCCGGAAAAACTGATCGCCGATGCAATCAGCAAGGCGCAAAACGAAGGGCTGATCGAAGCCGCGATCAACACCGGCACGATTCAGGAAGCGCCGCTGTAGCTCGCCGGCGCAGTGGTGCAGGGCGCGCTCGTGGCTGAGCGCCGGATAGACGCCGGATAGACGCCGGATAGACGCCCGATAGACCGCTGACGACCCCTGTGGCCTCGAGCCGCCGGGGTCGTTTTTTATTGCGCGTGCGTTTAAAGGCGAGCCGAGACGAACGAACGCGAACCGAGACGCGGCGCACGAAGCCTCGACAGCCAGTCTGCAACATCAGCGCGAATTGCCCACGCGCACGGAGTCCGCGTCGCCCCGCGCCGTCGACGACGAATGCGGCTGCGGATGCACGAGGCAACTCATCACGCCGCCGAACACCAGCAGGCCGACCGAGATCGCCGTCGCCGTCTGCATGCCCGCCACGATTTGCGTCGCCGCGGAGCCGCTCGCGAGCGCGCCGAAGGCGGCCACGCCCACCGCGCCGCCCGCCTGGCGCGCCGTGTTCAATACCGCCGATGCCGTGCCCGCGCGCCGCGCTTCCACCGATGCCAGCACGGCGGTCGTCATCGCCGGCACGGCGAGCCCCATGCCGGACGGGATCAGCAGGAACGGCAGCAGCAAGCCGATGAGCGGCGTGCCGGCATCGACGAAATGCAGCAGGCCGTAGCCGAGCCCGGCGGTGATGGCGCCGGCGATCATCGGCACACGCACGCCGAAGCGTCCAACCACCCAGCCGCTTGCCACGTTCGAAATCAGGAAGCCGCCGGTCAGCGGCAAAAACGCGAGCCCGGCCTGCAACGGCGTGTAGCCGCGCGCCCGCTGCAAATACAGGCTCAGCACGAAGACCATGCCGTAATAAGTCATGTTCACGCAGATGCCGAACAGCACGGCCGCGCTGAAGCTGCGCTTGCTGAAGAGCGACAGCGGCAGCATCGGCGCGCGCGCCCGCGCCTCAACGGCGACGAATGCGCCGCCCGCGAGCGCCGCGAGCACGAAGCCGCCCGCGACGAGCGGATGACTGAGCCCCAGCGGCCGCCATTCGATCACGGCGGCGACGAACGCGGTCAACGCGACGATGGCGAGCGACTGGCCGCCGAGGTCGATGCCGCGCGGGCTGGTATCCGCTTTCGCGGCGGCCTGCGGACGCGGCACCCACAGCAAGGTCGCGAGAAAGCCGGCGGCGCAAATCGGCAGATTGACGAGGAAAATGCTGCGCCAGCCGAAGGCCGCGATCAGCACTCCGCCCAACACCGGGCCTGCGGCGATCGAAATGGCTCCCGAGGCCGTCCACAGTCCGACCGCGCGGGCGCGAAGTTTCGGGTCGTGTCCATACGACTGGTTGAGCAGCGCCAACGAGTTCGGCAGCATCGCGGCGGCGCCGACGCCTTGCAGCGCGCGGGCCGCGACGAGCATCGGCGCGTCGAGCGCGAGGCCGCAGGCAAGCGACGCCAGCGCGAACAGCACGATGCCCGCCGCATACAGCCGGCGCGCGCCGAAGCGGTCGCCGAGCGCGCCGGCCGACAGCATCAGCACGGCGAAGGCGAGCGTGTACGCATCGACGACCCATTGCAGGCCCGCGACGTTCGCGTGCAGATTCGCGCCGATCTGCGGCAGCGCAATATTGACGATGGTCACGTCCAACTGCGTGACGACGAAGCCGACGCTGACGGTCGCGAGCACGCGGCCGAGGGCGGGCGAAACGGGTGTTTTTTGGGAGTTCATGCGACACATCGTAGGCCGATGGCGCGCCCGATGTTTCGGGCCGGCGTGAAGTGTCGATGTCGGTGGAAGACCGTGCAGGATATGCGCTCAGTCGCGTCGCCGCCTGAACGAACGCACTCGCTCGCACATGCGAAAACGGCGCGCCGTCAAAGGCGCGCCGTTCGCGTCATTCATGAGCGCACACGCCGGATCAGCGCTTGTGCGGCGCGTCCTTGATGAAGAGCGCAGTCAGCGCGCCCAGCACGCAGATCGTGCCGACGTACAACGGCGCGGCCATCGGGTTCGATTTCATCATCAGCGACACGGCGATCGGCGTCAGTCCGCCGAAGATCGCGTACGCGACGTTGTATGAAAACGAGATGCCCGAGAAGCGCACGACCGGCGGAAAGGCTTTCACCATCACGAACGGAATCGCGCCGATCACGCCGACGAGCAGACCAGTCACGCCGTACAGCGGCACGAGCGTGGACGTATCGACGGCGAGTTGCTGGAACATCGCATAGTAGGTCGCCGCCAGCGCCAGGCCGCCGATGAAAATCGTGCGCCCCGCGCCGACGCGCCCGGCGATCGAGCCCGCCATCACGCAGCCGATCGTCAGGCACAGCGTCGCCACGCAGTTCGCGAGCAGCGCGGTGGCCGGCGCGATGTGAAACTGCTTTTGCAGCAGCGTCGGCGTCATCAGAATCACGACGACGATCGCGGCCGACAGCATCCACGTAAGCAGCATCGACACGATGACCGCACGGCCGTGGTCGCGCAGCACGGCCTTGAGCGGCACTTCGGCGGCGATCGCCTTGCGTTGCTTGAGTTCGGCGAACACCGGCGTCTCGTGCAGCCAGCGGCGCAGATAAACCGAGAACATGCCGAACACGCCGCCGATCAGGAACGGAATGCGCCACGCGTAATCGGCGATTTCAGCGGGCGCAAAGTTGCGATTCACCGCCGACGCGATCAGCGAGCCGAGCAGGATGCCCGCCGTCAGCCCGGCCGTCAGCGTGCCGCACGCATAGCCGATGTGCCGCTCGGGCACGTGCTCGGAGACGAACACCCACGCGCCCGGCACCTCGCCGCCGACCGCCGCGCCCTGCATCACGCGAAACAGCAGCAGAAGAACCGGCGCCATCACGCCGATGCTCGCGTAGGTGGGCAGGAGACCCATCATCAGCGTCGGCACGGACATGAGCAGCACGCTCAGCGTGAACATGCGCTTGCGGCCGAACAGATCGCCGAAGTGCGCCATGATGATGCCGCCGAGCGGCCGCGCCAGATAACCCGCGGCGAAGATGCCGAAGGTCTGCACCTGGCGCAGCCAGTCCGGCATCGCGGCCGGAAAGAATAGCTGGCCGATTGCCGGCGCAAAAAACACGAAGATGATGAAGTCGTAGAACTCGAGTGCGCCGCCCAGGGCCGCGAGGCCGAGCGTTTTATAGTCGCTGCGCCCAAGCGGGCGTGGGGTGACAGCCTGCGCTCCACCCAGATTTGTCGCTTGCATTGCTATGTCGTTGTGTTGAATTGGAAACCACGTGTGGCGTGGAAAAACGGCGCTCGTCGGGCGAGAAGTGTGGCAACGGCTGGGTAGAGCGCGGGACACCGGCGCGCCGTCCCGGGTAGGGCGGCGCGATGACGAAGTAAGCCAACCGGCGATTTTACAGGATGAAAGCGATTCGCCTCGGGAAGTGCTTAATTAGATT
This sequence comes from Paraburkholderia sp. RCC_158, assembly GCF_041355255.1. Taxonomy (NCBI): domain Bacteria; kingdom Pseudomonadati; phylum Pseudomonadota; class Betaproteobacteria; order Burkholderiales; family Burkholderiaceae; genus Paraburkholderia; species Paraburkholderia sp. RCC_158. The sequence goes on along the minus strand of NZ_JBFUPM010000001.1, from coordinate 246,229 downwards.
GGGAAAGTTCTGCTTGAGTCCGCGTTTCGTGGCGGGCTTGGGGAAAGCCGGGCCTGGGTACAGGAAGTCGGCTGTAGTCCGTCGGCGATTCGTCGAGCGGATTCGTCTGAGCAAACGCTAAATTAGGATTGGTCCTATGGGATAGCGCGGGTGGGCCTTCGAGAATCGCGTCCACGCCATCAGTTATGAGTCATCCCATGCGCATTGCCATTCTCCAACGTGATCCCGTCATGCGTCAGTCGATTGAAAAGATTCTGACGAGCGCGGGCCATACCTGCGCGGGCTACGACGACGGTCTCACCATGTCGAAAACGCTTGCCCGATCCACCGTGGATCTGCTGGTGCTGGACTGGCACGGCACGCGCCTGTCGGGCACCGAGGTGTTGCGCACGGCGCGCGCGGTCGGCGGCGACCGGATGCCGGTGATTTTCGTGTCGCGCGACACGTCCGAGGAGAGCATGGTGCGCGCGTTCGTCAACGGCGCCGACGACTACGCGTCACTGCCGCTGCGCCCGGCCGAATTCCGCGAGCGCGTCACGGCGTTGCTGCGGCGCGCCTATCCGGAGCGCTTCGGCACCGCGAGCTTCGACGTGGGACCGTACCGCTTCGACACGCATCGCCAGGTCGTCATGCTGCGCGGCCAGCCGGTCGCCTTGTCCGGCACGCAATACCGGCTCGCTTCGCTGTTCTTCTCGAACATTGGCCGCGTGATGTCGCGCGATCACATTTTCGCGATGGTGTGGGGCCGCGAATTCCGGGAGTTCACGCGCACCATCGACAGCCACGTGTCGCGGCTGCGTCTGTTGCTCGCAATCGAGCCGCAAAACGAGTTTCGCTTGCAGCCGGTTTATAAGAGCGGCTACAGGCTGCTGCATCTGCGTCACGAGGATGCTATGCACGCGCAGCCGCAGGCGGCCTGAAGCCTTTATTCACGCTCAAACTCGCACACCGGCACTCGCTCAAAGGCGCGGCAATTGCGGCCGCGTTTCTAGCGCCTTGCGGATCAACGCTTCCACCGCCGCGCGCTCGTCGCCGGCAAGCGGCAGGCGCGGCGGGCGGACCGGCTCCGTGCCGAGTCCCACCATCGCTTCGGCGAGCTTGATGTTCTGAACCAGCTTCGACGATACGTCGAGCGCGAGCAGCGGCGCGAACCAGCGGTAAATCGCCCGCGCTTCTTCCAGGCGTCCCGCTTTCAACAGCTTGTAGATCGCCACCGTCTCATGCGGAAACGCGCACACGAGACCGGCCACCCAGCCATGCGCGCCCATCAGGATGGCTTCCATCGCGAGATTGTCGACGCCGCACAGAATCGCGAAGCGGTCGCCGACCGCGTTGATCAGATCGGTCACGCGCCGCACGTCGCCGCATGATTCCTTGATCGCGACGATCTTTTTCTCGTCGGCGATTTCGGCGAACATCTCGGGCGTCATATCGACGCCGTACGCGAGCGGATTGTTGTAGATCATCAGCGGCAGCGCGCTTGCGTCGGCGACGCTGCCAAAGTGATGCAGCGTCTCGCGCCGATCGGACAGATAGCGCAGGCCCGGCAGCACCATGAAACCGGCGGCGCCGCGCCGGCTGCCGTGTTCGGCCTGGCGGCAGGCGTCGAGCGTGCTGTTTTCCGCGATCGTCAGCAGCACCGGCACGCGGCCGCGCGACGCGTCCACGGCGATGTCGAGCACTTCCAGCTTTTCGTCGAGCGAGAGCGTGGACGCTTCGCCAAGCGATCCGCAGACGATGATGCCGTCCACGCCCGCGTCGATCTGCGCTTCGATATTCTTTGCGGTCCACGCACGGTCTATGCTGAAATCCGCGTTGAACTTGGTGGTGACCGCCGGCAATACGCCTTCCCAGATATGCGCCACGACTGCTCTCCTGAATGTGATGAGTCGAAGCGCAGTGTAAGCAGCGAAAACGCCGCCGTCTTGCGTCAATCGCGCGTGGCGGATGACGATTTCGGCATAGTGGGGTTCTGGGCCGCAATGCGGCCGTGGGGCGGTGCTGCGTTTTTGCGATATGTTAAGAGGCGGCTGGCCGGTGCGTGCGCGGTGGTCCGCGCTGGGCAAACGGCCGTGCCTTTGCCGCTGCGGCCGAGGCGCGGCCGCAAGTTCATTCAGCGTTGCGTGGCCTGCGGAACCACGCAGCGGTAAAACTACAACCTATGCAGAAATCGTCACAATCCACGCGCAGTCGCACCAAGACTCGCGCGTGCGCCGTTCCTACCATGTGCGTCATGAAAACGCTCAATATCATCGACTCCCACACCGGCGGTGAACCGACCCGCCTCGTCGTGTCCGGCGGCCCCGATCTCGGCGGCGGAACGCTCGCAGAGCGGCTCGACGTATTCCGCACGCGCTTCGACGACTGGCGCGCCGGCATCGTCACCGAACCGCGCGGCTCGGACGTGGTGGTCGGCGCGCTGCTGTGCGAACCCGACGACCCGTCGTGCGCGGCCGGCGTGATCTTCTTCAACAACGTCGGCTATCTCGGCATGTGCGGACACGGCACGATCGGCCTCGTGGTGTCGCTCGCGCATATGGGGCGGATCGCGCCGGGGCGTCATCGGATCGAGACGCCCGTCGGCGTGGTGGAAGCGACGCTCAACGACGACGGCAGCGTCGCCGTGCGCAATGTGCCGGCGTATCGCTATCGCGAGGCCGTTCAAGTGGACGTGCCGGGATATGGCGTATTGACGGGCGACATCGGCTGGGGCGGCAACTGGTTTTTCCTCGTCGCCGAACATGGCCGTTCGTTGGAGCCGGCGCACATTCCAGAGTTGACGGCGTTCAGCGCCGCGATCCGCGACGCGCTGATCGCGCAGCGGCTCACCGGCGCCGACGGCGCGTTGATCGACCATATCGAGCTCTTCGAGCCGGGTTCGCGCGACGGCATCGACAGCCGCAGTTTCGTGCTCTGTCCGGGCAACGCGTACGACCGCTCGCCGTGCGGCACGGGCACCAGCGCGAAAGTCGCGTGCCTCGCGGCGGACGGCAAGCTCGCCGAAGGCGCGGTGTGGCGGCAGGAGAGCATTATCGGCAGCGTGTTCGAGGCGAGCTATCGTCACGCGGACGACGGCCTCGGCGTGATTCCGACCATCACCGGACACGCGCATATCACGGCGGAAGGGCGGCTTTGCTTCGACGAACGCGATCCGTTCGCGTGGGGCATCCGCACGGCATGACGGCGGATGCATTGATCGTCGGCGCGGGCATCGTCGGCGCGGCCTGCGCGGCCGAACTCGCCGCATTCGGCATGCGCGTCGAGGTGCTGGACGCGCAAGGCATCGGCGGCGGCGCGACGGCGGCCGGGATGGGCCATATCGTCGTGATGAACGACTCGCCCGCTGAACTGGCGCTCTCACTTTACTCGCGCGACCTCTGGCTGCAACTCGCGCCTCGACTGCGCACGCGCGACGCGTTCGCGCGCTGCGGCACGCTCTGGCTCGCCGCCGACGAAGAAGAATGGCAAGCCGCCCGCGCCATGCACGCCGCTTACGAAGCGCATGGCGTTGCAGCGCAACTGCTCGACGCGTCCTCGCTGCGCGAATGCGAGCCGGCGGTGGCGGCGTCGCTTGTCGGCGGTTTGCGCATCGAGCACGACAGCATCGTGTACGCGCCGACGGCCGCCGAGTGGCTGCTGACGCAATCGCCTGCGTCGGCGAACATCGGCGTGCGGCTCGGCGCGCCTGTCATTTCCGTGGATGCAACGGGCGTCACGCTCGCGAACGGCGAGCGGCGCGGCGCGCGGCATGTAATCGTCGCAAACGGCCTCGGCGCTCGCGAACTCGTGCCGACGCTGCCGCTGCAACCGAAGAAAGGCCATCTGCTGATCACCGACCGCTATCCCGAGCTGATCCATCATCAATTGCTCGAGCTCGGCTATATCAAGAGCGCGCACCACGCGACGGGCACGTCGGTCGCATTCAATGCGCAGCCGCGGCCGACGGGGCAGTTGCTGATCGGCTCATCGCGCCAGTTCGACACGACCGACCCCGCAGTCGAGATGCCCGTGCTCGCGCAGATGCTGCAGCGCGCCGCGCACTATCTGCCGATGCTGCCGCAGCTCAACGGCATTCGCGCATGGACCGGCTTTCGCGCGGCATCGCCGGATGGCCTGCCGCTGATCGGTCCGGCCGGCGACGCCGCGCCCGGCGTGTGGCTCGCCGTTGGGCATGAGGGGCTGGGCGTGACGACATCGCTTGCGACGGCGAAGCTGCTTGCCGCACAGATCGTCGGAGAGACGGCGGCGATTCCGGTTGAGCCTTATTTGCCTGCGCGGTTCGTGCGAGAGGTGGCGCATGAGTGAGGGTGGTGTGGCGCGGGTTCGGGTGACTATCGACGGAGTGAGTGTCGAGGTCGATGCTGGGACGACTGTGGCGGCGGCGCTGGTGGTTGGCGGTTGCGCGAGCGGCACGCGGCTGTCCGTGCGGGGCGAGCCGCGCGCTGTTCTCTGCGGGATGGGTGTCTGTCAGGAATGCCGCGTAACGGTAGATGGACGCGCGCATGTGCTTGCGTGCCAGACGTTGTGCCGCGATGGGCAAGTCGTGCATACGCAGAAGGTGAACGCGCCGTGACTCAGCACTTCGACGTGATCGTAGTAGGCGCCGGCCCGGCCGGTCTCCACGCCGCGCTTGCATCGGCACGCGAAGGCGCGGCCGTCGCGTTGCTCGACGACAATCCGCGCGTCGGCGGCCAGATCTGGCGGCAGGGACCGGGCATCGCGCCGCAGTCGCCGCTGCGCGCTCTGCTCGCCGATTTAAGCCGCCACGGGAACGTGACTCATTTTCCGTCGACGCGCGTCATCGCGCCGCTCGCGCCGCGTGGTCTGCTGGTCGAATCGGCGGAACGAGGCGGCGTGTGCATGACATACGAGCGCCTGATTCTGGCGACGGGCGCGCGTGAGCGCTTGCTGCCGTTCGCCGGCTGGACGCTGCCCGGCGTCACCGGCGCGGGCGCGCTGCAGGCGCTGATAAAAGGCGGCATGCCGGTACGCGGCGAGCGCGTCGTGATTGCGGGCAGCGGTCCGTTGCTGATCGCCGCATTGGCCACGGCACGCGCCGCGGGCGCGCGCGTGCTCGCGGTCGTCGAGCAGGGTTCGGCCATAAAGGTCGCGCGTTTTGGCGCTTCGCTTCTACGCGAACCCGCGAAGCTGCGGCAGGCCGTGAGCATGACGCGCGGTTTCGGCGGCACGCGCTACTGGACGAGCAGCATGGTCGAAGCGGCGCACGGCGAACACCGCGTGCAACAGGTCACGATCCGGCGCGGCGAGCGCAGGGTGACGCTCGATTGCGAGCGTGTCGCGTGCGGCTTTGGGCTGGTGCCGAATGTCACGCTCGCGCAGGCGTTCGGCTGTGCGATCGACGAAGCAGGCGGCATCGTCGTCGATGCTTCGCAGCGCACCTCGGTCGAGGGCGTGTTCGCGGCGGGCGAGTGCACAGGAGTGGGCGGCGCGGAGTTGGCGTCGATCGAAGGGGAAATCGCGGGGTTGGGCGTGGGTGAACGCAGCAGCGTCGACGGATCGAGCCCCGAACTAACCGCAAGCTCCCGCCTCCGCACGCTCCATGCACAACGCCAACGCTGGCGCCGCTTCGCGGCGCGCGTCGAAACCGCCTTCGCTCTGCAGCCCGCCGCGCGCATCCCGCCCGCCGACGACACCCTGCTATGCCGCTGCGAAGACGTCAGCGTCGGCGAAGTGCGCGCGTTCCAGAACTGGCGCGACGCCAAGCTGCACACCCGTTGCGGGATGGGCGCCTGCCAAGGAAAGATCTGCGGGACCGCGGCCAACGTGTACTTTGGTTGGCCATCGGCGGCGCCGCGTCCGCCATTCAGTCCCGCGCAAATCGGCACGCTGATCGCAGCGGCCGGGCATCCGCCGCAGGCCGAATGACGTGCGCCGATCATCGCCGGCACGCGCATATTGTCGGCGAATCGGCGGCTTTATAATCGACGGCGCATGCATGGTGAATCGACCAGAACCGAACCGCATCGGCTGCAAACAACGCAGCGCCACAAGCCTCACAAACCGCTCACGCATCTGCTCTCACAACCGGCTCGGACCCACGGGACCCGCACGATGAACACGCTGGCTCATCAGTTTCCCCCTGACGAAGCACCGTTGTCCGCCATGCTGTCGCACTTCCGGCAGCTCGAGCCCGTATTCGACGCGCTGCCCGACGTCGTTTTCTTCGTGAAGGACGCCGACGCGCGTTACGCGCTCGTGAACCGCACGCTCGCTTCGCGCTGCGGCTTCAAGGAGAAAACGGCGCTGCTCGGCAAGACCGCCGAGGACGTGTTTCCGCGCCGCTTCGGCCGCATCTACACGGCGCAGGACGAGGGCGTGATCCACGTCGGCAATCAGATGATCGATCAGCTCGAATTGCATCTTTATCCGGGACGTCAGCCGGGCTGGTGCCTGACGAGCAAGCAGCCGTTGCGCGACGCGGCGGGCAAGATCATCGGACTGGCCGGCATCTCACGCGATCTGAGAGCGGACGAGAGCAGCCATCCCGCGTATAGCAGGCTCGCGACGGTCGTGCAGTTCATCCAGGAAAACTACGTGCAGCCGCTGAACCTGAAGCAACTGGCCGCGATGGCGGATATGTCGGTCGCGCAGCTCGAGCGCTACTTTCACAAGGTGTTTCATCTGACGCCGCGTCAGGTTCTGCTGAAGACGCGGCTCGATGCCGCGACCGCGCTGCTGGTCTCGAACGACAAGGTCACCGACGTCGCCGCGCTATGCGGCTACACCGATCACAGCGCGTTCACGCGGCAATTCAAGGCGACTGTCGGCGTCACGCCGACCGAATACCGGATGCTGCTGCACGGCACGTCGAGGAACTGAACCTGGCTTATGGTTCGCCGCAAGCATCACTATTACGTGTACGTCGTCTTGCTCGACGACACCGTCTGGAACGAGCCGCGCTTTCGCCGCGCGAATCCGGACTACCGGTTCGACAAGCCCTGCGTGTATGTGGGGATGACCGGGCTCGATCCCGATCTGCGCTTCGACCGGCACAAGGCCGGCATTCAGGCGAATCGCTACGTGCGCGACTACGGCTTGCGCCTCGTGCGCGAGTTATACGAAGTGTTCAATCCGATGCCCTATCGCGGCGCACAGGACATGGAAGTCGAATTGGCGATTGGACTGCGTGAAGCGGGGTACGGCGTGTGGCAAGCGTAACCGTGGCAAGCGCAGGTGTGCAGGCGTAGCGTTACTTAACACCGAGTCCGCGCAGCACGGCATTGCCCTCGGACGTCAAACGGATGCGCGAGCCGCCGGCATCGTTCGAAATCGTTTCGATCAGACCGGCTTCGTGCAGTTGCGGAATCTCGGGTTTCGCGGACGCGTCGATCGGCGCGTGCAGCAGGAGCAGCAGCGTCGCCAGTTCGTGATGGCTCAGCAGGCGGCGCAGGATGGTGGGACGCTTCGCCGGCGGCGCGTTGTCGTTGGTATTTTGTTCGGGCTGGTTCATGGTGCGCACCTCGTGCGGTAGTGTCCGAGGCATGATGGGGACGAAGTCTTAAACGGTTCTTAAGAACCATTGTCCTGTAACACCGTGACACGAAGATGGCAGCGGCGCAGCTTACCAACCCTTAACGACCGGGCTTTCGATTGCTTTCTGCTGTGCTTGCGTGACTTACGGCGCGCAGGTTTTCCCCGCGGTTTCGATCCACAGATTATTGACGTGGCGCTTGCCCGCGTAGAAGCGGTACGTTGTCGCACCATTGTCGCTGCGCACCTTGACGATGTTCGAATCGCCGAAGTCGAGCATCTGTCCTTGCGGGATCGACGTGGATTTGAAAGCGGCGTTGTGGTTCGTCGCGAGTTGCGTGAGGCAAGCGACGACGTCGTTGACCGAGCGCTGCGTGGTGGTGTCCGTGACCGGCTCGCCGGCGTCCGGATTCTTCTGGAAATAGGCGCAAGCGCTGAAAAGGAGGGGAACTGACAGGACTACGGCAAACTTCTTCATATCTCTCCTGGCGTTTCGTTCGGCGGGCGGTGAGTGCGGGCGCAAGCCCGCGACGAGCGGGCTCGGGCTCACGCTGCGGACACCGCCGCTGACATGACCGGCGATGCAGCCGCACGGCTTGGACCGCGAATCAGGCTGCATTATATCGGGCGAGAGCCCGCTTCTAGCCGATCCGCACGGCGCGTGCCTGCCGCGTTGCTTTGCGCGGTTGCGAACCCGTAGCGGCGGCGAAAAGCAAAGACGCCAACAAGCCGACACGCCAACGCTGAGCGCCGCCTATCTCCGCCGCTGCGCCTGCGCTGCGAGCCGCACCGCCGCGTTGCCGGCGCCGTAGCCGTCATAACCGCCGCGCCGCTCGACGATCTCCATGAAGAAGCGCTGATCGAGCTGTTCCGTATAGGCGTGGAAAAATTCGCCGCCGCGCTCATCGCGGTCATACAGGATGTTGTGCTCGCGCAGCGCATCGAGCATCTCGTCCGGCAATGCGTAGCGAGCGGCCAGATCGTCGTAGTAATTACGCGGGATGCGCAGCACCGGCAAGCCATCGGCGACGAATTCGGGAATCGCGCTGAAGATGTCGCCCGTGCTGAACGCGACATGATTCAGACCCGAGCCGTGATAGGTATGCAGCGCCTCGGCGACCGCAGTATGGTGATCCACCGACGCATTCAGCACCACGCGAACCGAGCCGTCGCGGCTGCGCAGCGCGCGGCTGCGCACGAGGCCATACGGATCGGGCACGAGCACGCCGGGCTCCGCCTGAAAGCCAAACGCGGTGCGCAGAAACAGCACCCACGTATCGAGCGAATTCGCCGGCACGGCAAGGCACACGTGATCGATACGGCTGAGCGGCCCCACTTCCGCCGGACCGTTGATGTCCGTCAGAACGAAATCGGCTTCGAACAGCGTCGGCTGGTCAGGTGTTTCGTCGACGAAGTAATTGAGGCTGCCGTCCGGCGCCTGCACGGCAGGCAGCACGCGTTCGTACGGGCCGATCTGGCCGGAGAACGGCGCATAGCCGAAGCCGGCGGCGCGCTCGAATGCCTGATGCGCATCGTCGACGCGAAACGCCGACGCGCACAGCGACAAACCATGCTGCTGAAAGAACGCATTAGCGAACGAATCGGGCTCCGCGTTCAGCACGATCGAAGCGGCGCCATGCTGATAAAGCGTCACGTCTTTCGAACGATGCTGGCCCGCCTGGCGAAAGCGCAGTTTGCCGAGCCAGTCGGCGAGATGCGCGCGCGTGGTGTGATCCACGGCGAATTCGAGGAACTGATAGCCGACGTGCGCGGGCGCGGCCGGCGACTCATAGAGCTCACCGGCCGGTTGCCGCTCGCTGTCCAGCAACGCACGCGTCTGCTCCTCGAGAAACAGCAGCGAACGATGCCCGTCCGCGGCGGTGATCGTGGTCGGCGCGGCACGAAAGCCATCGTTGAAAATTTCCAGCGAAAGCGGCCCCTTGTAGCCCGCTTTCACGACTTGCGCCGTGAAGCTCGCGACGTCGAAATCGCCCTGACCCGGAAAGCAGCGGTAGTGGCGGCTCCATTCGAGCACGTCCATTGCGAGCTTGGGCGCGTCGGCGATCTGCACGAAAGCGATGCGCTCGCCCGGAATGTCGGCGATGCCGTCGACGGTATCGCCAAGCGACAGCGTATGAAAACTGTCGAGCACAAGTCCGAGATTGGGATGGTTCACCGCGTTCACGAGCTTCCACGCATGCCGGTACGTCTTCACGTGTCGGCCCCACGCGAGCGCTTCATAACCGGCGATCACGCCGGCCGCCTCGGCCGCCTGCGCGAGCGCGCCGAGCTGGTCGGTCATCAGCGCATCGTCGCAGAGGGTGTCGGGCTGCACGTTGCTGCACACCAGAATGCGATCCGTGCCCAGTTCGTGCATCACGTCGAATTTGCGTTTTGCCCGATCGAGATTGCGCGCGAGACGCTCCGCGCTCACGCCGTCGAAATCGCGGAACGGCTGAAACAGCATGATTTTCAGGCCCAGATCTTCGGCGATGCGCCGTACGTCGGCGGGCGAACCGTCGAAATACAGCAGATCGTTTTCGAAAATCTCGACGCCCTCGAAGCCGGCCGCGTGGATCGCGGTCAGCTTCTCGACGAGGGTGCCGCTGATCGACACGGTGGCAATCGAACGTTGCATGAACAGCTCCTGCAAAAACGGTCAGACGGCTTATCGCGATCGCGCGCTGTGGCTACGGCGCAGGCTCTTCGCAGCGATGTTGCGATGCGTCAAATGGCCTGGTTCGTTACTTTGTGAGCAAGACGCAGGCCAGAATTTCCCAGAATAAGCGCATTTTCCGACAGTCTATACAAACTAACTAGATGGTACAAATTCGTATAAACCCCGAATGACGGACACGGCTGAATGCGCGCACACTTCGCCATACGTTGAGAAGCGTTGCGAGCCCGCGGCTCTGCGCTTCCTGTTCTACCCGCTGGAGACGACTATGAGCTTTGCGTCAGTACTGGTCCTCAATGGACCGAATCTCAACCTGCTCGGCACACGCGAGCCGGCTATCTACGGTTCCGAGACGCTCGACGACGTCGCCCGGCTTTGCCGCGATGCGGGAGAGCGCCTCGATCTGTCCATCGATTTCTGCCAGTCGAACGCCGAGCATCAACTGATCGACTGGCTGCACGCTGCGCGCACGAAGGTCGACGGCATTGTCATCAATCCGGCTGCGTACACGCACACGTCCGTCGCGATTGCCGACGCGCTCACCGCCATCGAAAAGCCCGTCATCGAAGTACACATATCGAACGTGCATCGGCGCGAAGCGTTCCGTCACCACTCGTATGTGTCGGCGGTGGCGGACGCGATCATCGTCGGTTGCGGCACGCAAGGCTATGTGCTCGCGCTCGAGCGCATGGTCACCATCCTTAAGAATAGGGCGGCGAAATGACTACGCCAATGAATGCACAAACGAACGCGCAGGCCAGCGCCAATTCATATCTGGTCGGATTAATCGGCGCGGGGATCAGCGGCTCGCTGAGCCCCGCCATGCACGAGGAGGAAGGCAGCAAGCTCGGCTTGCATTACGTGTATCGCCGCATCGACCTCGAAGCGTTGAAGCTGGACATTTCGGCGCTGCCCGATCTGCTGATTGCCGCCGAACGCATGGGCTACAACGGGCTGAACATCACGTATCCATGCAAGCAGGCTGTGATTCCGCTGCTCGACGAATTGTCCGACGATGCACGCGCGCTCGGCGCCGTGAACACCGTGCTTTTCAAGGACGGCAAACGCATCGGCCACAACACGGACTGGTCCGGTTTTGCGCGCGCTTTTCAACGCGGCTTGCCTGACGTGTCGCTCGAACGCGTCGTGCAACTCGGTGCAGGCGGCGCAGGCGCGGCCGTCGCGCATGCGGCGCTCGCAATGGGCGCGCAAACGCTCACGCTGTTCGACGTCGATCCCGTGCGCGCCGAATCGCTTGCCGCCGAATTGCAGAAGCGCTTCGCCGATCGCACGGTCACTGCCGGCACATCCCTCGGCGAGACGCTCGCCACCGCCAACGGCCTGATTCACGCGACGCCCACCGGCATGGCGAAGCTGCCGGGCCTGCCGTTGCCCGCCGAATTGCTGCATCGCGACTTGTGGGTCGCCGACATCGTCTACTTCCCGATTCGCACCGCGCTGCTGCAGGCCGCGGAAGCGCTCGGCTGCCGCACATTGTCGGGCGGCGGCATGGCGGTGTATCAGGCAGTCGACGCGATGCGTATTTTCACCGGGCTCGAACCGGATGCCGAGCGCGTCTATACGCATTTCCAGTCACTGCTGGAACGCTAACCGGTCGCGCACGCCGGTAAATGACGGATACCTAAATAGTTTGAGGAGACGACCACCTATGCCACAACCGATTCAATCCAGTCCATCCGACGCCAATCAACAGTCCGGCGCAAATACGAAAATGAGCACGAGCACGGCGCGCCGCTCGAATGCGCGTTATCAGATACTCGGACTGCTCGCCGTCGGCACGATGATCAACTATCTCGACCGCACAGTGCTCGGCATTGCCGCGCCGCAGTTGACGAAAGAGTTGGGCATCAACGCCGCGATGATGGGCCTGCTGTTCTCGGTGTTCTCGTGGAGCTACGTCGCTTCGCAGATTCCAGGCGGGCTTTTTCTCGACCGTTTCGGCAGCAAGCTGACTTACTTTCTGTCGATGACCTTCTGGTCCTTATGCACGCTCGCGCAAGGACTCGTGCATGGCATCGCGGGCCTGTTCGTATTCCGCCTCGGTCTCGGCGTCTCCGAAGCGCCGTGCTTTCCGACCAATAGCCGCGTCGTTGCGACGTGGTTCCCGCAAAGCGAACGCGCGATGGCGACGGGCACCTACACCGTCGGCGAATATATCGGGCTCGCGTTTTTCAGCCCGTTCCTGTTCATGCTGATGGGCGCATTCGGCTGGCGTTCGCTCTTTTATGTGGTGGGCGGCGTGGGCATCGTGTTCGGCGGCATCTGGTGGCTGCTGTATCGCGAACCGCGCGATCATCCGTCGGCGAATCAGGCCGAACTCGACTATATCGAAGCAGGCGGCGGTCTCACGCAGCGGCATAGCAGCGCCGCCTCTGCCGCGGCGCCCGCGAAAAGCGGCTTCGAATGGCGCACCATTGGCCGCTTGCTGAAGCATCGTCAATTGACGGGCATCTGTCTGGGCCAGTTCGCCGGCAACTCGACGCTCGTGTTCTTTCTCACCTGGTTCCCGACTTACCTCGCGACCGAACGTCATATGGGCTGGCTGAAAATCGGCTTCTTCGCGATCATGCCGTTCATTGCGGCGTCGATCGGCGTGATGTTCGGCGGGCTCTTTTCCGACTGGCTGCTGCGTCGCGGCAAGTCGGCGAACGTCGCGCGCAAACTGCCGATCATCGCCGGCTTGTTGCTCGCGTCGACGATCATTCTCGCCAACTACGTGGAGAGCAACGTCGCGGTGATCGCGATCCTGTCGGTGGCGTTCTTTGCGCAAGGCATGGCGGCGCTCGGCTGGACGCTGGTGTCCGATATCGCGCCCGAAGGACTGCTCGGCGTGACGGGCGGCATCTTCAACTTCGCCGCGAATCTGGCCGGCATCGTGACGCCGCTCGTGGTCGGCTTTATCGTCGCGGCGACGGGATCGTTTGTCGGCGCGCTCGTGTTTATCGGCATCGTGGCGCTGATTGGCGCGCTGTCGTACATCTTTATTGTCGGCGACATCAAGCGGATTGTGCTGGTGGACTGAGCGGTTGTTTGAGTGCAAACGCAGTTGCAAACGCAAACTCAAGCGCGATAAAAAACGGGACGTGGCGCAAGCCACGTCCCGTTTTGCATTTGCGAGCGACGCGCTTCAACCTTCGCTTCAATCTTCCTTACGCACGAAACGCAACACAGCGTCGACGATCATCGCGCGATGACGCGCGCGCAACCTCGGATGCGACGGATCGCGGCCAAACGCTGTGCCGAACGTATGACGATTGCCGACGCGATGAAAGCACAGCGAACTGATCAGCAGATGCAGATCGATTGCATCGACGTCATTGCGGAATTTGCCCGCCGCGATACCGCGCGCAAGCAGATCTTCTATCGTGTGAATGACGGTGACGTTGCGGCCTTTAAAGCTCTTCACCTGCTCGACATACTTCGCGCCGTTAATGTTTTCTATCGTCACGAGGCGCACGAAGTCGCGCTGGCGGTCGTGATAGTCGAACGTGAATTCGACCAGCGCGCGCATGCCTTCCACGGGGTCGAGTTCACTGACATGCAGATCCTGTTCGAGCGCGCGAATGTCGCCATACACCTTTTCGAGCACCGCCTGATACAACCCTTCCTTGCTGCCGAAGTAGTAGTACAGCATGCGCTTGGTGGTGTTGGTGCGCTCCGCGATCGCATCGACGCGCGCACCCGTCAGTCCCATCGCGGAGAACTCCTGCGTCGCGACGTCGAGGATATTGCGTTTGGTTTGTTCGGGATCGTACTTGCGGCGGACATCGCTACGCCGCGCGTCCTTCTGCGTCGCGTCGGACGGGATGCCGTTGATATCGGGCCCGGCGGCCTTGCTTCCCTTTTTCATTGTCTATTCGAGCGGCGGTGACGGCGCATTCTAGCATGGCGAAAACCCGCGCCGACGCGAGGTTCAAGCGTGTCGAGCGTTGCATCGCGCGTTGCATCGAGCCCGCTCGAGACGGCTTGAATGCAGTCCACGCGCCGGCCGCCTTTAGTGTGGGCGTCGCGATAGCCGGCGGCGCGCGGCGAGCGCATCGCGCGTTTGCATCGCGGTGTAGGTCAACTGCGCGGCAGCGAGTCCGAGCGCGCCATATGCGGGCGTCAGACCGAACGCGGCGAACGCTTCGGGCACCGGGCGCTCGCCCGCAATGGCTGCGGCCAGCAATTCGCCGGAGACGGTGGTCGGCGCCATGCCGTGTCCGCCGAAGCCGACCGCGTGCCAGACGCCGTCCGCGCCGCGGCCGATTTGCGGCATCTTGTGACGCGCGTAGCTCATCAGTCCGCCCCACGCGTAGTCGATGCGCACGTCATGTAGTTGCGGATACACCTTTAGCAGATCGCGCCGCAATAATCGCGCGATGACTTCAGGCGCGCGATCTCGCACCGAGATGCGTCCGCCCCACAGAATGCGCGTATCGGGCAACGGCCGGTAGTAGTCGAATGCGAAGCGCGTGTCGTAGACGGCCGCGCGCGTATCGATTGCATCTTGCAGACGCGCGCCGAGCGGCTCGGTCGCCATCACATAGGTCGCAATGGGCAGCACCGCGCGCTCGACTTTCGCATGGACGTTGCGCGCGTAGCCGCCGCCCGCCATCACGACGTGCCGCGCGTCGATTGCGCCTTGCGGCGTATGCACGATAAAGCCCGCGCCCTCGCGCTGCAAACGCACGACAGGCGACTGCTCGTGTATCCGCACGCCCGCATTGGCCGCGGCATTCGCTACGCCGAGCACGTATTTCAGCGGATGAAAGTGAAACGCATTGCGCTCGAAGAGACCGCCGTGATAACGGCGGGTCTTCAATTGCGAGGCAAGCTGGTCTGCCGTCAGCGGTTCCCAATCGACGCCGAACGAATCGCGCATCAGGCGCCGTTGCGCGTCGAGACGCGCCGGTTCGTCGAACCAGTTGGCGAGAATCACGCCGACGTCGGTTGCGTCACAATCGATGCGATAGCGCGCGATGCGGGCTCGCATCAGATCGACGGCGTCGGTCGTAAGCGCGTAAAGCTCGCGCGCGCGAACCGCGCCTAGCGTTTTCAGCAGATCGGCACAGTCGAGGCTATAGCCGCCGAAAACGAAGCCGCCGTTGCGCCCAGATGCGCCGAAGCCGACTTGCCGCGCTTCGAGCACGGCGACATTCGCGACGCCGCGTTCAGCCAGCCCCAATGCCGTCGAGAGTCCCGCAAGCCCGCCGCCGACGATGCAAACGTCGACACTGTGGCGTCCGGCGAGCGGCGCGTAAGCAGAGGGGCGAGCGACAGTCGCTTCGTAAAAGTTGTCCATGGCGGCTAGCGTAGCGGCATTCGCGTGTCCGCGTCCAGCCGCTTAGCCGCTCACTTGCCGCAAGACACGGCCGCGCTTTATTGGCCCCAGCGCAATACCAGCGGATCGAGCCGCCGCGCGATCTTGAGAAGTCCTTCGCGCGTCGCGGGATGCATCGCCGGCAACGGATGACGCACCGCGTCCGAGCGAATCACGCCGCCTTCCTTCATCAACGCCTTGCACGATGCGAGGCCACCCTGGCGGTTTTCGTAGTTGATGAGCGGCAGCCACCGCTGATAATGCGCGGCGGCGGCTTCCGTATCGCCGGCAGCGTACGCGTCGACGATCAGACGAATGCCGTCCGCATAGCCGCCGCCTGTCATCGAACCCGTTGCGCCCGCATCGAGATCGGCCATCAGCGTAATGGCTTCCTCGCCGTCCCACGGACCCACGATTGCATCGCCGCCCAACTGGATGAGTTCGCGCAGCTTGTTGGCGGCTTGCGGCACTTCGATCTTGAAGTAAGACACGTGCTCGATTTCGCGGGCGATGCGCGCGAGAAACGGCGCGGACAGCGGCGTGCCGCTAACGGGCGCGTCCTGGATCATGATCGGAATGTCGATCGCATCGGACACCGTGCGGTAAAACTCTTCTATGCCGCGCTCGCCGATGCGGATCGTCGCGCCGTGATAAGGCGGCATGACCATCACCATCGCGGCGCCGGCCTCTTGCGCGCGGCGGCTGCGCTCCGCGCATTGATGCGAGCTGAAATGCGTGGTCGTGACGATCACCGGCACGCGGCCCGCCACGTGATCGAGCACGACGTGCATCAACGTGTTGCGTTCGTCGTCCGAAAGCGCGAACTGTTCGGAGAAGTTCGCCAGAATGCACAGGCCGTTCGAACCCGCGTCGATCATGAAATCGATGCAGCGCTTCTGGCCTTCCAGATCGAGCCGGCCGGCGTCGTCGAAAATGGTGGGAGCAACAGGAAAGACGCCGCGCATCGCGGCGGCATGGGTGGTTTGGCTCATGATTCAGGCGCCTTTTAGAAGTGGTAGGGCACGGCAGTGTCGATGTCTCCACCGCCGACTATACGGCGCTGCGGCGGCCGGGTATATTGAATTGTTTCCATCCTGTGATCGCTTTTACGACTCACCGCGGCTTTCATGAAAAACACGTTGAACGTTCTGCTCGGCAAATTGCGCATGAAGCAGTTGCAATTGCTGATCGCGCTGGACGACCAGAAATCGCTGCATAAAGCGGCCGGCCTCATGTCGATGACGCAATCTGCCGCGAGCAAAGCGTTGCAGGAACTCGAGTCGATGTTCGAGGCGCCGCTTTTCGAGCGTTCGAAAAGCGGCATGATTCCGAATCAGCTCGGGCATTGCGTGATCCGCCATGCGCGCCTCGTCGCGACGGACCTCACCGCGTTATGTCAGGACGTGGCTGAAATACGCTCGGGGCGCGGCGGGCGCCTCGCGATCGGTGCGATCATGGGCGCGATTCCGCAGTGCGTGATTCCCGCCGTGAATCGGCTGCACGCGGGACATCCGAACCTGTCGATAGAAGTGGTGGAGGACACGAGCGCGCGCATGCTCGCGCAACTCGACGACGGCCGCCTCGATCTCATGATCGGCCGCGCCGCCGTGGCAGCCGATCCATCGAAATACCAGTATCGTCCGCTTGCGGATGAGCCGTTATCGGTGGTGGTGGGCTATGGTCATCCGCCGTTGCCGAGAAAGGAAGTGAAGCTCGGCGATCTGGCCGATCATCGTTGGGTGATGTATCCGTCGCATATGCCGTTGCACGCGCTGCTCGAACGCGAGATGGATCTGGCGGGGCTCACAATGCCGGATAACCCGATCTCGACGGCATCGACTTTTGTGACCGTCGCGCTATTGCAAAGCCGCGCGGATCTCGTGTCGTTGTTGCCGACTGCCATCGCCGAGATGTTCATTCGGCAAAAAATGCTGCGCGCGGTGCCGGTCAAACTGAAATCGCCTTCGCAGACTTTCGGTGTCGTGACGCGCAAAGGCGGCGTGCTGTCGCCGCCAGCGGAACGCTTTGTCGAATTGCTGCGGCAGCACATGAAGATGCGCGACGAGCCGGACATGCAGAAGCCAAAGCCAAAGCGCGCACCCGCCACGAAACGAAAAGCCGCCTGAACAAGCGGTTTTTTCGACTGACACACCCACTCGCGGCCGACATCGCGCAGACGTTAAATATCGCACGGTAATTCGCACTTTGCTATGTCGCCGCAGCGGGTGTTGTAGCCGCGACACTGGGGGTTTATCCGAACCAATTGCGTGTCGGCGTCCGAGCTAAACTCCTTAAAGGGTGCCGGATTTACGAGCCTGGCGCCCGTTCGGGGAGAGCAGTCATGAATCGGCCATCGGTTCGGTTTCCGCTTCGCGCCACCGGCACCAGCCCGGTGCGCAAGTGGATCAAATGGGCGCTGGCGGCGGCGTTGTTGCTGGGCTTGGCGTGGCTTGCACGCTTATGCCAGCTCGAAATAGAAACGTCCCGGCTGCAAGCGCACTATCTGTCCGAACTGACCCGCGACGTCGGTTTCACGGTCGACGACGGCCCCAGTCATTCCATTCGCTTCCCCGAAACCGATAAAGGCCCTTACGACACGCGCCTGGGTTACGCGTTGCTGCCGTCCATCCAGCAGCGCCTGCTGCAACGCGGCTTCGAAATCACCGCGCAGGCGCGCGATTCGGAACGCATGCTTTCGCTCGCGGACAGAAGTCTTTTTCTGCCGTATGCCGAGAAAGACCAGGCCGGTTTGCAACTCTTCGACGGCACCGGCGCAGCGCTTTTCAGCGCGAATTTTCCAGGCCGTGCCTATGCGAGCTTCGAGGCGATTCCGCCCGTCATAGTCAATTCGCTGCTCTTTATCGAAGACCGCTATCTGCTCGATCCGAATCAGCCAAACCGTAACCCGGCGATCGACTGGGGACGCTTTAGCCGCGCGCTGGCCGATCAGGGCGCGCGCGTATTCAATCATCATCAGCCGACGCCTGGCGGCAGCACGCTCGCCACGCAGATCGAGAAATTCCGCCACTCGGCTGGCGGCCGCACTGCAACGCCGCCGGAAAAGCTGCGGCAGATTGCATCCGCTTCTGTGCGTGCCTATCTGAACGGCCCGCAAACGATGCCCGCACGTCAGCAGATCGTCGTGCATTACCTGAATTCGGTGCCGTTGGCCGCGCAGCCTGGCATCGGCGAAATCAACGGCATGGGCGACGGGCTCGCCGCGTGGTACGGCCGCGATTTCGCGGACGTGAACCGCATACTCGCCGCGCCTTCAAGTGAAGAGAATTTGGCGGCGCAAGGAGAAGCCTTCCGCGAAGTACTGTCGTTGATGATCGCGCAGCGCGCGCCGTCGTATTTCCTGCATCGCGGCTATCCGGAACTCGAGCGGCTGACGGACAGCTATTTGCGCTTGCTCGCGAGTGGCGGCGTGATTTCCGCCGCGCTGCGCGATGCGGCGCTGTCGACGAACGTGCAGTTGCACCGCGCGCCAAAACCCGCTCAGAACACGGGCTCGTTCGTGTCGCGCAAGGCCGTCACGTCGATGCGCTCGAACCTGCTCGCGGCGCTCGGCATTCCGAGCTTCTACGAACTTGACCGGCTCGACCTGCAAGCCACGGGCACGCTCAACAATGCCGTGCAACAGGCCGTGAGCGAGAGGCTTGCCGCCGCCGCCACACGCGAGGGCGCGAAGGCCGCGGGTCTCGTCGGTTTCGAAATGCTGCGCGCGTCCGACGATCCGTCGAAAATCGCCTACAGCTTCACACTATTCGAGCGGCGCGACGGCGCGAACCTCGTGCGAGTGCAAACGGACAGCGTGAACCAGCCGTTCGACATCAATTCCGGCGCGCGGCTCAATCTCGGTTCCACCGCGAAACTGCGCACCATGGTGACGTATTTGCAGATCGTGTCTCAACTGCATGGCCGTTACGCCGCTCTCAGCGCGACGGAGCTGAAAGCCATCAAGCCCGATCCAAACGATCAATTGACGCGCTGGGCGCTCGACTACTTGTCGCATACACGTGACCGCTCATTGCAACCCATGCTCGATGCAGCCGTCGAACGCAAATACTCGGCGAGTCCCGGCGAAACGTTCTATACAGGCGGCGGCGCGCAGAGCTTCAACAATTTCGATTCCGACGACAACAGCCGCATTCTCACGGTTCGTCGCGCGTTCCAGCATTCGGTGAATCTCGTGTTCGTGCGGATGATGCGCGACATCGTTCACTATGAGATGGTGCAGACGACCGGGCCTTCGTCGCAGTGGCTAAACGATCCCGCGATTCGCAAGATGTATCTGACGCGTTTCGCCGACCAGGAAAGCCGCGTATACATGCACCGGTTCTATACGAAGTATCACGGCAAGACGCGCGACCAGGCGCTCGCTTTGTTGCTGCTCGGCGTGCGCAAATCGCCGCCGAAAGTCGCGACCGTATTGCGCAGCGTCGCGCCCGACGAGTCCAACGCGTGGTTCAACGAGAAGATGCGCGCTGCGCTGAGAAACACGCCGGCCGCCTCGATACTCGACGATGAAGACCTCGCAAAGCTCTACGCCAAATACGGAATCGACCGCTTCAATCTGAATGACCGCGGCTATATCGCGAGCGTGCATCCGCTGGAGTTGTGGACGCTCAATTATCTGCGCGAGCATCCGAACGCCACGCTCAACCAAATTCAGAACGCAAGCGGCGACGTGCGTTTGCAGACCTATTCGTGGCTCTTCAAAACGCGTTACCACGCGACGCAGGATCGCCGCATCAAACGCATGGTCGAATTGCGCGCCTACGAAGCCATCGGCAAATCGTGGCAGGCGCTCGGCTATCCGTTCGAGACGCTGACGCCTTCGTATGCAGCGGCAATCGGCGCGTCGGGTGACAGGCCCGCCGCGCTCGCGCAACTGATCGGCCTGATTGCGAACGACGGCAACAAGGTGCCGACCGAAAGCATCACGCAACTGGACTTCGCGAAAGACACGCCATACGAAACGCATTTCCGCCGCGCGGCAACCGCGCCGCAACAGCAGCTTTCGCCGGAAATAGCGGGAACGGTAAAAGGCATGTTGCGCGATGTGGTGACGGGCGGCACGGCGCGGCGTCTCGCGCAAGGCATCACGTTCCCCGACGGCCGGACTATGGAAGTTTACGGCAAGACCGGCACCGGCGATCAGCGCTTCAACGTATTTGCCAAAGGCGCGCGCCTCATCGAATCGCGCAAGGTGAATCGCAGCGCGACGTTCGTGTTCGCTATCGGCGACCGCTTTTACGGCACGCTGACTGCGTGGGTACACGAACCGTATGCCGCACGCTACGAGTTCACGAGTGCGCTTTCCGTGCAATTGCTGAAGTCGATGGCGCCCGCGCTGCAACCGTTGCTCGAGTCCGCGCCCGCAAAGACCGCTTCGGTCTCGGTGAAGAGAGTCGCGGCGCAATGAACTGAACGCGTCGCTGCAAATCAATAAGCGGGCTCGGTCGCCGGCTTGAGAAAGAGTTCATGCACCGGCGCGAAGTGCGCGTAGAGCGGCAGTATTGCGCCGCCCATCGCACGCGCGTCGGCGCCGATTGCGCCTTCCAATAGTTGCGGACGCACCATTCCTTCCCACTCGAATCGATCGAGCACGCGCTCCGTGCGGCGAATGATTTCGCGCACCATTTGCCGGTCGAGTTCACCGTCGATCACCACTGCTTCGAGATCGAGCAGCGCTGCCGCATTCGTGAGCGCGTTGGCAATCGCGGGGCACGCGCTATCGAGCCATTCCTCGGTATGCCGCCACATATCCGGCGATAACGCGCGATGATCGTGCGCGGCCGCAGCCGGCTTGCCCGCTTCACTCAACAGGCGTTCGAGCACGAAGCCCGATGCCGCGTGCAGCAGTTGCCTGGCCGGCTTGCGCGCGCTGCCTTCGCGCAGCGGAATGGAGCCGACCGCGCCCGCGTTGTCGTGCGGTCCGCCATGCAAGCGGCCGTCGATTACGAGTCCGCCGCCGATGAACGTGCCCACGAACAGATACAAAAAATTGTGGATGCCGCGCCCTTGGCCCATCACGAGTTCGGCGGCACAGGCGGCGGTGGTGTCCTTCGAGAATTCCACCGGCAGGCCCGTCATGGTCGCGATGCGCGCGCGCAAGTCGATCTCGTGCCATGCATCGAGCGCATCCAGCGCGTCGGGCGGCGCGCCGAGCAGATCGCGCCAGCCGCCGAGCCATAACGGCGCGGCCACGCCCACGCCGACCACTTTGCTCGCGCTCGCGCCGAGCGTCTGATTCACGCGAGTGAGCCTTGTTTCAAGCGCTGGAAACAGCGTGCGCGGATCGGGATACGGATACTCGAACACGTCGCGGCACACAACGCGGCCGGCGAAATCCATCGCCAGCACGTCGAGGCTGCGGCGCCCGACCTTGATGCCGATCGTATAGGCACCGTCCGCACGCAACGCAATCGGCACCGACGGCTGCCCGATCCTGCCACGCACGCGCGCCTGCTTTTCCAGCAGACCGTCGTCGATCAAACGGTCGACGATCATCGACACCGTCTGCATCGAAAGACGCGTCAGGCGGCCCACGTCGGCTTTCGGCAGCGGCCCGTGCAGGCGGATCGCCTGCAGCACGATGCGTTCGTTGAATTGCCGCATGCCGACCTGGTTTGAGCCGACCGTGCGTTTGAGGGGCGGGCGCATGCCCGTGGTATCCATGACGATGAGCCCCTCAGCGAAGTGACTGCATCATGCAATCGCCTTGACGTCGGCTTCTTTCGCGCCCGTCATGATTGCAACGGCCTCGGACATGTGCACGTCTTTCGTATTGACGAGCGCGGCGCGCCGGCCGAGCCGCTGAATATGAATGCGGTCCGCGACTTCGAATACGTGCGGCATGTTGTGGCTGATGAGAATCACCGGCAGCCCGCGGTCGCGCACACGGCGAATCAGTTCGAGCACCATGTTGCCTTCCTTCACGCCGAGCGCGGCGGTGGGCTCGTCGAGAATCACGACGTGCCGCGCGAATGCCGCACTGCGCGCGACCGCGACGCCCTGGCGCTGACCGCCCGACAGTGTTTCGACGGCCTGGCGCATCGAACGAATGCCGATTTGCAGGTCTTTCATATGCGCAGTCGCTTCCTCCAGCATGCGGCGCTTGTCGATCATCTTGAAGATCGAGCCGCGCCAGCCGGGCTTCACCAATTCGCGCGCGAGAAAGAGATTTTCGGCGATGCTCATCGCGGGCGCGACCGCGAGTTCCTGATAGACCGTTTCGATGCCTTGCGCGCGTGCATCGAGCGGGCTGCGGAATTTGACGGGCTTGCCGTCGAGCAGAATCTCGCCTTCGTCGGGCACGGTCGCGCCGGACAGCGCCTTGATCAACGACGATTTGCCTGCGCCGTTATCGCCGATCACCGCGAGAATTTCGCCGGGCAGCACCTCGAAATCGCAGCCGTCGAGCGCGGTCACATTGCCATAACGTTTGACGAGCCCACGCGCCTGTAAAACGGGCAGCGGGGAAGAAGCGGAAGTAGTTGTCGACATCACGGGCTCCTGTCGGTCCGGACCTGCATGCAAGATGTTGGCGGTGCTGTGCTTAACCGCGGCGATGAGAAAGTTTGTCCGCGGCCACCGCGAGAATCACCAGCATGCCGGTGATCAATACCTGGTAGACCGAAGAAACGCCGATCAGTGTCAGGCCGTTTCGAAACACGCCGACAATCAGCGCGCCGAGCAGCGTGCCGGAAATCGAACCGCGTCCGCCGAAAAGACTCGTGCCGCCGAGCACCACCGCGGTAATGCTGTCGAGATTCTCCGTTTGCCCCGCTTGCGGATCGCCCACGCCGGTACGCGATACAGACAGCAGCGCCGCGACGCCATAGATCGCGCCCGCCAATGTGTACACGGTGAGCAGGATCTTCTGCGACGACAAGCCCATCAGCCGCGCGGCCTCGGCGTTATTGCCGAGCGCATACAGGTGCCGCCCAGGAACCGTGTCGCGCAGCACGAACCATGTGGCCAGATACATGAGCAGCGTGAGGACCGTGCCGTACGTGACATCGGCGGGACCGAGCTTGAACGTGTTGCCGAAGAACATGATCGCGTCGGGCAGATTCGACACGCTTTCCGCATTCGAATAGATCTGCGTGAGCGCGAACGCAATGTTCAGCGTGCCGAGCGTGACGATGAACGCGGGCAGTTTGATGCGCGTGATCAGCACGCCATTGAGCACGCCGAACAATGTGCTCGCGGCGATACCGCAAAGAATCGCGACGGCCGGCGGCAGGCCGAGCGTGACCGCGAACTTCGTCATGATGATGGAGCCGAACGCCATCACCATCCCGCATGAGAGATCGATGCCGCCGGTCAGCACGATCAGCGTCTGACCGATTGCGATGACGGCGACGACCATCGTCTGCTGAAGAATCAGCGAGAGGTTCTGGAACGACAGGAACCGGCTGCTTTGCGAAATGAAGAATGCACAAGCCAGCACGAGCGCGATGAGCGGCCCGACTTCGGCGAGCGACGGCAGACGGTCGGAGAAATGGCGCGGATGGCCCGCGGGCGCGGAGGGAGTCGACATGATGGATGACCTCGAGACATGAGCGCGGCAGGCGCCGCGCGGCGAATCGTTCGGCGGCCCGTTACGTGGGCCGCCGTGCAGTGCGCGTTACTTGTTGCCCCAGCAGTTGTCGACACCGAACTTCGTGTCCTTGCTGTCGATGCCGGACATCGGCTTGTCGGTGATCAACGTCACGCCCGTGTCCTGATAGCCCGTGACCTTCTTGCCGGTCTTGGCGTAGTCGACGCCCGCCGTCACGCCGAGCGAGGCCATCTTCAACGGATACTGTTGCGAGGTCGCGGCAATCGATCCGGCCTTCACGTTGCGCACGCCTTCACAGCCGCCGTCGATGGAGACGATCATCACGCTCTTGTCCTTGCCCGCCGCTTTCAACGCGCGATACGCGCCCGCGGCTGCCGGCTCGTTGATCGTGTAAACCACGTTGATGTCCGGCGCTTTCTGCAAGCAGTTCTCCATCGCGGTCTGGCCTTTCGCCTGATCGCCGCGCGTGTCCTGGCTGCACACGATCGACGCGTCGCCTTCCTTCACGCCGAAGCCTTCGAGAAATCCGTTATGACGCAGCACGCCGACCGACACGCCTGGCGCGAGATCGAGCGTGGCGATCTTCGCGGGCTTGCCGTTCAACGCGGCTTTCGCGTACTTGCCGATCAGCACGCCGGCCTTGAAGTTGTCGGTGGCGAAGAGGGCGTCGGTGGCGTCCTGCGGATCGGTCGGCGTGTCGAGCGCGACCACCATCACGCCGGCCGCGCGCGCTTTCTTGATGCTCGGCACGATCGCTTTCGTGTCGCTCGGCGTGATCAGAATCGCTTTCGCGCCGGCCGTCATCATGTTTTCGATCGCGGTCACCTGGCTCGCGTTATCGCCGTCGAAGCGGCCTGCGGCGGTAATCAGCTTCGCGCCGTCTTTCGACGCAGCCGCTTCCGCGCCTTGCTTCATCTTCACGAAAAACGGGTTCGTGTCGGTCTTCGTGATGAGGCCGACGACCGGCTGGTCGGCTGCCTGGCTCGCGCTCGTGCACCAGACCGCCGACGCCGCGACGCACATGGAGACGATTTTCCTGGCGACAGGAAGCCTGCGGGAATTCAGATTCATGGGACGCTCCTCCAGTTATTGGCAACGACGTTTGAACTGCCGGCGGTTGCACATGCGAACGCTGCGCGGCGCAACCCGAACGGCGGCTGATTCGAACCGTGATGTGAGGTCGGAAGAAGCCGCCTAAATCACTTTGGTTGATTTAGTACAGCAGGCGCGAACGAGCGCGTCAAGGAATCTCGTGAGCGGGGGTGAGAGTGCGGCGAGTCACGTCTAGGCGCGCAAAGTCATACGGGGTCGGGCTCTCCGGCGGTGATGCGATGCAGCGTCGAGTGACGCCGATTGGGGAAAGTCCTGGCTGCGGTGAAAGTTGTCTGAAAGCTAAAAGGCATGCGTTAGCGACTAAAAGCCGCGCATGCTTCGCTCCGTTTGCAGCGGTGCGAGGGGAAAATCAACGCGAGCGCGGCGTGCCGCTCGACGCTCGCACCACGAGTTGCGGCGCGGACGAAACGCGCATCGGCACTTTCGTTTTGCCGCGTGCCTTTTGTCCATACGACGACTCGATCAACTCGCGCAGCAGCGACACCGCGAGTCCGGCCACTTCGACGGTCGGCACCGCGACCGTGGTCAACGCGGGCCGCGATTCGCGAGCGAGTTGAATATCGGTGATGCCGACAACCGACAAATCCCCGGGCACCGCGAGGCCCAGGTCCGCGGCGGCATGCATCGCGCCGAGCGCCGGCAGGTCGTTGGTCGCGAAGATCGCAGTGAGTTGCGGGTCGGCTTCGAGCAACGCGCGCGCCGCCGTGTAGCCACCGTGGATCGTATCCGCTGCATGTCGGACGCGGTTCCTGCGCATGCCGGCCGCGCGCAGTGCATCGACGAAACCTTCGTAGCGCGTTGCGTGAACGCCGGACGCCTTGCTCCCGACAATCGCGCCTATCCGCCGATGTCCCAACTCGAGCAGATGTTTGCCGGCAAGCTCGCCGGCCAGACGAAAGTCGACCGCGACGCATGGCAAGCCCGGCGGATCGTCGGGCCGCTCCCACACGCATAAAACCACGGGCGTACCGCGCGATTCGGTCACATGAAGGTCGGCGAGTTCGAGGTTCGCGTTCGTCACCAGCACGCCCTCGGACAGCGTGCCGGCAATCTGATCGAGGTAGGCGCGGCCCGTCACCGGATCTTCGTTAGTATTGCAAATGATGACGAAGTGGCCGCTCGTACGCGCCGCGCGTTCGACGGCGAGCGCGAACTCCGGATAGAACGGATTGGCGATGCTCGACACCATCAACGCGAGCGTCGGCGCGCGGCCTTCGGCCAGCGCGCGAGCGGCAAGATGCGGGCGATAACCGAGGGCATCGACGGCTTTAAGTACGCGCTGACGCGTCGCCTCGCCGACGCGGCCGCGATTGCGCAGCACGTTCGAAACGGTGGCGGGCGTCACGCCCGCGTGGCGCGCGACTTCACTGAGTGTGGGCATAGATCGTCATTATTTGGGATGGTTACCCGGCATTTGCATCAAAGCGCAAGGCACGGCACCATCTGTCGCACAGACAAAACGACATGGAGACAGGCAAGGACCGGCGATCGCATGCGATCGATTTTTTAGGTCTTGCTGATTAAGCGCTTAATCTCCGTCGTCGAGCCGATTAAATCACGGAGTCGATGCGATGGCGAGCATTTCGTTAAGAGGCGTACAGAAAGCGTATGGCGACGGCGCGCCGGTGATTCGCGACGTCGATCTGGAAATCGGCGAGAACGAATTCTGCGTTTTTCTCGGCCCCTCGGGCTGCGGCAAGTCGACCTTGCTGCGTATGATCGCGGGGCTCGAAGATCTCACCGACGGCGACTTGTCGATCGGTGGAAAGATCATGAACGACGTGCCGGCCGCACAGCGCGGCGTCGCGATGGTGTTTCAGAGCTATGCGCTCTTTCCGCATATGACCGTGTTCGAGAACATGGCCTTCGGATTGAAGCTCGCCAAAACTCCCAAGGAAGAAATCGACCGCAAGGTACGCGAAGCCGCGCGCATTTTGCAACTCGAAGCACTGCTCGAACGCAGGCCGAAAGCACTCTCGGGCGGTCAGCGTCAACGCGTTGCAATTGGCCGCGCAATCGTGCGCCAGCCCGGCGTGTTTCTGTTCGACGAACCGCTTTCCAATCTCGACGCAACACTGCGCGGTCAGACTCGCATTGAAATCGCGCGGCTGCATAAGCAGTTTGCGAAGGCGAGCGTGGTGTATGTCACGCACGATCAGATCGAAGCGATGACGCTCGCGGACAAGATCGTGTTGCTGCATGCGGGCAAAGATACGGAGCGCTACGGCAGCATCGCGCAAATCGGCGCGCCGCTCGAGTTGTATCACCGTCCGAAAAGCCGCTTTGTGGCCGGCTTTATCGGTTCTCCACGCATGAACTTTTTGCCGGGACGTGTTGCTTCCGTCGACGCGCAAGGCGTAATCGTGACGCTCGACACGACGCTCGAAAACGTACGCGTGCCCGTGGATGGCGCCGCGCTCCAGGTCGCCCAACCGGTGACGCTTGGCGTGCGTCCGGAGCACCTTGAATTCATCGATACGTCTTCGCTTCAGGACGAAGCGGTGCTCACACGCACCGTCTCGCTCGTCGAACAACTCGGCGAACACAGCTACGTGCATCTCGATCAGCCAGGCGGCTTCACGCTGATCGCAAAGGCGCCGGGCGACACGCATCTCGCGCCGGGCGATCGCGCGCATTTGCGTGTGCCGCGCCACGCCACGCATTTGTTTACCGAAGACGGCTTTGCCGCCGCTTCGCTGGAATCCGTCGAACACTACGCATAAAGGACATTCGGATGCGCCTTGGAGTCTGCTACTACCCGGAACACTGGCCAGAGTCGATGTGGGAAGACGACGCGCGCCGGATGAAAGCACTCGGCATCGAACAGGTGCGAATAGCCGAGTTCGCATGGAGCCGCATTGAACCGACGCCCGGCGAATACGATTGGGCGTGGCTCGATCGCGCGATCGAAGTACTCGGCGCGGCCGGTCTGCAGGTTGTAATGTGCACGCCGACCGCGACGCCGCCGAAGTGGCTGATCGACCGTCATCCGGACATCTTGCCGATTGGCGCCGATGGCCGGCCGCGCGCGTTCGGTTCGCGTCGTCACTATGACTTTTCGTCGCCGTCGTATTTCGCGGCGTCGCAGAAGATTTGCACTGCAATTGCCGAGCGTTATGGCAAGCACCCGGCCGTTCGTTACTGGCAGACCGATAACGAGTTCGGTTGCCATCACACCGTGGTCAGTTATTCGCCCGCGGCAGTGGAGCGTTTTCGCGAGTGGCTGAAAGCGCGCTATCAAACTGTCGACGCATTGAACCGCGCGTGGGGCACCGTGTTCTGGAGCATGGAATACCGCAGTTTCGACGAGATCGACGCACCGGTCGCCACCGTGACCGAAGCGCATCCTTCGCATCGGCTCGATTACCGGCGCTTCGCTTCCGATGAAGTCGCGCGCTATAACCGCATGCAGGTCGAGATCATTCGCGCGCATTCGCCGGGGCGGCCGATTGCGCACAACTTCATGCAGCTCTTCACCGAGTTCGATCACTACAATGTTGCCGCCGATCTCGACGTTGCCGCGTGGGACAGCTATCCGCTCGGCGCACTCGAAGAGCAATGGTTTGCGCCGGACGTGAAAGCGCGCTGGCTGCGCAGCGGTCATCCCGACTTTGCGTCGTTCAATCACGACGTGTACCGCGGCATGTCGAAGCTGCCGTTCTGGGTGATGGAGCAGCAGCCGGGTCCAGTGAACTGGGCGATGTGGAATCCCGCGCCGCTGCCTGGCATGGTGCGTTTGTGGAGTTGGGAGGCGTTTGCGCATGGCGCGGGTTGCGTGTCGTATTTCCGCTGGCGTCAGGCGCCGTTTGCGCAGGAGCAGATGCATGCGGGTCTGAATACGCCGGATAACCGCCTCGACGTGGGCGGTAGCGAGGCCGCGCGCGTGGCCGAGGAAATCGGCACTGTACTCGCGGCGAACGCCGACGCCGACGCCGCGATTCGTTCAAAGGTCGCGCTCGTCTACGACTATGAGGCGAAGTGGCTCTTCGAGATTCATCCGCAGGGTGCGGACTTTCACTATCCGCGCTTTGCATTCGAGTACTACTCGGCATTGCGCGCACTAGGTCTCGATGTGGATGTGGTGCCGGTCGATGCATCGCTGGACGGCTACAGTCTGATCGTCGTGCCGCCGTTGCCGGTCGTGTCCGCTGATCTTGCCGCGCGCCTCGCGAAGTCGGGCGCGCAAGTGGTGCTCGGCCCACGTACCGGTTCGAAGACTCAGGACTTGCAGATCCCGGCGAATCTTCCGCCAGGCCCGCTCGCTGATGTATTGCCGTTGCGAGTATGGCGCGTCGAATCGATGCGGCCCAATGTGACCGAACCTGTGCGTCTTCTCGGCACACAGAACGCGGATGCTGAGGATGGCGTCGCGCGTCACTGGCGCGATTTCATCGAAAGCAATGGCACGAATTCGTTCGACGTGCTCGCGCATTTCGCGGACGGCCACCCGGCATATGTGCGAAGCGGCGCATTTCATTACTTTGCAAGCCTGTTCGACGACGCGCTGACGGTTCGGCTCTTTGCGCAAATCGCACAGCAGGCAGGCATTCAAACGATGCCGCTCGGCGAAAGCGTACGCATCAGCCGGCGTGGTGCGCTGACCTATGTGTTCAACTACGGCGATTGCGCACACACCATCGCCGATGTGGCAGACGACGCGTTCATTATCGGTTCGCGCGCAGTCGAACCACAGGGCGTGGCAGCGTATAGATCGAAATGACCGGTTCGGGTAACGGGACGATTGGCAAGCCGGAATTCCATGCAGTAACGACAACGACGCAAAATCAAGGAATAAAGGAGACAGGTAGCATGAAAATGAAACCACGCAAGGTTCTGCTGACACTCGCGCTCGCTGCGGCTGCGCTCGGAACGTCCGTTGTCAGTACTGCGCAGGCCGGCACGCTGACTGCGAACATCGCGTTCAAGGGCGCGAGCCAGCGCGCGGTGTGGCAGTCGGTGGTCGACGACTTCAAGAAGGCGCATCCTGGCATTGACGTGAAGGTATCGTTTATCGACGAAGAAGCCTACAAGGTGCAGTTGCCCGGCTGGCTCTCCACGGTCGCGCCCGACATCGTGAACTGGCATGACGGCGAACGCATGGCCTATTACGCGCAGCGCGGCCTCTTTGAAGACCTGAGCGGCGATTGGGCGAAGAACGGCTGGAACGACATGTATGCGTCGACGAAAGAAGCCTCGTCGTATAAGGGCAAGCAATATGCGGCGCCCACGGTGTACTACTCGTGGGGCATGTTCTATCGCAAGGATCTGTTTCAGAAGGCCGGCATTTCCGGTGAGCCGAAAACGTGGGAGCAGTTTCTCGACGACTGCAAGAAGTTGAAGGCAGCCGGCATTGCGCCGATTGCCGTTGCGGGCCGCGATTCGTGGACGCTCGCCGGCTGGTTCGATTATCTGGATCTGCGCGTGAACGGCAACGCATTCCACCAGAAGTTGATGGCGGGCGAGATTGCGTACACCGATCCGCGTGTGAAGAAGGTTTATACGACGTGGAAGCAGTTGATCGACGCCGGCTATTTCATCGACAACTCGCTCTCTTACGATCTCGATTCGGTGCAGCCGTTCCTGTTCCAGGGCAAAGCCGCGATGATGCTGATGGGCACGTTCATTACCGCGGGTTTTCCGGCGAACGTGAAGCCTCAAATGGGCTACTTCCAGTTCCCGATCATCGACGCTAACGTGCCGACTGCGGAAGATGGTCCGGTCGAATCGCTGCATATTCCGTCGAAAGCGAAGAACAAGGCGGATGCGCATACGTTCCTCGCCTTTGTCGAGACGCCGGAAATCGGCGCGAAGCTCGCCACGGGGCTTGGATCGTTGTCGGCGAACAGCAAGTCACCGGAGCCGGAAGATCCGATTTCGAAGATCGGCTTCCAGATTCTTGCGAATACGAAGGGCGGCATTGCGCAGTTCTATGATCGCGACATGACGAAGGAAATGGCCGATGAAGGCATGAAGGGCATGCAGCAGTTCATTTCCGATCCGTCGAAGCTTGATAGTGTGCTCGCGCAGTTGGAGCAGACGCGGAAGCGGATTTATAAGAAGTAGGGAAGGGGGCGGTCGGGCGGCCGCCTTGGTGTTTTTGCTTGGCCGATAACACGCGTCGACAGCTTTGTATGGGGTGGGAGTAAGAGCTTTGCATGGGACCGGAGTAACGCGCTAAAGCGCGAACTCCGGATCGACAGCTAAAGCGCTAACTCTGGTCGACAGCTTTTCATGGGTAGGAGTAGGTGCTTTGCATGGGAC
Source organism: Paraburkholderia sp. RCC_158 (assembly GCF_041355255.1). Taxonomy (NCBI): domain Bacteria; kingdom Pseudomonadati; phylum Pseudomonadota; class Betaproteobacteria; order Burkholderiales; family Burkholderiaceae; genus Paraburkholderia; species Paraburkholderia sp. RCC_158. The sequence continues at coordinate 214,792 of NZ_JBFUPM010000001.1, read as the reverse complement.
CGGAGTAACGCGCTAAAGCGCGAACTCCGGATCGACAGCTAAAGCACCAACTCCCACCGACAGCTTTGCATGGGACCAGAGTAAGCGCTAAAGCGCTAACTCTGATCGACAGCTTTGCATGGGGTGAGAGTAGGTGCTAAAGCACCAACTCCCACCGACAGGAGAATCACTTTGTCGCATTCCGTCACCCGTCACACCGTGGACGGACCCGTTCAGCCGGGCGGCTCCGCGCTGCCCGCATCGCGTGACCGCGCGCCGAATGTCCGCACGCGCGGCCGCCGTCCTTCGCCCACTGCAAGGCGCCAACGGCGCGCGGCCTTTCTGTTTCTCGCGCCGGCCTGCGTGATGGTGGCCATTTATGTGATCTGGCCGATTCTCTCGACAATACGCCTGAGCTTCTTCAACTGGGACGGCATGACCGAGCCGACTTTCGTCGGCCTCGCCAATTACGTCGAGCTGTTCAACGCGCAAACGTTCTATACGGCGCTGAAGAACAACGTCATCTGGTTGCTGCTATTCCTCCTCGCCCCGCCGATGGGACTCGCCGTCGCGCTCTACCTGAATCAGGCAGTGGCCGGTATCCGTATCGTCAAATCGCTGTTCTTTGCACCGTTCGTCTTGTCCGGCGTCGTCGTCGGACTGATCTTCTCGTGGTTCTACGATCCGACATTCGGCCTGCTCGCGCTGATTCTCGGCCACGGCGTGCCGGTACTCGGCGATCCGCGCTACGCGACTTTCGGCATCGTATTCGCGGCACTGTGGCCGCAAACCGCCTATTGCATGATTCTCTATCTGACCGGACTCACATCGCTCAATGCCGAGCAGATAGAGGCCGCGCGCATGGAAGGCGCACGCGGCTGGTCGATGCTGTGGCACGTGATACTTCCGCAATTGCGACCTACTACGTTCATGGCAATCGTCGTCACGATCATCGGCGCATTGCGCAGTTTCGATTTGATCTCGGTGATGACAGGCGGCGGTCCGTTCGAAAGCTCGACGGTACTCGCCTATTACATGTACGACCAGGCGATCAAGTACTACCGCATTGGTTATTCGGCGGCAGTGGCCGTCGTGCTGTTCGGCATCATGCTGGTGTATATCGTTTATCACTTGCGGCGCATGCTGCGCACCGAGCAATAAGGAGCGACCATGTTTCCAATTCCCATCGACAAATGGAAACCGGCCACGCGCCGCGTCTACAAACTCACCTTGCCGATTGCACTGCTGATCTGGCTTCTGCCGATGATCGCCGTGCTCGTTACCTCAGTGCGGTCGACGGAAGAACTCAGCGAGGGCAACTATTGGGGCTGGCCCAAACACTTCGCGCTATTCGACAACTATCGCGAGGCGCTCACCACTTCGCCGATGCTGCATTACTTCTGGAATAGCGTACTCATTACCGTGCCTGCGGTAATCGGCTCGATCGCACTTGCGGCGATGGCGGGCTTCGCGCTCGCCATCTATCGCTTTCGCGGCAATTCCTCGCTATTCGCCACCTTTGTCGCGGGCAACTTCGTCCCCGTGCAGGTGCTGATGATTCCGGTGCGCGACCTGTCGTTGCAACTCGGCGTGTTCAATACGGTTAGCGCACTGATCCTCTTTCATGTTTCGTTTCAGACCGGGTTTTGCGCGCTTTTCTTGCGCAACTTCATCAAGCAGTTGCCGTTCGAACTTGTCGAGGCCGCGCGCATCGAAGGCGCAAACGAGTGGACCGTGTTCTTCAAAATCGTGCTTCCACTGATACGGCCCGCGCTCGCCGCGCTGGCGATCCTGGTTTTCACCTTTGTCTGGAACGATTACTTCTGGGCGCTGTGTCTGACGCAAGGCGACGATGCCGCGCCGATCACAGTCGGCGTTGCTGCATTGAAGGGTCAATGGACGACTGCCTGGAACCTCGTTTCCGCAGGCTCCATTCTCGCTGCGCTGCCTTCGGTGGCAATGTTCTTTGCGATGCAAAAACACTTTGTCGCCGGCTTGACGTTCGGTGCGACGAAGGGCTAAACCGGCGATCGCCTCACGCTAAAAAAAGCCACGGCAAAAGAATAATAAGTCCGGCAAAGCACACCCAGCTTTGCCAGTACGACTGGCAAACGTTTGCGCAATTGTCATCACGTTTCCCCTCATTAAAGATCGGGAAGGGCTTGTCGTTATCTAGTGAAATAAGTCAGACCGTCGAACTGACTCGTGCCTGAGAAAAGGCACGCGCTGGACCAAAGCTCATCGGGGGTAGCAATCGTGAACCAACAACGCTCGCCATGGACTCGCACCGCGGCTCCGGGGGAAGTCATCTATTCGGAAGGCTTCTTGGGCGACGCAGTCATCTACGTCATTGCAGATGGCAAAGTCGAAATCTCCACGCAGTGCGATGAAAAAAAGGTCATTCTCGCTACGCTCGGCAAGGGCGAGTTTTTCGGCGAAGCGGCGTTGTTGCCGCCCGAGCCGCGAGCGCACACCGCCAAGGCATTGAGCTTCTGTCAATTGACGGCTATCGCAGGCGGTATCGTCGAAGAAGAACTGGAACGCGTGTCGCCGCTTCTGCGTCATATCGTTCGCACGATGATACGGCGCGTCAAGAAGAAGGACGACATTCTCGCGACGAATACGCATGCCGATTTTCTCCCAGGCGTACTGTCCTACGCGCATGTGCTGTCGTTGATGGCAGGCGCCGAGGCGACTGACCGGTTCGATGCACGCGCTCGCCGTCCTCAGAACGAGGAAGTCTCGATTCCGCTTCCCGAAGTCATCAAGAAGTGCAACGCGATTGCAGGCCATTCGCGCCCGCATGTGATGGCGATGCTCAAGCGCATGGAGAAGCTCAATCTGGTCTCCATCGAATCGGGACGCTCGGAGCGGCTGAACAATACGTCGGGACGCTATTCGGCGAGCGACGGTGCAGTGGGCCGGCAACTCGTCACGTTCGATCCGGTGAAAATCACCGAGCGCGCGCAGCAGGTCGCGAATCACGATCTCGACGTTTCGATCAGCAGCGAACTCGAACTGATTGAACTCGACGATCTGGAAGCGTTGATCGGCGTCGACAGAAAGGTGATTCTGAACAAGCTCTCGCATTCGGAGATTGCCGAAGACCTCTTCGCGTTCCGCAAGACCAAGGTTCTCAACTACGTCGAAGAGAAAGGCCTCAGCTATTTCTCGCGCCGCAATGCGCGCGGTGCCGGTGAATTGAATTCGCTCGACGATCTCGAGTTCGTCGATCAGCGAACCCTGTTCGAAGCAGTGAGTGCGTTCGATACCTACGACCTCGCGAAACTGCTGTCGGCGTCAGCCGGACAGCCGGTGGACGAGCGCCTGCAATCCGTCATGACCGAAGCGAGAAAGAAAGAAGTGTCGTGGGTGATGCGCCGCGAGATCAAGATCGATCCCGTCGAGATTGTGGAAATCGAGCAGCGTTTCATCGATACCGTCCGCGCACTGAAGTCGCCCGCGGCGCATGCCGCGCCGGTCGAATCCTGACGCCCGTTGCGTTCGGTCTAGAAGGCCGAACGCAATCTTTAACTGTAATTCGCAGGCTCGTGCAGCCGGTCGCGAGGACGTATGGATTTTTTGACGGTATTTGGCGTAGTGTTCGGCGTCGCGGCGATCGTCGCGGGCTTCTCGCTCGAGGGCGGCGACTTTACGTCGCTGCTTCAACTGGAGGCGTTTGTCATTGTCCTTGGCGGCACGTTGGGCGCAGTGATGATCCAGAACACATGGGCGCGGTTTTACGACGGCGTGAAGCTGCTGCGCTTTGCTTTCGTGAAGGCGCGGCAAGTGGATCGCGAGAGTCTCTCCGTTCTGCTCGAATGGGGCGATCAGGCGAAACTGAACGGCATGCTGGCATTCGAATCGATCGACGCGAAAGGCATTAGCCCATTCGCCAAGCGAGGTCTCGAACTGCTCGCGAACGGCGTTTCCACTGCGGTGCTCGAAGACGCATTGCAGCGCGAAGTCGACGCCTACGAGCGCAATTGCATGGCGGCCGCGCGCATCTGGCAACAGGCGGGCGGTTATGCGCCGACCTTCGGCATTCTCGGCGCGGTACTCGGCCTGATTCAGGTAACGGGGCATATGCTCGAGCCGTCGCAACTGGGCAAGGGCATTGCGGTCGCATTCGTCGCCACGCTGTATGGCCTTGGGCTCGCGAACCTTGTATTTCTGCCGCTATCGGGAAAGATCCGCGCGCAGGTGGATAGCGAATTGCGTTTCAGGCGCTTGTATCTGGACGGCTTGCTCGCGATCTCGCGTAAGGAATCGCCGCATACGATCGAAACGCGTTTGGCGGGCGACGTGCGCGAACGATCTGCCGAATTGCTCGGCTAGTCGAGTCGACAGAAGTCGTGCATCAACTGATAGCGGACCTGCATGTATGAGCACAACCACTGGCAGCAAGCGTCTCGCGACGGACAAGAACGGGCACGATGACGGCCACGATAGCGGCGAGCAGTCGGACCGCTGGCTGATTTCATACGCCGATCTGATTACTACACTGATGGTGCTGTTTCTCGCGCTTTATGTCTTGCAGCTCGCGAAGAACAGCGAGTTGCAAATACAGACGCTGCAGCATCGTCCGGTGAAGGAAGCTGTCGACGTAGAGCCGCCGATCACGGCAGCGAACGCGAAAGACGCCGCAAAAAAGCAGCTTCTGTCATTGCTTGCACCCTTGCAGGACAATCGCCAGATTACGATTTCGCACATGCCGCAAGGCGTGGAAATCGCGATCAATGCGAAAGTACTGTTCAATTCCGGCGATGCGCGTCTTTTGCCCGAATCGTTCGCGGTGCTGGAACGCATTGCAGCGGTGCTGCGCGACCGTGCGAAAAATAACATCCTCGTGGAAGGGCACACGGACAGTTTGCCGATTGCCACGGCGAAATACGAATCCAACTGGGAACTGTCGTCCGCGCGCGCGGGCGCGGTGGTGCGCTTCTTCGCGGACAAGGGCATAGAAGCGCATCGCATGGCGGCAATCGGCCGTGCCGACAATTTCCCGCTTATCATCGGCAACGATGCGGCGGCCAACGCCGCCAATCGCCGCGTGACAATACTCGTCGAGTACTGAGCGCCAAACGGGAAGCATCAAACGCCGAGCGCAAGGTACTGATGAAGAGACTGAATCGCGGCTGCGCCTTCTCCAACGGCTGCCGCGACTCTCTTCACCGAGCCGCTGCGCACGTCGCCCACTGCGAAAATACCCGGCCGGCTCGTTTCGAGAAAATGCCCGGTGCGCTCGGACGTCCACTTGTGAGCGACATCGGGACCGGTCAGCACGAAGCCATTTCTATCGAGTTCGACGCAATCGCCAAGCCAGCCGGTATTAGGTTGCGCGCCGAGAAACAGGAACACATGGCGGATAGGCTTCTCTTCGATTCGCCCTTGCTGATTCCATTGAATCGACTCGAGATGCGCTTCACCGTTTAGCGCGACGATCTGCGTTCGCACATGAACCGTAATATTCGGCGCTGCCTCTATGCGTCGGATCAGGTAGTTCGACATGCTCGCGGCAAGTCCTTCGCCGCGAATCACGATATGCACATGGCGCGCGAAGCCCGAGAGAAATACGGCAGCCTGTCCCGCCGAATTGCCGCCGCCGACAATGACGAGTTCTTCGTTGCCGCAAAACGCCGCTTCCATATACGTCGCGCTGTAGTACACGCCTCGGCCCTGGAAATGTTCGAGACGTGCGAGCTCCGGCTTGCGATAACGCGCGCCTGTTGCGATCACCACTGCGCGGCCATACACATGCTCGTCGTGACTCAGGCGGATGTGAAACGGCTGACCCTTGTCGCATTCAATACCGAGCGCCTCGATCGGCACGCCGACTTCAGCACCGAATTTGCGGCATTGCGAAAGGCCGCGTCCGGCAAGCGCCTGACCGGAGATGCCGGTGGGAAACCCAAAGTAGTTTTCGATCTTCGAACTCGTGCCGGCCTGGCCGCCCGGCGCTTTCGTGTCGAGAACCGCGACGCGCAATCCCTCCGACGCGGCATAGACGGCTGCGGCCAGGCCCGCCGGTCCCGCGCCGACCACGACCACGTCGAACCGTTCGCCATTCAATCTGTCGGGACTCAAACCGATTGCGTCGGCAACGGCGCGATTTGTCGGGCGCTTCAGCACGACACCTTGCAAGGTGACGAGTACCGGCAGATGTTCTTTCGTGGCGCCGTAACGTTCCAAGAGTGCTTTGGCTTCCTCGTGCTCGTCGATATCGAAGTATGCCGACGGTTGCGCATTACGGCTCAGAAAGTGCCGCAATACCAGTGTCGGAAAAGAAGCCGAACTGCCGATCACGACCACGCCGCCGCTCTGATCCTGTATGTAGGCGACGCGGCGCAGAATGTATGCGCGCATGATCGTCTCGCTCAGTTCCGCTTCGGCAATCACGAGCGCGCGCAGCGATTCTTCGTCGATCACGATGACTTCGCAATCGCTCGTCGCGCGCGCGGACGCCACCGCGCCGCGCCCCGCGAGCGTGCCGACTTCGCCGGTAAAACTGCCGGGCCCATGCGTGCCGAGAACATGCAGCGTATCGCCGCTGCCGCGCGTCGCCTCGATGGTGCCCGAGATGATCGCGTACATCGGAATGTGGCGATCGCCTTCGGTAAACAGCACGTCGCCGGTGTTCAGTTTGCGCCGCTCGCCATAGCGCTCGAGTACCGCGAACTGCGCGTCGTTCAGCCTGGGGAAGATCTGGTGGTGACGGCTGCCGCCTGCCAGCAAATCTTCACGCTTGCCAGAAGTTTTATCGCTCATGAGAGGTCCGATTGGAAAGACGCACGATGCAGCGTGTCGCTGCGCCGCCGGATTGGCATGCGAATGCGAACAATCGGCAGCAAGAAAAGGCCGCGGAGAGGCCGCTTTCGCCGAGATTGTGCGCCAGAGTCCACTCGCCAGTAAAGAGTGCGTAAGGCGGAGAACGTGCGGCCGAACAGCGCGAGAGCGCTTCTGCTCAAGTTCGCGCTTCTTTTGCCGTAAAAGACGAGAGGAATTAGAGAAATAGACAATGAAAAGGGTCTAGGAAGCATGCGCGATTTAACCGTAAAAAACAGCTTACTTGCAGTGCTGGTCGTCTTTGCCGCGATGATCATGTTCGGCGGCGTGGTCGGCGTATTCGCACTCGGCCGCTCGAATGAAAACGCCCAGCGGCTTCAGGAGATCGCCACTCAGGAGATCCTCGCCAACGATGGCTATAAGGACAGCACGCGCACGCGGGCAGCGCTTACGCGCGCTTATGCCGCGTTGAAGGAGCGCAACGATCTCGCCACGCGCGATTCCGCACTTGGCAGCGCGCAACGAACGCTCGATCGCGCGGATGCCGAGACGCGCGCTTTTGCGGCGGCGTCCCGATTCGTGGGACAGGACGATGCGTTGAAACAGCAGCTCGTCGATTCGTCGAATGGATTGGCGGCCACTTTAAAGAAAGCTTTCGACGCGCTTCAGCGTGGCGATACCGACGCCTACGTCGCCATCAACGATCGCGACATTACACTTGCCGGTCAGGTCTATTCGGCAAACGTCGAAAAATTCCAGAACCTTGCGGGTGCGCTTGCAAAGGAGTCAGCGACGAGAACCGAACGCGAATACGGGTGGATCGTCGCGATGGTTTTGACTGGTGTTGCGCTTGCCCTCGCATTGATCGTCGCCACGCACTTTGCGTTGCGCACCATTGTGATTCGCCCGTTGCAGCAGGCGTCGAAACTGCTCGACCGGATTGCGGGCAATGATCTGACCGCGTCTATTCCTGAAGGCAGCAAGAGCGAGATCGGCAAGTTGTTCACGTCGATGTCGCGGATGCAGGCCGGACTCGCGCATACCGTGTCGAACGTGCGCGTCAGTTGCGAGGCGATTCACGGCGGCGCGCGCGAGATTGCAGCGGGCAACCTCGATTTGTCGAGCCGCACCGAAGAGCAATCGGCTTCGCTCGAGGAAACCGCGGCGAGCATGGAAGAACTGACCTCCACCGTCAGACAGAACGCGGATAACGCGCGCCAGGCGAGCACGCTTGCCGCGAGCGCCGCCGACGTCGCACAGCGCGGCGGCGACGTCGTGCAGCGCGCGGTCCACACCATGACGGCCATTACCGCAAGCTCGCACAAGATTGCGGAGATCACCGGCATGATCGACAGCATTGCATTCCAGACCAACATTCTCGCGCTCAACGCCGCCGTCGAGTCCGCGCGTGCGGGCGAGCAGGGCCGCGGCTTCGCTGTCGTCGCGGGTGAAGTGCGCACGCTGGCTCAACGCAGTGCGAGCGCCGCGCAAGAGATCAAGGCGCTCATTTCCGCTTCCGTCGATGACGTGCGCAGCGGCAACGAACTTGTCACACAGGCAGGCCACACGATGAACGAAATCGTCGGCGCAGTGCAGGGCGTTGCGACTATCATGGCGGAGATCACGTCGGCGACGGTCGAGCAAACCGCGGGCATCGAGCAGGTCGGCAAAGCCGTCAGCCAGATGGATCAGGTCACGCAACAGAACGCCGCGCTCGTCGAGCAGGCCGCCGCCGCTGCGAGCGCGCTCGAGCATCAGGCGCAGTCGATGAACGATGCGGTGTCGGCATTCCGTCTGCGATAACGCCGTCAGTCTCCAAACCAAACTAGTCGGAAAACAAATATGAGCGTTAAAGCCGTCTCGCGTACAGTCGCAATTCTGTTAGCCGGCGTGACGATGTGCGCCACCGTGCACGCGTCCACGTATGCGTATGTGTCGAATGCGGACAGTCAGGACATTTCGGTGTTCAGCCTCGATAAGTCGAATGGCGCACTCAAGCCGGTCGAAACAGTGAGCGTTGGCGGCACGGTCATGCCGATGGCTTTTTCGCCGAATCATTTGCGGCTCTATGCAGGTCTGCGTTCAAAGCCTTTTCGCGTGGTGAGCTTCGCAGTCAGTCCGCTTGACGGACGCCTGACCGAACTCGGCAAGGCGCCGCTCGCGGAAAGCATGGCATATGTGTCGACCGACGCGAGCGGCCGCTATCTGTTCTCCGCGTCGTATGGCGGCAACCTGCTGGCGGTGAACGGCATCGGTGCAAATGGCGTTGCCGGCGATGTTCAGCAGATCGTCAAGACGGGCCCGATGGCGCACGCTATTCGCAATGCGCCCGACAATCGTTATGTGTTCGCGTCAGTACTTGGCGCCGACGCATGGTTGCGTTTGAAGTTCGACGCGGCGAACGGCGCGCTTACTCAAGACGCGGCGCCCGCCTATTCGCTGCCGGCCAAATCGGGTCCGCGCCATTTCGTGTTCTCGCCGGATGAGCGCTTCGTTTATCTGATCGACGAACTCGACGGCAAGCTGCATGTACTCGCATTCGACAAGCAACGCGATGCGGTGAAGCCGGTGCAAACCGTTTCCATTCTGCCGCCCAACTTCTCCGGCGACAAACCGTGGGGCGCGGATGTTCACATCACGCCCGATGGCCGCTTCGTCTATGCATCGGAACGCACGTCGAGCACGCTCGCTGCTTATCGCGTGGACCGTGCATCGGGCAAGCTGACGCGCATCGGCACCTATCCGACCGAAAAGCAGCCGCGCGGCTTCAATATCGATCCTTCGGGCAATTACCTGCTTGCGGTCGGTCAGTTGTCGACCAACCTGAGCGCATACCGGATCAATCGCGAGACGGGCGCATTGAGCGCGCTCGGTCAGTACCCGGTCGGCAAGGGCGCGAACTGGATCGAGATTGTCGAGTTCAACGGATCGAACGATTGAGGTCTACGGCGAACTGCGTCCCCGCGCATGCGGCGACGCGGACGCCGGCCCGCCCGCCGACGCAGCGCTGCGTCGGCGGGCGCGCAAGCCGCGCCATAGTTCTTCGAGGTAAGGCAGTAGCTCGAATAGCAGAATCAACGCGAACAGAATCGCGATATAGGCGACGGGTAACGGCTCGCTTTTCGCGGTCAATTCGAATCTCGCCGGCTCTCTGCCTAGGCCGAGCAACGCCAGAAATTGCGTCCAGTGACGGGCGACGACAAGCAGTATCGCCATCAGCGGGACGAGTTCGAGAAAGCTATGAACGTGCTGTTCGAACGGCGTCACCTTGCGTCCACTCACTGCATAACTGACGTCCCACAGCGCGGTCGCTTCGTGAACGAAGAACGCGACGATCATCAATAGAATGATGCCCGCGTTGATCTCGAGAAAGATCGCGGCGAGTAGCGGCAGTCCGACTTCGGCAAACATCAACAGATGGATCACCGATTCTTTCGCGCCGGTCGTGGATTCGATTCGAGTCGCGCGATGGCACAGCCAGTCCGCGAAACCGGCCGCAAGCCACACAGGCAAAACGAAGTACATCAGGATCGTGAGGGTTGGGTCGGTCGACATGATTTCCTCGGCGAACGGCTGGCGGACCAACGCGAGCGCGCAGCTTTATTCGATCCCTTCGTGTTTCAAGGCCAGTTGCACCGCGGGCCGCCCGCGCATGCGTTGTGAGAACTCTGCGAGTTTTTGCGGGACCTCGATCTTCACTTTGTTCGCCCATAGAAGCATGGTGAACAGATAGGCGTCCGCGACGCTCGCTTCTGCGCCGAACAGATAATCGCCTTTAAGCATTGTCGATATGAGCTGGAAACGCTGGCCGATCTTCTCGCGCGCGGCATTCGCTTCCTCGTCCGACGCCGGCTTGAATACGCGGCCGAATTGCTTATGAATCTCCGTTGAAATAAAGGCGAGCATTTCAATCAGGCGAGTAGCGCCGAGTTCTCCCGACGGTGCAAGCGAGGGCTTGCGTTGCGCGATCCACGAAAGGATCGCGACGTTTTCCGTGAGCCGTTGACCGTCGTCGAATTCGAGTGTCGGTACATAGCTCTTGGGATTGATTTCATCGAACTTCTGGCCGGTCTCAGTCGTCTTTGTCTTGAGGTCGACGCGCACGCGGTCGAATTGCATATCGGCCTCGTGCATCGCGATGTGATCGGCAAGACTGCACGCGCCCGGCGAATAGTAAAGCTTCATGATGCGGCCCTCCTTCATGCAGCAGTTGGCGATTTTTAATGGAGCATCCCGCGTGCCTCGGCGGCCATGCTTATAGTTCGCCGCGCGCGGCGAGGGCGCCGATGCGATCCGCTGTTCGGCATGCAATGGCCTGAATCGTCAGCGAAGGGTTGACACCGCCCACTGTCGGAAACACCGAGCCGTCGCAAATCCACAGATTGCGGATGTCCCAACTGCGGCAATCCGCATTGACAACGCTCTTTGCCGGATCGTCGCCCATGCGTGCGGTGCCGTTCAGGTGGCACGTATCGTCGGTTTCGCGCCAGATGTCCTTGCCGCCCGCGGCGGCGAGCGCCTGCTCCATGAAATTCAGCGAATGGGCAATGAGGCGTTTGTCGTTATCGCAGTACGAGTACGTCACGCGTGCAACGGGCAAGCCGTACTGGTCTTTTTCGTCGGCGAGCGTCACGCGGTTGCGTTCCTGCGGCAGCATTTCGCCGACTATCTTCAGGCCCGCCTGATGGTTGTACTTGTGCATCTCGTCAGCGAGCGCTTCGCCCCACAGGCCGCGGCCATTTTGCGCGGCTGCCCATGCGTTGGGCAGCGGACCCTGGCTCATATACGCATACCCGCCGAAAAAATCCTTGTTCTGGTCCGCGTAGTTCCAGTGCTCGGTAATCGCAAGCGACGGCGGTCCCTTGTACCAGCGTATCTCTTCGTCCATCGTGCCGTACACGGCCTGGTTGGCCTGCACCATCAGGTTCTTGCCGACAAGACCCGAGCTATTCGCGAGACCGTCGGGAAAGCGGCTATTCGCGGACATGAGCAGAAGGCGCGGCGTTTCGATTGCATAGCCGGCGACGACAACGTTCTTCGCGCGCTGGAATTGCCAGCGTCCTTCGCGAATGTACTCGACGCCCGTAACAAGCCCGGCATCATTCATGTCGATGCGGCCGACCATCGCCAGATCGCGCACTTCCGCGCCGGCTTGCAACGCGCGCGGAATCCACGTGACGAGGGCGCTTTGCTTCGCATTGGTCGCGCAGCCGGACACGCAAAAGCCGCGATACACGCAAGGATGCGCTTTGCCGCGCGGCGCCGAGAGTGTCGCGAGCGGTGTTGCGCTCCAGCCGATGCCGAGCGCCTCGCAGCCGCGCGCGAGCACCATCGCCGCGGCATTCAATTCATGCGCGCGATACGGATAGCGTGGACGTTTCGGTCCCCACGGATAATTGACGGGCCCGGCGATTTTCAGCGCGTCCTCGACCTGTGAGTAGTACTGCCACATCTCGCGCCAGTCGAGCGGCCAGTCCGCGCCATAGCCGAGCAGCGCGCGCGATTTGAACCATTCGGGCCTGAAGCGCAGAGAGACCATCGCGAAGTGAACCGTGCTGCCGCCCACTGCCTTGCCGCTGTTGTTATGGCCGAGCTTGAGCGGGTTGTCGCCGTCGCAGATGCGCTCGTCGGTCCAGAAGAGTTTTTGCTGATGCGCTTCGTCGGACGCGAATTCTTCGAGTGGACGCCACCATGCGCCCGCATCGAAGGCGACTACCTTGAAGCCCTTTTCCGCGAGGCGGCACGCGAGCGTGCCGCCTCCCGCGCCCGTGCCGACGATCGCGAAGTCCACTTCGTCGTCGTTCGAATATTCGCGCATTGGCACCCAGCCGCGCGGTTCGAACACATCGGGCGCGCGGCCATGCTTGCCGCGTGGATGATAGAGAGCGTCATCGAACACGGCGATTCTCCCTCGCGGCTTTATCCTCGCTGCCCGATTGCGCCTCGACGGGTTCCCACGGATCGCGACGGTTGAAATACATGCGCACGTAGCCACGCGGATTGGCCGGGCCGCCGAAACCAATCTCGCTCCAGGCATGCGGATGCGAGTAATAGAGACCGCAGATGTCGTGAAGTACTCGCTCCGCAAAGAAAACTTCCGGTTGCATGCCGCGCCACGCCGCATGCACGAGTTCGCCGCGCTGCATCTGTTCGAGCAATGCGTTCTGCGCGGTTCTATCGAGGCTTGCGAACGGCAGGCCATGCCGCTCGCGGCTCTCGGCATCGAGCGCGGCTAGGCCCGTGCGCCACGCGTCGCGCATCGGCGGCAACGCGGCGTTTCGATAACCATCGCCCTGATTCGTGTATAGGCGATGATCGAGCATGGCGGCGACCGGCACAAGCGGCTGCGCGTTTGCCTGCGGCACGACGCACGCGCAGAGCGACGTCACCGCAAGCCATTCCATCGCATTGAAGAAGCGCGGCTCGCGCGGCACCGCCAGCCGTTCGTCGATAACGACGCGAGACACTTCATCCCATGACGGTGTGTCGCGTTTGCTCAACACGTCGTAACCGGGGTAACGTGTCGCTCTTTTCGTTGGTCTGCCGGTTTTCATTTCTCCGTCTCCCTGAGCCGCAGCGCGGCAAGGCCCGCGAGCGCGAGCGCCGAGAAGCTCGGCGGCGCCGGCAGCGGAGGGCCGGCGAACAGGTTCTGGCTCCAGTTGCGCCATCCGCCCTGGCGCCGCGCGATGCCGCGCGCGTGGAAGCCGGCGCCCGCGATACCGAGCGCGGTCGTGATGCGCAGCCATAGGCGCGTGAACCAGCGCTCGCGCGGCGCGGCCAGCGCGGCGTGCGCAAGCAGCGCCGCTGCAAACGGCGGCGCGCTGACGGGTGCGTACATCGCACGATGCTGGAATGAGCCGCGAAAATGCAGCAAGCCCGCTTCGCCGACCGTGCCGATGAGTCCGGCCGCCACGAGCAATCCCAGCGCGCGGCCCGCAGGCATGCCGAGAAGTTGCGGCTCGTGCGCGGGCTCGTCGCGCAATCGCTCGGCCACCGCGCCGAGTGCGCCCGACAACAGCAAGGCCATCGGCGCACCGACCGGTGCCGCATGAACCAGGTTGTTCCAGCTCCAGCCGCCAGGGCGCTTCATGACGTTGTACAAGTGAAACCCCGTGCCGGCGATGCCGGCCGCAGCCGCGGTCCGATAGATCAAATGACGCGCGTGGTGCGTTTGCTGTCTATGGTCCGCGCCGCCGTGCAAACCGGCGATCAGCGAAAGACTCGCGCTGACGAGCGGCGTATACATCGCCGGATTGTCGAAGGAACCGCGGTAGTGTTCCATCGCACTGTCCGTGAGCACCGAGAAGGCGAGCAGCGCCGAACTATGGTTGAAACGCCGTGCGGCTTCGACGTGTGCCTGAGTTGCGGGCGCGGCGTGGGTGACGCTGTCGATTGAGCGCAGCGCTGGTCTTCGAGGCGTCGCGCGTGTGCGCCGATTTGCGTTTGCCCTGCGCCCGGTGAATCGCGCTAAAGCGGCAGCTCCGGCCACCGCGCATAACACGCTAAATATGCGTTGCGTCCCCATCGATACCTGCTCCTGCGTTTTTCGCGCCTATGCAACGAAGTACTGTGCCGCGTCCTTGTGCTTGAATGCGAGGCCGCAACCGGGCCTCGACAGGTCGGGCGTGATGACGCCGTCATGCGCTCGGGGTGCGCCGTCGAACAACATCGCCTCGATGCGCACATGGTCATGAAACCACTCCTGATGACGCAGCCGCGGCACCGCGCAAGCCACATGCAGATGCAATGCGGGCGCGCAATGCGCGGAAAGCGGCATGTGAAACGCGTCGCAAAGCGCGGCGGCCTGCAGGAATCCGGTGATGCCGCCACAACGGCTCACGTCGGCTTGCAGTACATCCACGGAGCCCTCGGCGAGCAGCGTGCGGAAATCGTCGGACGTGTACGCGTATTCGCCGGCCGCGATGTCCATGCCGGACGGCGCGTGTTCGCGCACAAAGCGCAAGCCGGCTGCATCGTCGGATGAGACCGGCTCTTCGAACCATGCGACCTGTTGCGCTTCAAATTGGCGCGCATGGTACAGCGCCTCGCGCGGCGAGAACGCGCCGTTGGCATCGACGAACAGACCCGCGTCGCCGATAGCTTCGCGCGCGGCTTTCACGCGCGCCTGATCTTTATGCGGTTGACTGCCGATCTTCATCTTGACCCAACGGCAGCCGTCGCGTTCGACCCAGCCGGCAAGCTGATCGCGCAATTGCCCGTCGTTGTATGTCGTGAAGCCGCCGCTACCGTAAAGCGGCACGCTTTCGCGCGCCGCGCCCAGCAGTTGCACGAGCGGCACGCCGAGCAGTTTCGCTTTCGCGTCCCATAACGCGCAGTCGATTGCGGAGATTGCCGTGGCCGCAAGTCCCGCACGTCCGAGATTGCGCACCTGACGCTGCATGCGGTTCCAATGCGCGCGAATATCGGCGACGTCCTCGCCGGTCACACAGGGCGACAGCGTGTTCGCGATCAACGCGACGATGCTGGAATCGCTATACGTATAGCCGATTCCTGTTTGACCACCCGCATCGACCTCGACGACGACGAGCGTCGTCGCATTCCACTCGAACGTTCCGTCGCCTTCGGGGGCGTCGGTGGGAATGCGGTAGGCGCTCGCCCGCACCGCGCTAACCGGAACTTGCGAGCCGCCTCGTGCAGATGCCGCCTTGCTCATCGCCGCGTGCCTTACTTGTCGTGACGGCCCGGAAGCACTGCGCCAAGCACCTGCTTCGCGGTCTGCACAATCACATTGCCTTCGTCGGGATCGCCTTTTAACAATGTCGATGCAAACGCCTTCGCCTGAGCCAGCGTGATGTGCGGCGGTAACGGCGCGATGTTCGGATCGGCCTTTACTTCGATCACCACAGGGCGGTCCGCAGCAAGCGCAGCGTCCCAGGCCGCGCCCATCTGTTCGGCGTCGTCGACATAAATGCCTTTCAGGCCGATCAATTCCGCGAACTTGTGATACGGCACCGAAGGAATGTCCTGCGAAGCCTCGAACTTCGGATCGCCCTCCATCACACGCTGTTCCCACGTGACCTGGTTCAGGTCCTGATTGTTAAGGACCATGCAGATCCAGCGCGGATCGGCCCAGCCTTTCCAGTACTTCGATACGGTGATGAGTTCGGCCATGTTGTTCATCTGCATGGCGCCGTCGCCGACCAGCGCGATGACGGGCCGCTCCGGATAAGCGAACTTCGCGGCGATCGCATACGGTACTGCCGCGCCCATCGACGCGAGGCCACCCGAGAGCGAGCACATCATGCCGCGCTTCACCTTCAGATCGCGTGCATACCAGTTTGCACAGGAGCCTGAATCGCTCGTCACGATTGCATTCGACGGAACGCGTGGCGACAGTTCCCATACCGTGCGCTGTGGATTGACGGCATCCTTGCCGGGCTCGTGTGCGCGTTCGTCGAGTGTCTTCCACCAGTCGGCAGTCCAGCCTTCGATCGTCTTGCGCCACCCGCGGTCCTGCTTGTGTTCGAGTAACGGTAGCAACGCGCGCAGCGTTTCCACGCTATCGCCGACGAGGTTCACTTCCATCGGATAGCGCAGGCTCAGCATGTCGGCTTTCAGGTCAATCTGCACGCCGCGCGCCGCACCTTCCTTCGGCAGAAACTCGGAGTACGGAAAGCCGGAGCCGATCATCAGCAGCGTGTCGCACTCGGTCATCAGATCGTAACTGGGCTTCGTGCCGAGCAGGCCGATCGAGCCGGTGACCCACGGCAGATCGTCGGGCAACACCGCTTTGCCGAGCAGCGCCTTTGCCACGCCTGCACCGAGTTTTTCCGCGACGGCGATCACTTCGTCCGTTGCATGCAGTGCGCCGGCGCCGACGAGAATCGCGACCTTCTTGCCGGCGTTGAGCACGTCGGCGGCCTGCTGAAGATCTTCAGGCTGAGGCACGAGACGCGGCTCGCGATAACCGACGCCCGAATGCAGCGTGCCGTGTTTGCGCGCAGGAGGCTCGTACGGCAAGTCTTGCAAGTCGTTCGGCAGCACGAGCGCCGTCACTTTGCGCTCGGAAAGTGCGGTACGTATCGCGCGATCCACGAGATGCCGCACTTGCGCGGGCACCGACGCCTGTCCGACGAACGCACCCGCGACGTCCTTGAAGAGCGAGACGAGATCGACTTCCTGCTGATAGTGGCCGCCGAGCGCCGCGCGCGCCTGCTGACCGGTGATAGCCAGCACGGGCATATGGTCCATGCGGGCGTCGTAAAGTCCCGTCACGAGGTGCGATGCGCCAGGCCCCGACGTCGCGATACAAACGCCGAGCTCGCCTGTGAATTTTGCATGCGCGGACGCCATGAAGGCGGCCATTTCCTCGTGACGAACCTGAATGAATTCGATAGGCGCCGGCTGGTCCGTGTTCTTGTGATGCTTCTTCGCTTCACTCTGCGCGCGATTCAACGCGCCGAACACGCCGTTGATGCCGTCGCCGGGATAGCCAAAAATTCGGCGCACGCCCCACGCCTGGAGTCGCTCGACGATGAAGTCACCGACAGTTGTGGACATGGACAGCTCCTCACAATAAAGATCGTCACACATGCGAGGTTGCAAACCACGTTCCGCGTTCTTTCACTCAGAAAGAATGAATTGCTTCCTTGCGAACCTGCGCGGTGAATGAAGCGGGCTCGCTTTTTGCTGGGCGCTTGTGAGTAAAACGCGGTGCATGTCGTGCAAGGGATTCGTCATGAATAAAGTCGTCGTTGTGACAGGCGCGGGCGCCGGAGTGGGACGCGCGACCGCCGAAGAATTCGCGCGACATGGCTACGATGTCGCATTGCTTTCACGCGATTTGGCGCGGCTCGAACGCGCGGCCGCCGAGCTTCGCCTTCAATACGGCGTGCGTGCCATTGCGATTCCAACCGACGTCGCCGACGCCGCGCGCGTGGAAGAAGCGGCAACGCGCACCGAAACGGAGCTTGGACCTATCGACGTGTGGGTCAACGTTGCAATGGCCACGGTCTTCGCGCCGGTATCGAAGCTGACTGCGCAGGAATTCGAGCGAGGCACCAAGGTGACATACCTCGGCCAGGTGCACGGCACGATGGCCGCACTGTCACGCATGCGCACGCGCAATCGCGGAACGATTGTCAATGTGGGGTCCGCACTCGGTTATCGTTCGGTGCCGCTGCAATCCGTCTATTGCGGCGCAAAATTCGCGGCGCGAGGTTTCACTGACTCGCTGCGTTCCGAGATCATTCACGACGGGCTCAATGTGCATTTGACGATGGTCGATTTGCCCGCACTGAATACGCCGCAATTCGACTGGTCGCTCAACAAGATGGGCAAGAAGGCCAAGCCCGTCGCGCCGATTTTCCAGCCGGAAGTGGCCGCGCGCGCGATCTATTTCGCTGCGACGCATAAGCGTCGCGAGGTGTGGGTGGGTTTTCCGACGGTCAAGGCGATACTGGCCAACTTCATCGCGCCCGGACTGCTCGACAGATACCTGGCAAAGGCGGGCTACTCAGGACAGGTCACCGACGAGCCGCTTGCTCCTGACGCGCCTAACAATCTGTTCGATCCCGTACCCGGCGATTACAGCGCGCACGGACGTTTCGACCGTGAGTCGAAACCCGTAAGCCTGGAGATGTGCGCGGTTCGTCACCGTGGCTTTTTATGCGCATTGGCAGGAATAGGGATCGTCGGCGGCATCGGATTTTTGATCAGAAAGAATCGCGGCGCATAGATACGACGGCGTAACAAAGGGTTCTTGCCGGCCACCAGGTAAGAGTCACGAGGATAGGTGACAATACACCTATCCCACAGCCCTTAGGAAAGCCATGTCCCAGCCGCTCACCATCGATTTCGTTTCCGACATTGCATGCCCCTGGTGCGCAATCGGCCTTTCGTCGCTGCAACTCGCGTTGTCGCGCGTCGGTGACGCAGTGGATGCGCGGATCGTCGTGCACCCGTTCGAACTGAATCCGCAGATGGCGCCCGAGGGCGAGGCGATTGTCGATTATCTGGGCAAGAAATACGGACGCACGCCCGAGCAGATCGAAGAAACGCAGGCCATGATCCGCGAGCGCGGCGCGAGCGTCGGCTTCGAGTTTGGTCCGCGCACGCATGTCTACAACACGTTCGATGCACACCGCCTGTTGCATTGGGCAGGTCTCGAAGGCAAGCAACTGCCGCTCAAGCTCGCGCTGCTGCGCGCCTATCATTCGGAAGGCCGCGATCCGAGCAATCATGACGTGCTCGTCGAAGTCGCGCAGTCGGTGGGACTGGACGCCGAGGCTGCGAGCAAGGTACTGCAAAACGGCGACTATGCCGACGAAGTCCGCGCCGAAGAAGAAGAGTTCCAGTCGCACGGCATTCAGTCGGTGCCGGCAATCATTTTCAATCGCCGCTATCTGGTGAGCGGCGGGCAACCTGTCGAAACCTTCGAACAGGTCATTCAGCAGATTCTGGCCGAAGCATAATCCGGCACTTTCGTATGTGAATGCCTGCGCAATAGCAGGCCTTTTTTTGACGTAAACGAAATACAGCCGGAGAACTCCGTTCATGGTCACCAAACGAATCCATGCCGCGTTGCTCGGCTTCGCGCTGATGGCGCTTGCATGCGTAGCTCATGCGCAATATACGACCGATTGGCTCGCCAATACCTATGGCACGCTGGCCGCGCACGTCGGCAACGGCGCGCGTTCAATGTGGGTCGCCCTGGAAGGCGTGATTTATACGTCGTCGTTGTGGGACGAGAACGAGGGCGGCGTCGCGATCTATCAGAACGGTCAGAACATCGGCTCGATCGGCACGCACGCCGACTTCCAGGGCAGCGCGATAACCGGCAATGCGACGTCGATTTTCACGGCGTTGCAATACAACAGGTCGTTCGGCAGCGGCTCGGTCGGGCGCTATAACCGTGCAACGAAAGCGCTCGAACTTCGCATTCCGGTCAGCGTGTGGACCGGCATCCCTCATGCGGATGTCATCACCGGACTCGCCACGGCAGGCACGCTGCTTTATGTCAGCGACTTTTACGGCAACCGTGTGCGTGTCTATACGACTGACGGCGTGTGGCAGCAGGATATAGCGGTGTCCGGTCCCGGCGCGCTCGCACTCGATGCTGCGGGCAATCTGTGGGTCGCGCGAAAAAGCGCTGGCGTCATATCGCAATTCAGCGCGGGCGGCGCGTCGCTCAACACGATCCAGATGCCCGCCGCTTCGCGGCCATCGGCGTTGTACTTCGATGCATCGACGGGACGGCTCATGGTCGGCGACGAAGGCCCCGACATGAACATCAAGATCTATAACGTGGCGGGCGCGCCGACGTTGGCCGGTACATTCGGCATTCAGGGCGGCTACCTGGATACGACTACCGGAATCAAAGGGCAGGTCGGCGACAAGCGCTTCACGCGCGTAGCGGGCATCGGCAGGGACGCAGCGGGCACCCTGTATGTGCTCAACAATCCGTGGGGCGGCGGCTGGGACATGGGCCGCAATGGTCCGACCGATCTGCATGCCTACGACAGCGCCGGCAATCTGCAATGGAAACTGCAGGCACTGAACTTCGAAGCGGTCGCGGCACCGGACCCGTTGACCGACGGCGCGTACTTTTACAGCGGCGCGCATATTTACACGGGCACCGCGGGCGGCACCTTCGTTGCGAATACCGTCGACCCGTTTACTTATCCGTCAGACCCGCGCCTGAATATCAACGACACGCAGCGCGGGCAGCACTTCGGGCAACTCGTCGCGGTGGGCGGAAACCGCATTCTCGTCGCGTCCGGCCAGAACCCCGACACCTTCAACTTCTATCATTTCAATTCGGCGAGCGGCTACATTGCAATACCGGATGGCTCTTTGCCGGGCCCGGCGTTCAACACGACGGTGAAGGTGACGGGAGGCTTTTGCATCGACAGCAGGGGCGATGTGTGGGCGGGTCTCGACAGAACAAACCATATCTATCATTACCCGCTTACGGGTTTCGACGGAAACGGTAAGCCGTTGTGGGGCTCGGCCGTCACGATCAAGATTCCAATGAGTATCCGGCCGTTGACGCGCATCATCTATTTGCCCGAAAGCGACACGATGATTCTCGCGCAAGGCGTGGCAGGCAGTTGGGACTGGACGGCGATACAGTCGCGCATCGAGGTGTATCACGGCTGGAGCGCGGGTAATACGACACAGCCTCAGCCGGTGATCAATCTCACGAGCGCGAATCCGAAGTCGATTACCGCAGTGGGTAATTATCTTTTTGTCGGCTACGTGCATACGGTGCCGAACATCGACGCGTTCAACCTGAACACCGGCAATCTCGACGCGACGCTCATCAACAATAGCCCCGGTACTGTGGATGTCGGCAACGATGTCGATTCGATGTACGGACTGCGAGCGTTTCTGCGGGCAAGCGGCGAATACGTGATTACGAAAGACAACTACAACGGGTCGAGCATGATCGTGCATCGCTGGACACCGTAAGCGGCGTGGGCCTGCGTGAGGCTTCGCGCTAATCACGTAGGCCATCGGATAAGATACGGCCCTCGTGGCATTTTCCCGCTTAAAGGAGTGGTTTCAGTGATTCAGCCGAGCAACGTATTCAAGGAAAACCTCGCGCATATGCCTGCAATCGACGGCATTGCGCGTATCGATCTGATCGA
Source organism: Paraburkholderia sp. RCC_158 (assembly GCF_041355255.1). NCBI lineage: Bacteria > Pseudomonadati > Pseudomonadota > Betaproteobacteria > Burkholderiales > Burkholderiaceae > Paraburkholderia > Paraburkholderia sp. RCC_158. The sequence goes on along the minus strand of NZ_JBFUPM010000001.1, from coordinate 193,415 downwards.
CGCGCAAGGCGCCGTTGTTGCGAGCATCGAGAACAAGCCGGGCAAACAGGGCTCGCTCGCGGTGTACAACTATCTGCAACAGACGTTCGGTGCGCTCGACGCCAAAGCCGCCGAACACGGCCTCGCGGTGTTCGGCGAACATACCGCCGACGCGCGCAACCGGCCCGGCGCTCATCCGAATGTCGACCATCTTCTCGCGATTGCAGCGGGCGCGCCGGCTTTGCGCATCGACGTAATTGCGGCGGACTGAATTCGATTCGGGCCGCCGTTAACGCCGCTTGCTTTAGCACGCCTTTTAACGACCTTGAAGGCCGTGCGCCGCGCGGCCGAATATCGCGCGGTCGGCGAGCCATACGGCGACAAGCGTTGCGCCCATCAACGGAAAGACAATGCCGAGCATGACGAGGCCCGTTTTCCACCCGCGCATCGGCGGTGCGGCTCTTTCCCGCGAAGGCGCGCCGAGCGAGCGCTGCGGTTTGCGCTTCCACCACATCACGCAGCCGGTCACGGCCATCAACGCGAGCCCCAACGAAATCGCGGCGCACAGAATCTGATTGGCGACGCCGAAATAGCGGCCCATATGCAATGACGTGCCGTACGAGACCGCTTTCGACACGCCGCCATAGTCGGCATAGCGAATGTCCTTGAGAATCGCGCCGCTGTACTGATCGATATAGATGGTCCGTTCCAGTTGCGGATCGGCCGGGAAATACGACACGGTATACACGCCCGTCGGGGATGTCGGCAGCGCGATGTTGTAGCCGCTCGTGACACCGAGCGACGCGGCTTGCGCGACGATGTGGCCGAGCGGCAACGGGGCCGCTGCTTTCGCATCGGCGGAAGCGGGCACCGGCGCATTGCCGACGGCCCACGGCGTTTGCGGCAGCGGCAAGTCGTCCATCACCATGCCGGGCATGGAGTCCATATGCGCGGCGTGTTCTGCTTGTGCGCCTGGTTTTGTCTTCGCGTCGATCTCTTTGCTCGTGCCCGCAGGCAGCGCCGAGCGCAACGGCAAGCCGCCCCACGTGCCAGGCGGAGCGCCGAGCTTCGCAGCGGTCGCGAGCGCCTTGAACTGCTGACCCCACGAGCCGGACCACGGCAAACCGGTCAATACGAATGCAAGCGCGCCGAGTGCGAGCCAGATGCCCATGACCGCGTGGATGCTCTTCCACAGCGGCCGGCCCTTTAACGTCAGACGCGGCACGAGTGCATCCCGCACGCGTGTCGTTTCGCGCGGCCACCACAGCGCGATGCCGGTGCCGATCATCACGAGTGTCCAGCATGCGGCAAGCTCCATCAGCAGTTCGCCCGGTTTGCCGAGCAACAGCTTGCGATGAAGCATGCGGTCGACCTGCATCAAGCGACGCTCGACGCTCAATGTGCCGAGTACTTCTCCGCTATACGGGTTCAGATAGACGCTCTGCTTTTCGCCGTCCGCGAGACGAAAAATGAATTCCGTGCTGCGCTCGGGCGTGTTCGAGATCGCGGCGGTGACGGCGATTGCATTGGACGGCATGGCCGCACGCGCTCGCGCGAGCAGCGCGTCTTCTGACATGCGCGGCGCCGTTTGCGGTTCGACGACGAGAAGCCGCGGATAAAGCAGCGGTTCGATCTGCGGCTGAAAACAGTACAACGTACCCGTTATTGCCAAGACGATGAGAAACGGCATCACGAAGAGGCCGGCGTAGAAGTGCCATCGCCAGAGCGTGCGATAGCCGCTGCTGGGACTCGTCGTGCCTAATACGGCGTTATGCGGTGCGATGGTGGACATTGAATCCTCCTGAAGCAAATTGATCTGGTTCTTGCGCTAGAACGCTACGATTGCGCGTTACATGCGCAACTTCGCTTCCAGATAGAACGTGCGTCCTGGGTAAGGGTGATAGACGAAGTAGCGCGCATCGAAAATGTTGTCGACGCCAATGCCGACTTCGCTCAGCTTCGTGGGCCTGAACGTGAACTTCGCGTCCGCCACCGTGTAAGAACTCGTGCCGCCGAATACATCCGGATTCGTGTCGGTATTCGTGAGCGTGTTGTATTGGCGGCCCGAATAGCGCGCGGCGAGTGTCACTGCCGCGCGCTCGTCGAAGCGATAGGTCGCCGCCACATTCACGCGCCATAGCGGAATGCGATAAAAGTACTTGCCGACGCTCGCGGGGTTCTGCGCATTGGCAATGATCTTCGATTGCGTATAAGCGACGCTTGCCAGAAGATCGAGTCCGCGCATGAATACGTTTTCGCCGGAATAGCTCGTTTCCACGCCGCGCGAACGCACTTTGCCGATGTTCTGGAAGTTCGTCACGTTCGGAATCACGGTTGTATCCGTCTGGCTGAAAATCGTGTTCTTCACGTCGTCCTGAAACAGCGAGAAACGGAAGATGCCATTCCAATGCGCCCATTCGGCGGTGAGTTCTTTCGAAAGATCGTCTTCCGGTTTCAGGTTCGGGTTGTTGTTGACGATCGAGGAGCCGTTGATTTGCCCCTGGAACAACTCACTGACTGTCGGAAAGCGATATGCGCGGCCAACCGACGCGCGTAACGTCAGATCGTCGCTCACGTCGAATGACAGCGAAGCCTTCGGCGAGAAGTGCTGCTCACTGGCGTTAGCGAGCGCAACCCTCGTGCCCGGCAACGCTTGCGATCCGTCGTACGCCCGCCAGTCTTCGTAACGCACGCCATACACGAATTTCCAGCGCGGCAGGAAGCGCCATGCGTCCTGTGCGTAGAGCGCCTGAGTTTGCGTCTTGCCGGCGAATGCGTTGGCGAATGAAGTCGCGGAGCCGTCGCGCCAATTGAGCGTCGAGTAACTTTCGTTGTCGAGAAAGTAATTGTCGTAGTGGTAGCCGAAAGCGAGCGCATGATTCGCGAGGCCCGCTTGCGTCGACGCCGGCGTGTAAGTACTGCGCAAGTCGAGTGTCTTCCAGCCGGTGCCGTTGCCGAAGGTCACGGTGCCCGCGCCATTGCCGGGCGCGCCGGAACTTGCAAGACGCGCGACGCTGTTGCCGACGTCGTAATACGAAGCGATCGCCTCGCCGTTCCAGCCGGTGGCGTTGCGCGTCTTCAGCGTCACGCCATAGAGCCAGTTCTCGCTATGGCCCAGGCTCGGCGCGAATGCGGCAGCGGGAATCGTGTACTCGTAGCCGTTGATCGAAACCTTGCCGCCGTACACCGCGTTGCCGTTCGCGTCGCGCAGAAAACTCGACGTCTCGCTGTTATACGTTTGATGCCAGTAGCCGAGCGTAAAAGCGCCTTGCAGTGTCGGCGTGAAGTCGTACTGCATCTTCAGCTTGAACTGGTCCTGCACGGTGTGCTCGATGCCTTCGCCGTTAATGCCGAGTATGGCGGTCGGCGTATTGGTCTGGTTGTTGTAGAAGTACGCTCCTGTAACCGGCGTGTCGCCGGCTTTCGCGGGCGTGCCCGATTTGGCGAGCGTCGCGAATTGCAGCGGCTGGCTCGTGTTTTCCAGATGGTTCACGCCGAGCAGAAACGAGAACTTGCCGATCCGGTTGCCGATAGAAGCACTCGCTTCACTGCCGTTGAAATTACGGTTCACACCATAAAGGCTGAAGTGCTGCGTGAATGCTTTCACGTCGGCTTCCGCTTCGAATTTCTTTGGCATGCGCGTGCTGATCAATACGGTCGCGCCAAGCGAATTGCCCGGATAGAGCGCGGAATACGGGCCATAAATCACATCGACCTGCTGGATCTCGTCGGGAGACACCATCGACCAGCGCGGTGGAAATGAAAAGTTGTTGCCCAGCAGATTGCTCAGCAGTAACCCGTCCGCATAGACGAGACCGCGCGCACTTTGCGTATTGCTCGTGCCGCGCACTGCGATGATCGAATTCAGATCGCCGATAAAGCGTTTGCGAACCGCGAGATTCGGCATGTACTTCAGCACGTCCTCGGTGTTCACGACATTCCAGTTGGAGAATTGCTCGCGCGTGACTGTTTCGACCGAAGCCGGCAGATTCGGATCGACGGCGCGGGGCGCGACGCTTTCGTTTGCGGCGCTATTCGCACTCACGCTGACGGCGGGCAGCGTCGTGTCGGCGTGGACCGGTGCCGCCGCGAACGCGGTCATCGCTGTAGGGACGAAGGCGCGCAGCCTTCGCAATGAGAAGATCGACATGAGCGTTTCCTTCATGCATTGAACGGACGATCGCGCGCGCCATCGACAGATGCGGCAAATGCGGCCGCATGTGGCTAACGCGGCCACATGTGGTCAATGCACGCAATGCGCGGGCGATCAGGAACAACGACGATCAGGAAACGGAGGGCGGTGCTCTAGGGCGTCCCGAAGGGAACGCGCCGAGTGGTGTGAAGCGGGTGGAGAGAGTGGGCGGCGCCGTGCCTGTCATGACGATGACAACCGGCGGCTGCGCGGCCGCAACCGTGGGCATGGCCACATGATGCTGCAACAGATGACAGTAGCCGCAAGCGCCGAAGGCGTCGTCGTGACTGAGGTGGACGGCCGATGTGTCGGCGCGGCTGGCGTGCTGCATCGCGCCGGGCTGAACGGTTTGCAGCGCCGAACATAGCGCGGCAATCGGCTCCTGCGCCCGGTTGGAGACCAGCGTCTGACTCACGACCGGCGCAAACACGACGAGCCACATGGCGATGAGGCCAAGCCAGGCGGTCAGACGGTTGCGGGAGTGTGGAGTCATGGCGATGAGCAGGAAAACGCGGCGATTCTAGCACTGCCACGCACATTTTTCTGCCCGATGTCCGGCATAACGACGGATTGAAGCCGGAAATCCGCTCATTTCCCGCCGTTACAACGCGGCCGCATCGCTTAATCTGCGTGGTACATGTTGGCCTTTGTGCAACATGGGCGATCCCGCGCGTGGACGCCGCACTCGCAACGTTACTGGACTCATGACTTTCACGCAGACGCTCGCCTCTTCAATTGCACAACTCAACCAGCAGGCGATAGCGCTCTACTCGGCGGATGAATTTGCCGCGGCATTATCGACGGTAATGCCCGCGATCGAGCGCGACGAAAGCACGCTCGACGATGCAGCGATTCACGCAATGGCCGACGCGCTGAACATCGCCGGGGCTTCGTCGTGCCGTCTCGGTCACGCGGACGATGCAGAGCGCCATTGGCGCCGATGCCTGCGTATCGCGCCAGGTTATGTCGAAGTGTATGAGAGCTTCGGCGCATTGCTGAAAGCGCGCGGTCGCCTGTCGGCGGCCAAAGCAATTTATCGGCAACTCATCGCGATGCGGCCCGAGCATGCGGACGCTCACAATCAACTGGGCGCGGTGCTGCATGCGCAAGGCCATCATGAAGAGGCCGAGGTGTCGTATCGGCGTGCGCTTTCCCTTCGCCCGGACCATGCCGACGCGCACTATAACCACGGCGTCGTATTGCAAACGCTGCGGCGCCTGCATGAAGCCGAGGCCGCATATCGCGAGGCGCTGCGCCGATTGCCGGCGCACGCGCAAGCGCACAACAATCTGGGCAACGTGTTGATGGATCTCGGTCGTGTCGACGAAGCAGACGCGGCTTATCGCGAGGCGCTCAGCATCCAGCCGCATTATCCGGAGGCATTGAATAACCTGGCCGGCGCGTTGAAGGCTGCGCAGCGTCTGACCGAAGCCGAACTCGCTTGCCGGCTTGCGTTGACCATGCGCCCCGACTACGCGGAGGCTCACGTCAATCTCGGCGCGGCGCTGACCGATCTTGCGCGGCTGCCCGAAGCCGAGTCCGCGTATCGCAAGGCAATCGCGCTACGCGCCGATTACGCCGAGGCTCATTACAACCTCGGCATCACGCTCTTCAAACTCGAACGCATGGAGGAAGCCGCGGCCGCTTATCGCGAAGCGGTTCGCCTGCGTCCCGACATAGCGCCCGCTCATAACAATCTCGGCTGCGTGCTGCGCCTGCTCGACCGTTTGCCCGAAGCCGTCGATGCTTTCGAACAGGCGCTATCCACTGATCCCGATCTGGCCGAAGCGCATTACAACCTCGGCGCCGCGCTCGCGCAATTGACGCGTCTGCCCGAGGCGGAAAGCGCATACCGTCGCGCACTTTCGTTACGCGCCGATTACGGCGACGCGCGCTTCGGGCTCGCGACATTGCTGCTGAGCATGGGACGTTTCGAGGAAGGCTGGCCGCTTTATGAATGCCGCTATCAGCAGACGGGTTTCGTGCATCGGCAGACTGCTCAGCGGCTATCGTGTCCGCAGTGGCAGGGCGACGCGCTCTCGGGACGATCGTTGCTCGTCTGGCAGGAAGACGGTCTCGGCGACATGCTGCAATTCAGCCGCTATTTCGCGTTACTGAAGGCGCAGGGCGCCGCGCATATCGCGTTTGCCTGCGCGCCCGCGTTGCATCGGCTGATGACTCGCGTCGACGGTGTGGACTCTGTGCTCGATCACGAGAGGGCAGCGGCGCGTGCATCCGATTATGATTGCTGGACGAGTCTCTTGAGTGCGCCACTGCATTTGCGCACAACCGTCGATACGATTCCGCGGCCGGTCCGGCTCGCGGCCGAAGAGTCGCTCGTGGAAAAATGGCGGCCTGTGCTCGACGCATTGCCGCCGGGGCGCAAGATCGGTCTCGTGTGGAAGGGCAATGCGAAGCATCATAACGACGCCAATCGTTCGATTCCGTCGCTTGCCACGCTCGCGCCGCTATGGAGCGTGGCCGGTCTCAGCTTCGTGAGTCTGCAAAAGGGGCACGGAGAAGATGAAGCGCGCAATCCTCCATCTGATCAGCCGTTGCTCCACGTTGGTTCGATGGTGACAGATCTTGCCGACAGCGCCGCGATCGTCGCGCAACTCGATCTGGTGATTTGCGTCGACACGTCGATCGCGCATCTCGCTGCGTCGCTCGGCAAACCCTGCTGGGTGATGCTGCCGGAGAAAGATGTGGACTGGCGATGGATGCACGAGCGCAGCGATTCGCCGTGGTATCCGCACACGCTGCGACTATTTCGCCGCGAGCGGGGCGAGGAGTGGACGGCGGTTGTCGAAAGAGTGAGACAGGCGTGCGTCGCGCGATTCGGTGTGCGCGAGTAGCCGCTACGCGGTTACGAGCGTCATCGAAAAGCCGTCCCACCCTTTTGTGCCGACCGTTTGAATCGCAGTGGAATCGAGGCGCGGATTGCTGCCAAGCAGCCTGAAGAATTCATGCAGGCCGGCTACGTCCGGATCGCTGCTCGCGTGATCGGCAATGCGGCCGCGGCGAATCACGTTATCGCCGACGATCAGCGTACCGACGCGGCTCAATTGCAGTGACAGGCGCAGGTACTCGGGATAGCTTTTCTTGTCGGCGTCGAGAAAAATCATGTCGAACGGCTCGACGTTATCGGCGACGAACTGCGCGAGCGTTTGCGCCGCGGCGCCCACGACGATCGACGCAACGCCCGACACGCCCGCGCGTTCCAGGTTCGCGCGCGCGACTTCGGCATAGTCGCCGTTTGCTTCGAGAGAGATGAGTTGACCGGTTGGCGGCAGCGCTCTTGCGAGCCAGATCGTGCTATAGCCGCCGAGTGTGCCGACTTCGAGAATACGCCGCGCGCCGCGCAGTTTCGCGAGCAGATGCAGCAGCTTGCCCTGATTCGGCGCGACGTTGATGGACGGCAAACCCGCCTCGGCACTTGCGCGCAATGCTGCGTCGAGCGACGCATCCTCGGGTAAAAGGCTGCTTGTCAGATATTCGTCGATCGTATTCCAGAGGTTCTCGTCCATCGTTTCTCCTGCATGGTGTGAACTACTTCGCGCGCTTCGGCTTTGCCTTCGATGCCTTGCCCGATGCCTTGCTCGATTCGTTAAGCGCGATTGCCGCATGAATCAGGGCCTTAAACGCATTCGCGTCGAGTTCCTCGCCTTCGTGAATGTCGATTGCGCGCCTCGCATTGCCGTCGAGACTCGAATTGAAAAGCTTGGCCGGGTCCGCGAGCGAAGCGCCCTTCAGGAACGTCAGCTTCACCGCCGACTTATACGACTCGCCTGTGCAGATGATGCCATCATGCGACCACACAGGCGTGCCCATCCATTTCCATTCTTCGATCACGTCAGGATCGGCTTCGTGGATGAGCTTGCGCACTCTGCTCAAAGTGGCGCCGCGCCAGTCCGCGAGATCGGCAATCCTTTTGTCGATCAGTTCCGAGGCCGGCAGTGCTTCCGACGAAGCCGATTTATTCATAGTGCTCTCCCGAGCTTGTTAGGTTCAGAGGCCGAATTGCTTCGCGTATTCGGTATTCAGACGCGGCCATTCGAAATTCATCGCATCGCCGGCGACGATACGTCCCAGCGGATCGCCCGCGAGGAAATGGTCGAGCACGTCGAGGCATATGTGCCAGCCGGCTGCGCCCATCGAGATGAACTTGCGGTCGATGTTGTGCCACAACGTCAAACGCGTGCCGTCGCCTAGCGATTCGAGTTGCCAGCGAAGATCGTTCTCGCCCCAGCGGTACTCGAGCAGATTCGGCGCGTCGGCGCGCGTGACTTGCGTCTCCGATACTTGGGGCGTGGGCGTGCCCACTGTCGAAAGTTTGACCGGACCGACTGATGCAAGGCTGTGGTCCGCATCGAACGGCGCCCATTCGCGCAGGCTCGTCGGGTCCGTCAGCGCTTGCCAAACTTTCTCCGGCGAATGACGCAGTTCGCGCACGAGGACGAGCGTCCACCGGTCTCCGTCTTTCTGAACTTCCGCGCCGGCGGCGGGGCCGGGCCTGTATGAATCGCGATTGCTCATCGCTTCTTCTCCTTGCGACGTGGTGCGGGATGAGTCTGGTCGAGATGACGCTCGAGCGCGTCGAGATGAACCGACCAGAAACGGCGGAACGGAGCAAGCCACGCGTCGATCTCCATGAGCGGCTCCGGTTTGATGCGATAGACGCGCCGTTGCGCGTCGACGCGAGACTCGACGAAGCCGGCGTCACGAAGCACGCGCAAATGCTTCGAAACAGAGGGCTGCGAAAGGTTGAGCTGCTCTTCGATATCGCCCACGGACTGCTCCGACGATGCAAGCAGACTGAGAATGGCGCGACGGCTCGGCTCGGCAATGATGGCGAAAGTTGAGTCCATGTCGTTTATATACTCCGTGAGGCATATACGTGTCAAGCCGTGGCTGTGGATGCGAAAGCCTCACGATTCGTTTGGTTGGCTCCGGCTTCGCTTCGCTTTCCGCGCCGCCTTCACAAACTCGACGAAGCATTTCACGACCGCATCGTCGCGCGCGGTTTGCCATGCGAGACCGATGCGCCAACTGGCGCCGGGTCCGCGCAACGGCAGCACTCTCGCGTCGCGCAACAAATACTGCACGCGGGACGGCAGAAACGCGGCGCCGACGCCTGCGGCCACGCCGGCCAGCACGGTCTGAATGTCGTCGGTCTGCTGGATCACATTGGGCACGAAACGATGCGCGGCACACCACTGGTCGATCTGCGCGGCGAGGCCCGGACCCCGTCCGCGCGCGAGTGCAATGAAGCCCGACTCGTTCAGTTCGTTCAGGTCCGAAGGAAGGCGTTTCCAGCGTGCGTGCTGCGGAATAGCCAGCCCGAGTGCCTCGTCGAGCATCGCGAATGCGGAGACGCCGGTGTCGGCCGGCAAGCGCAGAAAGCCCACTTCGAGCTTGCCGGAAAGAAGCCGCCGCGTTTGCTCCGCCGACGACAGGTCGTTGAGCGTCACGCTGACGTTGGGATAGCGCTTGCGAAAGTCGGCGACCAGTTGCGGGACTTCGGTCAGCGTGGAGAGCCCGAGACCCACGCGCAGAAAACCGCGCGCGCCGCTGCTCGCCTCGCGTGCCCGCGCGAGGATTTGGTCGGCATCGCGAACTAGCGCTTCCGCATCGGCGAGAAAGCCAGCGCCAAAAGTAGTGAGTTCCGCGCCATGCCGGCCACGCTCGAAAAGACGCGCGCCGAGGCTCGCTTCCAATGCCGCGATCTGCTTGCTAAGAGCGGGTTGACTCACGCATAGCACGTCCGCTGCCTGGCCGAAATGGCGCAGCTCGGTGACGGTGAGAAATGCCCGCAGTAGTTTGAGTTCCATTCTTCAAAGTAATCGAATGCACCGAAACTTTCATTTTACGTATGGATGGTAGCGCGGTCCAATGGTGCTGTTCTTACTTCACCGGGCCGTGAAAATGCTGTCTTCGTTCGCTTCGTCGTTTCGTGTTGCATCGGTGCCGCTGGTGTCGTGCCGCGGGCAAGCCGCGCAAAATGTCGCGTGTATTGCGGACTGGTTGACGCTTGCCGCTTCGCGGAGCATCGACCTCGTGGTCTTTCCCGAGGCTTGTATCAGCGGATACGCGAGCATGGCGAAGCTGAACCGTGCCGAACTGAATGCGCTTGCTGAACGATTGGATAGTCCTTCCGTGCGCGCGGTCATGGATGCCGTCGAGCGCACTGGCGTCGCGGCTGGTGTGGGACTTATCGAACGCGCGACGGATGGGCAGTTGTTCAACAGCTATCTGGTGTGTCTGCCGGGCGGCGTGCGCTATTGCCACAGAAAGCTGCATGCGTTCGAGCATCCGCGCATTGGCAGCGGCGATCGCTTCACCGTGTTCGCTGCGTCAGCGGGTATTCGCATCGGTATCCTGATCGGCGCCGATAACTATGTGGTCGAGAACGTGCGCATGGCGGCGCTGATGGGCGCGACGCTGCTGATCGCGCCGCATCGAACGTATGGTGTGAGCGAGGAGGGGAGTGAGTGGACTCAGCCGATGTCGATGGAGCAGGCGCTTAACCGCGCGTCGATAGCGAATGCGGCGCGTTGCAAAGCCGCATGCAGTGCCGAAAAATGGCTATGCCGTTGGCTGCCTGCGCGAGCCGTCGATAACGGAATGTTTGTCGTGTTCAGCGATGGCGCCGATATCGTCGGGCAGCCGAAACGGGCCGGCGCAGCGATGATCGTCGATCCGTTCGGCCGCATATTGGCGGACATGTCGAGCGGCGAAACGACAGGCGGCCTCGTCTATGCCGAACTCGACACGAGGCTGATAGGGGTTAGCCCTGGGCGCGAATGGCTCGGCGCCCGTCGATCGAATCTTTACGGCGCATTGAGCCGCTCTGCGTTAAACGCCACGGACTTCGACGCGCAACGCGTGTCGGCGAAAGGCGCGGTTGCAGTGTCGTTTGCGCAGGTCCGACGCAATCGCGTCATCGGTTGATGCGACCCGCGCCAGAACACCTATTCCGCGATTGAAAAGCGCGCCGGACGGCTTTGCGTCGATTTCGTGGGGCGCTCGATTCGCGCCGTCGCGCCTCGGATGAACAGCACCGCGCACACAGCAACCATCGCCCAAATGCAGAGAATTACCGTCAAAGCGCTCATTTCGTGTCTCGAACGTTATAGAAGTGCTGTCGTTATCGTTGGCTGTACTGTGTTGCCAGCCGGTCAGTGCATCGTGGGTTGGTCGTCGCCGGCGGAAAGAATCTCGTCGATCAAATGCGTGGCCAATCCAAGCTGCTTTTCCAGCGAAGCACGCGCTGCGTGCGCCGCTCTTTCATCTCCCCGCGCCGCTGCATTGTACGTCTGCGTCGCGAGGCGCAACACATTTTGCGAAGCGAGGTGCAGGTCGTGCATGGTGCCCGTGTCGCCAGCGGGCGCTGGGCTCGCTTCGGCTGCCGTCAACTCGGGCAGATTTTCGTCGAACGGGCGATCAGGGCGGTCCGGGCGATTCGGGCGATGGCGGGAAGACATCTGAGGCTCCTGGCGCGATTGGCACGAAAACAGTGTGCGCCGGGCGAGCGAACTTCAATTGGTCGAATAGAAGGCGTTTTTAAGGGCAATCGCGGGCATGGGCGGGGCGAGGGTTTTTGTCTGTAGAAAGCATGGCTTTCAAGTGCGCTGCACCAACGCATTGCAGCTACGTAGACAAAGCGCGTTTACACGCGCTTTGTGATCTGCAAAAACGCGTGATGCCATCGTTACCGATAAGCAGATTAGATGGCTTTATGGGCCGCTTTAGGCGCTTGATCGACGCGTGCCAAATCTACAATGACAGCCACATTAGCGTTGGAGACCCGCGATGTCCGGTCGCACACAGACCCGCATTCCCTGCATGTTGATTCGCGGCGGCACGTCGAAGGGCGCGTTTTTCATGGCGTCCGACCTGCCCGCCGATCCGACCGAGCGCGACCGTGTTCTGCTCGCCGTGATGGGCTCGCCCGATCCGCGGCAGATCGACGGTATCGGCGGCGCCGATCCGCTGACCAGCAAGGTCGCGATCGTTTCCCGCTCGTCGCGCGAGGACGCCGACGTCGACTATCTGTTCGCACAAGTTGTCGTCAACGAAGCGCGGGTCGATTTCGGTCAGAATTGCGGCAACATTCTCGCGGGCGTCGGGCCGTATGCGATCGAGCGCGGACTCGTCAAAGCGGAAGACGGCAGCACGCGTGTGGCCATTCACATGGTGAACACCGGTCAGATTGCAGTGGCCACAGTCAGCACGCCGGATTGTCGCGTGACGTATGAAGGCGACGCGCGCATCGACGGCGTGCCTGGCGGCGCCGCGCCGATTCCACTCGAATTCAGGGACACGGCCGGTTCGACATGCGGCGCGCTTTTGCCGACGGGTCAATTGAAGGACACCGTTGAAGGCGTGGAGGTGACGTGCATCGACAACGGCATGCCGCTCGTGCTGATGCGCGCGCGCGACCTGCAACGCAGCGGTTACGAAACGCGCGAGGAACTGGATGCCGACGAGGAACTGAAGGCGCGCATCGAAAAAATCCGCCTGGCCGTAGGCCCGATGATGAACCTCGGCGATGTCAGCACGCGCACTGTGCCGAAGATGTGTCTCGTCGCCGAACCGCGCGATGGCGGCACCATCTCCACGCGCAGCTTTATTCCGCACCGCTGCCATGCGTCGATTGGCGTGCTCGGCGCGGTCAGCGTGGCAACCGCTGCTGTGTTGCCGGGAACTGTCTGCGACGGCCTTGCAAACGTCGATGCAGAAGGCGCGCGCAAGCAGGTGTCCGTCGAGCATCCGACTGGCGAGTTCACTGTCGAACTCACACTCGGCGGCGAGCGCGATCGTCCCGTGGTGTTGAGCGCGGCGCTGCTGCGCACCGCGCGCTGGTTGTTCGACGGCGTGGTCGGCATTCCTGCTTCGGTGTGGGAACAAAGAGGTTCTTTATAAACTGAACGGCCGCTAGTTCGTCGTGGCGGTGCTGACGGTACGCGTAACGTCCACCACCGACAAACGAATCGCGTCGATCAGCGCGCGAGCCGCCGGCGACGGTGTACCCGCCGCGCGCAGCGTCAGCCCTATGTCGCGGCGCGTATTGTGAAGCGGCACGTCGAGCACCGCGAGCTGGCCCGTTTGCACTTCGTAGTGCAACTGCTGCGCCGACAGCGCCGCAACCATGTCGGTGCCCAGCAGCAGGCCGCGAATCACCGCGAGGTCGGCCGTTTCGACGGTGGGCAGCGGCGGCCTGATTTTCATCCGCTTGAATTGCGCTTCGAATAGCGCGCGAGCCGGCGCGTGGCTGCGCGGCAGAATCCATTGCACGTCGCGCAGATCGGCGATACGCGGCTCATGCGCGCGCGTGAGCGGGTGATCGCGGCGCACGAGAAGCACCATGTCCTCCGACATCAGGCGCTCGTTCCGCAGGCCACTGGTCGCGTCGTTTTCGCGCAGTGCGCCGAGAATGAAGTCGATGTCGCCCGCTCGCAGACCCGCCACTAACGCTTCATAGGCGCTTTCGTCGGTGACGACGCGCACGCCTGGATTTTCCGCGCTCATCTTCGCGATGGCTTTCGGCAGGATTAGCGTGCGTCCGAGCGGCAATGCGCCGACGGTCACCGCGCCCTGGATATTGCCGCGCAATGCGGCGATATCGTCGGGTACGTGGCGCAGTTCGTTCAATGCGCGGCGCACGTGCAGCAGAAAAGTTTCGCCTTCCGTCGTGAGCAGAATACCGCGCGGGCTTCTATGAAAGAGGCTCAAACTCGAGCCGCTTTCCAGTACGCGAATCGCGGTACTCACGGCAGGCTGGCTGATGCCGAACGTCTTCGCGGCGCTCGGCATATGACGATGCCGTGCCAGCGCGACGAAGATTTGCAGCCGCCGCGTGTTCAGCAAATACGCGGGCAACGCGCCCTCAGCAGCGGGCCGGCGACGCGTCTGGCGCGCGGCGCACCATTGCGCGAGTTCTTCGAGCTCCGCAAAAATCCGCTCGCAGCGAAGCAGGACCGCGCGCCCGACCGGCGTGGGCAACATGCCTGAAGGACCACGATCGAAGAGCGGTTCGCCGAGCGCCGATTCGAGTTCCTGTACCGATCGAGTAACAGCCGATTGCGCGCGAAACAGCGCAGCCGCCGCACGCGTCGCGCTGCCCCTGTCGGCGACGAGGCGAAACGCGCGTAGTTGCGCGAGGTTGAGCAGGTCTTTGGTATTTGCGGGCGTAGTGCGCGTGGCGGCGCTTGCGGACGTAGCCGTGGTTCCTTGCGCGGTGCCCTGGTTCCTCACGCGACGAGGCGCTGCGTTCTGCGTCATGCCGCGCCCGCAATCAGGTGCAAAGCCGGCAGCGACAGATTGAGGCTTTCCTTCGAGATGTGCGTATGTTCCTTCATCAACGCCTCTACGCGCGCGCCTTCGCCATTCTTCAACGCGTCCGTGATCGCATGATGCTGGCGGTGCGCGTACATCAGCATCATGAACTGGCGCTCGCGCGCGGCTTCGTCGAATGCGATGGTGAACGGCGAGACGAACGGAATCTTGTCGTTCAGGCTCAGCGCGGCGCTCACCGCTGCGTTTTGCGCGGCTTCGATGATGAGCGAGTGAAAGCGCCCGTTCATGTCGGCATAACGCACGTCGTCGCCGGGTTTTAGCTGGCCGTTGCGGAAAATCTCGTCGCCCTCGCGCAGGCAGTCGTCGAGTGCGGCGGCGAGCGCCGCGCCCACGCCGCCCTCGGCAACCGAACGCGCGGCGAGACCCTCGAGCACGCCGCGCACGTCGATCGCGTTCAACACGTCGCGCACGCTGAAACGGCGCACCACATAACCGCGGGCGCCGGAGCGATCGAGCAGTCCTTCGGATGACAAGACGCTAAGCGCATAACGCAGCGGCGTTCGCGACACGCCGAGCCATTGCGCGAGTTGCGCTTCGACGAGCCGTTGTCCGGGCGACAGTTCGCCTGCCAGGATTTTCTCGCGTAAGGTCTGAACAATGGCCTGCTGAGTGGTTTCGTTCATCGTCGTCTACTCGTTGGACGTCGTCCAGTATAGCCACGCGAGCCGGGTTGCACCACGCTTCGAAAGCGTCTTGCGAGTTGGTTTTATGGCCATCTGTTTTGTTTATTGGCGGCCGTGGCGGAAATACGGTTGCGAAGTAAGCGCAAATCCATTTGGGATACCAAATCGGCCCGGCACCATGCGGCTCGCGAGTCATTGCATGAAGACGGAAGGGCTCTCGCACTGCACTGGTAGCGACGATTCTCCTCATCTCGCGCGTTAACCCGTACTTCCCGAAAACCCGCACAATTCCTATCTTCGTATCCCAAGGCGGTTGCCAACGCTTCTTTCGCATTCCCGGCAACCTATACGATTCGCACACGGCAATAGCGCAGCACGAAGTAACGGAAGACAAACGAAATGGCAAGGATCATTGGCGGCATCGGCACTTCGCATGTGCCGACTATCGGCATGGCGTACGACAAGGGCAAGCAGAACGATCCGGCATGGGCGCCGCTTTTCAAGGGCTATGAACCTGTGGCGAGCTGGCTCGCAGAGCGCAAGCCGGACGCGATGGTGATGTTCTACAACGACCACGCGAACAGCTTTTTCTTCGACTGCTATCCGACCTTTGCACTGGGCGTATCGGCCACTCATGAATTCGCGGACGAGGGCGCGGGCAAACGCCCGCTTCCGGATATAGCGGGCCACCCCGACCTCGCGATTCACATTGCCGAACAACTCGTCAACGACGAGTTCGATCTCACGATCTTCCAGGATCGTCCGCTCGATCATGGCTGCAATTCGCCGCTTTCGCTGATGTTGCCGCATGCGGGCGGCTGGCCGCTTGCGCTCGTGCCGATCGAGGTCAACGTGCTGCAGTATCCGCTGCCGACCGCGAACCGCTGCTATCGGCTCGGACAGGCACTGCGCCGCGCGATCGAATCGTATGAAGCGGACCTTGATGTCGTGGTGGTCGGCACGGGCGGTCTCTCGCATCAGGTGCACGGCGAGCGCAGCGGCTTTAACAACACCGAATGGGACATGGAATTTCTGGACCTGATCGTTCACGAACCAGAGCGTCTGGCCGCGATGAAGCATGTCGACTATGTGCGCCTGGGCGGCGCGGAAAGCGTCGAAACGATCATGTGGCTCGCGATGCGCGGCGCGCTCGGGCCAACGGTGCGCGAGCTACATCGCAACTATTACCTGGCGACCAGCACGGCAATGGCCGTCACGATTTACGAAGACGAGGTGGCGCAATGAATCCGCAATTGATCGGCGTCGAAGAACTGACGGGCACCTATCCGTTCGACATTCGCCAGAGCATGAAGGCCATGCGGCTGAACCGCTTCTTCTGGCAAATGCGCGAAGCCGCGGCGCGCACGCTGTGGCTCGAGAACCGCGAGGCGGCTTATGACGCGGCAGGTCTGACACCCGAGGAGCGCACGCTCGTCGATAACGCCGACTGGATCGGCCTGATTCGCTATGGCGTGTGTTTCTTCGTGCTGGAGAAATTCGCGCGCGTCGTGAAGATCACCAATCTGGGCATGTACGCAAGCATGCGAGGCGAAACGCTCGAAGCGTTTCTGAAGACGCGCAAGGTGCCGGAAGCCGTGTAGAAGGCCGGACACCGTGCCGCCTGCCGGCGCATTTAATTGGGATACCAGAACAAAATCCGGCTTCCATCGAAAGCCGGGACGGGAAACTATTTTCTTCGGAGACAAGCATGAAATCTGCAGATTCAGTCGACATCAAGGCGTTTATCGACGCGCGCAAGGTGTCGCCCTATCAATGGCTCGTCCTCGTTCTCTGCTTTGTGATCGTCATGATGGACGGCCTCGATACGGCCGTGATGGGTTTCGTCGCGCCCGTCATCATGCATGACTGGAGCGTGAGCCGTACCGCGTTTGGTCCGGTGATGAGCGCTGCGATGGTCGGCCTCGCGGTCGGCGCATTGGCCGCGGGTCCGATTGCCGATCGCATCGGACGCAAGAAGGTATTGATCGCTTCGGTATTCTGCTTCGGCTTTTTCAGCCTGATCTGCGCGTTCGCCGAAACGCCTGTACAACTTGTCGTACTGCGTTTCCTCACTGGCCTCGGACTCGGCGCGGCCATGCCGAATTCGACGACGCTGCTTTCCGAATACGTGCCGTCGCGCAGCCGTTCGCTGCTGCTCACCATCATGTTTACGGGCTTCAATTTCGGCTCGGGAGCGGGCGGCTTCGTCGCGGCCTCGCTGATTCCGCACTACGGCTGGCGCTCGGTGTTCATGTTCGGCGGCATCCTGCCGATCGTGAGCGTGCCGCTTTTGTTGTGGCTCTTGCCCGAGTCCGCTCGCCTGATGCTGGTGCGCAAGATGCCAAACGAACGTATCGCGGCGACGCTCGGACGCGTCTGCGGCCACCTGTTCGACAAGGACGTGCGTTTCACGTCGCCCGAACCCGTGGTTGCGGCAAAGGCGCCGGTGCGCATGTTATTCGCCGATGGTTACGCGCTCAGCACGCTGATGCTGTGGCTCACGTATTTCATGGGCCTTCTCATCATTTATCTGTTGACCGGCTGGCTGCCGACGCTGATCAAGGACGCCGGCTTGCCCGTCGAACGCGCGGCTGCGATCACCGGCATGTTCCAGTTGGGCGGCACGATTGGCGCCGTCGCGGTGGGCTTCGCGATGGACCGTCTGGATCGCAACGGCGTGATTGGCGCCGCGTATCTGCTTGGCGGCGTGTTCATCTTCGCGCTCGGCATGGGCACACTGAAGTCGAGTTTGTTGCCGGTTCTCGTCACGTGTGCGGGCTTCTTCATGAGCGGTGCGCAGACGGGGCTCAATGCACTCGCGCCAAGCTGCTATCCGACCCGCGCTCGCGCAACCGGCGTGAGCTGGATGCTCGGCTTTGGGCGGCTCGGCGGCATTCTCGGTTCGCTCGTGGGCGGCGCGTTGCTGTCGCTCGGATTCAGCTTCCAGGTCGTGTTTTCGGTGCTTGCGGTTCCCGCCATTATCGCGGCCGTGGCAATCGGGATGAACCGGCTTGCCTTGCGTTTCATTACGAGTCCGGTTGCCGACGCATAGATCTGTTTTGCAGTGAGTGGCGAGAACTTGCGGCGTTCAGCTTGCGCCTCCGTTCTTGTATCGAACGCGAACACCGCGCGCTTACTACATCTACAGCGCGTTTATCCGGGAGCAGACATGGACGGCAAGTTGAGTGCAAGCGCGAGCGAGTTTAAAAGAACAGAACTTTCGTCCCGGTGGACGTGGCCCAATTGTCACGCAATGATTCGCGCGGGCGTGGCGGGCGGATTGCTCGGCGCGGTGATCATCTGGATTTACGAGGCGTTGATCTGGGTCGGCGCGCAGCATCTGATGCCGCTCGCCGGCATTCCGCGCAACGCAACGGGTCTCGTATTCGGCAAAGGCGTGCAGGAGTCGATCGGTATATGGGCCTACGTAGTGGGCACGGGTATTCATTTCGTGTTCGCGATTGCATGGGGCGTGCTGTTCTCCGCCGTCTGGCCATACTTTCGCCGACGCGGCATTGAAGCGACGCTCGTCGCACTCTTCTATGCGGTGCTCGCGTGGATCGTCATGCACGTGGCCATCATGATCGCTTCAGATAATCACCCGAACTACTACGACCCCGCGGTGATTATCGGCGGCTTTATGTCTCACATCTTCTTCACCGTGCCGCTTGCATTGACGGTGAAGCGCCGGTTCGAAAGAGAAGCGCAAAAAAGTATTTCAACAAAGACGTAGCAATTGGAGATCTGGAGAATGAAAAGAAGTCTCAGGGGAATTGACGTCGCGCTATTCGGCGCGGCACTGGCGGCCTCAGTGCCGGCCTTCGCGCAAAGCAGCGTGACGTTGTACGGTATCGTCGATAACGGCCTTTCCTATACCAGCAATCAGACATCCACGCTGGGCTCGACGAGCGGCGGCAAATCCGCTGTCAAGTTCACGCCGGGTGTATGGGCCGGCAGCCGCTTTGGCCTTAAAGGCGGGGAAGATCTCGGCGGCAACACGAAGGTTATTTTCCAGCTTGAATCAGGCTTTAACTCGGGGACGGGCGCGCAGCAATACAGCAATGCGATGTTCGGCCGCCAGGCCTGGGTCGGCGTTACCAATCCCGCGTACGGTACTTTTACGGCGGGTCGCCAATATGCGTCGTACTACCAGATGCTGTCGCCGTATAGTCCGACGACCTGGCTCACCGGCTACTATGGCGCGCATCCTGGCGACGTCGACGGTCTCGATACGATTTACCGCGCGAACAACACGCTCGAATACACGTCGCCGAAACTATACGGTCTGACTGTGAGCGGTTCGTATTCGCTCGGCGGCGTGGCCGGCAGCACGAACCGCGGCTCGACATGGTCCACTGCGGCGCAATATGCGTTGGGTCCGATCGGCCTCGCGGTCGGCTTCTCGCGGATCAACAACTCGACGCTCGGCGGCGGCACATGGGGCGCGGATTCCACGACCACGAACGGCGGCTCGCAGATCGGCCTATCCGCGGTGACGAACGGCTATCAGACCGCGCAGGCGCAGCAGCGTTTCGCAGTGGGCGGCGGTTATACGTTTAACAGCGCGTGGGACGTCACGGCGACCTATACGAACGTGCAGTACATTCCGGGCACAGGATCGAAATTCCACGACACGGCCATCTTCAATACAGGCGGTCTCGTGTTGCACTGGAAGCCGATGGTCGCGTGGGATTTCGGCGCGGGCTACAGCTACACGCGCGCGACACGCGCGAACGGTATTGAAGACAGCGCGCAGTATCACCAGTTCAACCTGTCACAGTACTACTCGCTTTCAAAACGCACTGGCCTTTACGCGCTGGAAGCGTATCAACATGCGAAGGGGAAGACGCTCGGCACGAACGGGGCTGGGCAGATCATCGACGCCACCGCGACGCTCGGCGACGGCTACAACACCGCGCCGTCGACGACCGGCAATCAGTTCGCTTTCGGCGTGGGCATCATTCACCGCTTCTGACGAATGGATTGAGTTTGTGGTCGTTTGAAAAGCCGGGCCGCATGTATGTACTGCATGCGTCAGCCCGGCTTTTTGTTGTCGCGGAACAGTAATTGCTCCCTTGTTGCACGAAATCGCCTCGCGGTATTTCAGGAGCCGCGTGGCGAATTCTTCCGCGAAAACAGCAAGCAGTTAATAAGGGAGACGATCATGACGAGCAAGCCCACGACACTCGCCACTCCGGCCACCCTGGCCGCCCCGGCTGATCCCGCCGATCCGAGCCGTCGCAAGGTGCTCGCGGCGCTTGCAGGGTCCATCGCATTGTCGGCTTGTGGAGGAGGCGGTGGAGGCAGCAGCAATGGCGGCTCCGGCTCAGGCGGATCGCAGCCCGTCGGCACGATTCCGCCCGCCCGTGCGAATCTCCCGCGTCCCGCACTACCCGATCCCGCTACCTCGGGCATCGACCATGTCGTGCTGGTGACGATGGAAAACCGTTCATTCGATCATCTGCTGGGCTGGGTCCCGAATGCGGAAACCGCGCAGACCGGTCGGAACTTCAAGGACGTGTTCGGCGAAACACACACGCCGTTCGCGCTCGCCACGAACCCCGCGTATGGCTTCCAGGCGTGCTCGTTCGCGGACCCGAATCATTCATACGATGCCGGACGCGTTCATCTCGCCAATGGCGCAATGAACGGCTTCCTGCTCACGGCCGGTACAAGCCTCACGCGCGGCGACCTGCTTCCCATCGGCTATTTCCAGTCCGTGGATCTCGACTTCTATCGCGGCGCAGTCACGCAGTACACCGTGTGCGACTACTACATGAGCGGCATTCTCGCGGACACTTATCCAAACCGCGTGTATCTGCATAGCGGACAAACGGACCGCTTGTCCGACACGCTCGACACCTCGTCGTTGCCGACCATCTGGGACCGTCTCGACGCAAAGAACATTTCGTCGACGTACTACTTCCACGACGTGCCGTTCACCGCGCTTTACGGAACGCGGTACGTGGGCCGCTCAAAGCTCTTCTCCGACTTTCTCTCCGACGCAGCCGCAGGTACTTTGCCCTCGTTCTGCATGGTCGATCCGAGCTTTGGCGGTGAAGCGCAGGGTACGTCGAACGACGATCATCCGCATGCCGACGTGCGCAACGGCCAGGTGCTGCTCGGCCAGATCTACGACGCGTTACGCACGAGCCCGAACTGGAGCAGAACGCTGATGATCCTCGTGTACGACGAGTGGGGCGGTTTCATGGAGCATGTGGCGCCGCCCGTGAAGCCGGTGTCGAGTGCGGAGGCTTCGCTCGGCAACGACGGAAGGCTCGGCTTTCGCGTGCCCTGCATGCTGTTCGGGCCGCGTGTGCGCGCCAATTATGTGTCGCGCTATCCGTTCGATCCGAGTTCGATTCACCAGTTGCTCGCATGGCGTTTCGGTCTCGATCCACTCGGTGTGCGCGCAAGCGATTCGGCGACATTCAATATGGCCTACGCGCTCGACTTTACCGATCCCGCGCGCACCGACGCGCCGGCCATCGCGGTGGCACAAGGCACCTTCGGCTCGGCATGCTCGAATCTGTCGACGGCAGGCGCGGGCGCGAGCGGCATTGCGCAACTGGACAAGAGCCAGCTCGTGCCGAATACGGCCATGAGTGCGCCAGGCGGCCGTTTCGCCGAGTTGCGCACGAAGGCGGACGCGCTCGGCTTCCCTGCGCCGAGATAATGGTTGCGATTGAGAAGATCTGTTAGCCCTGAGTCGCGCGGCGTCAGAACAACTGCTTTTGACCAGACGTGAGCCGTGTAAAGTCGTCGCGCAACAGCGGCAAGATTGCATCCGCAACGGGTTGCAATTGACGCGTGAGATAGTGTTCGTAGTCGATCGCGGAACGCAGCGTTTCGAGCGGCTCGGGGCCGGCAATCGTCATCACATAGCTGATCCAGCCGCCGTTCTGATATTGCAGCGGACGCCCTTGCCGGCGATTGAATTCGTCGGCCACGCGCGCGGCGCGCACGTGCGGCGGCACGTTGCGTTCGTAGTCGCCGAGCGGTCTGCGCAGACGCTTGCGATAGACGAGCTGATCGTCCAGCTTGCCGGCGAGCGTATCGCGCACATAGTCGCGCACGTAGTCCTGATACGGTTGCTGCGTGAAGATGCGTCTATAGAGTTCCTGCTGAAACTGCTGCGCGAGCGGAGTCCAGTCGGTGCGAACCGTTTCGAGTCCTTTATAGACGATCTCTTCGCTGCCATCCGCCGATACGGTGAGACCGGCATAACGTTTCTTGCTGCCTTCTTCCGCGCCGCGAATGGTCGGCATGAAGAAGCGCCGGTAATGCCGCTCGAATTGCAATTCGAGTGCGCTGTCGAGTCCGAAGCGCTGTTGTAAATCCTGCCGCCACCACGCGTTGATATGCTCGACGAGCGCGCGTCCGATGCGGCCTGCTTCCTCTTCGTTGTGCGCGTGCCGCAGCCAGACGAAGGTCGAATCCGTGTCGCCGTAAATGACTTCATAACCTTCGGCCTGAATCAGTTCGCGCGTGCGGTGCATGATTTCGTGGCCGCGCATCGTTATCGACGACGCAAGACGCGGGTCGAAGAAGCGGCAGCCGGTCGAGCCGAGCACGCCGTAAAACGCATTCATGATGATCTTCAGCGCCTGCGAAAGCGGCTTGTTGTGCTCGCGTTTCGCGGTTTCGCGGCCTTGCCATACCTGACTGACAATCGACGGCAGACAATGACGCGTGCGTGAAAAACGCGCGCCGAGAAAGCCGGGTACGGACTGATCGTCGCCGGGATTCAGCATGCCTTCCACGAGCCCGACAGGGTCGATCAGAAAAGTGCGAATGATCGACGGATACAGGCTTTTGTAATCGAGCACCAGCACCGAATCGTATAAGCCCGGGCGCGAGTCCATCACGAAACCGCCGGGACTCGCGGCGCCGGCCACGTCGCCGATATTGGGCGCGACGTAGCCTTGCCGATGCATTCGCGGCATATACAAATGCGTGAACGCAGCGACGGAGCCGCCGCTACGATCCGCGGGCAGCCCGGTCACGGTGGCGCGCTCCAGCAGAAACGGCAGCAGTTCCGTCTTCGCGAAGATGCGCGTGACGAGCTCACAATCCTTCAGGTTATACCGGGCGAGCGCGGGCTTGTCCTCGTCGAAGCGGCGCTGGATTTCGTCCATGCGCTGATACGGATTGTCGATGGATTTGCCTTCGCCCAGCACCGCTTGCGACACATGCTCGAGGCTGAACGAGGGAAAGCTCCAGGTGGCCGAACGCAGCGCCTCGATGCCGTCGATAATCAGGCGCCCCGCAGCGCCCGCAAAGTAGTGGTTCTGCTTCAGGCCGTGTTCGCGCCACTCCATCACGGCGCCGCCGCGGCCGAGTTTCAAAGGCACGCGGTATTGCTCGGCATGCTGCTGCAGCACACGCAAATCGAATTGCACGAGATTCCATCCGATGATCGCATCGGGATCATGCCGCTCTATCCATGTGTTGAGCTTTTCAAGCAACTGGGCGCGCGTTTCGCAGTATTCGAGGTCGAAGTCGAGTTGGCTCGCATCGCCATTCGGCGGTCCTAGCATGTACACCTGGCGCTGACCGCAGCCTTCCAATGCAATCGAATAGAGTTCGGCATGCACGCTCGTTTCAATATCGAGCGACACGAGTTTCAATGAAGGACGATAGTCCGCCGCCGGTTTCAATTCGCCATTGATAAGCGTGCCGTCGCTTTGCGGTTCGCCGCCGAACCACACTGGCGCAGTGATGAAACGCTCCATCATGTAGCGCTCGGGCGGAAAGATGTCGGCTTCATAGACATCCACGCCGCCTTGCTTCAAGCGTTTTTCCTGGCCGGTCAACTGACGATATTGCGGGCAATAAAGTCCCATTACCGGCCGGTGATGGAAGTCGCGCAATTCCAGTGGACGCAGATCGAGAGGCGCCTCGCGGCGCAAGATGGATTCGACGCGCTCGCGCTGTTCCGCGGGCACGAATGCCACGGACGTTTGATGGCGCAAACGCACGTGACGGGGCCCGCCGTCGGTTGCCAGCCAGAAATCGATTTCGGTGCCGGCGGGCGTGTCCCGCCAATGCCGCGTCAAAATGAAACCCTGCTCGAGCTTTGTCAAACTCACCACCCTGGATCTTGCGAAAGGCGTGTTGTCGCCTGATGCAATTCTACCGTCGCGCGCAAGCCGCAGCGCGTGATGCCAATGGCACCGTGTCTGCAGCCACGCGACGTAGCCGGTATGATGAGTTGGCAGCGCTTCTCTCGGCGCGATCCTGCGCCGGTCAGTCTTCTAAAAAAACGGAGTAAATGAAATGACTTTGGGCAAACTTCTGGTAGCCGCTGCGGTTGCCGCAGCGAGTTTCGGCGCGCAGGCGCAAGTTGCCGGCACGCAACCGCTCGGCGTGACTATCGAACAATCGAATGCGCTGCTGAGCGGCTGGAGCGTGAAGAAGAGCATTCTCGGCAAGGCCGTGTACAACGATCAGAATGAGAAGATCGGTTCGATCCGCGATCTGGTGGTGGCGCCGGATGGTTCTCTTTCCGCAGCGATTGTCGCCGCGGGCGGCTTTCTCGGCGTTGCGTCGCATGATGTAGCGGTGCCTATTGCGGCACTCGACGTTCGCTCGGGCAACTTCTATCTGCCGGGCGCGACGAAGGCAGCGTTGAAGGCGACGCCCGAGTTTCAGTACAGCAAGGTGCAGGCGCCGCCGAAGCCGAAGAAGCTGTCGACGCAGTGATGTAAAAGCGGCGTGCGGGCAGGCCGATTAGAAGGGCCGGCCCGCAACTGCTTTACGCCTCCAGGGCGAGCGTGGCGAACGTCCCGAGCCAATGCTCGCCCATGTAGTCTCCGGCCACATGAGGCAGCGCACTTTGCAAGTGACGCTCGGCTGCATCGAGCAATGCCGTGCGTCGTATGTCGCCTGCCGGCAGCGCGCGAGCCAGCGAGCGCTGGCACCAGGCGCGGCTCAGATTGAGACCGTCGAGATGCGCGATCTTGCCGTCGGTGCGGTCCGTTACCGTAACCGGTTCGAATAACGTAGCCGGCTTTTTTGCGCCGAGGTCGGGCAGAAAGCGCCCAAACCAGTCGACGAATTGCGCGGACGGCAACACACGCCGCATCAACTCCGCTTCCATCAGCGAGGGCGAGAGGAATTCGTCGCCGGCGGGCTCCCATGCCTGGCACGCTACGTCGTGCAAAAACCAGCGCTCCGCGGTGCTGACAATCAACGCCTCCAGCGAGCCGCGCGAAGTTTGCCGCGCGAAATCCAGCGTGAGCGCAAGCGCGAATGCCATGTTGAAATGCGTGCCGACGCGCAGCGGATAAGTGGCTTTCGGCAGAAACGTCTCGAAACGTTCGACGAAGATCTCGGTAAGCGGCGCGAAAGTCTTCGACCAGCGCGCGGCATGCGAGAGCTTTGACGAATGCAATTGCGCGCTGAGCGCGAGCAACCAAGCCCAGCCATAAGGCCGCTCGAAGCCCAGGTTATGCGGCAACTCGAGATAAGCGCGTTCCCCGGCTACGTTCGCCGCCGTCAAATGCTCGTCCACCACGGCGACGATACGTTCTGCTTCCGGCAAATCCGGGAAGCGCTCGATAAGATGAAGAACCAGCCAGTAGCCATGCACGCACGAATGCCAGTCGTAGCTGCCATAAAAAATCGGATGCAATGCGCGGGGGCTCTGCACGTCTTGCGGACCGGCCAGCGAATGCGTGAGTTTGTTCGGGTATTCGCGTGTGAGATGAGCGAGAGCGAGATTGGCGAATTTCGACGCGGATTCGCGAGTGAGCAGGGCGGTCATCGGCGGTTCCTCGAGGCGGAATAAGAACAGGCCATTAGTATCGTATTCGCGGCCGACAATAGCAAAGCGGCGAGCGTGGTTCTCTGCCGGATGCATGCTGGATATTCTAGTCGCAGTAGCGGGAATGCCGCGATGTTAGCGTTTGCGGCTGCGAACGACGCGCAACTGCAGCTAAAGCTGCGGCGATGGGTCTTGAAGATGCCTGGAGGTGAGCGCAAGCGGACACGGCGTCCAAGCCGCGTTTCTTTCCAGTTCTTTACACCGTTATGGCCGCCTTTATGCGCGTGCTAACGTCGCGCTCCGCTACAAGCAATGCGTCTTTGCACTGACGACACGAAGAAACACGAAGATGGAGCAGTTCTTTATGCGGCGTGCCAGCGCCGTCAATTTCCTGCTGGCGCGACGACGCCTATGCCTCGACAAGATTGCGTCCGCAACGGACGTTGACCTGGATCAGCAGCGCGAAGTCGAATTGATCGAGCGTCTGGTACTCGACGTTCGCGCGGGCCGGCTCAGTACATTTGAATTGAAACAGGCGAAAGCCGTTGCAGTGATCGTCACGGATTGAGGCTTCGGCTTGTTGGCGGGGTTAGAAGCGATAGCCGGAGTTCTCCGCCTCTATTGCCTTCTCTTTTCTTACTGGCTGCGCACTGCGCTATAAAGAGGCAATACCCGCTCCTCGAGCATTGCAATCGCCTGAACCGCGAGCTGCGACAGCGTGTGCTTGCTGCTCGTTGCAATGGCGAGCCGGCTGAACAGAGTCGGCTCGGTAATGCGGATCACGCGAAAGCGCCGCTTGAGCGCGTCGCTCACGGTTGCGTTGAGCGGCAGCACCGCATAGCCGATGCCCTCGCTGACCAGATCGAGAATCGACGACACGGCGTCTACTTCGAGTTCGATATTGAGTCTCACGCCTTGTTCGGCCGCAACCGATTCGAGCATGCGCCGGATTGCATGCATGCGGCCCGGAATGACGAGCGGATAGCGTGGAATGTCGCGCAGTGCGATGGTTTTCACCGTCTCGCGCGCGGCCTTTGCAACTGGTTTGCCGTCATCCGCACCGATCAGAAAGAGCTCCTCGGTAAAGACAGTGCGCTTGTCGATTAGCGGTGTGTCGAACGTGTCGTAGAGAACCGCGGCGTCCACTCGGCCCATCATCAACCATTCGATCAGGTAGGTCGACAGTCCCTCGGCAACCGAAATAGTCGCGCCCGGAAACGACGTACGAAAACTGCGCACGAGTTCATGGGTGGCGACTTTCGCGAAGCTCGGCGTGATGCCAATGCAAAAGTGCCCGCCGACGGTGCCGCGCAATTCGTCGAGATCCTGTGACGCGCGCTGCACTTGCGAAAGTATCCCTTTGGAATGAGCCAGCATTCGCTGACCCGCCGGCGTGAGCGTGACGCCGCGGCCATTGCGTTCGAGCAGCGTGTGACGCAATTCGACTTCGAGTTGCCGCACGAGCCTGCTGAGTGCCGGCTGATTGGTGTCGAGCGTAATGGCAGCGCGCGTAAAGCTGCCGAGTTCGGCGACGTGCACAAACGCTTCCAACTGCTTGAGGTCCATGATGAGAGCTATGTGAAAAACACATATCAGCTAGTTTGGTATAGCGATTGTATCGAGCCGCGCGCGCCGCCACAATCCGCTTACTCCAGCTTACATACGCAGCCGCACTCAGCCGCGCCGCAGCCGCCGCACTCAGCCGCGCCGCAGCCGCCGCACGCAGCCGCGCCGCGGCCATCAGAACCAGATAGAGACGAAGCACATATGAAATCCTGCTTGCCGCCCGATCCCCATCCTGTCCGTCCCGCGCAGCGACTGCCCGCCGGCGCCTGCGACGCGCATTGTCATGTCTTTGGTCCCGCCGACGTTTTTCCGTATGCGCCCGATCGCAGCTACACGCCGCCCGACGCGCCTTTCGCGCAACTCGTCGCGCTGCACGATTTTCTCGGCGTGAGCCGCGGCGTGATCGTGCAGGCGAGTTGTCATGGCACCGACAACACCGCGATGCTCGACGCGATTGCCCGAAGTGACGGCCGTTATCGCGGCGTCGCGATCGTCGATGGCGATGTGACCGATGCGCAACTCGCCGACCTCGACGCGCGCGGTGTGCGAGGCGTGCGCTTTAACTTCGTCGCTCATCTTGGCGGCGCGCCTGATCTCGATGTGTTCGACCGCGTACTCGAACGCATCGAGCAACTTGGCTGGCATGTCGTGTTGCATCTGGACGCGCAGGACATTCTGCAATACGCGGAGCGGATCGCGCGCATCAAGGTGCCGTTCGTGATCGATCACATGGGCCGCGTGCGTGCCGAAGCGGGACTCGATCAGCAGCCCTTTCGCCAACTGCTCGATCTCATGCGCAATCCGCTCGCATGGGTCAAAGTATGCGGTTCCGAGCGCGTTTCGGCAGGCTACCGGCCGTTCGACGATGCGATTCCATTCGCGCAAGCACTCATCGACGCCGCGCCGGACCGGGTACTGTGGGGCACCGATTGGCCGCATCCGAATATCAGCAAGGACATGCCGAACGACGGCGAACTGGTCGACCTGCTGTTCCGTTTCTGCCCCGACGAGGCATTGCGCGAAAAGCTGCTGGTGACGAATCCCGCGCGGCTTTACGGCTTTCGCTCATCGTAGTTGACGCTGTACCGGTATCGAGAACTGCCGCATCAGATGGCAGCTCTGTGGAAAGCGACCTGTATATATATCGGCTTTCCGCTCACTATTCCCGATGGAGACAAAGATGATCAGCACTAATGCCCGCGTTATTCGAGCAGGAGCGGCTTCATGAGCGAGAGCGCCGTCATGACCTCGTCCGCGTCCGGCGCAAGGAAGCCGTTCTATCGCACGCTTTACTTTCATGTGTTCGTCGCGATCGTTATTGGCGTGCTGCTTGGGCATTTCGCGCCGTCGCTTGCCGTGAAGATGAAGCCGCTTGGCGACGCGTTCATCAAGCTGATCAAGATGGTGATCGGGCCGATTATCTTCTGCACCGTCGTGACCGGCATTGCCGGAATGGGCGACATGAAGAAAGTCGGACGAGTAGGCGGCAAGGCGCTGCTCTACTTCGAAATCGTGTCGACGCTCTCGCTCGTGGTCGGGCTCGTGGCAGGACATGTCTTTCATCCTGGCAGCGGTTTTAACCTGAATCCGGCCACCATCGATACGAAAGCTCTCGCCGGTTATACGACTGCGGCGCATCAGCAGAATACAGTCGAGTTCCTGATGCACATTATTCCCGACACGGTTACAGGCGCTTTTGCATCGGGCAATGTACTGCAAATCCTGCTGATTTCCGTGCTGTTCGGTGCTGCGCTTGCCGCCACGGGAGAGCGCGGGCGCCCGCTCATCGCGATGATCGACTATTTCGCGCATACCTTTTTCGGCATCGTGCACATCATCATGAAAGTGGCCGCGATCGGCGCTTTTGGCTCGATTGCGTTCACGATCGGCACGTACGGGATCGGCGCGGTCGTGCCTTTGCTGAAACTGATCGGCGCCTTCTATGCGACGCTGTTCGTATTCGTGATCGTGGTGCTCGGCGCGATTTCGCGGCTACTCGGTTTCAGCATTCTGCGCTTCATGAGTTATATCCGCGAAGAGATCCTGATTGTGCTGGGCACGAGTTCTTCCGAGGCCGCGCTGCCGCAGATGCTCGAAAAGCTCGAGCGTCTTGGTTGCTCGAAATCGGTTGTCGGACTCGTCATTCCGGCCGGCTATTCATTCAATCTCGACGGCACGAACATCTATCTGACGATGGCCGTGCTTTTTATCGCACAGGCATTCAACATCGAACTGAGCCTCATGCAGCAACTGACGCTGGTCGGCGTGGCGATGCTGACGTCGAAAGGAGCGAGCGGCGTGGCCGGCGCCGCATTCGTGATGCTGACTTCGACGTTACTGGTTTTCCCGCTCATTCCAGTGTCCGGCATGGTGCTGATTCTCGGCATTCACCGTTTCATGGGTACAGGTCTCGCGATTGTGAACACGATCGGCAACGGCGTCGCGACGCTCGTCGTCTCCGCGTGGGAACACGAGCTCGATCGATCGAAGCTCAATGCAGGCATGTCGCGCCGACGCACGGATTAAGCGCAGGAATTGACGGTCTAGCCGCCGAATACATTGCAGTGTCCTGATGACTGCGAGTGCATCCGCGCACGCAGCAGGGGACGCTTGCATTCAAAAAATAGAAACTGGTCTGGAGACATGATTCATGTGGACAAAAACAAATGCCATGCGCCGCATGCTGCACGTGAACGCTGCGTGCATTGCGACGGCTCTTTCGATGGCGGCGAGCTGCACCGCGCACGCCGATTCTTCACAAGCCGCGGCGGGCGCGGCGTCCGTGTCTTCATCGTCGGTGCAGATTTACGGCCTGATCGGCATGTACGTCGACAGTTCCAAACTCAGCACGACACGCTCGAGTACGGTGCAGATGGGCGGCGGCGGAATGACGACATCGTTTTGGGGCATTCGCGGCCGCGAGGACATTGGCGGCGGCAACGCGGTGATCTTCAGCCTCGAAAGTTTTTTCCGGCCGAATACCGGGCAGATGGGACGCAATACGACTGACGGGCTATTTTCACGCAACGCCTATGTGGGACTTACCGGCGCATACGGCACGTTCAAGTTTGGCGAGCAAACCAACCCGACGTATATCAACCAGCAACTCGTCAATCCGTTCGGTTCTTCCGTTGTCTTTTCGCCGTTGATCGTGCAGTCGTACACGGCGAGCTATAGCAACACGGTGATTGGCGATACGGTCTGGCAAAACGCAATCGAGTACGTTTCGCCAAATTATGGTGGGCTCACGGGCACCGCGATTTATGGCGTAAGCAGCACGACGGGGCACCAGGGGCGCGACAATATCGGCCTGCATTTGACCTACGCAAAAGGACCGCTCACGGCGGTATTTTCCGCGCAACGCGTACGCACTGCGGCGGTTGCGCCGTCAAGCGGTCAGTACCTTTATCTCGCAGGAGCCGCGTATGACGCGAGGTTCATGAAGGTCTACGGCGCCGCGCAAATGACCAGCAATAACAATGTGGAGACCGGCTCGCACACTTATGAACTGGGCGTTTCGGTGCCGCTCACGCCGTCGAACGTGATACTCGCCGAGTGGGCGCGCACCAAACACAGTGCGCCGCTGAATCACAGCAACGTGCGCAACACGGCGAGCCTTGCTCACGAGCACATTCTGTCGAAACGCACGTTCGTCTATACCGTCTATTCATACGACAAACTCACGGCGAATCCGTCAGGCAGCACATATGGCGTGGGAATGCAGCACACCTTCTAGGTGCGATGAAACAGTCCGCCTTATGCGCTGCTGCCTGGTTCCGCGCGCCGTGCGTTGTTGCACGAGAACAGACGCGCGAACAGGCCCCGCGACGTTTGCGGCGCTTCGGCGACTTCCATTGCGTTACGCCACCAACGCTCGCCACGATGCGGCGCGGTGAGGTCGAGCCGCTCTCCCATGCGAGGTGTGGAAAGCGCGACGCCGCGCGCAGCGGCGAGACCCAGCACGCGCTCGAATGGGTCATACCATCTGTGCATCGCGAGATCGAACGTGCCGTTGTGAATCGGCACAAGCCAGCGGCCGCGCAAGTCGACGTGCGCCCGTACCGTCTCTTCCGGCTGCATGTGGACGTACGGCCATTGCGCGTCGTACGCGCCGGTTTCGACGAGCGTGATGTCGAACGGACCGAGGCGTTCGCCAATGGTCCTGAAGCCGTCGAAGTAGCCGGTGTCGCCGCTAAAGAACACGCGCAAATCGTTATCGACGATAACCCACGACGCCCACAGCGTGCTGTTGCCGTCGAACAGACTGCGCCCCGAGAAATGCTGGCCAGGCGTTGCGGTGAATGCAATCCCGTCGATCTCCAAGCTTTGCCACCAGTCCAGTTGACGCACCTTGCCCGCGTCGATACCCCATTCGATAAGCCGGTCGCCGACGCCGAGCGGCGTGACAAAGAGCTTTGTCGTGGCCGCAAGCGCGAGCACTGTTTCGTGATCCAGATGATCGTAGTGGTCGTGCGAAAGAATCACGCCGGCAAGCGGCGGCAGATCTTCGAGCGCAATAGGCGGCGCATGAAAACGTTTGGGACCGAAGCGCCGAAATGGTGAAGCGCGTTCTGCGAACACCGGATCGGTTAACCAGAACTCGCCGCGCAACTTGAGCAGCACGGTCGAATGTCCGAGCCGGTAAAGGCTTCTATCCGGCGCCGTATCGAGATCCTCGCGCGTCAATCTGTCGACCGGCAAGGTGGCCAGCGGCACCGTGCCCGACGGCTTGTTGAGCAGCACATTCCACGCAATGCGCAAGGTCTTGCCGAAGCCTTCGACAGGACGCGGCTTCACGTTGCGAAAGCGCTCGCCGTCATGCTGCGCCGACAGCGCGGACAACTCGCGTCCGCGCCTCGCGGCAGCGAAACCCAAAGTCCGGCTGATGGAGTCGAGGAGCGATGTCATGTGTGGCGTCCCGAGTTGGAAAGTAGACTGAGCAGTGTACTTTATAATCTCGAAAAGTAAACTGCACAGTGTAAAATTTCCGGATGGACCCCACAGTCACTCACCAACGCCTCACCGACCGCAAGCGTGTCGCCGTGATTAACGCGGCAATCGAGGAATTTCTGGCAGCCGGTTTCGACGCCACCAGCATGGACCGCATCGCCGCGCGCGCGAATGTATCGAAGCGCACGGTCTATAACCATTTCCCCAGCAAGGAAGCGCTCTTCGCCGAAATACTGCGGCAGTTGTGGGACGCGAGTCACGCCGGCGAGACACTTGCGTATCGGGCGAGCGTCCCGTTGCGCGAGCAACTAATCGAAC
This sequence comes from Paraburkholderia sp. RCC_158, assembly GCF_041355255.1. Classification (NCBI taxonomy): domain Bacteria; kingdom Pseudomonadati; phylum Pseudomonadota; class Betaproteobacteria; order Burkholderiales; family Burkholderiaceae; genus Paraburkholderia; species Paraburkholderia sp. RCC_158. The sequence goes on along the minus strand of NZ_JBFUPM010000001.1, from coordinate 160,660 downwards.
TTTTAATGCGCAAACTGCGGCTTATCAACGACGAAGCGTTCCTCGCGCTCGCGCGCGTTGCGATCGCCGCGGGCATTCATTCGCCCGAACGCGCGCGCGATATGGTCGCGCGTCTCGGCGAACGCGAGGAAGATCTGACCGTGTGGATACGCGCGGCCGCGGCCGACCAGCGTCTGCGAATTGCAGACCCTGTGTTTGCCTCGCATCAGTTGCAAGGGCTCGTCAAGGCGTTTGCGTTCTGGCCGCAAGTGACGATGGGCCAGCCGCCGCTCAGCGAGACCGAGCAGCAGACAATCGCCGAATCCGCGGCGGATATGTTTCTCGCGCGCTACGCGTAAGCGGCGAGCGTTTTATCGCGCAACAACGCATTCAACTGCCGCGCGATTAAACAGGTTCTTCCGGCACGTCGAACAGACTGTCATCCACATTCACTTCAAGCGCACAGTCGTTCTGGTTTGGGGACGAGCTTTTCAATTCCGCAAAACGCGTCTGTACAGTCGCTTTGAGCCGCTCCTGAATCGTCCTGCGCTTGATGGTGTCCATCGCCGCATACCGGTTTATCTGCGCCTGAGAAAACCGGAGCGTCGCGGCGCAACGCGTATCGAGCGATGTATCGCCGTGCGATTGCAGAACCCACGCCAACTGCATGTAAAAGGTGGCGCCTTCATCGTAGGTAATGACACTCGGCGATTTCGGCGATTCAAAGGCGCTCGCGAGCGCCAGTTCTATTTCCTCGATCCGCTGCTGCCGGTCCGTTTCGCGCATGACTGACCTCGCATAGTGTGTGTTCGTAGGGCGGCGTGGTCAAAGCGGGCGCAACTCATGCGTGCGTTCCGATTATGCGTTGCCGTCCTTACTCTGCAATGCGAACTCGCAAACATCGAACCATGTACGCGAGGATGCAGTGGACTGCGCGTTCGCGGACGCAATAACCGACGCGAGCGCACGCCGCATACGGGTTGCGCTTTTTACACAGGATTGCAACTTGTACAGGCACAGAAGGCGGTCGCATATTGCGAAGCCGTGTCGCGTCGGCATGTCGATCATGCGTCCTGTTTCAAGGCGCTTTGTGAGGCAATCAATCGCCGGCGTCCGCACGATTTGTCGAAGCGATCGCGCGTTCGCCGACGGCGAGAAGCGCGATGCCCGACGCTCACGACCCGTGAGGAGAGGATGATGGAACGAGTTCTAGGCAAGGCAATGGTCGCGGTATTGATCGCGGCGCTGGCAGGCGGCACATTCGGGTGCAAACGCTCCGGCTCGAACGATACGGCGGGAACGGCCGGCATGAGCGGGCCGGCTGCCACGAGCAATAGCGTCGCGCCGCCGATGGGAGGCGCATCCGCGGCGAGCCAGTAAGCTTGCAAAGCCGGCGTTTGGTTCGCGTCATCGCGCGGCAAACGGCGAGTACATGGAGCGGCTCCGCGCCATCGCCACGCACGAAGGAATGACATGCGCGCAATGGTGTTCGACGGAAGCGCTGCGGTGCTGCATGAGCGCGACATGTCCGATCCGCAACCCGCGGCTGGCCAGTTGCTGATCGACATTCACGCGTGCGGCGTGTGCCGAACGGATTTGCATGTCGTCGACGGAGAACTCGCGCATCCGAAGCGGCCTGTCATTCCCGGACATGAGATCGTGGGAACGGTGGCGGCATTGGGCAACGACGTCGCCGGGTTCCAGGTGGGCGATCGCGTTGGCGTGCCGTGGATCGGCCACACCTGTGGCCACTGCCGCTATTGCACGAGCGGCCGCGAAAATCTGTGCGACGTGCCGGGCTTCACCGGCTATACGATCGACGGCGGTTACGCGGAGCGCACGGTCGCCGATGCCCGCTATTGCCTGCATCTACCCGAGCGCTATTCCGATCTCGAAGCGGCACCGCTGCTATGTGCCGGCCTCATCGGCTATCGCACGCTCAGCATGGCAGGCGATGCGCGCGCAATCGGCATCTACGGGTTCGGCGCGGCCGCGCATATCGTCGCGCAGGTGGCGTTGCACCAGGGCCGCACGGTGTTCGCACTGACGCGTCCGGGCGATACCGCCGCGCAGCAGTTCGCGTTGCGGCTCGGGGTGCACTGGGCCGGCGGCAGCGACGAGACGCCGCCCGAACAACTCGACGCGGCGCTCATCTTCGCGTCGGCCGGGCCGCTCGTGCCCGCTGCATTGAGGGCCGTGACGAAGGGCGGCGTTGTCGTGTGCGGTGGCATTCATATGAGCGACATTCCGTCGTTCCCATACGATCTGTTGTGGGGCGAACGGCGCGTGTGTTCGGTTGCCAACCTCACGCGCGCCGACGGTCATGCCTTCATGCAACTCGCGGCGCGAATGCCGTTGCAAATCGAAACCAGGCCTTATGCGCTCGCGGATGCAAACCGGGCACTCAACGATCTGCGCGACGGCAGACTAAGCGGCGCGGCGGTGTTGCGCATGCGGTGATTGCGGAACGAGTTATCGACCCGGCGACGCGCGTCGATGCTTGCCGCGCGCGAGATCTTTTGCACCCAGCATTTCCTTATCGTGAGCCAATGCCGCGCGCAGACGCGGCACGATGAAATCGATAAAACTACGCGTTTTCAGCGGCAATTTTCCTTGTCCCGCATGCATGACGCTCACCGGTATCGGCTCGGGCTCGAACTCGCGCAGCACCAGTTTCAGTTTTCCTTCACTGACCGCGCTTGCTGCCTGATACGACAGCACGTTTGTCAAACCGACGCCGGCGATGGCCGCATCGATCGCCGCTTCAACGGTATTGACCGACAGCCGCGCACGAACCGGCACCGTCTGCTGCGGGGCCTGGTGTCCACCAAACTCCCACACGTAACTCGAAGGCAACGCGTCCGAAACGATGCATGAGAAGCGCGCCAGATCGGCAGGCGTTTGCGGCTCGCCGGCTTGCGCAAGGTACTGCGGACTTGCGCACACGACGCGGCCAACGGTGCCCACCTGCGTCGCGACCATGCTGCTATCGGGCAGCTTGCCGATGCGCAGCGCGACGTCGATATGCTCGTCCAGCAGATGCAGGTTACGGTCGGCGAGCACGAGCCGCACGGTTATCTCCGCAAACGCTGCGAGAAAGTCGCTGACGACGGGCAGCATATGCAGCCGTCCGAAGACGACAGGCGCTGTCACCACGAGTTCTCCGCGCGGCGCGCTGTACTCGCCCGCGGCGGCGCTTTCCGCCTCGCTCACCTGTTCGAGAATCTGCTTGCAGGCCGCGAGATAGGCGACGCCCGCGTCGGTGAGCGTGAGCTTGCGTGTCGATCGAACGAGAAGACGCGCGTTGAGATGCGCCTCCAGTTCCGCGACTTTGCGGCTTACCGTGGGCAGCGGCATGCGTAGCTTGCGGCTGGCAGCGGAGAAGCTGCCGCTTTCCGCCGCGGCCACCAGAATCGACATTGCTTCAAGACGGTCCATGAACGCGCATGCTCATCGAGTTGAATCGATGCAAAATACCGGATTGCCGCGAGTTCTGGAAGAGCTGCAACACGATTGCGTGGAGCGCAAGTGCACTGTGCCCCGCAAATGGACGCGAGCGCTACAATCGTCATTACATATAGCGCGATAAAGGAGACACAGCATGACAACGCTTCAGCCGATCAGCCGCTACCCCGTGCCCGATCCCAGCGAATGGCCCGACGACATCCGTGCGCGCATTCTCGAAGTGCAGCAGAAAGCCGGCTTTGTGCCGAATGTATTTCTGACGCTCGCGCATCGGCCGGATGAGTTTCGCGCGTTCTTTGCGTACCACGACGCGTTAATGCTAAAGGAAGGCGGCCTCACCAAAGGCGAACGCGAGATGATCGTGGTGGCCACGAGCGCGGTGAACAATTGCCTCTATTGCGTGGTCGCGCATGGCGCGATCGTGCGCATCTACGAAAAGGCGCCTTTGCTCGCGGACCAGCTTGCCGTCAATCATCGCAAGGCGGACATTACCGCGCGGCAAAAAGCCATGCTCGACTTTGCATTGAAGGTGTGCCGCGAATCGGGCAGGGTCGATGAAGCCGACTTCGAGCTTCTGCGCGAACACGGCTTCTCCGACGAAGACATCTGGGATATTGCTGCGATCACGGCATTTTTCGGCTTGTCGAATCGCATGGCCAATGTCATTTCGATGCGTCCCAACGACGAGTTCTATTTGATGGGCCGCGTGCCGAAAGCCGCATCGGATACTGCTTCAAAATAGGCTTATTCTGCGCTATGCCGTTTATGCGCTCGCCGGTCCGGAACGGAGGGCGGGCGTGGGCAGCGCGGTATCGTCAATGGGAAAGTGCAGCAACGCGGCGATAAGTCCGCTCGCCACCGTTGCTTGCCACAGCAGCGAATACGAGCCCGTCAGATCGAATACGACGCCGCCTAGCCACGCGCCGAGAAACGAACCGATCTGATGACTCAGAAAGCACACGCCGAACAGGCTGCCAAGATGCCGCGTGCCGAATACTTTCGCGACGAGTCCGCTCGTCAGCGGAACCGTGCCGAGCCATGTGAGGCCCATCACGGCTGCGAATAGCACCACCGTGACGGCACTTTTCGGCAGCAGGAAGAATGCGCCGATCGTCGCGCTGCGAATCAGATAGAGCCAGCCGAGCACGTAATGCTGGCGGAAGCGGCCACCAAGCCAGCCACAACCCCAACTGCCGACCATATTGAACAGACCGATCAGCGCGAGTGCGGTTGCGCCGAGTCCGATCGGCATATGGCACAGCGACAGATAGCCAGGCAAGTGCGTGGCGATAAATGCGAGCTGGAATCCGCAGGTAAAGAAGCCGAGCGTGAGCAGCCGGTAGCCGCGATGTCGCGCGGCCTGTGCGAGCGTATCGCGTAACGGCGCAGCGGGAGGTTCATGCCGCGGCGCTCCTACAGGCGCGCGACGGTCCAATACGATGCCGAGCGGGGCGACCATCAGCATCACGAAAGCGAGCACGAAGAGCGACGTCGCGATGCCGGCATGGAGCCTGATTCCTTGCACGAGCGGCACCATCAATACTTGCCCGACAGAGCCGCCTGCGCTGACAAGACCCATCGCCATGCTGCGTTTTTCTGGCGACGCAACGCGGCCGACCGCAGGCAGCACGACACCGAACGTGGTGCAACTCACGCCAATGCCGACCAGCAGACCCATGCCGACGATCAGCAACGGGCCGCTCGGCGTGGCTGCCGCGAGTCCCAGGCCCGCTGCAAAAGTCGTCGCGCCGAATGCGACCACCGGCGCGGAACCATAGCGATCTGCGGCCGCGCCCGCGAACGGTTGCGCGAAGCCCCACACGAGATTGTGCAGTGCGATCGCGAATGCGATCAGCGTGACGGGCAAACCTCGATCGAACGAAAAAGGCCCGATGAAGAGCCCGAATGTTTGCCGGATGCCCATTGCCGCGCTGAGAACAAGCGCGGCGGCGAGAATGACGAGCGTCGTGTGATTGAACGCGGGCGTGAAGCGTTTGCTACTGGTGGTCGACATGTTCTGATCTCCTTTGACACAATGGTCGCAGCGAGTATCAGAAGCGGCAAAAGAAAAGTTTTTGATGACAGGTGAATGCCGCTCACCTGTGCAATGCAGCTTGCGCTTGCAATGCTTGCAATAAGCGTCGACGGAATCAGAACGACGTGCCGATCTGAAACTGGAACTTCTGATACTTGTCGGTCGCGTGTTTGACGACCGGAAAGCCGAGCGACAATTTCAGCGGGCCAATTGGCGAAATCCATTCGAGTCCCGCGCCATAGCTGTAGCGCAAGCCGTTTGCGCCGGTACTATTGCCTTCGCTGCCCCACACATTGCCGGCGTCGACGAAGGTGAAAACGCGCAGTGTTCTGTCCCATCCGGTGCCGGGCAGCGGGAACGTCATTTCGACGTTGGCCACGACCATTCGCGAGCCGCCAATCGGGTCGCCCGTGGTTTTGTCGGTCGGCCCGAGCGAGCCGGATTCGTAGCCGCGCACCGAGCCAATGCCGCCTGCGTAGTAGTTCTTGAAGATCGGATACGCCTTGCCGGCAAACCCATTACCATAGCCGCCCTGAAGATTGAGGCCCAGAATGAAGCCGCGCGAGAACGAGTAGTAGTACTGCGCCTGGAGGTCGGTCTTGTAGTACTCGGTGCCGCCCGCCGGCGTGCCGACTTCGCTGTTGGCCTGCACGAAGTAACCGCGGCTCGGCACCAGTGCGCTGTCGCGATTGTCGCGTGCCCAGCCTGCTGTAATGGGCACGTTGTTGACCACATTGCCGAACTCGGCCACATAGTCTTTATAGCTTTGCGGCGTCGATGAATCCGTGCTCAGCCGGTTCTGCTCGAGTCCGAGGCCGAAATAGACGGTATCCGCCTCGGAGAACGGAATGCCGAACTTCAGATCCGCGCCCACGGTGATGATGCGAAAACTCGTATCAGTGTAGTAATAGAGCGGATAGGTGGTGCGGTAGTAGACGTCGGTAATACGCTTGATGCCGTCCACGGTGAAGTACGGGTCCGTTTGTGTAAGCGAAAGCGTGCGGTACGTCTTCGCCGTATTAACGTTCACGGCGAGGCTCGTGCCCGAACCGAACACATTGTCCTGCGAAATGCCGGCTGAAAGTACCACCTTGTCGGTGGACGAAAAGCCCGCTCCCAGCGTAATCGCGCCGGTCGGCTTCTCGTTGACTTTGACATCCACGTCGACCTGATCCGGCGATCCCTCCACCGGCACGGTGGTCACATCGACATCGGTGAAATAGCCCAGACGATTCACACGGTCCTTCGACAACATCAGGCGGTTCGAGTCGAACCACGAACTTTCGAGCTGACGCATTTCGCGGCGCACTACTTCGTCGCGGGTGCGAGTGTTGCCGGTCACGTTGATATGGCGCACATAGACGCGGCGGCTCGGGTCCACTTGCAGCGTCAGGTCGACCGTACGGTGTTGCTGATCGATCTTCGGCAACGCATTCACGGTGGCGAACGCGTAGCCGTATTCGCCGAGCTTGTCGACCACGGCCTTCGTCGCGGCCTGCAGCTTTTCCGCGGAAAAGCGCTCGCCGGCCTTGATGTTCACGAGTTTCGTCAACTCGCTCTCGCGGTCGAGCAGGTTGCCCGCCAGCTTGATAGAAGAAATGGTGTACGGCTCGCCTTCGTGAAGCGTGACCGTCAGATACATATCCTTCTTGTCCGGCGAAAGCGATACCTGCGTCGATTCGATGTTGAACTCCAGATAGCCGCGATTCAGGTAGTACGAGCGCACATGTTCCAGGTCGCCGGTGAGCTTGTCTTTCGCATACAGATCGTTTTTCGTGTACCACGAGAACCAGTTCGGCGTGGACAACTGCATTTCGTCGCGCAACGTGTCCGTGCTGAATACGCTGTTGCCGATGAAATTGATCTGCCTGATCTTTGCACTCGGACCTTCGGCCACGGAGAAAAGAATCGCCACACGGTTACGGTCGATTGGCGTGATCGTCGTCGTCACTTCCGCGGCGTAATAGCCGCGCGTCAGGTACTGGCGCTTCAATTCCTGCTCCGCCTTGTCGACGAGCGCCTTGTCGTAAGAGCGGCCTTGCGACAAACCGACGGCGCGCAGCGCCTTCGTCAGGTTTTCCTTGTCGAACTCGTGAATGCCGGCGAAGTCGATTGTGCCGACGGCCGGGCGTTCCTGAACGTGTACGGTGACGACATTGCCTTCGGTGGAAATACGCACGTCGTTGAAAAACCCGGTGGCATAGAGCGCGCGAATCGATTCGGAAGCCTTATCGTCCGTAAAGGTCTCTCCCTGTTTGATCGGCAGATAGGCGAAGAGGGTGCCCACTTCGATGCGTTGCAGACCTTCTATCCTGATGTCCTGCACGACGAACGGTTCGGCGGAATGCGCGGGGCTGCTTGCCAGCGTGATGCCGGCGAATGAAAGCGCGCCTGCCAGCCGGCTCGTTAAAGCTTGAAAGTTCATCTTGAGTTATCGATCCTGATGCAGCGCGCGCGAGCGCAGATGAGAACGCTCGAAGGCAAACGGCGCATTCGAAACGACGGTATTGGGCTCTGGAAAGCGCGAAGTATAGGGACGTGTGCGGCGGCTATCGTTACCGGAAACTTTCCGCGCCTTATGGTCGTGCGGTGTCCAATCTATCGACGAGGCGGTGCGCGGGGGCTGTCAGCGTTGTGCGTGGAAATAATGCGTTACAGAGGCGAAGAATGCGTAGGGCGCGTGTAACCCAATGGCGCATGGGCGCTGCTATTGTGAAATCGGCGATTGCGCTACCGGCGTAACGCGATTTGGAGGGCGGGTCATGATGGAGTTCTTTTCACCGGCGGTTCTTGCAGCGATCTTGCGCGTCAGTTCGACGCCGATCTTTTCGTTGCGCCTTGCTACAGCGTCGCTGCTCGTGCGCCGCGACGTGCCGCGCTCTGCGATCGATGCGATCGATGCGGTCGCTATGGTCGATCCGGTCGATGCGCGCGAGCGCGGCAACCCCGCGCGAGAGGATGCGATTCGTGGCTGACATTTCGACTTTCATGCTGGATTCGATCACCGGCATGCAATTGACGGCGGACGGCCAGTACCTGCTGATTCACGGCAATCAGCCCACGGCCGCGCTGCATCGTTCGGTACTCAACGATCTTCTGGTGGCGCTGCCCAATGCCATAGAGCATGCGGAACGCGTGGCTCACGATGGTCAGGAGAGAGGTTTCGCACTGCATTGTCAGGGTTGGGAAGTTGGCCGGCTGGAAGGCATGGGCATGGTGGTGATCCGCTTTCACCTATCGGCGAATGCGGGCCTGTCGTTTTCGTTGCCCGCCGAGCAGATTCCTCATCTGCTACATGCGCTCGGCGGCGTGGTGGCTGCAAACGAGGCTCGTGCGAGCGAAGTGACGCTGCAATAGCCGCATTCCATTCGTGAATACGCTGCCGGCGTCGGCGTGCTTTCTTTTCGCATTGCTGCGTCCTTCATTCTTTCCTTTCGTTACCTCTTTTGAAACTACGCAGTGTATTTCAGCGCATTCGCTTAAGGCGGCTCGTTTCTCTGATGCTGTGTACTGCGGGCTATGCGCCGCTTGCCGGTCACGCGCAATTGAGCGGCGCGGCTGCGCAAGCCGAATCTGTCGACGGTGTATGGGGTCTGCGGCTCGCGCCGCAGTTGACGGAGCAGCCTATGCGCGCGGGAGAGCAGCCAGTCGTATCGGCGATTGCCGATTCCGTCACGGCCACCGCGGACACGGACGTGTCGCTCAAGGGACATGCGCAGTTGCGGCGCGGCGTGTCCATCGTGAAGGGCGACGCATTGCATTACGACGTGGATACGGATAAGGCCGATGCCTATGGCAACGTACAACTCGTTCAGAATGGCAACGTGTTCGACGGCCCGGACGCGCATGTTTACCTGGCAGCGAATGAAGGCTATATCAGCGTGCCCAAATACCGGTTCCATCTCACGGGAGGTTGGGGCAGTGCACTGCGCGTCGATCTTCTGGATAAGGAACGCTCGGTCGTGCATCACGGCACGTACAGCGCGTGTCAATGCGAGTCGGACCCGGCCTGGTACGTGAAGGCATCGGAGTTCGACATGGATACCGGTACTGACGAGGGTATCGCGCATAACGGCGTGCTGTTCTTTCAGGGCGTGCCGCTGCTCGCGAGTCCGTGGCTATCGTTTCCACTGTCGGGCGCGCGGCGCAGCGGCCTGTTGCCGCCGACTTTCTCGATGAGTTCCACTAATGGCGTCGACGTGGCGCTGCCGTATTACTTCAACCTTGCACCGAACTACGATCTCACGCTGACGCCACGCATCATGACGCGCAGAGGCGCAATGCTGACAGCTGATTACCGTTATTTGCGGCCCAACGATTCCGGGTCCATTTCAGTTGCCTGGCTGCCGCACGATGCAATAACCAACACAGAGCGCTATTCGATTGCGTTGAAAGAGAACTGGGATTTCGGCTCGGGATTCGGCGCATACGTCAATTACAACCGCGTCTCCGACTCCACGGTCGTAACCGATCTCGCGTCGGGCATTGCCTTTCCGACCGGCTCGACCACGCTGTATCAGCAGGAAGCCGGGCTCACCTATTCGAATGGACCGTGGACCGTATTGGCGCGCGAGCAGCGCTGGCAATCTTTTTCCAGCGACTCCACTTACAACCGCGAGCCGCAAGTCAATGTTCGCTACGCGCGCTACAACGTGGGCGGTTTCGATTTTGGCGCCGAGGCAGATGCGACGCGCTTCACCATCTCGTCGTCGGATATGACGCAAGGCAATCGCTTCGTTTTCAATCCGTATGTGAGCTATCCAATCGAGCGTCCGGGCTGGTTCATTACACCGAAGCTGGCGTGGCATTTCGCTGCGTACGATCTGACGTCGATCGGCTCCGACATGCCCGCGGGCGAGCCCAAATCATTCAGCGTAAACGTGCCGACGTTCAGCCTCGATTCCGGCATGCGCTTCGAGCGAAGCGTGCGGCTGTTCGGGCAGTCGTACATACAGACGCTCGAACCGCGCCTCTTCTATGTGTACACGCCTTATCGCAATCAGTCGTATGTGCCGCTATTCGACACGGCCGCCGCGGATTTCGGACTCGCCGAATTGTTCATGGAGAACAGCTTTGTCGGTAATGACAGGGTGTCCGATGCGAATCGCGCGACGGCGGCATTGACCACGCGCTTCATCGACCCCTCAAGCGGGGATGAGCGCGCGCGCTTTGTTCTCGCGCAGCAATATGACTTTCGCACGCCGCGCGTGACGTTGCAGTCCACCGACAATATCAGCACGGTGGCGCGGACCGGCATTATTCTCGGCGCCTCATACAAGGTGGGGTCCAATCTCAGCGCCGAGCAGGCTGTCGAGTACAGTCAGGCCAATCATTACCTCACGCATGCGGAGGCCGGATTTGGCTGGGCGCCTGGCGCGCACGAGGTGTTGAATATGGCGTACCGCTACACGCGAGCCAATAGTACGCTCGACTATCAGCCGGTCAATCAGTTCATTGTCTCCGGGCAATGGCCGCTTGCGCGCAATGTCGTCAGCGTTGCGCGTGTCAATTACGACATGAGTGCGCATCGGCTGATTGCCGGCTTGCTTGGGATTCAATACGACGCTAACTGCTGGTCCCTCGGTGTCGCATTCGAAAAGTACACCAATGCGACGAGTTCGGCCACATCGCCGAGTACTGGAACCCGCATGCTGATGCAGCTTCAGTTGAAGGGCTTTTCGCAGGTCGATAACGGTTTGCTCAATCAGTTTCGCGCCAACGTGCCCGGCTATACGCCCGCGTCGACGGTGGAAGAACCGGTGTCGCGCTTCAGCGATTATCAATAGCGTCTATCGCGGCGTGTGGATATCGGCGCTGGCGTCGTCGCACGAAAACTGCTCGGCCTCCGCAAGTATCCATTGCCTGAAGCCGAGTAGTTCCGGCCGACGTTCGCCATTCTCCGCACTGACGAGCCAGTACGCGCCCGCCGAGTCAATCGTGCCGAACGCCGCTTCGACGAGCGCGCCGCTCTCGAGGTCGCGATCTACCAACGGCTTGCGGCCGAGTGCAACGCCGAGCCCCATGCTTGCCGCTTCGAACGCGAGTTGGATGGTATCGACACGCAAGCCGTCGTCGGGATCGAGCTTCTCTGTGCCGGTCGCTTCGAGCCACGTCTGCCAGTCTTCGCTCGCGGCGTTCACGTGAATCAACGTGGCTTTCTCTAATGACGGCGCGCCATGCTCGTCGCGCAGCGACTCGAGATAAGCGGGGCTGCAAACGGGGACGAGTTGTTCTCCAAAGAGCCGCGTCCATGCGGTGCCCGCAACCGGTGCGCGGCTCAAGCGGATTGCGAAATCGAATCCATCCACGGGAAAACCGACCTGGCGATGCGATGTGTCGACCGTCACGTTGGCATTCGGCCAACGCGCTTTGAAATGCTGCAAGCGCGGCAATAGCCAGCGCGATGCAAACGTCGGCGCGCAACTCAACGCAATCGGCCGATTCGCGCGATGATTCGGCAGACGCTGCGTGCCGATCGCGATCAGCGAAAACGCCTCTGAAACATATGACAGATAGTCGGCGCCGGTCGCGGTCAGTGATATGCCGCGCGGCTCGCGCACGAACAGTTCGACGCCGAGCGCTTCTTCGAGACCGACAATGCCGTGACTGACGGCACTCGGCGTCACATTCAATTCCGCGGCGGCGAGCTTGAAGCTTTGATGCCTGCCCGCCGCTTCGAAAAAACGGAGCGCGGGCAAAGGCGGCAGACGTAGCGGCATGTTGCATCCCCATATGACGGCGCAACGCCCGCGAGGCCGCGTGCGTGCCGTTTCGCGACAGCATACCGCGACGTGGCGATTGTTTTGCAGCGGTTTTCATTGCAGTGCGGAAAGAAGTTCTTGCGCACTGTGCGATAAATTGTTTGCACGCGTTGTCGATACTCGGTGGATTCGATCGTCGTCTGCATATGGGCGGCGCGCCTTTAGCCCTTTAGCCCTTTAGCCGCTCACTTGTCCTTTCTCATCGACAGGAGATGCCAGATGACTGAACTGAACCAGGCTTCATCGACGCTCAAACCGGCCCGCGAACTGGCCGACTTGCCGCGCCGTTTTCCCGGCGAAAGCGCCGAATATCGGCGTGCACGCAACGAATTACTCGCTGAAGAAATCGAACTGCGCCGCCATATCGAACGCGTCGCCGCGCAGCGCCGTGCGTTGCCGCTCGGCGGCGCGGTGCCGGAGGATTATCGTTTCGAAGGAGAGTCCGGACCCGTCACGTTGTCCCAAATGTTCGGCACTCACGACACACTCGTCACCTATAACTGGATGTTCGGTCCACAGCGCGAGCGGCCTTGCCCAATGTGCACTTCGCTGCTGAGTGCGTATGACGGCGAAATGCCCGACATTCTGCAGCGCGTCGCATTTGCGGTGATCGCGCGTTCGCCGATAGAGAAACTCGCCGCCTTCAAGAAAGAGCGCGGCTGGCGCCATTTGCGGCTGTATTCGTCGGCGGGCAATACATTCAATCGCGACTATGCGGGAGAAGATCCGGACGGCGACGACGTGCCCGCATTCAACGTGTTCACGAGAACCAATGGGACGGTGCGTCACTTCTGGGCCGCGGAAATGGGTCCGTGGACCGCCGATCCTGGCCAGGACCCGCGAGGCGCGCCCGACGTAATGCCGATCTGGACCGTGCTCGATATGACGCCAGGCGGCAGGGGCAGCGACTGGTATCCGAAGCTGCAATACGACAATGCACCGCGTTAGCGCGGCGCGCGGCAAGGGCGATTAGCTCGCTGCGTCGTTTGCCTGACTTTGCGCGAGCGCGGATTGCAGATAGCCTGACACGGCGCCCGAACGCATGGGCGGACTGAACAGGTAGCCTTGCACCGCGCGAGCGCCCAATGCCTTGACCACTTCCGCTTGCGACGAAGTCTCGAGCCCCTCGACCACACATTCGAGCCCGAGGTTCTTGCACAGATCCAGTACCGATTTGACGATCTTCTTCGATGCGCTATTCGAATCGACGTCGGTCATAAAGCTGCGGTCGATCTTGATCGAATCGAACGGAAGACGGTGCACGTAACTGAGGCTCGAATAGCCGGTGCCGAAATCGTCGAGCGAAACGCGGCAGCCTGCCTGCTTGATCATCGTGAGCGCGGAGCGGGCCTGCTCGAAGTCGCGCGTGACCGCCGTTTCCGTGATCTCAAACGACACGCGATGCGGCGGCACGCCGCTTGCCGAAACAATGTCGATAAGACGGCGCGCGCGTGCCGACGTCGAAATATCGATCGCGGAAAGATTGAACGACAGATAGAGTTCGGCTGGCCAATGCGGAACTTCGGCGAGTGCTTTATGCAGCAGTACTTCCGTAATCCGCAGAATGATTTCGGTGCGCTCCGCGATGCGGATGAACTCTTCCGGCTTGACTGCGCCGAGCCGCGGATTGTGCCATCGGCCGAGTGCTTCGAGTCCGATTGTCCGTCTCGTCACGACGTCGGAGATCGGCTGAAACTCCAGAAAGAGTTCGGACTCGAGTTCCGCGTGACGCAATTCCTGCGTGACGAGACTCGAACGCCGAATGCGCGTTTCGTGTTCCGTGGAAAAGATCACCGCTGTGCCGCGACGGCCTTCCTTGCCGACATAAAGCGCCGCATCCGCGCGCTCGAACACTTGAGTAACGGTGTTGCCCGCGTCGGGAAATGCGGCCCAGCCGATCGTGCCCGACAGTTCCGCGATATTGCCCGCGACGCGATACGGCTGACTGAGCGCGTCGCAAATGCGCTGGCCCAATTCGAGCAGCGCGTCGTTCGATTGTCGGTTTTGCGCGAGTATTCCGAATTCGTCGCCACCGAGCCGCGCGAAGAATATGCCGGGCTCAGCGAGCGCAAGCAGACGCACGCCGACTTCCTGCAGCACGAGATCGCCGCTCGCGTGACCGTAGATATCGTTGACCTGCTTGAAGCCGTCGAGATCGATAAGGCCCACATTAAAGCCGCCGCCAGTGGCGAGCGCCTGCTCGGACAGCGCGCGCAGCGAGGCGAAAAAGCTGCGGCGATTGGGCAGGTCGGTCAGGCTGTCGATGCTTGCGAGTCGAAAGTTCTCGTCGCTGAGTCGTTGAGTCTTCTCCTGACTCGCCTGCAAATCGCGCTGCGTGTGCACGACTCCCGCAAACGAGCGGTAATACAGTTCGATGATGAACGCGAGTGCGAGTCCGATAAGCGTCATGTCGACCGCCATCGCGATGAAAACCGGAGAGCCGGTGAAGACGAGGAACGTCGAAAAACTCAGGATAACGATCGATAGCAGCAGCAACGCGGCCACGCGCAAATGCATCAGGCAGAACACGCAGCCTACTACTGTCGTCGCCATATAGAAGGCGACGTGCGCCTGTTCATACGGCGTGCCGTAGGGCAGCAGCATCAGCGACCAGGCAGTGAATGCAATGCCGAAGATGCCCGCTACCCAGATGAGCCGGCGCAGTTCGGGTACGGCTTTCTCGTGAGTCAGTACCAGGTTGCGGCCACGCCACCATCGCATGCAGCGTACGACACACAGCGTGCAAAGCGCGCCGGGAATGTAGATGGACATCCACGCCGGCGCGCTATGCAAATGCGTGAACGTGACGGCCATCGTATTGACGATCAGGATGAAGTAGAGAAGGGGAATCTGACGGCCGAACGCCTGGACCTGCGAACGCACGAGCTCGGGGTCTCCTTCCGCAACCGACAACGCTTCTCGCAATCTGGTTATTGCAACCATTCCTGTCCTTTAACATTTGCGCCGCATACGCAGCTTGGTATATCGGCAGGGGCCGGTCGGACCTTGAGCGCAGTCGATGCGAGCTTCAGTTCGTGAGACGGTAAGAACGACCTGCATGTTGCGAAAGGGGCGTTTATTCGCGCGTCGTTCGAGTAACTTTGACCTTGGGATTGCGGCTCAAAGCGTGGGACAGGACAGCACGCGCAAGGGTCCAAGCGTCGTACCGGGTTCGCCGTGCGTGGCGGGGCTGCCTTGCGGCGGCGTCGAAACGAGGCGCACGGCGTCCTCACCGGCATTCGCCAGAACATACTTTTCGGCGCTGTTTTCGGGCTGCCAGTAAGCGCGAAACATGCCGTTTTCGCCGAATACGAGCAGCTTGCCATGCACCGTTTTCATTCCGCTGATGAGATCCACGGGCTCGCCGTCGCGCACCTGAAAAGCTTGCGGCGTGGCCGAATGAGTGGCGCTTGCGAGCGTTGCGCAGCCGTTTTCATCGGCTGAAGCAGTGCCGCCGACGAGCGCGCCGAGCAGTGCACATGTTGCAATATGGCGAAATTTCATCTTTTTCTTTCTCCCGATTGCTGGCTTGTTGGCGCGTTGCAAGGCGAATGCCGCTGCTCGCGGGCGGCACCATAACATAGTAAAAAATCGCTGGGCGATTGCGAGAGGCCGCGCTAAAGCACTGAAATTGCAACGGATTGTGATTCGACGCGTGCGCCGGTACGGCGCGAGAAACGCGTAAGCGCGCGATTCTTATGGCACTTTGCCGAAGAAAATCGTCAAATCCCCAGTGGGCGGGTGAAACAAGGCTTACACGCGGGGTTTGCGCGAATGCGCGCCTATGCGTTAGTGTGTCGGTCCCGGCGCGACAGATGTAGCGCCGTTTCCATGATTACCATACGGGAAGTGCTATGAACAAACAGGAACTGATTGATGCAGTCGCCGCAGCGACGGGCGAAAGCAAAGCGGCCACGGGCCAAACCATCGACGCTATCGTTGAAGCGGTGACCAAAGCCGTGGTCGGTGGCGATACGGTGCAACTGGTCGGTTTCGGTTCTTTCTCGACTGGCGCGCGTGCAGCACGCGTGGGCCGCAATCCGTCGACGGGCGCCGAGATCCAGATCGCCGCAGCCAAGACGGTGAAGTTCACCGCAGGCAAGGCGTTCAAGGAAGCAGTCAACGCGTCGTAATGCAACGCGCTTCACACTGGAGCGTCCGCCATGCGCCGTCATGGCGCTGCGAGCGACGCCTCGAGTGTGAAGAATCGCGCGCTGCGCAGCCCCGATAGACGAACGCGTCGGCGGATGGCGCGGCGCGTGTGCGCCGGCTTTCGTCGAGCGCGCTCGACGCAGCGAGGCTGCGTCTGCAATCAGCTCGCGCGGCGCTTGCGCGTCGCTTCGGCGAGCGTCTCCAGCACCGGTTCCGTTTGCGTCCAGCTCACGCATGCATCGGTAATGGACACGCCGTAACGCAGCGGCTCGCCGGCCTTCAGATCCTGACGGCCTTCTTCCAGATGACTTTCAAGCATGACGCCGATAATGCGGCGCTCGTGCGCGGACAGTTGTTGCGCGAGATCCTGAACCACATCGAGTTGACGCAAATGCGATTTGCCGGAGTTCGCGTGCGAGCAGTCGATCATCACCTGTTCACGCAGCCCCGCTGACTTAAGCGCTGCGCAGGTTGCCGCCACTGAAGCGCTGTCGTAGTTCGGGCCTTTCTTGCCGCCGCGCAGAATCACGTGAGCGTCGTCGTTGCCGCGCGTTTCGAAGATCGCAGCCATGCCCATCTTCGTCATGCCCATGAACGCGTGGCTTGCGCGCGCGGCGACGATTGCGTCGGCGGCAATCTGCACACCGCCGTCGGTGCCGTTCTTGAAACCGATCGGACAACTCAGGCCCGAAGCCAGTTGCCGATGACTCTGACTTTCCGTTGTGCGCGCACCGATTGCGCCCCAGGCGATCAGATCGGCAATGTACTGCGGGCTCAGCAGGTCGAGAAATTCCGTTGCGGTAGGCAAGCCGAGTCCGTTGATGTCGAGCAGCAATTGCCGCGCGAGACGCAGGCCCTCATTGATGCGGAAACTGCCGTCCAGACGCGGATCGTTGATATAGCCTTTCCAGCCGACGGTAGTGCGCGGCTTCTCGAAGTACACGCGCATGATGATCAGCAGGTCGTCTTTGTACGCATCCGCGGCGGCTTTTAGCTTCTGCGCGTAGTCGATTGCCTGGTCGTGATCGTGAATCGAGCAGGGCCCGACGATCATCACGAGGCGGTCGTCGCGCCCGTGCAGAATGTCGGCGATTTCCACGCGGGTTTTTTCCACCAGCGATTGCACCGTGGGCGGCACGGGAAGTTCGTCCTGCAGCAGCGCGGGCGAAATGAGCGGACGTACCGCGCCGATGCGAACGTCGTCGATGCGGGTAGTGTCCTGGGTGGCGTCGGCCGAGCCGACTTCCTGGTCGTGCAGAGGATTGTCGATGGCGCTCAAGGTATTCTCCCGGACTTGTCGATGTGAGCTGGCCTTGCGGCCTTGAATGTGGGTGTCGTTGCGCGGTGGGTCGCGCGCAATTCGCTGCCGGGATTATGACATTCGCGCGCCACCGCGGACACCGCGCGGCTCGAGGGTGCGCGCGAAGTGAGCGAGAACTGAGTGAGAACTGAGCAAAAGCCGCTCGAAAGCGTTGCTTAAAGCCGCTCGATCAGCGCCTTTGCAGCGGCCGGATTGCGTTCCTTGAAACCGCTGATCACGTAGAGATACACATCGCGTGCGGCTGCTTTCGCGGGCGGCGCGCCACAGGTTTCCAGATCGCCGGGCGTGGTGCCCGTCGCCAGTTGGCGCGCGCGTTCGGCCCATGCGTCGAGCGCTTTCGCCGGATAACCGTTGGCCTCTTTCTCGGTTGTGCCCATGATGCGCGCGTACACGAACGGCGCGGTGATGTCGGCGATCTGCGGATATTCGCTGTCGCCGGCCAGCACCACTGCGACCTTGTATTTGCGTGCCAGCGCGATGAATTCGGGTGTCCTGAAGCTCTCGTTGCGCACTTCGATTGCATGCCTGAGCTTGATTCCTTCAATGCTCGCGGGCAGCAGCTTGAGGAAAGCCTCGAAATCTTCGCCGTCGAATTTCTTGGTCGGCGCAAACTGCCAGTTGACGGGCCCGAGCTTCTGTTTGAGCAGCAGCACGCCGCTCGCGAAAAAACGCTCGATGGTCTCGCCGGCATCCGCGAGTACTTTTCGATTCGTCGCGTAGCGCGGCGCCTTCAGCGAAAAGACGAAATCATCCGGCGTTTCCTGATACCACTTTTCATAGCTCTCCGGCTTTTGCAAGCCGTAGAACGTCCCATTGATTTCGATGGTCGACAACTGGCGGCTCGCGTATTCGAGCTCGCGCTTTTGCGTTAGATCTTCGGGATAAAACACCCCGCGCCACGGGGCATAGGTCCAGCCACCAATGCCCACACGGATTCGCGGTTTCGTGCGCGTTGCCATATGCGGTTTTCCTCGTTGTTCTGGTTTGCCTCGCGGCGCCCCGGTGTCGATTCGAGCGCTGACAGCCCTACGTTGCGTCAGGCAGTAGCTTACTCGATCGTGCGTCGCGTGTAAGGAAGGGGCGGGGCATTCATCAAAACGGGGGTTATCGCGGAAGCATCCGGTAAAGCCGATGTTCCGGTAAAGTCGCAACGAGTTGCCAGCCAGCGAGTGTTTCAGACAGGCGCCGTTGCGGATCGAACACTGCCAGGTACACCTCAGTGAATCGGGTTGGCAAGTCCGGAAATGTTTTTTGCAAGTCTGCTGCCCACGCGCGCAGCATATCGTCGTTTGCGCGGAATGCCTTATCGCCGTTTTCAATGTCGTCCTGGAACTTCCTCAACGCGGCGTTTTTGGTGCGGTAAAGCACCGGCTGTTGACCCGCCTTCAAATAGAGATCCGGTACGAGAACACGATCAAGCGTGGCGAGCGCGACGACTTTATCCAGATACGGATTCCACCGGTCGGGCGCCGTTCTTGGCGACGGGTACGTCGTATCCTGTTTGTACTGGAACAGAACAGAGCCTGATTTCAAGGACGCAAACGTAGCCCTGTATGCCTGAATGGCAGGCTTCGCCGCACGCCAGTCGGCAGTTACCGTCGCAATGCGGAACAGGAAGACGATAGTGAGCGCCACCGCGCCGGCACGTTGCAGACGCGGTCTCGAAGCCCGCACATCCACCAGTGCAGTCAGCAGGAACGCGAAGCTCAGCGCACATCGCTCGACAACGCCATAAGAAGCAAATGCGGAGAATGGCGCGAATAGGGCCACCAGCGGAAGCGCGATGACGGTTATCCGGCACTCAGGCTGACACGTCCACCACCTCAGTAGAAAGCCCACGGCTAACGTCAGGCCCAGGCTTGCCAGAATTGCAATGTCGGCGGGAGGATTACCGATTGCGAACACATCGAGCCAGCGGCTCACTTTGGCGAATAGATGAATGAAACCGAAGTCGACGGAACCGCGAAGCCCGCCGGTACTGCTGTGCGCCAGCAATACCACGGGAAGTATCAACGGAACCAGGGTTGCGCTCGCATGCCTGAACATCGACCGGATGCGGAACTTGTCTTCCTGTAGCAGACAGCCAAGCTCCCATGTTCCCGTGACCAGTGCAAAGACGGCCAAAGGAAACAGATGGCAAAAATAGATGAGAAGCGCGCTGCAAGACGACACTGCGATTCGAGCGACCGTGGACCGGCGTAGCGTGACATGCAACGCTATGGCCCATAAACAAAGGCCGATTCCGAACAGAAAGTTGTCGTAGCCGCGAATCAGAATCCAGTTGTAGAGCAGCAGAAAACTGGTCAATGGGAACCATGACCAGCGGCCGTTTAGCGCACGGCTGAGGATCAGGCATCCCGAGCTGATCAACGCGAGTTCGACAACGATAAAGAGCCACGCAGCCCATTCCACCGGCATGAGCTTCGCGATCCACGGGACCGTCAGGTCCATCGCAAGATCGGGTAAGGGGTCCCACCGAACTACGAAGTCGCCGGCATAGGAAACCGGATGCGCAAGAATGTCTATCCTGACGATATTATAAAAGTGCTGCCCCAACGGAGGTATCGACGAAACGAAGAGCGGCAATGAGGCCACGAGAGTGGCGATTAGCCAGACGGCCCACAGAGTCAACGGCCTGCCGCCCTGCACGGTTCCTCTTTGTGCAGTCATCAAATCCCCTTTCAGGTTGTTAAAGCGCTTTGCGTCGTGCGGGTAACGAACGAATCAAACAACCTTGAGGATCGAAGTCGCGAAAGTTCTAATCTCATCGAACTGGGTAACAAGTTCCAGGCACAACACGAATCCAAGCATCGCCGATAGTCCGGGGTAGCGCTCGATCCAACGCAATATAGGAGTTGCGTAAAGCGGTCTCACGGAATCGCGCGTCATGACATAGGTAATGACGATGCCGATCGCAGCGCCCGCCAACAGGTCCGTCGGATAGTGGAAGCCGAGGTAGGCGCGCGGAATGCAAATGAAAATGGCGACGTAGAGAAGCGCGAGAATGCCGATGCGGCGCGAGACGACAAAGAGTCCTACTGCGACCGACATCCACAGCATTGCGTGATCGCTAGGAAAGGAACTCCACGTTGACAACATGCTTTCGCTTTGCGGGACAAATGGGAAATGAAGGTTTAGCTCGGGTGAAAAGGCGGGGCGCATACGGAAGGGTAAAAAATGCGCGAGAAGCCTTCCTGCAAGAAGGGCCAACAGGCCACTCACGGCCGTTGCAATCACGACTTCACGCCTCCATTGCCGACGCTCCGCCGATTGAAACCATATCCACCACAAAGCCGGGATCAGAACCAGACCTTTGAAGGTGTACATGTTGGCAATGGCTTGCACCGCATGATTGCAGAGCGCACACGAATTGAATCCGCTAAGGAACGTCTCGATGCTCGTATCGAAGCTGTTCATTTTTCGCGTAGACAGTAAGGTTCGTACTGGGACCGGACGGCAACCCTCCGTCTTGCGGAGGGGTTCGCCCAACGAGTCGCTTTCCTACCTGCGGTACACCCAGATTATGATATTTGCCACCGTCGGAGGATCGACATCGGCTCCCGAATGCGCGCTTGCGCACGCTACGTTCCAAAAAATTTCCCGTTGTGGCCTGAAATGAAGAATGCTTTCAGATTGCCGTCACGGAACATCGGGTCACGCGCAAGCAGTCTCGCGAAGTACTGGTATGAGCAGCGAAGTTCAGGTCAGCACCACGCTCACGGCCTTGCACTCGACGGCAGGTATAGCAACAGCACGCTTATGAGAAGGAAGCCTGCGCCTGCGACGATCCGCGGCGAAACCGCTTCGCCTGACACGACGCCAAACACAAGAATCTCGAGGATCGTGACTGCAACCATCAGCGGATAAGCCACGCTCAGCTCGACGCGCTTGAGTGCCAGCGCATAAAGGCCGAACCCGGCACCATAAGCCGCTATCGCGGCGAGTCGATAAAGTAACGGCCGGCCACCGGTCGCGAACAACGAGGGGTCGTTATCAACCCGCGCCGCAATGCGCAAAAGAATGCTCGCCGAGGCACTGCACGTGCCGCTCAGAAACAGAAAAAAGAATTGCATCGATTGAATGGTCGAGGGTCAGCTTGCCGCTATCACCGTCGCTACGCAGAGGCAGACCACGAGCAGGCTAAGGCGGTTCTTGAAGGTGAACACGATCGGATCGTCATGCATCTCGCCGCGAAAGGCCAACATCCACACACGGCTAATCCAGAAGAGAAGTAGCCCGAATAACAACCAGAGTGCGTGCGGGTGCCGATAGAGCATCCGTACATCGGATGAATTCATGTAGAGCGCGAGCACCAGTACCGCGACGTAGCCAGAAGCCGTGCCGAATGAACGCAGAATGCCGAGATCCTGCGTAACGTAACCGCGCCCGACTGCGCAAACTTTCGCTTCGCGCAATAGCGCGTCGAGCTCCGCGTAGCGCTTCACCATCGCGAGACTGAGAAAGATCAGAATAGAAAACATGATCAACCAGTCCGACAGGGGAATGTCCCCCGCGGCGCCGCCCGCCGCGACGCGGGCGGTGTAAAGAGCCGCGAGCACAAAGACATCGATAAGCACGAACCGTTTGAGCCTGAGCGAATAAGCAAGCGTAGTTGCGAAGTAGCCGGCCAATACGAGCTGAAATGTGGAAGGCAAAAGCAGGGCAAGACCCGCAGAGGCGACGAGGAGCGCACACCCGATAAGCATGCCAAAAGCGAGCGATAACTGTCCCGAGGCAAACGGCCGATTGCGCTTGCTTATGTGGCGCCGGTCCGCATCGAGGTCCAGCATGTCATTGAGCAGATATACCGATGACGCACAGAAGCAGAAGGAAAAAAATGCGATGCCTTCGGCTCGAAGCGTGTCCCCTTCGGTAAAACGGTGCGATGCGAGCAGCGGCACGAAGATCAGGAGATTCTTGACCCACTGATAAACACGCATTTCCCTGACGGTCAGGCCGATGAGCGATCGCCGCTCCTCGAAGAAGAGAACCTTCTGATTCACCATCTCGGCCGCCTCGGCGATCGGGCGCGTTCCCACAACGATTGCCCGTCTGCACTGTTTCCAAACGGGTACGTCGCACAGCGCGTTGCCGCAATAGTCGAAGCCATGCGGACCGAATTCCTCGGACAAAGCGCACGCCTTGTGGACGCCGGACAGATTCAGAGCGTCGTTGCTCGCGAGAATACCCGCGAAGAAACCGAAGTATGAGGCTATCTGTTCCGCGAACTTGCGGTTCGCAGCCGTGCATAAATACAGATCCCTGCCACTGGATCGCTCTGCACGCAGGAACGCCACGAGGCGCGCGTTATAGGGAAGCAATGTCACATCGATTGCCGCCCGCTGGGCAATCTGCGCTTTCAGATGCGCTTTGCCGCGAAACAGCCACCCAATACAAAAAAACGCATACAGTGGATTTCGCTTTATCAGCACGAGGAAAGATTCGACCAGAAGGTCGGTGCTGGTCAGCGTGCCATCGAGATCGACGCAAAGGGGTACGCTCGCCTGGGACATCATCACCTCGTGTGAGTCTGGGCTGCATGCCTGATTCGTCAGGCAACGCGCATTGCATACACTTTCCTCTTCAAGAATAGTGCTCGATTTGCTCTGCACTGTGCGTCGGAACACACTTGTCGCGGCGTCGTTAAAAAAACTGTCACACTGGCTAAAGCGCAACTGTTCTTCAGGTTTCCTTAAGGATTTGCGCATAGCATCTGAGCGATATATGCGCCTTCGGTTCAGATGCTGATGCCGGTTGCGGACAAACCTTTTCTGCGATCTCTTGCCCGTCGCTCGAAACCGCGCAAGGCGGCGAGCCGAATGGCGGGCTCGCTGCTATGACGAATTAGCCCACCTCACGAAGTTAGCGCGGCTTCTCACTCTCCATCGGCTCGCCTAACACGAACGGCCCACCTTGAAAGCGCTGCGCCGGGTCGTCGCGCGAGCCGTCAGGCGCCGTTGCCGGAAAGCCCGACGCGAACGGCGCGGAACTGTCGCGCGGATTGAAGCCGAGGAACGCGGCCTTGGTGTTGTCCCACCACTTGGCCGGATTGTCCGACGCGCCGTACACGACAACATGCCCCACGCGATTGGTGAACAGCGAGCAGCGCACGAGTTCGATGAAGTCGCGATAGCTCAGATAGGTGACGAGCATCCGCGGATTTTTAGGTTCTTCAAACGACGAACCAATGCGCATGCACACCGTTTCTATTCCGAAGCGATCGTAGTAGTAGCGCGACAGCGCTTCGCCGAAGCACTTGGTCACGCCATAGAGACTATCCGGACGCTGCGGCGAATCGGCGTCGATTACTTCGGTCACCGGATGAAAGCCGATCACATGATTCGAGCTCGCGAACACGATCCGTTTGACACCGTGTTTGCGCGCGGCTTCATACAGGTTGTAAGTGCCGGCGATGTTCGCGCCGAGCAGATCGTCGAATGGCGCGTCGATGGAAATGCCGCCGAGGTGCACGATTGCGTCGACACCTTCGACGAGTTGCATCACCGCTGCGCGGTCGGCGAGATCGACCACACTCGTTTCTTCATGCGCCGCGGGATCGCCGAGACTCGCAATGTCGGTCACGCGCACGACCTCGGCCCATTCCGCGAGTGCGCCGCGCAACTGCCGGCCCAGGTTGCCGGCGCCGCCTGTCAGAAGCAGGCGCCGGAACGGCTTGCGATCTACTGTGGACGATTCGCTGATGGTTTGGCTCATCGATAAAACTCCTGCATATTGCGTGGTTAAATTGCAAAAATGTTTTTATGCGGCGCGCGACCGGCGGCACGCCGCAGCCTGCAACCGAATCAAAACAAACGCGCGCCAGCCCATTTCTGCGACAATCCGTTAACAGGAGAACCCGTTAACTGCGCGATGAAAAAACTTCCTCCAACTATTCGCGACGTCGCGGCTGCCGCGGGCGTATCGGTCGCAACCGTGTCCAAGTTCATGAACGGCGCGCAGCGCTTCTCGCCACCCGTGGAGGCGCGCCTCAAAGCGGCGATCGAAGATCTCGGCTACCGTTCGAATCCGCTTGCGCGATCCATGATTACGGGCCGCACACGCGCGATCGGATTGACGATTCTCGACATCAGCAATCCGCACTTCACTAACGTCGTGAAGGGCGCGAACCGCATTGCGCTGCGCCACGATTACACGCTGCTGCTCGTGGATACCGACGAAAACCAGGCGCGCGAAAAGCCGTTGATCGAAGCACTCGCGCAGCGCGTCGACGGGCTGATCATCAGCTCGCGCATGTCCGACAGCGAGTCGCAATGGCTGCTCGATCTCGACAAGCCGCTCGTGCTGTTGCGGCACAGCGAGACCCTGCCGATCCCGAGCGTCGGCATCGACAACCGGCTCGCAACCTACATGCTCGCGAGGCACCTGCTCAATCTCGGGCATCGTCAGATCGCTTATCTCGGCTTTGGGCAGGCACGCATCAACGACGAGCGCATTCGCGGCGCGCGCGATTGTCTCGAGGAAGCGGGTCTCACGCTCGACGTGTACGACGCGCATGCGCCCACTGCGCATGCCGGCGAACACGCGTGCTCGCGCGTGATGCTTGGACCGCACAGGCCGCAAGCGGTGATCTGCTACAACGACCTTATCGCGCTCGGCTTCATGAAAGAGGCGGCGTCGCTCGGCATCAAGCTGCCGCAAGAGTTGTCGGTGACCGGCGTCGACAACGTTCCGTACGGCGAATATGCGGCCCCCGCGTTGACCACCGTCGATATTCAAAGCGAGAAGATGGGTGAACTCGCGATGCAAAAGCTGATCGATCAACTCGCGGGCCACGCGCAAACAGGGCATTCGATGTGCGAGCCGAGGCTCATCGTGCGTGAATCCACGGCGGCCTGCGGCTGACACATATCGCGCTTTCAACCCGTACTTCTCGCGCTTCTCGCGTTGTTGTTACGCTTCGAGTTTCGCCGGCGCCATACGCGGCGTCAGCAAGTGCATCACGCCAAACGCGACGAGATAGGCGAGCGCGCCGATAGCGAACAGTACCCAGTAGTGCCCCGTGCGTTGCAGTACCTGGCCGATTACTTCGGAGAACAGCACGCCGCCGATCGAACCGGCCATTCCGCCGATGCCCACCACCGCGCCGAGCGCGCGCTTCGGAAACAGGTCCGACGCCGTGGTGAACAGATTCGCGGACCAGCCCTGATGCGCTGCCGCCGCTAGGCCGACGATCGCAACCGCGCCCCACAGATTGTCGACCTGCGAGACGAACGCAATCGGCAGCACGCAGCACGCGCAGATCAACATCGCGGTCTTGCGCGCGGCGTTCACCGTCCACCCTGCGCGCAATAGTGCCGACGAAAGCCAGCCGCCGCCGATGCTGCCCACGGTCGTCATCGCGTAGATGCACACGAGGGGCAGGCCGATATGCTGCATGTCCATGCCGCGCGATTCGTTGAGCCACTTCGGCAGCCAGAACAGATAGAACCACCATACCGGGTCGGTCAGGAACTTGCCGATCAGGAACGCCCATGTCTGGCGCTTGCGGATCAATACGCCCCAACCAGGCGCACGCGCGTTCACGTTGGCGGCGTCGAGTGCTTCGACTTCGTCGCGTGCCTCGTCGAGATCGTCGTCGTGTGAGCGCGGTTCGGCCGAGCGGTAGAACGCGAACCATACGACGAGCCACAGCAAGCCCAGCGCGCCGATGATCACGAACGCCGCGCGCCAGCCGAACGCGAGCGCAAGCGGCGGAATGATCGCGGGCGCGAACACGGCGCCGATATTCGCGCCCGAGTTGAAGATGCCGGTTGCAAGTGCGCGCTCGCGTCGCGGAAACCATTCGGCGGTTGTCTTGATGGCGGCCGGGAAATTGCCGCCTTCGCCTATGCCGAGCAGCGCGCGGACCATCGCGAAGCCGGTGACTGAACCTACCGCCGCATGCAGCATTGCGGCCACGCTCCACACGAGCATGGCGAGCGCATACGAAATGCGCGTGCCGAGCCAGTCGACGATGCGCCCGAAGCACAAAAGCCCCACTGCATAGAACGCGGAAAACGCGATCACGATGCGGCCGTACTGCACCTGCGTCCAGCCGATGTCATGCTGCAGCAGCGGCGCGAGCAGCCCGAGAATCTGGCGGTCCATGTAGTTGATGACGGTCGCGAAGAACAGCAGTGCGCAGACCGTCCAGCGGTAGCGGCTGGCTGTACGGGCAAGACCGAGTACGGCAGTTTGCATGGATGTCTCCGTCGCACGGCTTCGCTCGTCGCGCCGCGCTTTTCTGTGCCGGGCGACGAGCGCCCGGGCCCGCGGCGCAGCACCCGGCGCAGTCGCGCGCGGTCAGCGATTTGGACCCAATTAGGAAAACGTTTTTCTAGAATAGGAGCTTTGCGGCCGCAATGCTAGTGCTGAGTTTACCTAGGGTTGTGCGCGACGGAGAAATGGTGCGAGGATAAGCGCCTTGCAATAAGTTAATCGTTTTCTCGAAGGTTGCCAGGAGCCGCCGAGCTCTATCCAACACTAATCAGGAGACAGACATGCGTTCCCCACGAAAGTCCATCGGCAGGTGTGCTGTGAGTACATTGACGCTTCTTCTCATGTCGGCCTGCGGCAGCGGCACCGACGATGCGAACCAGCCGCCCGCGCCTACGCCCACGCCGACAGCCGCGCCGTCGCTGCATGCAATCGTTTATGGCGCGAGCGATACCAGCGTTCCGCGAGGAACCGATGTGCCCATCACGATGATGGGCCAGATGCGGGCGCTCTTCGATCTGATCAGGAAATCGCCGGACTTCACGCAGGTCGTGATGGATCTCGGCGACGGCACTCCGGTACACGTTCTCGACACCAACACGGGCGACAAATTCCTGCCCGGCAAACTCGCGCTCGGCCTTTCGTACATCCTGATCGATATGAAGGCGAAGGGCGATCCGAAATACGCGGACTATCTAGCGACCTACCAGAAGATCACCACCGCGATGATGGCGCAGCCGAGCGGCGGCAATTACACCTACGCCAATACTTCGTGGGGCGAATACTATTACCTGGTGGCGCTGAACAATTTCAAGGCGCACGGCATGCTCAACGAAGTATTCAGCGACACAATGCTCGCGACGCTGCAAAACCGTCTAACCTTCTGCGACATGTTCGGCGCGGATTCGAGCGGAAAGACGAATACCTGTCCTGCGGCCGGCGTGCCGATCGACGTTGCATCGCTGAATACCGCGCAGAATTACTATGCGGTGTCGTACGGCATTGCTGGACTACGGCAGAAACTCGGCTGGAGCAATCCGACCTTTTCGTCCGCGACCGACCCGGCCGTTGCCACGATGAACGCGCGCGACGCGTTGCTATACACGCTCACGAACCATATCCGCAACGATTCGTCGGGCGGCTTCTCCGACGAAGCATCGAACACGCACACGACCTATTACGACCAGGCGCGCTTCGACAGATACAGCACGTTGCTGATCGGCGAAGTAGTCGAGCGCACACTCGAAATGGGCAACGAGGCCAATCTCACGCCGGAATTGAAGGGCTATTTGAGGAAATCGGTCGATCTTATTCTTCCTCAATTGAACGCGGACGGCGAGGGCTTCAACTATGGACGGTCCATTGGTCCTTATGGCGATTCGGCATTCATGGAAGTTCTCACTGCCGCAGCCAATGCCGGCGTATTGACGCCGCAGGAAATGCAGATCGCCTATACGTTCATCTATAAGGCGGCTCGCCGCTATGAAACGTTCTGGTATGACCCGACGTTGCCGACTCCGTCGGTGAACATGTGGGTGAAAGGCCGCGGCACCGATACTTACCGCGGCAAGCCGCGCGTGATGGGCGAGAACTTCAGCCTGCTGCATCAGTACATGTATGTCGATGCGTGGTGGAGCAAACTGGGTTTCGGCGGCAAGGCGCCGATGGCCGATTCCGACTATCAGGCGTGGCTCGATGCAAGGCCGCGCTATACGCTGACCTGGTACAACCAGCCCACCGATACCGCGCACCCGTACAGTGCGGCGCTTCTGACCGTGCGTGACGGCAATCGGGTTATCAATCTGAATCTGAGCCAGGCGCCCGACTACAATTCATTCACGCCGTATTACCCGGTTCCTTTCTCCGACAAGCTTATCTACGGTACGACCGACCTCGGCTATGCATTGCTGATTCCGCAGGTGTCGTATAACGGCAAGACCTATATACCCGTCACGTACTATAAAAATCTCAACGTCACGGAGAGTAATGGTCAGGTGATCGTGTCGTTCGACACGGCGAAGTTCAGGCAAGCCGCGAAGAACGCGGCGTTCTCGACGGACCTGGATTTGCAGGCGCATACGGTGCTCACATTCGGCCGAGGCACGCTGACGCGCACCGATACGCTGAGCTCGGCGACGCTGACCGGCAATGTGACGGTGGAAACCGACTTCACTTCATTCGCCGATTACCAGAGCACGACCGCCAACGGCGACGGCTTCTCGGTCAATTACGCCAATAACGCCAATAGCAGCGCGACCGGCTACGCCACGACCGGTTTCGACAGTTGCGCGCTGTCGAACTTCGATACGACAGCGGGCGGCGCCACGAACCCCTTGTCGACGACGCCGATCGGCCAGTTGCACTCGAACTTCGCGTGCACGACGCAGCCGTTCACGATCAACGCCGGCAGTACCCGCACGTTCGGCTGGAGCCTGAAGTACAGCAGTTAGCGTTAGCGTTGTTCTTCGTTCGTCTTTGCTGCGGTGGCTCGATGATCGGATACGAGCGTCCGCAGCATCGACGGATCATCGGCAGGCTCACGATCCAGACGCCGCGATCGAACCATCTTGCGCATGGCCAGACGCGCCATCCTGACCCAGCCGGAAGGACGCGGATCGGCAAGCATGCTGAGCGCGCGCGCATAGTCGAGCGTGAGGCCGGGCGTCCACGCCATCGTCGCCGCGCGTTTGCGTATTTGCGCAGCAACCCATAGCTCCGGCGTCGTGATCACGCGAAGAAAAGGCCGCCACCCGCCGAGGCCGCCGACGCCACCGAGGCCGCCCCATACGCGTGTCGAAGCCCCTTCGATCGCCGCCTCGAGCGCGCGCGAGACACTGCTCGAACAGTTGCGGGACGTCAGGTTATACGTGGTGTCTTGCCGGTACGCGTCCCAGAAGCGGCGCAAGCGGGCCGGATCGTAATTGCGTATGCGCACCTGAACCGTCGACGGACACCACGCCTTTGATTCCGTCGCATAGTCAGGCTGGAACACGCCGGGCACATCGTTCTCGCGCGTGGCACGCAAGAGCCGCGCGAAGTCATCCGGCGAACGATCGAATTCCACCGCGGGATAGAGGCTCACGTAAATGCCGTCAGGTGCTTCCAGCGCCGCGTGTCCGGTCGAGATCACGCCGTTGCGATCCACCGCCGCGATATAACGATCGACAATCGGCTGTCGCCGCGCCTCGCCTTTGGCCGATCCGACGGGGGTCCACACATGCACGGTGAGCGCGGCTTCGTCGGCGGCGGGCGGGCCGTCCCATTCGATGTTCGTCATCGCGGCCCGAGTCGCTGCATCGCTGTTGTCCGATCGTTCGGCATCCGAATCGACTGCGGGATTCGACACGAGGCGCCGCGCCCGCGTACTCAGCAACAACAGATTCCAGCCGCCGAAGATCAAACCGAGGCCGAGGCAATACGGTACGGTGCCGACATAATGCGTGGGATAAGGCTGATAGAAGAAGAGCGCCAACGCGATTTCCACGCCGCCGCCAATCGTTGCGAGCCGCCACGTACGGTAGCGCACGACATGTGCCGAGACGATCTGCAACAGGCCATCGGCGAGAAACAGCGTGCCGAAAATCATCGACAGTGCGAAGTGTCCATGATGATGACCCGCGAGAATCAGCGCGGCTGCCAACGAGAACGCAATGCCCTTCGCATAGCGCAGCGTGCGCTGGCCGCCCATGCCGGTCCACGCGACCGCGAGCGTGGCGAGCCCTTCGAGCAGCAACAAAACCGCAAACGGCGTGATCGGAAAATAGAGCGCGCCGTCGAGCGCGTCGATGAACACGACGATGCCGAGCAGCAGGCTAGCCGCGCCCATCAGCCTGAGCGAGCGCCAACGCGTGCGCAGGTAATCGACGCCGAGCAGAATCATGACCAGACGAACCATAACGAATCCTCCTTGACGCGTTCAGTTTGCACCGGCACCGACGCGCGTCATGTCCTGTTCGCACTCTAAAGGCGAGCCGTTCGACCACGATGCAGTTTCATGTCGGCGGCTGGCGGCGATCGATCGATGTTGAAGAGCGGCAGCGCGGATGCGCTCGGCCATGAGCGCATCCAATGGCGTGTACACGACCATGCCGAGATCCGGCCGGCCATCGACGGCGAATAGGGAATATTCCATTTCGACCTGCCCGAGCGTGGGATGCAGCAGGCGCTTTACGTTCTCGCCGTCACCGTGACCCAGCACCTGGTTTTCGCGCCACATGCGGTCGAAGTCCGCGTTGGCGCGGCGCAGATCGTCGACGAGTTCGCCCACTTCGGAAGCGAGCCCTGCGCGCGCCACGTCGGCGCGGAATGTTCCGACCACGAAGCGCGCGACGCTTTCCCAGTCGTGCTGTTTCGCGCGAATGGCCGGGTCGCCGAACAGGAAGCGCAGGATGTTGCGCTGGCCGGCCGGCAGCCTGCCGTAGTCGGTCAGCACGACCGCGGCGGCCGCATTCCACGCGACCACGTCCCACGTCGCGGTCTTGATGATCGAGGGGCTCGCGTCGAGCGAATCGAGCACGCGCTGCAACCGCGGGTTCACACCGTCGACGCCGCGATAGCGCACCTCGGGCGGCCTCCCGAGACCTAGCATGAAAACGTGTTCGCGCTCGGTATCGGTGAGCATCAGCGCCGCGCAGATGCGCTCGAGCACATGCGCGGACGGCGCGCCGCCGCGGCCCTGTTCGAGCCAGGTGTACCAGGTGGAACTGATGTGGGCAAGCTGGGCGACTTCCTCACGGCGCAGTCCAGGCGTGCGCCTACGGCCCGAAAAGCCGAAGCTCGCCGGGTCCAGACGCGTGCGGCGGCTGCGCAAAAAGTCACCGAGGGTTTGAGCGTCGTTCACTGACATGCTGAGCCTGTTAGTCCTTTTACCGGGATAACGTCACTACTTAAACAGGATAGCGGATGAACGCATAGTACAGGGTGACTACCTAAGGAGGCATTGCCATGCGGATCTTTGTGACGGGCGCAACGGGCTTCATCGGCTCGGCGTTGGTGCCCGAACTTATCGAGGCCGGTCATCAGGTGATCGGCATGACGCGCTCCGATGCGGGCGCGCAGGCGCTGCGCGCCGCGGGCGCCGACGTTCATCGCGGCACGCTTGAAGACGTCGACAGCGTGCGCGGCGGCGTCACGAACGCGGACGCCGTCATCCATCTCGCATTCGACCACGACTTTTCGCGCTTCGCGGCGAACTGCGAGAAGGACGCACGCGTGATCGAAGCGCTCGGATCGGCGCTGGCCGGTTCCGATCGTCCGTTGCTCGTCACGTCGGGCACGGGCGCGGGCAGCCGCGACGACGGGCAGCCCGCCACGGAGGATGTGTTCAACACGGCGCACCCGAATCCGCGACTCGCAACGGAGCTGGCGAGTAACGTTCTGCTGGAGGTAGGCGTGAATGTCTCGGTGATGCGCCTGCCGCAAGTGCACAACCCGTTCCGGCAAGGGCTGATCACGCCGCTCATCCAGATTGCGCGCGAGAAAGGGGTTTGCGCGTATGTGGACGAGGGCCGTAATCGCTGGCCCGCGGGACATCTATCGGACGTCGTGAAGCTGTATCGACTTGCAATCGAAAGAGCGGAGCGCGGCGCGCGCTATCACGCGGTCGGCGAGGAGGGGGTGAGCGCGCGGGAGATCGCGGAGGCGTTGGGCCGTGGCCTCAAGCTGCCGGTCGTTTCGATCGCGCGCGAGCAGACGCAGGCGTATTTCGGATGGATGGCGATCTTCGCGGCGCTCGATATGCCCGCGTCGAGTGCTCTGACACAGGCACGTTTGGGCTGGCAACCAGCAGGCCCGACGCTGATTGCCGATCTCGACGAAGCACGTTACGCCGACGATGTGCCGGCGTGACTCAACCGTTCGACACGCTGACGAGCTTCTGACTGTGTTCGCCCGTCCAGCGTTTCACCGTCCCCACGTCGATATCGAATAGATCGAGCACGCGTCCCAGCGTGTGATCGATCATCGACTGCAAACTGTCGGGCCGCGCGTAAAACGCCGGCACCGGCGGATAGATGATCGCGCCGGTTTCCGTCGCCGCGGTCATATTGCGCAGATGCCCGAGATGCAGCGGCGTCTCGCGCACCATCAACACGACGCGTTTGCGTTCCTTCAGCATCACATCCGCGGCGCGCGACAGCAACGAACCCGTGTTGCCCGTCGCGATCTCCGCGAGCGTTTTCATCGAACACGGCGCGACGATCATGCCGTCGACGCGAAACGAGCCGCTCGAAATCGCCGCGCCAATATCGGCATTGGGATAGTGCTCGAAAGCCAGCGCCTGAACGTCGGCCGCGCGCAAGTCGGTTTCGTAGGCGAGCGTCATTTGCGCCGAGCGGCTCATCACCAGATGAGTCTCCACGTCGAGCTCGCGCAACATCTCGAGCAGCCTCACGCCATAGACAACGCCGGAAGCGCCGCTGATTCCCACCACGATACGTTTGCGTCGGTCCATGTTCGTCGTCTCTTGTCGATCCGCTGCGCGGCGGGTTCGTAGGTTCGTATGTTCGTCTGTCTCCGCACTCAGGTTGCATGACATGGCCCCTGTCGTTCAAACGAAATCTGTTCATGCCTCGCATGAGGGCTTTTCATTGTCCGCGGATGAAATCCGTTCATGACGTACATGAGAAATCAGCGTTTGCGAGGGGAGGTCGTTGTGCGTCAGTCTGCGCTCACCGTCGTTCCCCTTGATCATTCACCGGACAACCATGAAAACTTTCCCCTCGTTTCAGACCCACTTGCAGGCCCTCGAGGAAAAGGGCCTTGTCGTTCACGTACACCGCGAAATCAACAAGGACACCGAACTCCATCCGCTCGTGCGCTGGCAATTGCGCGGCGGCATTCCCGAGTCGGATCGAAAGGCGTTCGTGTTTCATAACGTCGTCGACAGCAAAGGACGCCGCTACGAGTTGCCTGTCGTGGTCGGCGCGTTGTCGATCAATCGCGAGGTCTACTCGATCGGCATGGGCGTGCCCGTCGATCAGATCGGCAAGAAGTGGCAGCAGGCGAAGGGCAATCCGATCGCGCCCGTTCTCGTGAACGAAGCGCCGTGCCAGGAAGTGTGTTTCATCGGCGATGAACTCGATGTCGACGGTCAAGGTCTCGAGCATCTGCCGATTCCCATTTCGACGCCGGGCTTCGACAACGCGCCGTACACAACGTGCTCGCAGTACGTTTCCGTCGATCCGGAAAACGGCATTCAGAACATGGGCACGTATCGCGGACAGATCAAGGGTAAGCGCCGCGTCGGCTGCAATCCGTCGATCGAAATGGGGCAAGGCATCTATCAGCATTGGCTCAAGTACAAGGCGATGGGCAAGCCGATGCCTGCCGCGCTCGTGATTGGCGGCCATCCGGCCGTGTCGTTCTGTTCCGTCCAGAAGCTGCCAATCGACGTGGACGAACTCGGCGTGGCCGGCGCGATTCTCGGCGAACCGCTGCGCGTGGTGAAGTGCAGGACGAACGATCTGCTTGTGCCCGCCGACGCTGAAATCGTGATCGAAGGATTCGTTCCGACGGATACGCTCGAACCGGAAGGGCCTTTCGGCGAATCGCACGGTCACGTGAATTTGCAGGAATTCAATCCGTACATGAACGTC
Source organism: Paraburkholderia sp. RCC_158 (assembly GCF_041355255.1). Taxonomy (NCBI): domain Bacteria; kingdom Pseudomonadati; phylum Pseudomonadota; class Betaproteobacteria; order Burkholderiales; family Burkholderiaceae; genus Paraburkholderia; species Paraburkholderia sp. RCC_158. The sequence continues at coordinate 126,136 of NZ_JBFUPM010000001.1, read as the reverse complement.
ACGGCGATTACGCGACGCAAGAACGCGCATCTCGTGTCGATCATCAGCCAGGTGACGCCGAGCGAAAGTTCGCTCGTCAAGAAAGTCGCGTTCGAGCCGCTGTTTCTCGATCACTTGAAGAATTCGCTGCGTATCGCAAGCGTCGAAAAAGTCGTGATGCACGAGCCGCTGACCAATCTGCGCAAGCTCGTGATCGTGGTGTTCAGCGAGAAGGCAACCGAAACCGAAATATGGCGCGCGCTGATGGGCGCGGCGTCGCTGCAACCGGCTGTCGGCAAGCTGGTCGTTGCCGTGAGCAACGACATCAACCCCGAAAACAGCGATGCGATCTTCTGGTCGATGAGCTACCGGATGAACGCGATCAAGGACGTGCAGATCCTGCATGGCCGCGATACGGGACACGGACCACGCACGTCGGGCGCGCAACGCGGCGACGATGCCGTTGACGGCGTGATCCTGATGAACGCGACACGCAAGGAAAAGCTGCCGCCGCTTTCGCTGCCGACGCGCGAGTACATGGAAAACGCCAAGGCCATCTGGGAAGAACTCGGGCTGCCGCCGCTGCGCCCGGAATGGCCGTGGTACGGCGTCTCGATGGGCGACTGGGACGAGCGCAACGAAGCGATGGCGCAGCGCGCCGTGAAGAGCGAGTACTTCGAAACGGGCGAGGAACAGACGCGTCAACGCGTCGGGCCTGAGTGGATCAATAAGGATTCCGACTGGTTCTTCGCTGAAAAGAAAGACATCTAACGCGCCGCGGATAGCGGCCACCATATCAATAGAACGACATCGATGGAGGAGATATGCACGACAAAGGAGAAGCACTTCCGGCTGTACGAATGAGTATGTTGACGCGCTCGCTCGCGGCATTCACGTTGCTTGGGCTGTCGAGCGGCGCGGCGCATGCGCAAAGCAGCGTCACGTTATACGGTTCGCTCGACGGCGGCTTGCGCAATCTCGTGAACGGCACGAAGGCGGGCGGCGCGGCGTTGACGATGGCGTCGAACGGCGTCTACAACTCGAACCGCTGGGGCCTGGAGGGCAAGGAAGATCTGGGAGGCGGCTACTATGCGCGTTTCAATCTGGAAGCAGGCTTCGTGCTGTCGACCGGCGCGAATAACAACACCAACAACCAGATCTTCCAGCGCACGTCGACGGTCGGAATAGGCGGGCCATTCGGGCAGGTCGATTTTGGGCGGCAGTTCACGCTCCAGCATTTTCTGATCAAGGACTTCGAGCCGTTCGACTTCCATTACCTCGGCATTACGGAATCGACGGCGGTGTCGGGCGGCAACACCGGACGCGACGATAACGACATCAACTATCGCGGCATTTTCGGGCCGTGGGTGGTTCGCGGCGAATATGCGCTGGGCGGCGTGCCGGGCAGCGCCGCACACGGCTCGACGCTCGCCGGCGGCCTGAACTATCGGGGCAAGACGATCAAGCTGGGCGCGGGCTATACGCACAAGTCCAATCCGTTGACGGCGACCTCGAGCGAATACTTCAGCAATGACCAGTACACGGCAGGCGGCACGGTGAGCGTGGGCCCTGTCGATGTGATGGCCGGTTACTCCCTCGATTTGCAGGACACGCCCGCTTCGGCGCGCAGCATGACACGCAATCAGTACTTGTGGGGCGGTTTGCGTTATCAGGCGACGCCGTTCTTTAGCGTGACCGCCGCGTATTACGACAACAAGAACAAGACCGGCGGCGTGGACGGCAGGAAAGACGTGGCGATTCTCGGCATCGACTATCTGCTCTCGAAGCGCACCGAGCTTTATGCGGACATCGACTATACGCATTTCACCGGCGTTTATGTCACTAACGCAACGTTGAACGCGTCGGGTCACGCGAAACAGACGGGCATCTCGTTCGGTATGAATCACTGGTTCTAGCCGTAGCTTCTACTGCATCTCAACTCACGCAAAAAAAACCGGTCGGAAGCCTTTAGGCTCCAACCGGTTCCTTTTTTTGCGTTTGAGGAGATCAGTGATCGTCGAGCGACCCTTGCGCATTGAAGTGCGCGCGAATCGTCTTCGTGTGATGCAGAAATGCCGGCGTTGCCATCACCTCAAGGGAACGCGGACGCGGCAAATCGATGTCGTAAATCGCGGCAATCGAGCCCGGCCGTTCCGACATCACCAGTACGCGGTCCGACAGGAATACCGCTTCAGGAATGCTGTGCGTGATGAGCAGCACGGTTTTCTTCGATTCGAGCCAGATGCGCTGCAATTCCATGTTCATGCTCTCGCGCGTCATTGCGTCGAGTGCGCCGAAAGGTTCGTCCATCAGCAGAACGGACGGCTCGTGCAAGAGCGCGCGGCAGATCGACACGCGCTGCTGCATGCCGCCGGAAAGTTGCCACGGATACTTTTGCTCGAAGCCTTCGAGACCGGCCATGCTGATTAGCTGCATTGCCTTCTCGCGTGCTTCGCGCCTCGGCATGCGGCGCATTTCCGCCTGCAACAGGATGTTGTCGAGCACGTTGCGCCACGCGAGCAGCACGGCGCTCTGGAACACGATGCCCACGTTCTTTTGCGGGCCGCGAATCGGCTCGCCGGACAAGGTCATCGTTCCCGACGAGATCGCTTCGAGTCCGGCGACCATCTTCAGCAAGGTGCTTTTGCCGCATCCGGACGGCCCCACGATCGAAACGAACTCCTGTTCGCGGATGTCGAAGTCGAGCGGTTTCAGCGCTTCCATCATGCCTTGCGCGCTGCGATAACTCTTGGTCACGCCGCGCAGTTCTATCAGCGATCTGGCGGGCGCGGGCGCGGAAAAAGACCGGTGATGCTTGTCGTCGAGCTTGAGTACGGTGGTCATAGCGGGGCGGGTTTCGGGTGAACGGAAATGAACGACGCGGCGGCGCTAGTGCGGCTCATGGAACGAATGCGCCGGTGTAGTACTTCGCGGGCACGTTCGCCGACGGATCGAGCTTGCTGTACTGCACGATCGCGGCCACGGAGTCGTCGATGTTCTTCGCGCTGACGTGGAAGATCGGCGCCTTCTCGGTTTCGGGCGTGCGGTAGAACGGGATCGTCGCCTGCAGCGTGCGGATCATCGTGTCGCGCGAACCGGCGGCGGGCAGCGTCTTGAGTAGCGCATCGACCGCGGCGGCCGGGTCTTTCTCGCTGTCGTTCACGGACTTCGCCGTCGCGCGCATGAAGCGTTTGAGCAGATCGGCATGGTCCTTGATCATGTCGTCGCGCGCGATGATGCTAAGCGTCGCCACGTTCACGTTGTAGTCGGCAAACAGGATCGCGCGCGCGGGCTTCTTCGTGGCCTGCTCGACGGAGATCAGCGGGATCGTCGCGAAGCCGACCAGCAGATCCGCCTGACCCGTAATGACCGCATTGATCGTGGTCTGCGGATTGCCGGTGATGGTCTTGAAGTCGGAGTCCTTCAGGCCGACCTTGTTCATGAACATCGTCCATAGCTGCGACGACGCGTCGCCGGGCGCAACCGCAACCGTTTTTCCCTTGATGTCCTGCGGCGTTTTGATGTTCTTGTCCGCGAGGCCGACCACGGAGGTCGGATTTTCCTGCATCAGCACGCCGATCGCTTTGACGGGTGCGCCCATCGCGGCGACCTTGACCATCGTGCTGAAGTCCGCGTAGCCAATGTCCACGTTGTGCGTCGCGACGGCCTGCACGGTCGGGCCCGAGCCGTGTCCTTCCATCAGTTTGAGATCGATGCCTTCGGCGTCGTAGTAGCCCTTCACCTTGCCGAGATAAAACGGTGCGACCGCGCCGTTGACCGTGTAGTTGAGCATCAATGTCAGCGAGTCTTTCGCGTAAGCGGCGTGGCCCGTGCAGCAGACCGCGGCAAACGCGAGCGCGGCTGCCATGCGCGTCGGCTTTCGTGATTTCATGGTGTCTCCTTCCTGTGGCCCCATCTGAAATGGGTGCTGTCTGCTTCTTGATGTGGGGTAGTCAAAGCGAATGCGGTGGAACCGCGCGAACGCCGCGAGCGCCGCGAGCGCCGCGAACGCGTTAAGCGCGTCCAAGCAGCCGCGAGCGATGCGACGCATGCCACGGAATCGCGATGCGCTCCAGCATGTCGATGGCGACGAACAGCAGCGCGCCGATCACCGACAGCACGACCAGCGCCGAGAAGATCAGCGGCTGGTCGAAGTTGCCGTTTGCACGTTGCAGCACGAAGCCGAGTCCCGAATTCGCGCCGACGAATTCGCCGACCACCGCGCCGACGACAGCGAGCGTGATCGACACCTTCATGCTTGCGAAGATCGACGGAAGCGCGTGCGGCAGGCTGATCTTGAAGAACGTTTTCACCGGCGAACTGCCCATCGACTTCGCCAGATCGGTCAGATCCTTCTCGACCGATTTGAAGCCCATCACCGTCGATACGACAACCGGAAAGAAGCCGAGCAGGAACGCAACCAGTATGCGCGGAAAGAGTCCGAAGCCGAACCAGACGACAAAAAGCGGCGCAATCGCCACTTTCGGAATGCTCTGCGAAAATACGACGAGCGGGTACAGGTAGCTCTCGATTAGCGGCGACGCGGCGACCAGCATCGCGATCGGCACGCCGATCAGCACCGAAAGCGCAAAGCCGCCGAGCGTCGCGTACAGCGTCGGCAACGACTCTTCCAGCAGCATCGACCATTGCGCAGCGATCTGATGGAAGATCGCTTCGGGCGTCGGCACCAGATACGGCGGAATCTTGAAGATGCGTATCACGAGATCCCACGCAAGCACGATGACGACAATAAGCAGCAGCGGACGGACCCACTGCGAACTCAGGACTTTCCTGGTGAAGTTCACGGCATTCGACCTTTATGGTTGAGAAGCGGAAGAGCGGGAAGAACTGGAAGAGACCGCGCGCGGACATGCGCCGGCATGCTCTGGCAGCAAGATTGACCGCCAGCCATGCGCCGGGCAAACGCTAATTGTTCATGCCGCATATGAGAGAAATTCATCCGCTGCGTGCGGCGGCGCGATGCGCAATAAGGAAACGCGCATGGTCGTCGATGCGATGGAACGTCCGTTCGCAAGCGATGAATTGTTTTCATGCTTTACATGAAAGATCGTCGTTTGCCGGTCCAACGGCGAGCCCGCAATATCCGGCTGAGGGCTCGATGACCCGAACTCGAACGCATCCGATAGCCAGTGGAGCACGCAATGAATCAACCGATCAGTCCCGATGTCGTGTCGTCGCACGTTACCGTGCGTGACGGCACGCAAATCGGCTACACCCTCTACGGCGCAAAAGACAACACGGTGCGCGTGGTGCTCGTGCATTCGCTCGCGATGGACCGTCACTTTTGGGCGCCTGTCGTCGAGCGGCTGTTGCCGCGCGCAGCCGTGCTCGCCATCGATGCGCGCGGTCACGGCGCGTCCGGCAAGCCGGCTGGTCCGTACACGGTGTCGCTGTTTGCGCAGGACGTCTACGACGTGCTGCGCGCGACGGACTTTCGCAACGTGCTGATCGCGGGCGCGTCGATGGGCGGCTGCGTCGCGCTGCAATTCGCGGCCACATGTCCTGATGCGATCGGCGCGGGCCTGATCGACACGACCGCGTGGTACGGCGAGACGGCGCCGCAGGACTGGGACGCGCGCGCCCAGAAGGCCGAGGCGGGCGGCCTTGCGCCGCTGGTCGAATTCCAGACCACGCGCTGGTTCAGCGACGCGTTTCGCGCCGCGCATCCGCAAGTGGTGCAACGTTGCGTGGACACCTTTCTACGCAACGACGTTGCCGCGTTCGCCGCGACGGGCCGCATGCTCGGTTCGTTCGACGGCCGCGCGCTGATGGCGAAGGTGAAAGTGCCGACGTGCGTGATCGTCGGTGAAGAGGACTATGCGGCGACGCCCGCGATGGCGCGCGCGTTGCACGCGGGCATCGCCGGATCGACCTTCACCGAGATCCCGAAGGCGCGTCATCTGACGCCGCTGGAAACGCCCGACATCGTCGCGCGCGAACTGCACGCGCTGCTCGATCGCGCAGGCTGCGCCCGCTAGATGCACAAGAAACCTGCAACGAATACGCGCAACAAGGAGTGCCTGGATGATTCCGTTTGAGCTCGCGAAGCCACGGTCGCTGAAGGAAGCGATTGCGCTGCTGGACCCGGAAGACCCGGATATTCGCCCGGTGGGCGGCGGCACCGCGGTGATGTTGATGATGAAGGCCGGCGTGCTGCGGCCGACGCGGCTCGTCAGTTTGAGCGATATCGAGCCGCACTATGCGCAGGTCGGCCTGGACGACAACGGCGAGTTGCGTATCGGCGGATTGACGCGGCTCGCGACGCTCGAGCATTCGCCGGTCGTGAAGGAGGGATGGCCGCTCATCGCCCGCACGTTGCGCACGCTGTCGAATGTGCGAGTGCGCAATGTGGCGACCATCGGCGGCAACCTCGGTCACGCCGATCCTCATATGGATATGCCGCCGGTGCTGAGCGCGCTCGGCGCACGCGTGACGATCACGGGTCCGCACGGCGAACGCACGGTGCCCGTCGAGCAATTGTGCACGGGCTATTACGAAACGGTGCTCGCTCGCGATGAACTGATCTCCGAAGTGATCGTGCCGCCGCAAGCCGGCCGGCCCGCTGCGTACATGAAGGTCACGACCCGCGCGGCGCATGACTGGCCTGCGCTCGGCGTGGCTGTCGTGCTCGATATCGAGGGGCCGCGCATCGGCCGCGCGAGCGTGATCGTCGGCGCGGCGACGGACCGGCCGACACGGCTCACGCATGCCGAGGCGCTGCTTCGCGGCGCGGCGCCCGACGACGCGATTCTGCGTGAAGCGGGCGAAGCGGCTGCGGCGCAACTGGATATCGTCGGCGATCCTCATGGGTCCGCGAGTTACAAGAAGCAACTGCTGAAGGTCTATCTGGGCCGCGCGGTGCGCACGGCGCTGGCCGCCGCGAGCGGACGCGCCGCTCAATTCGGGGATCATGCGTGATGAAGATCGACAAGACGCTGGAAGAACAGCCAGCACAAAAGCAGGTGGGCCGCGCATTGAACCGGCTCGAAGCGCGCTCGAAAGTGACGGGCCGCGCGGAGTACATTCATAACCTCGTGCTGCCGCGCATGCTGTACGGCAAGATTTTTCGCAGCACGATGGCGCACGCAAGGATTGTCAGCATCGACACGAGCGCCGCGCGTGAAATGGAGGGCGTATTCGCCGTCTACACCGGCGAGGATATTCGCAAGGTGATTCCCGAGCCTTACTATGGCCCGGCGTTTCACGACCAGCCGATTCTCGCGCTGGATAAAGTGCGCTACATCGGCGAGCCCGTTGCCGTCGTGCTCGCAGCCGATCCGCATATCGCCGAAGAGGCAACGCATCTGATCATGGCCGAATACGAGGAATTGCCGGCCGTGTTCAACGAAGTCGAGGCTGCGCAATCGGATGTACTCGTGCACGACTTCCTGCGCCCAGCGGGTACGTTCCCGGACCTGAAGCATCTTGCCGGACGCAAAGGCACCAATGTCGCGCTCGATTTCCAGTTGCGGCGCGGCGACGTGGAGGCGGCCTTCGCAAGCGCCGCGCATGTATTCGACGACACGTTCACCACGCAGCAGGTGATGCACACGCCGCTCGAGCCGATGGTCTCGCTTGCCGAGCCGGATATGGGCACGGGAATGCTGACGGTGCATACGGCGTCGCAGAGCCCGTCGTTCGTGCGCATCGAAATCGCGCGTCTGCTGGGCTGGGACGAGAACCGCGTGCGCGTGAAGTCGGCGCTGCTCGGCGGCGGCTTCGGCGCGAAGCTGTATATCAAGCTCGAAGCGCTCGTCGTCGCGCTGGCGATGCTGTCGCGGCGCAACGTGAAAATCTCGCTGACAATGGAAGAGCAGTTCTTCACGATCACCAAGCACGCCACCACGTTCCGCATGAAAACGGCGGTGAACGAAGAAGGCCGCATTACCGCGCGCAAATGCGAGGTCTGGTGGAACGGCGGCGCGTATGCCGATATCGGGCCGCGCGTCACGCAGAAGTCGGGCTTTACCGCTTCGGGTCCGTACGACATCGAGAACGTGTGGATCGATTCGTATCAGGTCTATACGAATCTGCCGCCTGCGGGCGCCTTTCGCGGCTTCGGCATTCCGCAGATGGTGTGGGCTTACGAGAGCCATGCCGACATGATTTCGCGCGCGCTTCGTATCGATCCGCTCGAATTCCGCCGCCGCAATATCCTGCGCGAAGGGCGTCCCCATGCAACCGGCACGCCGATGCACGACGCGGCGATCGGTCTCGTGCTCGAACGCGTCGCGCAGCGAATGAACTGGGCGGCGCCGTTCGAGCGCGGCACAGGCACGCTGCGGCGCGGGCGCGGCATTGGAGTCGGCTTCAAGGCGCTGGTTGCGCCCACCACGTCGATGGCGATGGTGAGCCTCGCGGGCGACGGCAGTTGCACGGTTTATTCGAGCACGGTCGATATGGGCCAGGCGTCGGAAACCGCGATTGCGCTGATGGCCGGTGAAGTGCTCGGCATTCCCGCCGAACGCATCCGCGTGATGCGGCCCGATACGGACGTGACGCCCTACGACATGGCGACGCTCGGCTCGCGCTCGACATTCCACATGGGACACGCGGTGCGTCTCGCCGCTGAAGACGTGAACCGCAAACTCGCCGAACTCGCCGATGAACTCGGCGTGCCGGCCGCGCCCGCGAGCCGCGCGGGCGAACTGCTGCGGCGCAAGTACGGCATGCAGGCGGGCAACATCGTCGGCATAGGCAGCTTTATTCCGCCGTACAAGTCGCCGGAACACGAGACCGGGCAGTCGGAGAACATCACACCGAACTGGATGGTGGGCGGCTGCGGCGTCGAAGTCGAAGTGGATACGGAGACGGGCCACTTCAAGCTGCTGCGCTTCGAGCATGTGGTGGATTGCGGCACGCCGATCAATCCGAAGGTGGTCGACACGCAGATATCCGGCGCGGCCATCATGCAGCTCGGCATTTCGCTGTTCGAGCGCATGGAGTTCGACGAGGTCGGGCAGCTTCGCAATGCGTCGTTCGCCGAGTACAAGATTCCGGGCATACACGATATTCCGCCGGTCATCGGGCGCGAGACTGTCGACTCGGTGCAGAGCAACGGGCCGTTCGGCGCGAAAGGCGTCGGCGAGAGTTCGACGTTCGGCGTCGCGTCGGCGATTGCGGAGGCCATCGAAGACGCGGTCGGCGTGCGTCTGAAGTCGCTGCCGCTCACGCCCGAGCGTGTGTACCGTGCGCTGTGCGCCGCGCGCAATGAACCGCTATCCGAGGAATAAACATGAGCGCTACTTCCATCAACATTCAATTCACGCTGAACGGCGAGCGCGTGGGCGCCGAGGTCGAACCGCATCACACGATTCTCGATGTGCTGCGTCAGCAGTTCGCGCTATATGGCGCCCGCGAAAGCTGCGGTCAGGGCTTGTGCGGATGCTGCACGGTGATCGTCAACGGCGAGAGCGTGTCGGGCTGTCTCTATCTCGCCGCAATGGCCGACGGCGGCGAAGTCAGCACGATCGAAAACCTGGACGCCAATGGCGAACTCGATCCGGTGCAGCAGGCGTTCATCGAGTGCGGCGCGTTTCAATGCGGCTTTTGCACGTCAGGCTTCATACTGATGAGCCGCCAGTTACTCGACCGCAATCCGGACCCGAGCGAAGCGGAGATCCGCAATTTTCTGTCGGGCAATCTTTGCCGTTGTGCCGCGTATCCGGAGATCATCGAGGCCGTGAAGCTCGCCGCGCAAATGCGCAAGTCGAAGGCGACGGTGGCCGTCGTGGCCGCGTAGCGCGCCTGCAAACAATGGCAAATCAACGCAGTGACGCGCGTCTGAAGAACAACAGACGGCATGGCGCGCGATAACGACATCGAGGAGACAGTCGATGCAGCACCCTCTGGAGGAAAGCTCCGGCAGCGGCACGCGCGGCAGCCTGGGCGGCGAGCCGCGGGTCGCCCTGGACGACGCGACCCATGCCGTCTGGTATCGCTCGATCAACCGCCAGCAATGGAGCGCATTGATCGCGTCCAATCTCGGCTGGTTCTTCGACGGCTATGAAACCTATGCACTGGTTCTGACCGTGGGCGGCGCGCTCGGCCAGTTGCTGCCGGCGTCGGGCCACGCGCAGATTCCGTTCTACGCGGGACTCGTGATCGCGTTGACGCTGCTCGGCTGGGGCATCGGCGGATTGATCGGCGGCATTCTGACCGACTATATCGGCCGCAAACGGATGATGATGTTCGCGATTCTCGCGTATTCGCTGACCACCGGTTTGAGCGCGCTGTCGTGGGACTGGACATCGTTCGCGGCGCTGCGCTTCATCGTCGGTCTCGCGATGGGATCGGAGTGGGCGACGGGCACCGCAATGACTGCGGAAATCTGGCCGGACCGGCATCGCGGCAAAGGCGCGGGGCTCATGCAGTGCGGCCTTGGCACGGGCTTTTTTGTCGCGTCGCTGATATGGCTTTTCATGAGCGGCGCAGGCGAGCATGCATGGCGCTACATGTATCTGATCGGCGTGCTGCCCGGTCTCGCGACGCTGTGGATGCGCGCGGGCATTCCCGAGTCCGAGCAATGGCAGCGTGTGAACACGGAGCGCAAGGCGACGCTCGCGCGCAGGAAGTCGGGCGTGACGCTCGACGCGCGCGAACAGTCGCTCGCGCGCTTTACGCTCGTCGATCTGCTGGCCGACGCGAAGCTGCGCCGCCGCACGTGGATTGCCGTGCTGATGTCGCTCAGCACGACGCTCGGCTGGTGGGGCATCTCGACATGGGTGCCGCCCTACATCGGCTCGGTCGCGGCGCATGCCGGGCTTTCTGCGGCCTCGTGGGCGAGCTTTGCCGGCATGGCGTACAACGTCGGCGCGATCAGCGGTTATATTGGCCTCGGCTTTCTCGCCGACGCCTATGGCCGCAAGCGCATCACCTGTCTATTCTTCGCGATGGCGTTCGTGCTGACGCCGGTGCTCTTCATGTGGACGCACGACGTCGGCCTGCTGCTGGCGGTCGCCTGCGTGGCAGGCTTTTTCAGCCTCGGTCAATATACGTGGATGCCCACGTGGCTGCCCGAGCTTTATCCGACGCGCGTACGCGGCACCGCTATCGCGCTGTGCTTCAATGTTCCGCGCTTTCTTGCGTGGACGGGGCCGCTCGTCGCCGGCACACTGATCACCCGCTTCGGCGGCTACGGTCATGCGGCGGTCATAGTCGGCTTCATCTATCTGGTCGGCCTCGCGCTCGCGCCGTGGCTGCCGGAAACGCGCGGCCAACCCTTACCAGAAGAGGTTTGAACCATGAATTTCATCTTCACCGACAATGCGCCGTCTCCGGGCGGCCACTATTCGCAGGCCGTGCAGGCGGGCGGCTTCACGTTCGTCTCGGGCATGCTGCCGGGGCCGGGCGTGGCCACGGACGGCCCCGACAACTTCGAGCGCCAGGTGCGCGCCACGCTCGCTCATTGCGAGCAGGTGCTGGCCGCGGCGGGCTGCGCGCTGACCGACGTCGTGCAATGCACCGCGTACATCGTCGATGTGAAGAACTGGCCGGAGTTCAACCGGCTCTACGCGGAGTATTTCGGCGCTCACAAGCCGGCGCGCGCGGTGGTGCCGGTGCCCGAGCTGCATCACGGCTTTCTCGTCGAGTTGCAGATGGTCGCGCATCGCGGCGCATAAGCGCGCCGCTCAACGGAGGACACGATGGACAGCATCGACGTGAGCGTGCTGCGCAATGCCGCCGACTGGCTCGCGACGGGCCGCCGCGTCGTACCCGTCACGGTGACGCGCACGTAGGGTTCGAGTCCGCGCCCCGTCGGCGCGATGCTCGCGATGCGCGACGACGACCTACTCCTGGTCTTGATCCGCCTCCGGCAACTCCGGCCCTGAGCTGACAATCCCCCACCATTGCTGACGCAGTGCGTCGCGCAAGATCTTGCCGCGCGCGCTGCGCGGCAGCGCTGCAACCGGATAGATATTGATCGGCATCTTTTCGCGCGGCAGATGCCGCCGGCAATGCGCACGCAGCGCCTCCACGTTCGGCGCGATGTCCGGCTGCAACACCACGAAGCAGACGGTTTCCTGTCCATACACCGGGTCGGGCACACCGAGCGCCGCGACGTCCTGCACATGAGGATGCGTACGCATCACATCCTCTATCTCCTGCGGCACGATCTTCACGCCGCCACGAATGATGAGATCGTCCATGCGAGCCGCCATGCGCACGAAGCCGTCCGTGTCGCGTGCGGCGATATCGCGCGTGAAAAGCGGCGCGCCGCGAATCGGCAGCAGCGAGCCGTCTTGCTGAAGCACGCCGAGCGCGAGCTTGTCACCGTCGACGACAACCTGGCCTTCGACGCCGGCAGCGCACGGCATACCGTCGGCATCCACGATCCCGAAGCGGATATGCGCGGCCGGATAACCGACCGTTCCGAGCTTGCGATGCTCGAGCCGGTTGCCGCACATCCATCCCGCTTCCGACGACCCATACAGATTGAGGATGCGAATGCCGTAGCGCTTTTCGAAGCGCATCCATTGAACGGGCGATAGCGGCGCTGTGCTGCAGGTCATCGCGCGCAGCGACGAGAACGTTTCGGCGCTCACCTCGAGCGGTGCTTCGAGAAGCATGTTGAGCACCGTGGGCACGCCCGCGCAAACGGTAATGCGCTGATCGCGGACCCAGTCGCCGAAGCTGCTGCGCGAAAAGCGGCGCGCGACGCATAGTGTCGAACCGAGTTGCAGGAACGGAATGAAGCTCAGTATCTGCGCCGAGTACCAGTCGAACGAACGGTATTCGAGCATGCGGTCGTCGCGGCTCGAACCGAGCAGGTCGATACTGTCGAGGCCGTTGAGCCAGTACGACTGGTGATCGTAGACGACGATCTTCGGAATGCCGGTCGTGCCCGACGTGCAGCACATCGACGCGATGTCGCGAAGCGTGCATACGGTTGCGCCATCGGGCAGCGGCGTGTCGTCGTGCGCGCCTGCTTCGAGCGAGATGATGTCGCCATCGCAGCCGATGTTCTCGCGGCCGGCCGAGGCCCACGAAGCGAAGCGCACGACCTGCACGTTCGCTGCGGCGACGGAGGTGTCGGCGGGGTCCACGGCATCGACGGGAAACACGATCAGCTTCGGCCTGATTGTGTCGAGCAACTGCCGTGCGATCTCTACGCCGACGAAGGGCACGTCGAGCGGACACACGATTGCACCGAGCCGCCACGCGCCGAGCCACAGCAGCAGCTTGTCGGGCGCATCGCAGTCGGCGAGCACGACGCGCGTGCCTCTCGTCACGCCACGCCGCGCGAATTGTCTGGCGATCGTCTCGACCGATTGCGCGAGTTGCTCGAAGCTCATGCTCGCGCGCCGCTCGACATCGACGATGGCAGGCTTGTTGGGCGTCGCGCGCCGATGCTGTTCGAGCAGGGCCGCGACAGTGCGAAAGGGCGGATCGTTCGTGGGCGGATGCGTGCTGACCATGAGCTCAGCAGGGCTCGGGCACGGAAGGCGAGGCCGCCTCGCATTGCGCCGCGGCGCCGTCGTGAGCGCGGTTTTCACCGAGCCGCGCGAGCGCCCATTCGCGGAACGCTTCCACTTTCTTCGTGCGTGCCTTGTCGGTCGGCGACGAAACGAAATACGCGGAATTCGACGGCACACGCACGTCGAACGGCGCCACGAGTTTGCCGCTCGCCAGATCGCCGTTCACAAGCGGCGTGCGGCCGATTGCAATGCCGACGCCGTCCACGGCTGCCGCGAGCGACGTGAGCTGCAAATGGAAGACGGATTCGCCGGCGAATTCGACGGGCTCATGCACGGCCGCTTCGAGCCACGCGGGCCAATCGTCCTGATACATCGAATAAAAGTACGTGCGAATCTGCCGCATGCGTGCAAGCACTTCCGCGACCGATCCGAACTTGCCCGCTTCTTCGAGCACCGCGGGCGAGCACACGGGGAAAAACTCCTCGCCATGCAGACGGTCCGAGCGCGCCGACGCCCAGCGCCCGGAGCCGTAACGGATCGCGACGTCGTAGCTGTTGCGATCGAACTCGTTGAACGTCGAACTCGTTGCGACGTGCACGGTGATGTCCGGATGAGCACGCTGGAATTCGGGCAGCGCGGGGATCAGGCATTTGACTGCGTAGGTGGGCAGGCACGTCACCGTGAGCACGGTGCTGGGTTTTTTCTTGCGCGCGTGCGCCGTGGCGATGGACAGCAGATTGATCGCCTCATGCACCGAATCGAGATACTCGCGTGCCGCCGGCGTGAGTGTGAGCACGTTTCGGCGCCGCACGAAAAGCTTGACTTCGAGCCGGTCTTCGAGCGTCTTGATCTGGTGGCTGATGGCCGTCTGCGTCAACTCGAGTTCCTGTGCCGCGCGGGTGAAGCTCAAATGCCGCGAGGCAGCTTCGAATGCGAGCAGGCTCTGAAGCGAAGGGATATAGGGTCTCATCTGTTGTCAGCGCAATGCAGGAACGCCTGGGTAGTGGATCTTAGCGGGTTTCATCGGCGCGCGAGGCGCCTCGCACGGGCGCGGGAATACGTGCCGGCGGCCCTGCGGAAAGCCCCCCTGCGGAGAGCCGCCCTGCGGAAAACCGCCCCGCGGAGGGCCGCCCCGCGGAAAGCCGCACCGATGCCTGGATGATCGGCTGGTTACGGACCCCGAGGAAATGAAACTTTTTCATGCAGGCATGAGAAAAGTTAGTTTGCGCGCGTGGAAAGCGCTCATGCACTCTTGGTCCGGTCGAGCGAAGCGTCGTCTATCGGCGCACATTAATCAATCGTTACAAACCCGGAACGTCAATGTGCCGGGCCGCGCGCGAAGAACCGAAACGTTGGGCAGTCAGGCCCGTTCACGCGCGGATAGGGAGAGAACAACAGTGGATATCGATGTGCTGGAAAATCCGTTTCTTGCCAGCCTCGGCTTGTCGCGCACGGCCTGGCGCGATGGCTATGCGGAGTTTCGCCTGAACTTGCAGCCCGAATTGCTGAACCGGCAACGCGTGCTGCAAGGCGGCGTGGTGGCGACGCTGCTCGATGCGGCCTGCGGTTATGCGGGGCTTTATAGCGCCGATCCGCTTCGGCCGATACACGCGGTGACGCTGTCGCTGACGCTCAACTTCCTCGATAAGGGAGTGGGCGAGACCTTGATCGGCAAGGGCTTTCTCGAGCGCAAGGGGCGGTCGGTTTATTTCGCGCGCGGCGAGGCGTGGATCGATTCGAAGACGCTGATCGCTACCGCGCAGGGCACCTTCAAATATGCGGGCGGTTACGGCCGGCGCGAGCCGTCGAGCGCCCCGCCTGGCGAGCTCGACTGAACTTAACTTTACTTAACTGACGCGCGGCGGGCCGCAGCGCCGCGGTCCCATTCGCACGATCGCATTCGCGACCATCGCATGAATCCTTCTCATCCCTGTCATGAAGGATGGTCGTTTGCGTGTGCCGCCGCATTGCCTCATTGTGGCGATCAACAAGTGAAGCGGCGCCACGTGACGACGGCGCGCGCAATCCCGCATACGAATACGAATACAAATCGCCAAACTATCGGAGACACACGACGTGACAGACAGCTCGACTTCCCATCCGCTCGATCTGCGGGCATGGCTCGACGAGGCGCGCGCGCTCGGCGAACTGACCGACGTTTCGGGCGCGGACTGGAATCTGGAACTCGGCGCGATCAGCGAGTTGAACGTGAAGAAGGAGCGGCCCGCCGCGCTGCTTTTCGACGATATCCCCGACTATCCGAAAGGACATCGCGCGCTGACATGCAGCACCGCGAGCCCGGCGCGATTGTCGTCGATCCTGCGCGTCGGACATCAGCCGACGCACCGCGCGCTGGTCGAGACATTGCGCGGCAAGCCGAAGCAATGGCAGGCGCATGCACAGGAATACGATCCGGTGACGGTGGCGGACGGCCCGGTGTTCGACAACGTGCAGACCGGCGGCGACGTCGATCTCTTTTCGTTTCCCGCGCCGCTGTGGCATGAGAAAGATGGCGGCCGGTATATCGGCACCGGCTGCATGGTGGTGACGAAAGATCTCGACTCGGAGTGGATCAATGTCGGCACGTACCGCGTGATGATTCACGACCGCAATCATGTCGGCCTCGACATGATTCCGGGCAAGCACGGCGCGATCCAGTACGACAAGCACATGAAGGCGGGCAAGCCGTTTCCGGTGGCGATCGTGATCGGCTGCGATCCGCTCGGCTACCTGATTTCAGGTATCGAAGTGCCGTTCGGCATGTGCGAGTACAACTATATCGGCGCGATCCTGAAGAAGCCTGTCTCCGTGGTGAAAGGGCAGTTGACGGATCTGCCGTTCCCGAGCGCATCGGAGATCGTGATCGAAGGCTATGCGCATCCGGGCGACGTCAGGATCGAAGGGCCGTTCGGCGAATTCCACGGCTATTACCCCGGCAAGGCGGAGACCGCGCCGGTGGTGACCATCGAGCGCATCTACTATCGCAACAACCCGATCATCATGGGCAGCCCGCCCGCGAAGCCGCCGAACGACTACTCGTATTCGAAGGCCGTGATGCGCTCGGCGTTGCTCGTCGATGCGCTTCAGGCGGCCGGCGTGCCCGATGTCGCCGGCGTGTGGGCGCATGAGATCGGCGGCGCGCGCATGTTCAACGTGGTGTCGATCCGTCAGCGCTATGCGGGACATGCGCGGCAGGCGGGACACATTCTCAGCCAGTGCGGCGTGGGCGCATACATGTCGCGCTATTCGATCGTGGTCGACGAGGACATCGACCCAGCGAATCTTCAGGAGGTGATGTGGGCCGTCGCGACGCGCACCGACCCGGACATCGATATCGACATCGTCAAACGCGGCATGGGGTCGAAGAACGATCCGATGTCGATTGCGAATCCGTACAAGGCGCCATTCAACTCGAAGGCGATTATCGACGCGTGCCGTCCGTTCGATTTTCTCGCGGAGTTTCCGCAGGTTGCCGAGGCGAGCAAGGAACTGCAGGACAAGACGCGCGCGAAATGGGAACACATTCTCGGCTGACGGACGACAAGGAGAGTTGCACATGGAACTGACAGGCGAACAGATTTTGCCGCTGCCGCGCGAACGCGTATGGGCCGCATTGAACGACCCCGAAATCCTCAAGGCTTCGGTGCCCGGCTGCGAGTCGTTCGAACGCGTCGACGACAACCAGTTTCAGATGGTGATGGCTGCAAGCGTCGGCCCGATCAAGGCGCGCTTCAAAGGCAAGATGGTGCTGACTGATTTACAACCGCCGCAGTCGTATTCGATGACGTTCGAAGGATCGGGCGGCGCGGCGGGCTTCGGCAAGGGCGGCGCGCACGTCGATCTGCTTGCCGACAATGGCGGCACGCGGCTCGTGTACCGCTCGCATGCGCAGGTTGGGGGGCGTCTCGCGCAAGTGGGCGCGAGACTGATCGACGGTGTCGCGCGAAAAATGGCCGAGGACTTTTTTGGGCGCTTCACGGCGGCTGTGATTGGGCCGCAGCAGACGGCGGAAGATGAAGCACGCCCGGCGACCGCTTCTGCCGACGCTCACGCAGGCACGCGCGCCACTTCGCAGACAGCGGCAGGCACGAGCGCAAGAAACTGGACGTGGGCACTGGGCGTGGTGGTCGTCCTTGCGCTCGTCGCGGTGTACGCATTGCATTGATAACAACGACGGGATGCGTGAACGACGTATCGGGCGCCGCAGCCCGAACGCCGCTCGCGGCACCCGCAACAGGAGACGACGATGCAGGATGGCAATACGCTACAGGGCGCAGTCACACGCGACGACACGCAGACGGCGGCCGTCGAAGCGGCTGTCGACGCTGCAAGCGCGGCGCTGATTCGCCGGATAGAGAGTGTGCCGTTTTCGCGCTGGCATACCAAGGCGCGGATCATCGTCGGCAGCGCGACGTTCTTCGATGCGTTCGACGCGCTCTCGATCGCCTTCGTGCTTCCGGTGCTGATCGGCCTGTGGCATATCGAGCCGCTGGAGATCGGCGTGCTGATCGGCGCGAGCTACATCGGTCAATTCATCGGCGCGCTGACGTTCGGCTGGTACGCGGAGCGGCGCGGCCGAATTCGCAGCGTGACGATCGCCATCGCGATCATGTCCGTGATGAGCATGGGCTGTGCATTGAGCGGCAGTTTCGCGATGCTGCTGGTGTGCAGATTCATTCAGGGAATCGGCGTGGGCGGTGAAATGCCGGTCGCGGCGACGTACATCAGCGAGTTGTCCAACGCTCACGGCCGCGGCAAATACTTTCTGCTATACGAACTGATTTTCCCGGTCGGTTTGATGGCGACCGGACAGATCGGCGCATGGCTCGTGCCGCTCATCGGCTGGAAGATCATGTTCTGGATCGGCGCGGTGCCTGGGCTTCTGATCGCGCTGCTGATCGCGCGCTTGCCCGAATCGCCGCGCTGGCTGATTTCCAAAGGACGATTCGACGAAGCGGAAGCCGTGGTCCGCGACATGGAAGCGAGCACGGATCGCCGCATCGAACCCGGCCGGCGCCAGCAGCCGAACAAAGGCGTGATGAATGCGCGCGCGGGCTGGCGCGAACTGCTTTCGCCGTTCTATCGCGGCCGCACGCTCGTCGTGTGGGTGCTGTGGGCGACCGCGTTTTTCATCGCGAACAGTTTGAACAACTGGCTGCCGACCTTGTATCGCTCGGTTTATCACCTGCCGCTGCAAACCGCGCTGCGAGCCGCGTCGATGACCAACGTCGCACAAGTCGCGCTGCTGCTGATCTGCGCGTATGTGATCGATCGCGTTGGCCGCCGCAACTGGACGGTGTCCGCTTTCTGTCTGGCGGCGATTCTGTTCGCATGCCTCGGGCTCTTTGCCGCGCACGACGTGTGGAGCGCAATGGTGCTCGGCACGCTGAGTTATGGACTGATCGGTTCGATCGCGGCGGTGCTGTACCTGTACACGCCCGAGGTTTATCCCACCAGAATGCGTGCGACGAGCACTGGGCTCGCCACTTCCTGGCTGCGTCTTGCGTCCGCGGTCGGACCGTCGCTTGCGGGACTGCTGCTGCATAAGCGGGGCATCGGCTCGGTGTTCGTGATGTTCGCCGTGGTCGCGGTGGTCGGCGCGATTTGCGCACTCAGAATGACAGAGACGCGCGAACGAAGCCTCGAGGAAATCGCGCCGTGACAAGGCGGTGGGTTGCGATGAGCGCGCTCACTCATTAGCGAAATACGCCGGCAACCTGAAGCCGTCATAGAAGCGGTTGCCGCGAATCGCCTGCTGAAACTCCACCGACCGATACGCGTCAACGATGTCCTGCGTCGCGCGCGCATTGCGGTTGCCGGCCTTCACGACGACCTGGTTGATATACGGCGGCGTCATCTCTTCCAGCGCGAGCGCATCGGCCAGTTTGTGGCCGCTGAAAATCGCGAAATTGCCCTGAATTGCGGCGTAATCCACATCGTCGAGCGCGCGCGGCGCTTGCGCCGATTCCAGCGGAACGATCTTGATGCCGGCCGGATTGGCGATCACGTCCCGCTCGGTCACGTCGACGGGATTCGGGTTCGGCTTGATCCTGATCCAGCCGATGCGCTGCAGAATCTTCAGCGCGCGTTCGAGATTCACCGGATCATTCGGCACCGCGACGCGCGCGCCGGGTTTCACTTCAGCCAGCGTTCGGTGCTTCTTCGAATAGAGACCCATCGGCGGCGTCGGCACCTGCACCACGCCGACGAGGTCGGTCCCGTTGCGCTCGTTATACGACTTCAGATAGACCTCGTGCTGCATCACGTCGGCGACGATCTCGCCGCGATATACGGCCTGATTTGCTTCGAGCCCTGTACTGAACTCGACGTACTTGATCGCATAGCCTTTCTTGCGCAGTTGCGGTTCGACACCCGCTTTGAATTCGTCCGCGTAAGGACCAGGCACGAAGCCGACGCGCAATTCCTGCGCGGTGTTCTTGCTATCGGCGGCATGCGCGCTAATGGACGTTAGCGCGGTGAGAGCGCTGAGCGTGGTGGCGAGCAGCAGCGCGCCGGCTGCGCGTTTTTTGAAGGGTGACGGGATAGTGATTGTTCGGAACATGACGATGAAAGTAGTGGCGATCGCACCGGCAACCGTGCAGCGTTGCTAGAGAACTTTGAATTCGAAGCAGTAGATCACGCGCCGTTTCGAACGCCAAACAACTAATTCTGCTTATCAATTGCCAGTTCTCGCTCGCAATGCAAGCCGCGATAAGCGTGCCGGGAAATTGCAATTTAAAGTCTCGCTGAATTTCAAATGCACGGAGCAATCCGTAGCAAACCCGACTTCGATGTTTGTCTCCCGCATTTCGCGATCCTAAGATTGGACCCCTTTCAGCCGATGATGTTAACCACGACAACAAGGGGTAAAGATGAAACGAGTCGCTCTCACCAGCGCCGCCGGTCTGCTTGCAATCGCTCCACTCGCCGCTCAGGCGGAAAGCTCGGTCACGTTGTACGGGCTCGTGGATGCGGGCATCACCTACACGAACAACCAGAAGGGCGCGAGCAACTTCCAGCAGACGAGCGGCAAGCTAAGCGGCAGCCGATGGGGCCTCAAAGGCAACGAGGATCTGGGCGACGGCTGGAAGGCCGTGTTCACGATCGAGGGCGGCTTCCGTCCCAACGACGGTACGCTGGCTCAAGGCGGCCGCGAGTTCGGACGGCAGGCGTTTGTCGGCGTCCAGAAAACCGGCATCGGCACATTGACGCTTGGACGCCAGTACGAACCGCTCGCGGATCTCGCGGCGCAATACGCGGGCTCCGGTTTCTGGTCGCCGTCGACCCACATCGGCGATAACGACAACCTGAACCAGACTTTCCGCGTCAATAACGCCGTCAAGTTCCGCAGCGACACGATTGCCGGATTCACGGTGGACGGCCTGTATGCGTTCAGCAATCAGGCCAGCGGCGGCAGCGGAACAGGGTTCGGCAACAACCGCGCATGGGGCATCTCGGCGAACTACGTCAATGGACCGTTGTCGATCGGCGGCGGCTACGTAGTGCTGAATCACCCGGATACGACGTCGAATACGAGCGGTGCGGTCGGAGGCGCGTCGACCACGAGCGGCGACGATTACAGCGGCGCGTTCTTCTACGGATTGAACGGCGGCGTGGTGCGCCAGCAGATCGCGGTGGCGGGCACCAACTACGCATTCGGCCGCGCGACGGTCGGCTTTGCATGGAGTCACACGCAGCTCGACTACAGCGACGGCTCGTCGCGCAAGTTCAACAACTACGACCTGAATGCACGCTACCTGTTCACGCCTGCGCTGACGCTGATCGGCGTCTACACCTATACGGATGGCCGCGCGACGAATCTGCCGGGGACCAGCGGCGCGAATCTGAAGCCGCGCTGGCATCAGTTCACGCTCGGTGTCGACTATGCATTGTCGAAGCGCACCGACGTGTATCTGTCCGGCGTGTATCAGCTTGCCGTCGGCGATGAGTCGACGCGGGTCGGCTCGGGCTACCGCACCATCGCGGCGATTGCCGATGCCGGCACGGCTTCGTCGACGAACCGTCAGGTGGCCGTGCTTTCAGGCTTGCGCGTGAAGTTCTGACCGGAGGCCGCGACGGCATGGCGCATGCATGCCATCGTGGCTTATACGCGATACGTGATACGTGATTGAGTTGCTGAGTCGTTTCAGCCGCGCGCCGCTTCGGCGGCTTCGCGCGTCTTGCCGTGCTGAAGCCCGCGTGCCAGCAAGCGCACCGAGGCGACACGTTGCGCGGCTTCCGTCACCGGATTGTCGATGATGAATTCATCCACGCCATAGCGGTCTTGCAGTTCACTGAGCGCATCGTGCACGGCATCGGACGTGCCATGCACGATGTGGTTCTCGCGTTCGTCGATGCGATGAGCGCCGCCGCCTGCCTGACGAACGAACTCTTCGGCCTGCGCGATGCTGCCCACCGTGACCGGCTGCTGATCGCCGACCTGCACGCGAAAACGCCGCGTGTCCGATGCGAGCCGCGCTGCTTCGTCAGCGCTTTCTGCTGCTATGACGGAGAGAGCCAGCAATGCCTTGCGTCCGTTCGATGCCGCGCGATAGCGCTCCAACGCGCGCTCGATCTCGTCCGGCGCGCCGTTGATGTGAGCCGCGTACACGAAGTCCCAGCCAAGCCGCGCCGCGAGCGCCGCGCTCTCGACGCTTGCTCCGAGCAGAAAAGGGCGCGCAGGCGAAGGCGGCAGCGGCGTGGCTCGCAGCACGGAACCGAACTGCTCGTCGCCGTCGGCAGCATCGTGTTCGCGATTCGCGCCGAGAGCATCGGCGAGATAGCGGTCCAGCTCGAACGCGAGCGCAGCGAAATCGGGCTTGTGCGCAGGGTCGCGCGCCGATTGCAGCGCGCGCGTCGAAAGCGGCAAACCGCCAGGCGCCTTGCCGATGCCGAGATCGACGCGACCGGGCGCGAGCGAGGCCAGCAGATTGAAATTTTCCGCGACCTTGTAGGGACTGTAATGCTGCAGCATCACGCCGCCCGAACCGACACGTATGCGATTGGTGCGTGCAAGGATATAAGCGATCAGGATTTCCGGCGAAGGGCAGGCGAGCTGACTCGTGTTGTGATGTTCAGCGAGCCAGTAGCGCCGGTATCCCCATGACTCCGCATGGCGCGCCAGTTCGACCGTGCGCCTGAGCGCCTCGGTCGGCGTTTCGCCTCGTGCGATCGGGCTCTTGTCCAGCAGGCTTAAAGCGTAGGCGGTCATGTGAGGTTCTGGAAGTACGGCATATTTCGGGCTTGCGCGGCGCGACGAGCCGATCATTAGTACGGCGATGGTATTTCTCGATGAACGGCGCGGTCAAACAATCTAGAAGAATAAGTAAAGGCAAAAAGATTTGTTCGATGCGAAGACGCCGGCCGATGTTTAATGAGGCCAACGCCTCGAATTGCCGGCACTTTCCAGAGAACTGTCATATGCACCTGAATCCAATCGTCAGCGAAGTCGACTTCGACCTGGCCGGCCGGCACACCGGTTATCTGCGTTTGCCGCACTCCGTGCATCGTTCCGCATACGGCTGGCTGCCGTTCCCCGTCGTGTCGATACGAAACGGCAGCGGGCCTGTCGTGCTCGTGATGGCCGGCAATCACGGCGACGAATACGAAGGACAAATTCTCGCCGCGCAACTCGCGCGCGAGATCGATCCGGCCCATCTAACGGGGCAAATCATCGTGTTGCCGGCCGCGAATGCGCCCGCGGTCGAGCAGGGTCTACGGACTTCGCCGATAGACGACGGCAATCTCAATCGCGCGTTTCCCGGCGACCCGCGAGGCTCGCCCACGCAGATCGTCGCGCATTACATCGAGCATGAATTGCTGGCGCGTGTCGACTATCTGATCGATCTGCATTCGGGCGGCAGTTCACTGCTCTATCACGGCGGCAACATGCTCGCGATCGAGCCGCGCGACGAGGCCGGGAAAGCGCGGCTAATCGACTTGCTGAATGCCTTCGGTTTGCCGAACGCATTCATTCATCGCGAGAATCCGGTGCATGCGGCAGCGGCGGCGCGGCGTCAAGGCGCGGTGTCCATCACGACCGAACTCGGCGGTGCGGGCACGGTCAGCTCCGCGCTGATTCGCGAAGCGCGCCAGGGGCTGCTGCATTTCCTTGGGCACGTCGGTGTGCTGCATGGCCCGCTCGTCCCCGAATCGCCGCCTGCAAGCACGCGTTTCAGACGCGTCGCCGGTGCGCGGCACTACGTTTATGCCTACGACAGCGGCGTTTACGAGCCGCTTGTCGAACTCGGCGACCGGGTAAGTCAGGGGCAACCCGCTGCGCGAATCCATTTCCCAGATACGCCGTGGCGCGAGCCGGTGATTCGCCATTTCGACAGCGACGGAGAAGTCGTTTGCAAGCGCGTGCCCGCGTTGGTCCGAAGAGGCGATTGTCTGTTTCACCTTGCAGAGGACGATCCAACGTTCTTTACGCAGCTCGCGCGCTGACGATGTTCTATTGACGGATACGCTGCGCGAATAACGCAATGCGATGCGCGAGCAATCGAACGGACAACAAAAAACGTTCGCCGCAGCGGCACCATATTTATATACCAATTGCTTGTTTAGCCGTCGAACGACTGCGCGCTATCGTGTGAATTCCACAAGACGAGCCGGCGCGTTCCGGTCGATCATCATGAGCTTTAGCGTTGTCGATACCACTCCGCTCGATCCGCTTGCCCAACCTCTGCTAAGCGCATTGCAGCGCGAATATACGACGCGTTACGCATCGTTTCACAAGGACAACGGCGAGTCGGCCGCGCAGGAAATCGCGCGTTATCCGGCCGAGGCGTTCGCTCCGCCGGAGGGCGCATTCATTCTGCTGCTGCGGGAGGGCGCGGCGATCGGCGGCGGCGCGTTCAAGCGCTATGACGCGCGCACCGCGGAACTCAAACGGGTCTGGACACGCGACGATGTGCGCCGTCAGGGCCTCGCGCGCCGCGTCGTGCAGGAACTAGAACAGCGTGCGCTCGCCCAGGGTTATACGCGCGTTTATCTGACCACCGGTTTCCGGCAGCCCGAAGCCTGGGCGCTGTATGCGAATAGCGGCTACGTGAGCCTGTTCGATACGTCGTTGCCTCCCGAGGTGCATGTTCATCTGCGCTACGGAAAGGACCTGCTCGATCCGGGCCGCATCGATACCCTCGAAGACCTTCGCGCGAAACAAACCGATCTCGCGATCCGCTAAGCCAACCTGACACTCCAACGGAACACATGACGATGAGATTGCGCGCGCATCTTGCAACGCTTCTATTGGCGAGCATGGCCGGCATGACGGCCGGCAGTGCCCCGGCGCTCGCCGCGGCGCCGGGCTTCGATTTGAGCCCGGCGCAACAGAACCGCATTCGCGGCGCGGAGGACCCGGCCGCCATCAAGGCCATACCTTCGAACTTCGCCTTCGTCGCGAAGAATGCGTTGACGGTGGGCATCGTCGTCGGTCATCCGCCGATCAGCACCTATGCGAGCGATGCGAGAACCGTAGTCGGGTTCGACCCGGACCTCGCGCAACTGATTGCGGACAGTCTCGGCAAGCATCTGAATGTCGTGATTCTCGCGTGGCCGGACTGGCCGCTGGCCCTTGCGTCCGGCAAGGTCGACGCGGTGATTTCCAACGTCACGGTGACGGAAGAGCGCAAGGCGAAGTTCGACTTCTCGACCTACCGGCAGGATCAGATCGGCTTCTATGTGAGGACCGATAGTCCGATCAGGCAGATCGCCGAGCCGAAAGATATCGCCGGCCTGCGGATCATCACCGACGCCGGGACCAATCAGGAAAAGATCCTGCTCGAGTGGGACCGGCAGAACGTTGCGCGTGGGCTCAAGCCGGTTTCCGTGCAGTACTACGACGACGATGCGGTGAGGTCGGTGGCGTTGCAGTCGGGGCGCGCGGACGCGATCTTGAGCGTGAATGCCGCGCTTGCCTACGATGCCGCGAGACAAGGCAAGACGCGCCAGGTCGGCACCTTGAGCGGCGGCTGGCCGCGCACGGCGGAGGTCGCGGTGACGTCGCGCAAGGGCAGCGGTCTTGCCGAGCCGCTCACCATCGCGCTGAACAATCTGATCCAGAACGGACAGTATCGCTCGGTGCTCGCGCGCTGGCATCTCGAGTCCGAAGCGATCGCGAAGGCGGCGACCAATCCGCCGGGCTTGCCGAAGTCGTGACGCGGCGGTCGAAAACGCATCACCGGCTTCGATCTTTCCTTCTGTCTGGCGAACGACATCATGAGCAAGAAGCACATCCCATTCGGCATCATGCTGCAAGGTGCCGGCAGCCACATGAACGCGTGGAAGCATCCGGCGGGACCGGCGGATGCCAGCGTCAATCTGGATTTCATGATCCGCACGGCGCAAAAAGCGGAAGCGAACGGCATTGCGTTCGCGTTCGTCGCGGACGGTCTCTACATCAACGAGAAATCGATTCCGCACTTTTTGAATCGCTTCGAGCCCATTTCGATCCTGTCGGCACTCGCCACGGTCACGTCGAAAATCGGTCTCGCGGGTACGGTCTCGACGTCGTATAGCGATCCGTTCACGGTCGCACGCCAGTTCGCGTCGCTGGATCTGATCAGCGGCGGGCGCGCCGGCTGGAACGTCGTCACGACGCCGCTCGAAGGCACCGCGAAGAACTACGGCGGATCGCATCCCGAGCATGCGTTGCGCTACGAAATCGCGGATGAATACCTGAGCGTGACGCAAGGGCTGTGGGATAGTTGGGACGACGATGCATTCGTGCGCGACCGCGAGCGCGGCGTGTTTTTCGATCGCGACAAGTTGCATCCACTGAATCACGAGGGGAAATTTTTTCAGGTAGCGGGGCCGCTCAATATCCAGCGCTCGCCGCAAGGTCAGCCGGTGATCTTTCAGGCCGGCTCGTCGGATGCGGGCATTGCATTGGCCGGTAAATATGCGGATGCCGTGTTCACGCATTCGGTCTCGGTGGAGGAGACGCGGCTTTTCGCGCAGCGCGTGAAGGACAGCGCCGAGGCGCATGGGCGTAGCCGCGAGGACGTGAAGATATTCCCCGGTATCGGCCCGATTGTCGGCGCCACGCATGAAGAAGCGGAAGCCAAGTACCGCGCGATTCGCGATCTGCTCAATATCGACGAAGCGCTCGCGTACCTCGGCCGCTTTTTCGATCATCACGACTTTACGCAGTACCCGCTCGATGCCCCGTTCCCCGAACTCGGCGATCTTGGCCGCAACAGCTTCCGCTCGACGACGGACCGCATCAAGGCCAATGCCCGCAGCAACGGACAAACCTTGCGCGAAGTCGCGCTCGAAGTCGCGACGCCGAAGACGCATTTTCTCGGAACGGCCGAACACGTGGTCGATGAACTGATTCGCTGGATAGAAGCGGGCGCCGCCGACGGATTCATTCTCGGCTTCGCGGTGCAGGCGCAGGGCCTCGACGATTTTGTCCGCTACGTGATTCCCGAACTGCAGCGGCGCGGCCGTTACGAAACAACGCTCAGCGGCGCAACGCTGCGTGATCACTTCGGTTTGCCGCGCAAGGAAAGCCGCTACACGCTGACCGAAACTGCATGAACACACGCGAACGGACACCACAACGGACACCACAACGGACACAGTACGAACGATGAACGAAGCCGCTAAAGTCGCCGTCCAGGCGCCAGGTTCCGCGCAAGCAGAATCGCAACGGGACCGCAACCGCTATCACGTCGTGCCAGCGAAGCATCGCGCGCGCACTGCCGGTGCCGCGCTCGCCGCTATTCTGATCGCGCTTGTGCTCGACTCCGTGCTCGGCAATCCGCGCTGGGGCTGGGGCGTATTTGCCGAATGGTTTCTGTCGGAACCGGTGCTCTCGGGACTCGGGCGAACACTGCTGCTGACGGCGCTCGGTGCGTCGATCGGCTTTGCGCTCGGCATGCTTATCGCGCTCGCAAGAGTATCGCGTTCGCCCCTTCTTGCAGGCAGCGCCTGGGTGTTCGTGTGGTTGTTCCGCTCGATCCCGCTCATCGTGCTGCTGCTGATCCTCAACAACCTCGGCTATCTGTACGAGACGATCAGCATCGGCATTCCCTTTACCGGCATTGCATTCGGTAACTGGCCGACTACTGAAGTCGTCAGTCCTTTTTGCGCAGCCGTTCTCGGCCTGACGCTGCATCACGCCGCTTTTTCGGCGGAAGTGATTCGCGGAGGCATCCTGTCCGTCGATCAGGGGCAACTCGAAGCAGCCGCCGCGCTCGGACTGCCGCGGCTTCGCCAGGCGCGGCGCATCGTGCTGCCGCAGGCCATGCGGGCCATCGTGCCGACCGCGTTCAACGATCTCATCTCGCTCGCGAAGGGATCGGCGATGGTTTATGTGCTCGCCATGCCCGAGCTGTTTTACACGGTGCAGATCATCTATCGGCGCAATCTCGAGGTCATTCCGCTGCTGATGGTGGCAACCGTCTGGTATCTGATCATTCTCTCGGTGCTCTCCGCGATTCAGGTGTACGTGGAGCGCTATTTCTCGCGCGGCGCGACGCGCAGCACAACGTCGTCGCCATTCGAAGAGGCGATCAAGGCGCTTGCAGGATTCGTGCTGCGCCGGCGCGAAACTGCATTTGCCGGCGAGTCGTGGCTTGCCGCCGCCATCGCGCCGAGCGAGTCGAAAATCGCCGGCGCTGCGAATCCGTGGATCGATCAGCGCACAGGCGGCGAGATCGTCATCCAGAAGGTCTCGAAGAGCTTCGGCGCACTCAAGGTGCTCGACAACGTCTCGCTCACCATGCGTCCCGGCAGCGTCACGGTGATCCTCGGTCAATCCGGCTCCGGCAAGTCGACGTTGCTGCGCACGATCAATCATCTGGAACGCGTCGACGACGGTCTTATCGATATCGACGGCGAACTGATCGGCTATCGCCGCGACGGCATGACGCTCTACGAGCTAAAGGAGCGCGACGTGCTGCGGCGTCGCGGCGACGTCGGCATGGTGTTTCAGAACTTCAATCTGTTCCCGCATCTGAGCGTGCTGGACAACATTGTCGAGGCTCCTGTCGCGCTTGGCCGCTTGCCGCGCAAGGAAGCGGAGCAGCTCGCGCGGGATCTGCTTGCGCGTGTCGGACTCGCGGACAAGGCGCACGCGTGGCCGCGGCAATTATCGGGCGGACAGCAGCAACGCGTCGCGATTGCCCGCGCGTTGGCGTTGAGGCCAAAGGTTCTGTTGTTCGACGAGCCGACATCCGCTCTCGATCCCGAACTGGTGAACGAAGTGCTCGACGTCATCAAGGAACTGGCGCGCTCCGGCACCACGATGGTCATCGTCACGCACGAGATTGGCTTTGCGCGCGAAGTGGCCGACACCATCGTGTTCATGGATCGCGGCCGGATTATCGAAGCCGGTCCGCCGGCGAGCGTGCTGAACCATCCACAACATTCCCGCACGCGCGAATTCCTGTCGCGTGTGCTCTGACCACTCCTTCTTCGCAACACGATGATCAACAGGCGCAGATTCGTCATGACGGGCATCGCGGCGGCGCTCACGGCGATCGGCCGCGCACATGGCGCGCAGACCGGCATCGACCTCAGTCCGCAACAGCCCGGACGCATACGTACCGGCAAAAACGAGCAGGCGATTGCGGCAATCGCGAATCGCTACCGGTTCGTGAAGGAAGGGCTTTTCACAGTCGCCATCTCGCCGCATGGTCCGCCGACCGCGACTTACGCGACGGATGCGCGGACCGTCGTCGGTTCGGATGCGGACTACGCGCAACTGATCGCCGACGCCCTGGGACTCAAGCTCGACATCGTGCCGATCACGTGGGCCGACTGGCCCCTGGGTTTGACGTCGGGGAAATACGACGCCGTGATCTCGAACGTCGGCGTGACGGAGCAGCGCAAGGAGAAGTTCGACTTCACCAGTTACCGTCAGGGCTTGCACGGCTTCTATGTGCGAACCGCCAGCCCGATACGTCACATCGCGGAGCCGAAAGACATTGCGGGCCTGCGTGTGATTACCGGCTCGGGGACGATTCAGGAAAAGATCATCCTCGAATGGAACCGGCAGAACATCGCGAAAGGACTGAAACCCGTCGAGCTCCAGTATTTCGACGACGACGCGGCAAGCCGCGTTGCGTTGCTCTCCGGCCGGGCGGATTTGGAGTTCAATCCCAATGCGCCGCTTGCCTACGACGCCGCGCGAAGCG
The DNA here is from genome assembly GCF_041355255.1 of Paraburkholderia sp. RCC_158. Taxonomy (NCBI): domain Bacteria; kingdom Pseudomonadati; phylum Pseudomonadota; class Betaproteobacteria; order Burkholderiales; family Burkholderiaceae; genus Paraburkholderia; species Paraburkholderia sp. RCC_158. The sequence goes on along the minus strand of NZ_JBFUPM010000001.1, from coordinate 96,573 downwards.
GCGCGATTCGCCAGGTGGGAACCGTGAATGCGGGCTGGCCCGCGAGAGCGGACGTGGCGATTGCAACGCGCAAGGGCAGCGGACTTGTCGACGGCCTGACACTCGCCACCAATGGCGTGATCGCCGATGGCACGTACACGCGCGCGCTCGCGCGCTGGGGAATTCGGGCCGAAGCGCTGAACCGCTCCGAAAGCAACCCGCCGGGCCTGCCAAAATTCTGATCCAACTCCAATGACCTTCCGTTCCGTTTTTCCCGGCGCGTCGCTGCGGCACGCCCTGTTTCGTGGTTCGCGCCTTGGCGTGTCGATGGTGCTAACCGGCGCGCTGCTGATGAACGGCGCTTCTGTCCACGCCGCGCCCACCGGCACACTCGTGTTCTGCTCCGAAGGCAGCCCCGCCGGCTTCGATCCGGGCCAGCATACGACCAGCACCGATTTCGACGCGAGCACCAATACCGTCTACAACGGACTCGTGCAGTTCCGCCGCGGCACGCTCGATCTCGAACCCGCGCTGGCGACGAGCTGGGATATTTCAGCGGATCAGCGCACGTACACGTTTCATCTGCGCGGCGGCGTGAAGTTTCATACGACCGCATGGTTTCGACCGACGCGCGACTTCAACGCCGACGACGTGCTGTTTACGTTTAACCGGATGCTGCATGCCGACGATCCGTTCCGCAAAGCATATCCAAGCAGCTTTCCGTATTTCAGCGACTTGGGCTTCGACAGGAACATCGAGAGCATAGAGAAGGTCGATGCTCTGACCGTGCGCTTTCGGCTCAAGGAGCCGGACGTGATTTTCGTGCGCAATCTCGCGATGAGCTTCGCGTCGATTCTGTCGGCGGAATATGCGGACAAGCTGAGCGCGGCGCATCGCGAGGCGGACATCAATCAGTTGCCGGTCGGAACCGGGCCGTTCGTGTTCCGCTCGTACCAGAAGGACGCGCTGATCCGTTACGACGCCAATCCCTTCTACTGGCGCCCGGACGACGTCAAGCTCGCGCATCTGATCTTTGCGATCACGCCTGATCCGGCGGTACGCATGCAGAAGCTGGCAAGCGGCGAATGTCAGGTGTCCGTGTTTCCACGTCCCGCCGATCTCGAGGTTGTGAAGCGAAACGCCGCGCTTACCGCAGTTTCGGGCGTCGGCTTCAATGTGGGCTTCGTCGCCTACAACACGCAACATGCGCCGCTCAATCGCGTGGAAGTGCGCCGCGCACTCGATATGGCCATCGACAAACCCGCGATCATTCAATCGGTGTTCTCGGGCAATGCAACCATCGCGTCGAACCCGATGCCGCCCGCGCAATGGTCGTACAACAAGCAGTTGAAGGACGCACCTTACGATCCCGCAAAAGCCAAAGCGCTGCTTGCGCAGGCGGGCTTTCCGAACGGCTTCGAGATTTCGCTATGGGCGATGCCGGTGCAGCGTCCCTACAATCCGAATGCGCAATTGATGGCGCAACTGATCCAGCAGGACTGGGCGAAGATCGGCGTGCGCGCGAAGATCGTGAGCTACGAGTGGGGCGAATATAACCGCCGCGCGAAGCAGGGCGGCGAACACGATGCGATGCTCTACGGCTGGTCAGGCGACAACGGCGATCCCGACAACTGGCTCGGCACGTTGCTCGGGTGCGATGCGGTGCACGGCAGCAACGTGTCCAAGTGGTGCGATCCGGCGTTCAACGCGTTGATCGACAAGGCGCGCGCAGCCGCGAACGTCGACGAGCGCACGGCGCTTTATCAGCAGGCGCAGGTCATCTTCAAGCAGCAGGTGCCTTATACGCCGATTGCGCATTCCATCGTCTCTCTGCCTGTGTCGAAGCGTGTGAAGGGGATGGTGTTTTCGCCGCTCGGCAGTCATCGCTTCGAAGGCGTGTGGCTGGAGTGATTGCGTCTACGTTACGGCGAGTGCGGGACGACGATGCGATGGCATCGCATCGCATCGCATCGCATCGCTCCGGCGGTCGGCTCGAACTACGCCGTTGCGGCCGCTTCACGCCGCAACAGATGGCGGCTGAACGGACGCGGCAGCGCGAAGTGGTCGCGCAGCGTACGTCCTTCGTAATCGGTGCGGAAAATGCCGCGTTGCTGCAGCAGCGGAACCACGCCGTCGGTGAAGTCTTGAAGCCCGCCCGGCAGAACATCCGGCATCAGATTGAAGCCGTCGGCGGCGCCGCCTTTGAACCAGTGCTCGATGTCGTCGGCGATCTGTTCCGGCGTGCCGACGACGACACGATGTCCGCCGCCGCCCGCCAGCGCGCGAATCAATTGACGCGCCGTGTAGCCATGCGTGCGCGCCTGCGCGAGCGTGGCGTGGAAGAACGTGTGATTACCATTGCCGCCGCCGGGCAATGCGAGATCGTCGGGCAGGCGTTCGTCGAGTTTCAGGCGCTCGACGCCAATGCCCAGTATGCCGGCCAGTCGCGTGAGGCTATAGGTCCACGGAATCAGATCGATCAGTTCATCGCGACGGCGCAAAGCCTCGGCTTCGGTTGCGCCGATGATCGTCGTAAGCCCCGGCAGCACGCGAATCGCATCGCTGCCGCGGCCCCATGCTGCCGCTCGCGATTTCAGTTCGCGTGCGTAGGCGGCGGCTTCGTCGAATGATTGAGATGCGGAGAACACGGCTTCGGCATGGCGGGCCGCGAGTTCGCGACCGTCGGCCGAGCCGCCGGCCTGGATCAGCACGGGATGACCCTGTTCGCTGCGCGGCAGATTGAACGGGCCGTCGACACTGAAGTATTTGCCGCGATGCTCGATGCGGTGCACCTTCGCCGTATCGATGAAGCGGCCGCTCGCCTTGTCGCCGATAAAGGCGTCGTCTTCCCAGCTATCCCACAGCGCCTTCACGACCTCGGTGAATTCGGCCGCGCGCTCGTAACGTTGCGCGTGGTCGGGCACGGCCTCGCGCCCAAAGTTGCGCGCCGAGCCGAGATCGGCGGTCGTCACGATGTTCCAGCCGGCGCGGCCCGCGCTGAGCTGATCGAGCGTGGCGAAGCGGCGCGCGATATTGTACGGCTCGTTATAACTCGTCGACGCCGTGCCGATGATGCCGATATGCGTGGTGGCCGCGGCAATGGCGGCGAGCAGCACGGTCGGCTCGAGTGCGGTGATCGGGCGGAAGTCGATCTGATCTGCAATCGACGCGTTATCCGCGAGAAACACCGCATCGAACTTCGCGGCTTCGGCGAGCTGCGCGACGCGAATGTAGTGAGCGACATCGACGAACGCGCGCGGATCGGCATCGCGCGTACGCCATGCGGAAGGGACAAAACCGGAGTGGAGGATGTTGACGTTCAGATGAAGCTGGCGAGGCGGATCGGTTCTCATGGTCGTGTCGAATGCGGGACAAGTCAGCAACGAACGTGCTGACCGATTCGATCATTGTCGATGAGCGCGGCGGTCGCGACCACGAAGGAATTGTGGCATCGATATGTATGAGGGGACTAAGCGGGCGACGTCAGCGCCATTGACACGCGCGCTCGCAACGCGGGCAAAACATCGGCTTCGAACCAGGGATTGCGCTTGAACCATGCGATGTTGCGCGGCGACGGATGCGGCAGCGGCATGACGCGCGGCCCGTATTCCTGCCACCGGGTGAGCGTGTCCGTCAAGGTTGGCCCCCGTGCGTCACCGAGTCCGAATTGTTGCGCGTATTGTCCGACCAGCAGTGTGAGCCTGACCGCACCGAGGTGTTGGAGCAACTCCTGGTGCCACCGGGGCGCGCACTCTGGCCGTGGCGGCAAATCACCGCTGCGGCCGCGGCCTGGATAGCAGAACCCCACGGGAACGATGGCAAATTTCGAATCGTCGTAGAAGGTGGCGTCGTCGACGCCAAGCCATGCGCGCAGGCGCGTGCCGCTCGCATCGCTCCAGGGTATCCCCGACGCGTGCACCCGTGCACCGGGCGCCTGACCCACGATGAGAATGCGCGCCTGTGCCGACGCGGCCAGTACCGGCCGCGGTGCATGGGGCAGCTTCGATGCGCAAAGCGTGCAACTGCGAATGTCGCTTAGCAGCTTATCGAGCATGATGATTCCGTAGTTGTTTGCCGGGGGCACGGCGCTGTCGGAACGAACCGACTTGTTCGACGTGGCCGCACAGTCTTATGCCCTCCAAGAGACTGCGCCGTGGGTGGTAACGGCCGGATAGCTTAGCATCTGCTCGCAATCGACTACTGCGATCCCGCCGACAAAGCCTGTCGAACCCGCACCGCTTCACGCCTCGCCCGGGCCGCGATACATTCCGATACCTCGCCGACACACGTGGGATACATAGCGCGCTTCTAATCGCTGCATGGCGCCGGGCGCGAGCGTTGTCAGCTCGCCTGAAGGACATTGAACACGTGTCGTCAGAGTCCCGTCGATAGATCAATTGCAAACGATAAGGAAGCTCGCAAATGACTGGCGACAAAGTGTGGTTTATCACCGGCTGTTCCGTGGGGCTGGGGCGCGAGCTTGCCGAAGCCGTGCTCGCGAGCGGTCATCGGCTCACCGCTACGGCGCGGGACACGGCACGGCTGCGGGCTCTGGCCGACAGGTACGGGGATCGCGTTCGCGTGATCGCGCTGGACGTGACCGACCCGGTCGCGGCGCGGGACGCGGTCAGTCTCGCCGTCGAGCAGTTCGGCCGTCTGGACGTGCTTGTGAACAACGCGGGCTACGCCGACCTGGCTTCAATCGAAGACGCGACCGATCAGGCGCTGCGCGAACAGATGGACGTCAACTTCTTCGGTGTTTGCAATCTCAGCCGCGCAGCGTTGCCGGTGATGCGCAAGCAGCGCGCCGGTCACATCATGCAGATTTCGTCTGTCGGCGGACGCGTCGGAGGACCGGGGCTCGCGGCCTATCAGGCGGCGAAGTGGGCGGTAGGCGGCTTCTCGGAAGTGCTCGCCAAAGAGGTCCGCGACTTCGGCATCAAGGTCACGGTGATCGAGCCAGGGTCGATGCGAACGAACTGGGCCGGTTCGTCGATGACGATTCCCGAGATCAGCGAAGCCTACCAGCCGGTCATCGGTCCGGTGGCGGAGCGCCTGCGCCGCAGTGACGGCAATCAGCCGGGCGACCCGGCGCGCATTGCCCAGGTGCTGCTCAATATCGCCGAAGTGCCGGCGCCGCCGTTGCGCCTGCTGGTCGGCAGCGACGCGGTAGCGGTAGCCGCCGATGCCGCGAGGTTTCGCGCCCAGGAGGACGCCGAATGGCGCGCGGTCAGCGAATCCGTTGCATACCCGCCTGCTGACACTGCACACGTCGCGCAAGCCACGCAAGCCGGCGGCGCGGATTGATACGGCCGCGATCCGCCGGACCGCTTCACGTCGTCGTTCATCTCCGATACTGATTTCGCCATGCGCCCATTCAGCGCCTTCTTCGTGCTCATCGGCACCTTGCTCACGGCGAGCGGGTACGGGGCGACGTTTTTCCTGTCGATGCATTTCCGGTCTCTCGGGGGCAACGATCTGGATACCGGACTCGCGCTGGCGGAAGCCACGGTTGGCACACTGGTAGGCGTGCTCGTGGTGGGCCGGTTCGCCCGGCGTATCGGCAGCGCGCGCACCACCGCGCTAGCGGCCCTGTGCATTGGCCTCGGCGTGATCGGCTTTGCTGCGGTCGACCGGATGAGCGCACCTGGCATTCTCCCCGGCTTTCTCGTGGGCTTCGGCTGGGGAGCGTTCTGTCTCGCCGCGCCCATGTCGTTGACGGAACGCACGAGCGACGCCGATCGCGGATTCTGGTTCATGCGCTTCGGTACGATCCAGATGGCGGGCATTGGCGGCTGTCCCGCCGTGGCCGCAATGGCGATCCGTTCGTGGCACTGGCCGCTCACCAGCGTGTTCTACGTGGTCGGCGGCTTATGCGCGGTCGCCGCGCTGATGCTCGAAGCGTTCGGGCGGGTATCGCCGCACCGGGACGAAGCGCCGGTGCAGCAGGACTGGCTGCGCGAGTCGGGTGCTGTCTGGCGAACGCGCGCCGCGTATCCGATCGTGATGATTTCGCTGTGCGCGTGCGTCTTTTCGGGGTCGATGACGTTTCAGATGTCCATCATTCGCGGCACGCATGCGCAAGCCGGCACGTTCTTCAGCCTCTATGCGGTGACGGTCGTCGTTGCGCGATGGCTGCTCACGCGCGTCGTAGTCAGGCTATATCACGGAGTCGCGACCAGGCTTCTGCTGGCGATCATGGTGCTCGGCACCGCGGCCATGTTCGTCGTGCCGTACCAGCCGGCTTTTCATTCGATAAGCGCAGTACTGCTGGGCATCGGCTACGGGCTCGTCTATCCGACCATCCAGGCGCAGGCCGTGAACGACTGCGCGGCGACGCACCGGCAGCCCGCGCTCACATGGTTCGTCGTGGCGTACTTCATCGGCACGTTCGGTTTCCCGGCGGTGGCAAGCTGGGTGCTCGTTCATATAGGCACGCCCGCGTTGATCGCATTGATGGCGGCCTGCGGTGTCGGCGCGCTTGTCCTCGCGGTCATGCGGGACAGGCACGCGATTGCGCCGTTGTCCAATGCGTGACGGAGCTCGGCTTGCTCGTGGTGCGCCGCGACTTCTGCTGTAGCTCATTGGTATGCCGCATGAAGCGACCGTCGCTGACGATGGCCGCAAGCGTTCGATGGGCCGGATACATTTCGATACGTCGCCGAAACACCGCCGATACATTGCGCAGTTCAAATTGAAACACCCCTGATTCGCAACGGCGCAACGGCGCAGCGGCGCAACGAAAGGCGTCGCAGTCGCTGCGGCGATGCAGGTGCGCGGCGTCACGTCGATGAGCAGCAAACCGACGCTGCGCGAGCAAGGCGGCGTTAAGCACGAGCTTTTGCTCTTCCCACTACGAACATACCGGCTTCCGGAGATCAGTCGATGAGAGTGCTATCCGACGACGACATCGTGGTTCGCACATTGCTGAATGTCCTCGATCCTTCCGCGGAACAACTGGACGCCTGCGCGCGGAAGAAGCCCGTGCCGCTCAAGCGGTGCCGAATAGGCACGCGTTCGCCGATGGCCGACGCATCCCACCATCGCGCGAGCCGGCCGGCCCGGATTGCGGTAGTGGAATGGTTGTCGCCGGCGACCATCAGCGTATCGTGGAGCGACTCGTGCACCGGGCGCTACGCCGAGCAGATATGGTGCAGCGGACTCGCGCGGGTCGGTTCCGTATGCGCGCTGACAGGCCGCGCAGTCAGACGCGGCGACCGGATATTCCGCCCGCGTATCCGGCAGATGCGGGTGCCCGGCAATCGCGATCAGGTGATCCTCGCGGAGGCGATCGGACAGCGCACCGATCTGCCAATAGAAGGCGCTGCCGGCTGGCCGTTTTGAACCGCTACACGTGCGACTGGATGCATGCCTGCATACGGTTGGCATCGACACTGGAGGCTACATGAGTGAACTATGGCAATTGTCCGCAACTGAACTGGCAAAGCGGGTGAGAACGCGTGAAGTGTCCGCTCGCGAAGCGGCGCAGTCCGCGCTTCTACGTCTCGATGCGGTCAATCCGCTCATCAACGCGGTCGTGGCGCACCGGCCCGACTGGGTGCTGGAGCAGGCAGACAGCGTCGACCGCGCGATTGCTCGCGGTGAAGATCCGGGGCCGCTGGCGGGCGTGCCTGTCACGACCAAGATCAATACCGACCACGCGGGTTTCGCCACCACCAACGGCACGCGTTTGCAGGAAAACCTGGTGGCCGAGGTGAATAGTCCCGCTGTCGATAATCTGCAAAAGGCCGGCGCCGTGCTGCTCGGCCGCAGCAATTCGCCGACTTTCGCTCTGCGCTGGTTCACCTCCAACCAGATTCATGGACGCACGCTCAATCCGCGCGACCCATCGCTCACGCCGGGCGGGTCGTCGGGCGGCGGAGCAGCGGCAGTCACCGCGGGTATCGGGCAGATTGCGGTCGGCACGGATATCGGCGGCTCGATACGCTATCCGGCCTACGCATGCGGCATCCACGGACTCAGGCCGACGTTCGGACGCGTGCCCGCGTTCAACGCGTCGTCGCCCGAACGCCCGATCGGTGCGCAATTGATGTCGGCCACGGGTCCGATGGCGCGCACGGTGGCGGATCTTCGCCTCGGCCTCGTTGCACTGGCCGCGCCCGACTTGCGCGATCCCTGGTATCTGCCGATGCCGCTCGAAGGACGCGCGGTGCCGTTGCGTGCCGCGCTTTGCCTGCGTCCGGGCGGCCTGCAGATCGTCAAGGAAGTCGAGCACGCGTTGCTGGATGCGGCCCAACGCCTTCGCGACGCAGGCTGGCGCGTCGACGAGATCGACGACACACCGTCGATGCGCGAAGCCGCGCAATTGCAGGAACGTCTGTGGCTCGGCGACGGTTTCGAGGCGCTGGCCGACTCGGTGGCGCGCGACGGCGACCCCGGCGCGCAAGCGGTGGTGAACGCGGCGCGCCTGAAAGTGAAAGACCTGCCGGCCGACGTAATCAGCCGGTCGCTGGTGCGCCGCACGAGCTTGCTACGTGAATGGCGGCTGTTTCTCGATCAGTATGCGGTCGTGCTGATGCCGGTGTCGGCGGAGCTTCCGTTCCCGGACGATCTCGATCAGCAAGGCGCGGCGGGCTTCGACCGCGTATGGGAAGCGCAACTCACAATGCGTGCGCTGCCTGCGATGGGTTTGCCGGGTCTTGCCGTCACGACGCAACTGGTGAACGGCGTGCCGGTGGGTGTGCAGATCGTGGCCGCGCATTACCGCGAGGACTTGTGTCTGCTCGCGGGTGAAGCGATCGAAGCACGCGGCACACCGCTCTCTCCGGTTATGCCGGTCACTCCGCTTACGTCGCTTACGCCGCTTACGCCGCGCGTCTGAGCCGGCATCGCAGGGCTTGCATGAAGCGCACAGGCGGCGGTTGCCGGCTGTGCGAGCGTATGCGTCGGTTAGCTTACCGGTGCCTGATACGCTGCCAGCGCCTGACCGAGAATCTCGCCGGCCCTGCTTTGTGCAATGTGCCGGCCGATTGCCGCGAGGTCGGTGTCGCCGGAGGTGGCGATCAACGCGTAGCTCTGCTTCGCCTGTCTCCAGGTCACCACCTGCATCGTGTTGACGTCCTGCTGCGCGAGCGCCGCATCCGGCTTGTCATCTCTCATCACGCATAGCGAAACCGGCAAGCCTTTCTCCGGCAGGTAGACGATCTGCACCAACGGCTTGTCGTTAAAGCGCAGCCGTTGCACGCGCTTGAACGTCAGTCCGAGCGAACGCAGGTCCGGCACGTGGATCGACAGTCCGTCGTCGCGGCGAATGTCTTCGACGATGTGCGCAAGGCCGGTAATCGGCAAGTCGGACGCAACGGTTTCCCGCGTATAGAGCCGTTGATAATTGACCGCTGCGATGATCCACGGCGATACGCCTGCCGGCATAGCCTGCTGTGAAAGCGTTTGCCCCACACCGCCGGGCGCGCTGCTTCCCGCGAGGCGCAGCACGACGGCGCCACAGAACGCACCGGTCACGAATGCGAGCGCGGCCAACGGAACCGCGGCGCGAATGCGTGCGCGCACCGGCCGGGCCCACTGAATACCTGTGTCGGAGCCTGAAGCCCCGGACGGCCCGCGCATACGCAAGGACCACGGGCTGCGGCCGCTCGCGCGCGAAGCCCACGCCGCGGCACGATCGTTCCTGCCCACGGCTCTCATGCCAGGAGCCGGCGTTTGCGCTTCTATCAACTGCGCAACGTTGCGCGTGAGGCTTTCCGGAACCGGTGGCAGTTGCTGATGCTGAAAGGCCCGCCGATACGGCAACGCCGACGCCCTGAGCAATGCGACGCGTTCGGCGACATCGGCCGAGACGACGATTGTGCGTTCGACTTCCTTGCGCTCGCGCGGCTGCAAATTGCCGTCGACGTACGCCATGAGCAGGATGTCGTCCATAGTCAAGCCCCCTGGTCTCTGCTATTACTCATTACTCGCGCGAGCCACGCTTTTTTGTTTTTCGCTGAACAGGGCCCCGATGGTTTGCCGGGCCCGCGAGAGGCGGCTCATGACGGTCCCGATAGGGACGCCCAGGGTTTGAGCCGCTTCCTGATAGCTGAGGCCCTCGACCGCTACCAGCAGCATCACCACGCGTTGCGCGTCGGGCAGCCGCTGCACGGCTTCGACAATCTGTCCGTCCATCGCGTGTTGTTCAGGCGTGCGCGCGGCGGGGTCGGCGACTGTTTCGAGAAATTCGTCATCCCAATCCATGCCCGAGCGACTGCGCACGCTGCGCGCACGCAACTCGTTTATCCATGTGGACTGCACGATCGAAAACATCCAGCTAAGCGGCGCGGTGTCCGGCTGAAGCTGATGCGCGCGTTCGAGCGCCCGCACGCAGGCGCGCTGCACGAGGTCTTCGGCGTCGTGCCGGTCGCCCGAAATGCGCAGCGCGAATGTCCACAGGCGTGGAAGCATCGACGGAAGCAGCGCGGACAGATCTGCCGCGGTCATCGAATCGGTCCATCGCCGGATGTCATGCGGCCGCCGTCCGCCGGCGCAGGCGTACGCGCGATCTGTTCACGCAGGCACGCGACCTTCGTTCGCACCGCGGGTCGCGGCCGCGCCGCACTGCGTTTCGATTCCTGCGTGCCGCATGCTGCCGGCTGCGATGTCTGGTCTGTTTCCATGGAACGATGCGGATTCGCTGGCTAGTCGACATCACATAAACACGCGTAGCGGGTGATCTATTCCATCGCGGCAAGCGATGCAGGATGACAAGGACTGAACACGCGTGCTCTAGCCGTTTGCGCGCGAACGTGATTTCGAACGCCAACGCCAATGCCCACGCCGCCCGTTCACGGCCCGCAAGCGTTAGCAAGCCGCTCGCTCAGCGCACGAAGAAACGCGGATCTGTCGACGGTGGCGGGAAGTGCATCGGCGAGCCGGTTGTGAAAGGTCGCGGTGTCGGCGCCCAGCGCAGCCCGCTGCGCGACGATGCGGGCGACGGGCCCAATATGCGTTGCAAGCTGCCGTGCGGCTGCTTCGATATGCGCGGCATCGGGCACGCGTGCCTGGGTGGAAGTGCCGCGTGCCGCAGGTTGAATACTCTCGCTCACCGGCCGCGAAGACGCGCCTCCCTGCCCGGCAGTATGCCGTTGCAACAGCGTGTCGAATTGATGACGTGTCGCTTCGTCGGGAAGATGACGCGCGAGTTGTGCCGCCAGCATGCGCGGGTTCGTTGCGTGTGCCACCGCCCGCCGCACGAGCAGCGACGCAACCGGTCCAACGTGGTGCGCGAGCCGCTCTTCGAGCTGCGCCAGCAATTCCGGAGGCCAGACGACAGAATCGGCGGATACGGCGTGAGCCGTAGCGGTGGCGGCCCCTGGTGAAAGCGGTGGTGCAAGCGCCGCGCGATTCACCGGCGCCGCGACCACCGTCTCGTCCGGATCGCGTTCTGCCGCGAGCGTATCCAGCAGGCTCAGCAACTCCGCGCGCCAGCTTTGCGCGGACAGGTAGCGTGCCTCGGGCTCTTTTGCAAGCGCCTTACGCACCATCGCATCGAGCGAGGCGGGAAGGCCAGGCGTTTCGCTCGACGGCGCGGGCGGCATGCCGTTCAACACCTGTTGCATGACAGCCGCCGATGAGCCGGCGAACGGGCACTTGCCGGTCAGCATCTCGTGCAGCACGACGCCCGCGGAAAACAGATCGCTGCGTGCGTCGATCGGTGCGCCCGTGTACTGCTCGGGCGACATATACGCAGGCGTGCCGATCATCATGCCCATCTGCGTCAGACGGCCCGTGTCGAGTTGCGCGATGCCGAAGTCGGCGATCTTGCATTCGCCACGCGGCGCGATCAGCAGATTGGCGGGCTTGATGTCGCGATGGATCACGCCAGCCTCGTGCGCATACGCCAGCGCGTCCAGCAACTGCGCGAACCAAGCGAGCGTGCGCACGAGCGGCAATCTCGTGCCATGCAGGGCCTCTTTCGCGAGCCGCGCGGCGAGCGTTTCTCCTCGCACATATTCGAGTGCGATAAACGGGACGCCGTCGGCCTCGCCATAGTCGAACACACCGACGATATGCGGGTGCACGAGCCGCCCGGCCGCGCGCGCCTCGTTGATAAAGCGCGCGGGCAGTTCCGCATCGGCCGCGCTGCTCCCTTGCTGCGAGTCGCGCAGCAACTCGGGGTTGATCGTCTTGAGTGCGACTTGCCGCTGGATATGCGGGTCGGTGGCGAGATAAACGGTGCCCATCGCGCCGCGGCCAAGCACGCCATCGACCAGATAACGGCCGATCTGCCGCGGCGCTCCGCTCGTCGCGGTCATGGTTGCAAGCCGTGCGGCACGGTTGCGGCCGCACCGGTCTCGTCGAGTATCTCGAAGGCCGTCACGAGACTGGTGCGCATTCTTCCGAACGACACCGCGAGCGAAGCGATCTCGTCGCTACCGCGTGTGGGTAAGTCCACTTCGCCGAGTTTGCCGAGGCTGACTTCGTCGGCGGCACGCGAGAGAGCCTGCAGGCGCCGCGTGACGAGCACATGCACCATCACGTTCAGGACTACCAGCACGACCGCGAACACGACGCTCAGGGCGGTCATGAAGCTGCGCCACAGCGCCCGGCCGCGCGCGATCGATTCCGACATCGGCACCGACACGAACTCTGCGCCGATCACGTCGTTCATGGTCCAGCCAAAACCGTTCGCCGGCCCGTACTTGTCGAGCATGGTGCGCGGCGCCGCCGACGGCGTGCTGTGACACTGCATGCAGGCGGCGTCCGTGATCCGGCTGGGGCGCGCCAGAAACAGCAGATGTTCGCCGCCGGGAGTGCGCCGCTCGCCAGTCACCTCTTTCAACGCGGGCTTGTCGTGCAGATGCGCAATCACTTCGGTTTCCCAATCGGTCGGGCGATCGCGTAGGTTGGTCGGATTGAGCATCGTCGAACGATACGAGAAGTTCGGGAACGCGCCCTGCAACGTATTTAGCATTTCAATCGCGGAGAACGCGGGCACGGACTCGGGCACGAACGAATACTGAATCTGTGTCGAGAGTAACGGCGTGATGTGCTGAGCCGTGTAATTCTGCATCGCCTCGGCGGCGCTCATCAGCACATTGGCGTCGTGCCGGGTTTCGTCGAGCGACTGCTGCTGCAGCACATGATTTGCGACGATGCCCGCCGCGCTCAGTCCAATCGCGAAGATTGCGATGAACACGAGATTGAACTTGATGGCGAGTGACAGCTTCATGGTCGAGCCCATACGGATGAGTAGGACGAGTAGGCAGAAACGGGAGCGGCTGTGCCGGCCCTCCACGCAGGTCGCGGACGTGGCTGCAGGAGCGGCCGCCAGTCCGGCAGCTCGTGCAGGTGTTGGCGGATGTCGCGGCGGAACGCCGGATCTGACAGGCGTGCGCCAAAGCGTTGAGTAAAGCGCGTGGCCGGGTCTGTTCGCACCGCAAGCGCGCTGCCGAGCCAGTCGGACACGTCAGCGTAGGTCACGGGGCGCGAGCCGGCTGCCGATGGGCTCGCCGGGCGAGACGCGGCCGGCTCGGGTCGCAGCGGCAGCGGGCGCAGCGCGTCGCGGAACGCGAGTGGCATCGCGGCGACGAATGCGGGGTCAAGGCGTGCCGAAACGATAACGCCTGCGTTGGCTTTCGAAAGCCGCGCGAACTGATGAGTTGATATCGCCGTCTGCGCCGGCTTGTCATGCGGCTTGCCGAGCGTGACCAGTTGTGCGGACCCGCTTTCGCAGAACACAGCGTGCGCGTCGTCGCCGGCATAAGCCGGCGTGGACGCGGCAATCACGAGCGCGCTGGGGTCGGCCGGCGTGACACGCATACGCTCAGTCTCAACGACAGGCACCGCGCAATTGACCGCGGCGCAAACATGCTGCACCTTCAGCCAGCCGCGTAGCAGCGCGACATGGCCATCGCGCGCGAGCAACACCCGAGTGTCACTTCCCATCGCAAGCACATTGCCCGTTTCGTCCTGCATCTGAACGATGCCATTGGAATCGGGCGGCGTTTCGACGATATCGTCTGGCGCGAGCCGTTGGCCTGAGCCGGCCCGATACACAGTGCTTTCGTGGATCGTCGTCACCGGTGCGCCGGTTTGCACGATCGTCCAGCCGGCGTGCGCATACGGTGCGAGCGCGAGCAGGCAGAGGGGTAAGAGCCGCATCGGTGCAATCACAATTGGGCGCAAGCGTGTGGGATCTTCGGAAGATGTCATTGCGTGCCGTGTACTGAAGCCACTGTTCGATAACCACTGTTGCTGACTGAACAGCCGGCTGCCCGGATTTATTCCGGCACGTCACGACGAATGTCGCGGCGTCGCGCGCTCGCGTGGGTTCCCGCGAATTTTCAAAGCAATCATTCGAGCGACGGAATATTCACGCCGGCCCAGATGTTCTGGTTGCGGAATGCGGTTGCGTCGATGGACGAAAGCTCTAGCAGATCGATTCACAAATCACGGAATAGATCGCGAGTCTGCGCTGTTGTGTGAGCGTGGACGACGGCCGGGCATCAGCACCCGGCTCATTCGAATCCCGAACCTGAATGCATCCAGAGGAACGAGCGTATGGCAACGAGACAGAGCAGTCAGAAATTCATTGCGCGAAATCGTGCGCCGCGCGTACAGATCGAATATGACGTCGAGCTGTACGGTGCGCAGAAGAAAGTGCAGATACCGTTTGTGATGGGCGTGATGTCGGACCTCTCCGGCGCGAACAGCGGCGATCTTCCGCCGATAGAAGAGCGCAAGGCACTGGAGGTGGATGTCGATAACTTCGACAACCGCATGCAGTCGATGAAGCCGCGAGTGAACTTCAACGTTCCCAATACGCTGACCGGCGAAGGCAATCTCGAAGTGGACATGACGTTCGAAAGCATGGACGACTTTTCGCCCGCGGCAGTCGCGCGCAAGGTCGATGCGCTCGCCAGGCTACTGCAGGCACGCACGCAACTGGCGAACCTGGGCACTTATCTCGACGGCAAGGCCGGCGCGGAAAAACTGATTGCCGAGGCGCTCAAGGACCCTGCGCTGCTGCAATCGCTAAGCGCCAGTCCGAAGCCCGTTGACACCGAACCCGGACAGGAGTGAGCGCGATCATGGAAAGTCAGAAGCAGTTGGACACAGCCGCGCAAGGCACCCTGAGCGAAACCAGCGACTTCGCCGCGCTGCTCAACAAGGAGTTTCGCCCGAAGAACGAACGCGCGAGAGAGGAAGTCGAGGCGGCGGTGCGCACGCTCGCCGAGCAGGTGCTGCAGGATTCGAACATCGTCTCCGATGACGTCACGCAAACCATCAATGCGTATGTCGCGGAGATCGACCGCAAGCTCAGCGAGCAGTTGAACCGCATCATGCATCACGAGGAATTCCAGAGGCTGGAAGGCGCGTGGCGTGGCCTGCATCATCTGGTCACGAACTCGGAGACCGATCCGATGCTCAAGATCCGCGTGCTGAACGTGTCGAAGAAGGAACTGGGCAAGAACCTCAAGCGCTTCAAAGGCGTTGCATGGGATCAGAGCCCGGTGTTCAAGCGCGTTTACGAAGAAGAGTATGGTCAGCTTGGCGGCGAACCGTACGGCTGCCTGATCGGTGATTACTACTTCGATCACAGTCCGCAGGATATCGAACTGTTGCGCGGCATCTCACAGGTGGCCGCCGCGGCCCACGCACCGTTTATCTCCGCCGCCGATTCCACCTTGCTCGGCATGGAGAACTGGAGTGAGCTCGCCAACCCGCGCGATCTGTCGATGATCTTCACGACGCCGGACTACGCGGGCTGGCGCTCGCTGCGCGAAATGGACGACGCGCGCTACCTGGCGCTGACGATGCCCCGCACGCTTGCGCGGCTGCCTTACGGCGCAAAGACCGACCCTGTCGACGAGTTCGATTTCGAAGAAGACACGGAAGGCGCCGATTCGTCGAAATACACATGGCAGAACGCGGCCTATTCGATGGCGGTGAATATCAACCGCTCATTCAAGCTATATGGCTGGTGCACGCGCATTCGTGGCGTGGAGTCGGGCGGTGCAGTCGAGAATCTGCCGGTTCACACTTTCCCGAGCGACGACGGCGGCGTGGATATGAAGTGCCCGACTGAAATTGCGATCACCGACAGGCGCTCGGCCGAACTCGACAAGATGGGGCTGATGCCGCTCGTGCATCGCAAGAACTCGGATGTCGCCGCGTTCATCGGCGCACAGTCGGTGGCGAAGCCGGAAGAGTACGACGATCCGTCGGCGACCGCGAATTCCAATCTCTCGGCGCGGCTGCCGTACATGTTCGCGTGCTGCCGCTTTGCGCACTACCTGAAGTGCATCGTGCGCGACAAGATCGGTTCGTTCAGCACGCGTGAGCAGATGGAGAGCTGGTTGTCGAACTGGGTGATGAATTACGTCGACGGCGACCCGGTGAATTCGAGCGAAGAAACCAAAGCACGCAAGCCGCTCGCCGCCGCGCAGGTCGTGGTGGAGGAAGTGGAGGGCAATCCCGGCTACTACACGTCGAAGTTCTTCCTCAAGCCGCATTACCAGTTGGAAGGCCTGACCGTGTCGCTGCGGCTCGTGTCCCGCCTGCCGTCCGCGCTCGCGGCGTAGGCGTCCCGCACCACGTCACCATGCAGAAAACCTGTCCGCGGCGCAAACGCCACGGGCTCCACGTTCGCCGCACCGGCGAGCACACTCATTAGCAACGGGAAGAGGTCAATATGGCATTCGATATGCACCTGAAATTCGGCGCTGGTTCGGTCACGATCCAGGGCGCGTCCAACCATTCGAAGCACAAGAACGAAGTGCCGATCATCGCGTGGTCCTGGGGCGTCAGCAACACCGGCAACCTTCACACAGGCGCAGGCTACGCGTCCGGCGGCAAGGCGAACATTCAGGACATCACCATCACCAAATACGTCGACAGCTGTTCGAACGCGATTCTCAACGCCTGCTGCACGGGCGCGCGCCTCGACACGGCCTATCTGTACGTGACCAATGCGACCGGTCAGCAAACGGACTTCCTGACAATTGAATTGAGCGAAGGCGTGCTGATTACGTCGGTGGCGACCGGCGGCAGCGGCGGCGATGAGCGTCTGACCGAAAACATCACGCTGCACTTCGGCAAGTTCAAGTATTCGTTCCAGCCCCAGGACGACGAAGGCAAGGCGAGCGGCGGCACGAAGGACTTCACGTTCGACATCCAGCAGGTCGCCAAACAGTAAGCGAGCCGAGGTGCGGGACGACAAGGTGATTCTTACGATCAGGATACCGAACGGATGGCGGAGCTAACCCCTCAGGAGCGCTTGCAGCCCTCGTTGCTCGACCGGCTCACCGACATGGCGCCGGACGAGCCCGACGAGAGCCGCGAGCAGCGCGTGATCACGGCGGCGCGCCTGCGCGAGTATGTGACGCGTGACATTGCCGCGCTGCTGAACTGCACGCGGCAGTGGGACAGCGACGGTCTTCCGGGACTCGATCACGTCGCTAACTCCGTGCTGAACTTCGGTATTCCGGATCTGGCGGGCGCACCGTTGTCCGGCATCGACGCAGGCATGTTGCAGGAGCGTATCCGCACAGCGCTGATCGACTTCGAGCCGCGCCTGATTGCGGACACGGTGCAAGTGGCCGTGAATATCGACGACGCGGTAATGAACGCACGCTCGCTGAGTTTTCGGATCGAGTCGCAGATGTGGGCGCAACCCATGCCGCTTGCGCTCTATCTGCATACCGACGTCGATCTCGAGACCGGTGAATTCCGGGTCTCGCAACATTTCGGTTGACTATCATGGACCCACGTCTTCTCGGCTACTACAACCGCGAACTGCAGCATGTTCGCGAGATGGGCGCGGAATTCGCGAGCGCCTATCCGAAGATCGCGGGGCGCCTCGGCATGGAAGGCTTCGAATGCGCCGATCCCTACGTGGAGCGGCTGCTGGAAGGCTTCGCGTTTCTCGCCGCACGCGTGCAATTGAAGCTCGACGCGCAATACCCGGTGTTCACCCAGCATCTGCTGGAAATGATTTATCCGCACTATCTGCTGCCGATTCCGTCGATGGCGGTGGTGCAGATGCATCCGGACGCGACGCAAGATCTGCCCGCTGGCGGCCACACGGTCGCGCGCCACACGGTGATGCGCAGCCTGAAGGGTTTCGGCGACCGTACCGCGTGTGAGTACCGGAGCGCGCACGAGGTCACGCTGTGGCCGCTCGAACTCGCCGAGGCGCGCTATTTCGACACGCCGGCCGCGCTTGCCGCCGCCGGTCTCGTGCCGCCGCCAGGGCGCGAGGTCCGGGCGGGGTTGCGGCTGCGCTTCTCCACCCTCTCCGGGGTGCAGGCGAACATGCTGGCGCTCGACAGCCTTCCGATCCACTTGGCGGGAGCGGACGAACTGCCCAACGTCGTGTACGAGCAGATGCTCGCAAACGGTGCGGGCTACACGATCAGGGCGCGAGGCGCGCAGGAAGGCCAATTCGTCAGCGAGCATCACGACGCGGCGGCGCTGCGCGCAATCGGCTTCGGCGAACACGAGGCGATGCTGCCGTACGGCGACCGTTCGTTTAGCGGCTACAGACTGCTACAGGAATATTTCGCGTGCCCGGAGCGCTTTCGCTTCGTCGAATTCACAGGACTGCGCTCCGTGCTCGCACGGGCTCAGGGCAATGAGTTCGAGATCGTGGTGTGGCTCGACCGCGGTGCTGCCAGGCTGCATAACGCGCTCGACGCCGGCAACTTCAGGCTGTTCTGCACGCCCGCGGTCAACCTGTTCGAGCAGCGGGCCGACCGGATTCATCTTCAGCAAGGCAAGACCGAGTATCACGTGATCGGCGATCGCACCCGTCCGATGGATTTCGAGGTGCATAGTGTGCTCGACGTGCAAGGCTACGGCGACAGTCAGGAACCGCAGCAAAGCTTTTTGCCGTTCTATGGCGGCACGTCGCGCACCTGGCATCACGCGCAGTCGGCGTTCTATACGTTGCGCCGCGAGCCGCGTCTTCTTTCGGGCCGGCAATTGCAGAACGGCGCGCGCTCCAGCTATGTGGGCAGCGAGACGTTCATTGCGCTCGTCGACGCAAACGACGCGCCGTACCCGACCACGCTGCGTCAACTCGGCTTGCGGGTGTTATGCACCAATCGCGATCTGCCGTTGCATATGCCGGTCGGCAAGTCGTACACCGATTTCACGCTGGACACCGACGCGCCGGTCGCATCGATTCGCTGCATCGCCGGTCCGACCCGGCCGCGCGCGCCGACCGCTACCGGCGAGACCGCGTGGCGGCTCATCAGTCATCTGCAATTGAATTACCTGTCGCTGTTCAACGCGAGCCGCGACGACAATGGCAGCAAGGATGGCAACGACGAAGGCGAGCAGAACGCCGCCGCATTGCGCGAGATGCTCGGCCTCTATCGCGACGAGTTCGACGCGGCGGCGCGGCGGAGAATCGAGGGCATCAAGCAGGTCGCCGCGAGAGCCGCCACGCGCCGCGTGCCGGTGCCCGGACCGATCACCTACGGGCGCGGGCTCGAAATCACACTGACGTGCAGCGACGCGGCCTTCGAGGGCAGCAGCGCGTTTTTGCTCGCGTCGGTTCTTCAGCATTTTTTCGCGCGCTACGTCTCGCTGAATTCGTTCACGGAGACCGTCTTGCGCACCTTCGAACGTAACGAGGTAGCCCGATGGCCCGCCACACCCGGCAAGCGTCCAATCCTCTAGCGCCCGATCCTCTGGCACTGGAAGCCGCGCTCAGCGAGCGGCCGTTCGACTTCGAATTTTTCGAGGCAATGCGCCGGCTCGAATGCGCGTATCCGGACCGTCCGCGGCTCGGACATTCGACGAAGCCGGCCGACGATCCCGTGCGGCTTGCGCATGCGGCGACGCTCGAGTTTGCGCCGCGCGGCATCGAGCGCTTCGAGCGCGGAGCGGCGGGTTCGCCTGGCAAGCTATACGGGCTGTTTCTCGGCCTGTTCGGACCGAACGGTCCGTTGCCATTGCATCTGACCGAGCATGCAGTCGAGCGTCAGCGCAACGCGAAGGACACGTCCCTGGTGGCGTTCGCCGACATCTTTCATCACCGGATGCTGAGCCTTTTTTACCGCGCGTGGGCTGACGCACAGCCCACGGTTCAACTCGATCGCCCCGACGAAGACCGCTTTCGCACGTATGTCGGCGCGTTGATTGGAATGGCCGCGCCGCAACTGGAAGGACGCGATGCGCTGCCGGATCGGTACAAGCGCTTCTTCGCCGGCCGGCTGGTGCCGCAGGCGCGCAATGCCGAGGGGCTCAGGGGCTTTCTCGCGCATTACTTCGGCGTGCCGGTGGCGGTGCTCGAGTTCATGACCGGCTGGATGCAGTTGCCGCGCGATGCGCATCTGAGAATGGGCATTGCGGTGGCGTCATTGGGCCGCGACGCGACGCTCGGTGCGCACGTGCGCGGCGCGCAGCAGCGCTTTCGCTTGCGGATCGGGCCGTTGCCGCTTGGCGAGTTCAAACGTTTTTTGCCGGGCGGCGATGCGCTCGCCGAACTGGTCGCCGCGGTCAAGCTCTACGTGGGCGGAGAAAAACGCTGGGACGTGCAGATCGTGCTCATGAAAGAAGAAGTGCCGGCGACGCATCTCGGCCAGATGGGTCGCATGGGCTTCAGTACATGGATGGGTCACTACACGAAGCCCGTCGATGCCGACGACGTCGTGCTGACGCCAGTCGACTGAGGCCATGCGAATGCATTGCACCGACGCGCTCGCGTCCTGACTTTCAACCGGCGGCATCACGCCGATCACCCCATTTCAAAGGATCGCCATCATGGCCGAGATCAGTCGCGGCGCGCTGTTCGGCAAGCTAAATTCGCTTGCCTACCGGAGCATCGAAAGCGCTACCGTGTTTTGCAAACTGCGCGGCAACCCGTACGTCGAAATCGCGCATTGGGTGCATCAGATCCTGCAATTGCAGGACTCCGATCTGCACCGGATCGTCAGGCGCTTCGGCGTCAACCCGTCGAGTCTCGCTCGCGATCTCACCGCAGCGCTCGAGCGTCTGCCGCGCGGCAATACGACGATCAGCGATCTGTCGGCCGACGTCGAGGAAATGGTCGAGCGCGCCTGGGTCTTCGCCACGCTGATGTTCGGCGAGGCCCAGGTTCGCACGGGGTATCTGCTCGTCGGCGCGCTGCGCACGCGCCATCTGCGTAACGCGCTGCTCGCGTTGTCGGCTGAGTTTGCGAAAGTGAAGGCGGAGGCGCTTGCGGACGCGTTCGGTGAGATCGTCGCGGGATCGCCCGAAGACCGCCTGGAGGCGACCGACGGCTTCCGTCTGGGCGCGGCGCCCGCGCCTGGCGAAAGCAGTGGCTCCATTGCGCCGGCGCAGATGGGAAGACAGCAGGCGTTGCAGCAATTCACGGTCGATCTGACGGCGCAGGCGCGCAAAGGTGCGCTCGATCCTATCGTTGGCCGCGACGGCGAGATTCGCCAGGTCGTCGACATACTCATGCGCCGCCGGCAGAACAATCCGATGCTGGTCGGCGAGGCGGGCGTCGGCAAGACCGCCGTCGTCGAGGGCTTTGCGCTGCGGATCGCGCGCGGCGATGTGCCTCCGGCGCTGAAGGACGTGGTGGTGCGCACGCTGGATGTCGGTCTGTTGCAGGCCGGCGCCAGCATGAAGGGCGAATTCGAGAACCGGCTGCGCCAGGTGATCGACGAAGTGCAGGCGTCGCCCAGGCCGGTGATTCTCTTTATCGACGAGGCCCACACACTGGTTGGCGCGGGCGGCGCGGCCGGCACCGGAGACGCCGCAAACCTGCTCAAGCCGGCGCTCGCGCGAGGCACGCTGCGCACGATCGGCGCGACGACGTGGGCCGAGTATCGCAAGCACATCGAAAAGGACCCGGCATTGACGCGGCGGTTCCAGACTGTGCCCGTCGACGAGCCGGATGAAGAAAAGGCCATTCTGATGATGCGCGGTGTCGCGAGCGTGATGGAGCAGCATCACCGCGTGCAGATTCTCGACGAGGCGCTCGAAGCGGCCGTCAGGCTGTCGCATCGTTATATCCCTGCGCGCCAGTTGCCGGACAAGTCGGTGAGCCTTCTCGACACCGCTTGCGCACGGGTGGCGATCAGCCAGCATGCGACGCCCGCTGAAATCGACGACATGTCGAAGCGGATCGAGGCGCTGGAGACCGAACGGAACATCATCGAGCGCGAAAAGAGCGTGGGCATCGACGTGACGGCCCGCGAAGCGCGCGTCGCTGTTTCGCTCGACACGGCACGCGCGCGCCGCTCGCAACGCGAGTCGGAGTGGGCGAGAGAGAAATCGCTGGTCGAGCGGATTCTGACGCTGCGTGCGCAACTGCGCGGCGATAGCGCGGTGGTCGATGGGACAAGTGACGACGTCGCGCAGCCGGCAGAGGCCGAGCCGGATCGGATAACGCAAACGGGCGCGGCCTCTGCGCCCGACCCTTCCGCGCGCGCGGACATGCTTGGGCGTCTCAAGCGCCTGCAGGCCGAACTCGCCGAACTCCAGGGCGAGGCTCCGTTGATCCTGCCGAGCGTCGACTACCAGGCGGTCGCGTCGGTCGTCTCCGGTTGGACGGGCATTCCCGTAGGGCGGATGGTGCGCAGCGAACTGAAGACCGTGATGAATCTGGCGACTGTGCTGGGCGAGCGCGTGATCGGCCAGGACCATGCGATGGAAGCGATCGCGAAGCGGATTCAAACCTCGCGCGCCGGCCTCGACAATCCCGATCGTCCGGTTGGCGTGTTCATGCTCGCGGGCACCTCGGGCGTCGGCAAGACCGAGACCGCGCTGGCACTGGCCGAGGCGCTGTACGGCGGCGAGCAGAACCTCATCACGATCAACATGAGCGAGTTCCAGGAGGCGCATACGGTATCCACGCTCAAGGGTGCGCCGCCGGGCTATGTCGGCTATGGCGAGGGCGGCGTGCTGACAGAAGCGGTGCGTCGCAAGCCGTATTCGGTCGTGCTGCTCGACGAGATCGAGAAGGCGCATCCCGACGTGCACGAAGTGTTCTTTCAGGTTTTCGACAAGGGCGTGATGGAAGACGGCGAGGGCCGCTCGATCAACTTCCGCAACACGCTGATTCTGCTGACGACGAACATCGGCACCGAACTGATAGCGCAACTCTGCAGCCGCCCGGCCGCCATGCCGGATGCCGACGGGCTCGCGAAGGCGCTGCGCGAGCCGTTACTGGACGTGTTTCCCCCCGCGCTGCTCGGCCGGCTCGTGGCGATTCCGTACTTCCCGCTCAGCGCGGACATGCTGGCGCGAATCGTCACGCTGCAGATGAACCGCATCAAGCGGCGCGTGGAGGAGCGCTACCGCGTGCCGTTCGACTATGACGACGCGGTCGTTCGCCTGATCGTCGGACGCTGTACCGAGAGCGAATCCGGCGGCCGGATGATCGACGCAATTCTCACCAACACGATGCTGCCCGCAATCAGCCGCGAGTTCCTTGCGCGCTTGATCGACGGCGGCGAGGTGCGGCAGGTTCGCGTGAGCGTGGAGCAGGGCGATTTTGCGTATTCGTTCGACTCCGCTGCGTGCCTCGATCAACCTGGTCTCTATGAGGAGGTTTGAAAGTTGAGAGCCATTCCAAAGGTCATTCATATCATCTGGATCGGCGGCGATATCCCGCAACGGAATCGCGATTGCATCGTCACGTTTCCGAGGATGAATCCCGACTGGGAAGTCAATCTCTGGATCGACGCCAACCAGTTGCTGACCGGCGAACGCCGCCGGCAGATCAGCGACCAGAACGGAGCGCAAGGCCTTGGCCGCGTTTCCGCGGCGCAATGGCAGGAAGTCGCACAGGTGCTGGGAAAAAAAGGAGGCGATGCAGCCACGATCCGCTATCTGGAAGAGTATCTGAATCAGCGCGGCGAGACCCTCCGAGGCATGCGCGCGACGCAGGTCAGCTCGATCATCAACTTTTGCGAGGAGAACGGGATCAAGCTTCGCGAAGTGCAGCGCGACCTGAAAATGGGCAAGAACGCAGCGATTTATCGCAGGGAACTCGTCAATCGCGGCGCCAACTTCGGTTCGGCCAGCGACATTCTGCGCATCGAGATTCTTCTTCAGTACGGCGGCATTTATGCGGATACGGACGTCAGTTGCGTGAGTCCGCTCGGCGACATCGTCTGCCATCAGTCTTATCCGCGGTTTTCCGCCGTGAATCCCGCGTGGCACAACGGCGTAAGCGAAAACGACTGGACCAGCGCGGACTGGTGGCAAGCGAATATTCGCGGAGATCAACCGCCTCCCATCAGCAACTCGATCATTGCAAGCCACGCCGGCAGCAATGGCCTGAAGTCGTATAAAGCGCTGATACACAGCAGGTTTCGTTCGCTGAAAACCAACGACGAGCTGCGCACCGAGTACATGGAGGACGTGCGCCGCAGCACGATCAGGATGACCGGCCCCACGGCCGCAGCCGAGAGTTCGGGCTTCACGAAACTGCGCGACCGGATGTTTGAGGACCAGGCCCGCTCGCAGCTTCCAGAGCAGAGTCTGGAGAACAAGATCTTCATGCGCGACAACTGGTATTTCCCCATGTACAAGGTCAGAGACAGCTACTTCCACGACTGGCTTTGACGCTCGAGTTGCAGGCCGCCGCAGGTCGCCTCACGTCGCACTCGGATACAACCAGCGTCCCCCGCCGCGCGCGCCGATTTTTTTACTTCACGAGGAAGGAATAGATCGCGAGACCCGGCTGTTGTGTTCTTCGAGAGACGAACCAACCGCGTCGGGAGATAAGGCGATGCCAGCAGCAAAGAGCAACGATGGATTCGCGGAACTGTCGACACTGAGCGACAAGAATGTCGTGCAGTTCGTGACGAGGCTGATCCAGAACTTCGAGCACGGATCGAATCCCCGCTTCACATACAGGAACGTGCTGGCCGACGACGCGAAAGACAACAAGTCGAAGTCCGTGAACCTGATTTCGAACGCCGTCGTGATTCCGTGGACAGTGAGCGAAGAAGACGGTGCGCAGGACGTTCTGTTTCTGTCCGCGCATGTCAACGCCACGCTGAAAATCGGTCAGCTGAAAAAGACCTCGCCGCTCAAGATCAATGTCAGCAAGTTTCATCTGACGGTGCGGCGCAAGCGTGTGCAGGACACCATCGAGGACAGCGGCGTGACGGTCGATGTCGGACCCGAGTCGATCCACATCGGCGGTGCGAGTGACGGCGGCTGGGACAAGCGTAGCGACAACCTGGAAACGCTGCGCAAAAAGCTGATAGAAGATTCGGCGCTGCCCGCAAAAGAAACCTTGATCACAAAGGAAGCACTCAAAGAGATGCTTGACGGCTGGGTCTCGGTGTCGCGTTTCAAAAGCGAGATTCGCGAGAACTTCAGAACGTCGCTCGAAACACAGGTCGAGAAAAACGTGAAGTCCGCGGCGAACCTGCCGAGGTTCAGCGTGGACGTCGTCCTCTAGCACGCATGGACGCACGCACCATCGCACAGCTTCGCGCGCCGCACTGACCGGCTCAGCACACAACCCGCTTTCGTCAATCACATGGCTCACGCAATCACGCTCGCCTCGAACCTCGGCACCAGTCTGCTGTTCTCGAACATGACCGCGACAGAATCGCTCGGCCGTCTGTTTTCATACCGGATCGAGGCGATCAGCAAGAACCCGCAGGTCGATCTGCGCGCACTGCTCGGCACGCCGATGACCGTCAAGCTCGTCACCCCGCAGGGCTATACGCGGTACTTCAACGGCATGGTCAACGAGTGCGAGCAGGGCGGCTTCGTGAACATCGACAACGTGCGTTACGCCGTCTACACCTTCGGAGTCGTGCCGAAGGCGTGGTTGGCGACGCGCCGGCGCGACTGTCGTATCTATCGAAGCATGAGCGTGCCGCAGATCGTCAAATCGGTGCTCGCCGATGCCGGCTACGCGGACGTAAAACTGAGCTTGAGCGGCACTTACGCGCCGCGCGATTACTGCGTGCAATACCGCGAGAGCAGCTTCGATTTCATCAGCCGCCTGATGGAGCAGGAGGGCATCTACTACTTCTTCACGCATGCGGACGGTGTCCACACGATGGTGCTGGCCGACGCGCTCGGCGCGCATTCACCTGTACCCGGTTTCGAGCAGATTCCGTATGCGCCGCCGACCGCGCGCGGCAAACGCATGAAGGCGTCGATCAGCGACTGGACCACTGCGCGGGCGATGAATGCAACGCGTGTGCAACTGGACGACTACGACTATCTGAAACCGAAAGCGTCGCTGCTTGCCACCGAGGATGTCACCGATAAGGACGATGCCCACAGCGTGAGCGGTCTCGACATCTACGACTACGCGTACGACTACGTCGGCCACGACCAGCGTCTGCAGGACGGTCAGCGCTACGCGCAGGTGCGCGCCGATGCGCTCAACGTGCCGATGCTGACGAGCGCCGGGCACACCGACGCATGCGGCGTCACCACGGGTGCGTTATTCAGGCTGAAGGACTTTCCGCTTGCGGACGCCAACCAGGAATATCTCGTGATCGAAACCGAGATGCGGCTCGTCGAGCCGGACTACGTGACGGGCGGCGGCGCGGACGAAGGCGAGGAACCGTTTCGCTGCGCGTTCAGGGCGATTCGCAGCCGTCAGCCGTTTCGCACGATGCCGCTCACGCCGCGCCCTGTGATTGCCGGCCTGCAGACCGCGGTGGTCGAAGGCAACACGCCGGAGGACATCGCAGTCGACAAGTACGGCCGTGTGCAGGTCACGTTCTTCTGGAACCGCCCGGCCAAACCAAACGCGCAGAGTTCCTGCCCGGTGCGCGTCGCGCAGATGTGGGCGGGCAAGCGCTGGGGCGCGCAGTTTATTCCGCGCGTCGGACAGGAGGTGGTGGTCAGCTTTCTCGACGGCAATCCGGACCGGCCGCTGATTATCGGCAGCGTCTATAACGCGGACAACATGCCGCCGTACAGCCTGCCCGAAAACCGCACGCAGAGCGGCGTCAAAAGCCGCAGCCACACCGGCTCCACCGAGGACTACAACGAAATCCGCTTCGAGGACAAAAAGGGCAGCGAAGAGGTGCTGATCCATGCGCAGAAGAATTTGCGCGAGGAATCGGAGCATGACCACGACGTGCAGGTGGCGCGCAATTACACGCTGACGGCCGGCAAGCAGATCAGGCTGGTGACCGGACTCGCGAGCATCACGTTGAACAGCACGGGTGAGATCGCGATCGAGGGCACCAACGTTACGGTGAATGGCGAACTGAACGTGGCGATGACGTCGGGGCTCGCGATGGAACTCAATTCCAAGGCGAATCTGAACATCAGTTCGATTGCCGCGATGGAGATTCTCTCCGAGGCCGACTGCCTCGTGCAGTCCACCAACCTGCAACTGATCGGCACGGCCACCGCGATACTCGGCGGCGCGGCGCCGATGATCCTGCCGCTATGACTACGCTCTTCGACGCTGCCCGGCAGATGCGGCTATCCGCGCCGGCGAACGCCCGCCTGGAACCAGGGATGACGCCGCGCGCCGCCGTACAGACGCTGCTCGACGACGGACTGGCCGCCGACGCGCTGAGCCTGCTCGCGCGCCTCTTGCCGCGTCGCTACACGGTCGCGTGGGTATGTCAGTGCGCGAGCCGCCAGCCCCTCGGCGCGCACGACCGCGAAGGTGTCGCGCTTGCCGAAGCGTGGGTGCGCGATCCGGGCGAAGCGCAGCGCGCCGCCGCGGCGTCGTTTGCCAACGAGCACCGCTACCGGACGATCGGCGCATGGGCCTGTGCCTCCGCCGGCTGGACAGGCGGCAACCTGAATCCACGATACGGGCAGCCGACGCCGCCGCCCGAGCACCTGAGCGCGATTGCCGCCACGGCGGCCGTCAGCTACATGGCCGCGCTGGTCCCGGCGCAGATCGACGCGCGCCGCACCGCGTTCGTGCGCGACGCGCTGAGCCTGCTCGGCATCCCTAACGATATGGACGGAGCGACGCAATGAGCACCGCTCACAATCTGATTCTTTCGGTGCAGGGCGAACGTGCCGAGCGTCTCGGCGGCCGGCGCGAGCACGTGTTCGACTGTCGCGACGGCAGCATCGGGCGCTCGGAAGACTGCGACTGGGTGCTCGGCACCGAGGGTGTGTCGCGGCTGCACGCTCTAGTGCGCTATCTGAACGGCCTGTATTTCGTCGAGGACCGCAGCACCAACGGCATGCTGCTCAATGGCGCCGCGCTGCAAAGGGGCGATCCGGCGGCGCTGAAAAACGGCGACCGGCTGCAGATCGATACATTCGAAATCACGGTGCGTCTTTCCGGCGCGACGGCCGGGCAGGACGATACCTCGCGCGACGTTTCGCGCAACGTTTCAACGGATGCTCGCAAAGCGGCGGCGCCCGCGCCGTTGCCGCCAGCGTCGGCACCGCCGTTGCCGGCCTCTCACGTGGGAGCGGGTCGCGCGCAGAACGCCGAGCCGCTCGATCTGGGTCTGGTGCTGCCGTCCGCGCGTGCCGGCGCATCTGGCGGCGCAGGGTTTGCGGAAGGGCTGATTCCCGGTGCAGCCGATGCCGCAGCGGCGGGCGCGAGTCTCGATCCGCTCGCGCTATTCGACGCGCCGCCTTCTTATTCCGACGAGGCTGCGCCCGCAGGTCCGCCTGCGCCGGACTGGAACCACATGCCGGCGGTCGCGGACCGCTTCCGCCCGCCGCAAGTCGAACTGCCGCGAACAAGCGGCCCGCTGCTGCCGGACGACTGGGACGCAACTGGGAGCCGCGTCGAACCGCGTTCCGGGCCGCAACGGAAGCCGGTCGATGTCGAGCCCGTCGCCGGGACGTCGGCGGATGTAGCGCAGGCGACGGACTCACGGCGGTCGGCGGATTGGCAGCATGCGTCGCCGGCTATCGTCGATTCTCCCGCTTCGGCTCCGGCTCCGGCTCCGGCTCCGGCTCCGGCTCCGGCCGCCGCGCCGGTCTCATCGATTCCGACGGGCGCAGCGGTTCCGTCAGTCGATCCGGCGGCAGCGGCTCCGCTTACGGATTCGTCACCCACGCCGGCAACGTCGCCATCGACATCAGCATCAGCCACGCCACCGACGCCACCCACGACCCCCGACCCAACCCCCGCCACAACCAGCGCGTCCCCGCCAGCATCCGCCGATGCCGATGCCGAGGCGCAAGCGCAACAATTGACCGACATGCTCCACATCGCGGTCGACGCGATGATGGACGTGCTGCGCGCCCGCGCCGAGTTGAAGAACCGCTTCCGGCTGCCTGCAACGCTGATCCAGCGTTCGGAGAACAATCCGCTCAAGTTCGCGCCGACCGCGCAGGAAGCGGTCAGGCGGCTGTTCGCGCCGCCGGACGGCGGCTTCCTGTCCGGCAACGCGGCGCTCAACGATGCCGCCGCCGACATCCGCAATCACCAGATGGCCATGCTTGCCGGCGTGCGTTCGGCATTCCAGTCGATGCTGGCCCAGTTCGATCCCGCGCGCATCGAGGAGTCCGGAGGCCGCGCGCGACGCTTGCCGCTCGGCGGCCGGCCGCGCCACTGGGAGCGCTACAAGGAGCAGTTCGACGCGCTAACCCGAGACCCCGACGAATGCTTTCGGCGCCTGTTCGGCGACGAATTCGCGCGGGCCTACGAGCAACAGCTCGCGCACCTCAAAGCCCGCGCGGCCGACGACCCGCAATAGTGACCCCAGCCGCCGCGTCAGCGCACCGCCCGCAGCCGGGCGGCGCACACAGAACTCTTGATCGAACCGACGACATGACCCACCGCAACAAAGTCATATGGAGCGAAGGCCTGTTTCTGAGGCCGCAGCACATGCAGCAGCAGGAACGCTACTTCGAGCGCTACGTGGAACTGCGCGCGGGCGGGCTGCGCCCGCATGCGTGGGGCTTCCAGGAACTCGAACTCGAACCCGATCTGCTCGCGATAGGCAAGCTCGGCATCAAGCGCGCGCGGGGCGTGTTTCCCGACGGCACGCCCTTTTCGATGCCGGGCGACGATCCACTGCCGGCGCCGCTCGACATCGATTCGAACTGGCGCGATCAGGTCGTTCATCTGAGCTTGCCGCTGCGCTCGTCCACGCGGGCAGACAGCGGATGGACCGGCGCGGGCGCCGCCGACCAGCTATTGCGCTATCGGGTTCGCGAGACGGAAGTGCACGACGCGTCCGGCAGCATGGAAGGGCTTACCGTGCTGGAAGTCGCGGGCATGAGCACGCGGCTCATGCCGGAGTCGCAGCCCGCCGAGGGACTGATGCAGATTCCGCTCGCCCGCGTGATCGAGTGCCGGGCCGACCGGCGCGTGACGCTCGACGACGGCTTCATGCCGAGCGCGTTGCAGACTCAGGCCGCCGAGCGTCTGGTGACGTTTCTGTCGGAACTGCTCGGCCTGCTTCACCAGCGCGGCGAAGCGCTCGCGAGCCGCGTCACGCAAACGGATCGGGGCGGCGCTGCGGAGATCGCCGACTTCCTGATGCTGCAGGTCATCAACCGTTACCAGCCGCTCGTTGCGCATCTGGCCGAAGCGCCGCTGCTGCATCCCGAAGCGCTGTACCGGCTGCTGCTCGAACTGGCCGGCGAACTGGCCACCTTCACCGCGCCGGCCAAGCGCGCGCAGAGCTTTCCGGCGTACCGGCACGAACTGCTGCGGGAGAGCTTCGAGCCGGTGATCGCCGCATTGCGGATCGCGCTGAGCGCCGTGCTCGAACAGAGCGCGGTGCCGATCCCGCTGCAGCAACGCAAGTACGGCGTGTGGGTCGGCGTCGTGCCGGATTCGACGCTCCTCGACACGGCAACCTTCGTGCTCGCCGCGCGAGCCGATATGAAAGCCGAGGACATGCGCCGGCAGTTGCCCACGCAATCGAAAATCGGCCCCGTGGAGAAAATCCGCGACCTCGTGAATCTGCAACTGCCGGGCATCGGCGTGTCGTCGATGGCGGTCGCGCCGCGCCAGTTGCCTTATACGTCCGGCTTCGTGTATTTCGAGTGCGACCGCGGTTCGGCGATGTGGCGAATGTTGAAGACATCCGGTGGCATCGCGATGCATTTCGGCAGCGGCTTTGCCGGCCTTGATCTTCAACTGTGGGCGGTTCGCGCATGAACACCGCCAATCGCAACGATCCGCCGGCCGGGCGCTTCGACGCCACCGTGATCCGTCCGCAGCCGCAAGCCGGCGCCGACGACGCAACCCGCATCATGCCGCGGCATGCGCCTTCGCGCGGCCACGAGCAGGCCGCTTCTGCCGCGCCGCGTATCGAACTGCGCGAATTGATGAGCGGCGTCGTCAATCCGCTCGTGCGCGCCGCCAATCCGCTGCTGCTCCTCAGCGTGCAGTTGCGGCACAGCGTGGCGGCGCCCGCCGATGTCGCGCGGCTGCGCGAACAGGCCGTCGCGCACGTGCACAGCTTCGAGCGTCACGCGCAGGATGCCGGTGTCAACACGCAAACCGTGATGGCCGCGCGCTACGTGCTGTGCACCATGCTCGACGAAGCCGTGAACACCGCGCCGTGGGGCGACCTGAGCGGATGGGCGCAAAAGACGCTGCTCGTGACGTTTCACGGCGAGACCTACGGCGGCGCCAAGTTCTTCCAGATTCTCGACCGGCTGAGCGTGGACTTCTCGCGTCATCTGGATCTGATCGAGATGATGTACATCTGCCTCGCGCTCGGTTTCGGCGGACGCTATCTGGTGGAGCCGGGCGGCCTCGGGCGTCTGGCCGACATTCAGGACGATCTGTATCGCCGGATTCGCGGCTTGCGCGAAGCGCCCGCTGCCGAACTGGCGCCGCACTGGCGCGGCGTGGATGACCGCCGCAATCCGGTCATGCGTCATGTGCCGCTGTGGATCGCCGCTGCCGCGTCGGCGGTCATTGTGATCGGTGCGTTCCTGTACTTCTTCACGCGGCTGAATGCGCTCGCCGAACCCGTCGGCGCGCAGCTTGCCGCGATCGGCACAGGCAGCGCGCCGCCGCCCGCCGGGGCCGCTGCGCCCAGGCCCGCTCGCCCCAGCCTGAAGGCGCTGCTTGCGCCGCTCGAGCAATCGGGCGCGCTCGCCGTGGACGAGCAGGCCGACGGCCGCGACACGATACGCCTTGCGGCAGGCGCGCTGTTTCCTTCGGGCGGAGCGGATCTTTTACCCGACGAGATTCCGCTGCT
Source organism: Paraburkholderia sp. RCC_158 (assembly GCF_041355255.1). Classification (NCBI taxonomy): domain Bacteria; kingdom Pseudomonadati; phylum Pseudomonadota; class Betaproteobacteria; order Burkholderiales; family Burkholderiaceae; genus Paraburkholderia; species Paraburkholderia sp. RCC_158. The sequence continues at coordinate 64,546 of NZ_JBFUPM010000001.1, read as the reverse complement.
GCGCCGCGTGGCCTCGGCGCTGAACCAGGTGCGCGGGCGCGTGATCGTGGTGGGCCATACCGACGATCAACCGGTGCACTCGCTCCGATTCAAGGACAACTTCGCGCTGTCGACGGCGCGCGCGCAGAACACGCTGGCGGTCCTCGCACAAGGACTCGACGATCCGCGCCGGCTGGAGGCAAACGGCGCCGGTTCGTCGCAGCCGATCGCGACGCCGGCCGATCTGCCGGCGAACCGGGCGCGCAACCGTCGCGTGGAAATTCTGTTTATCCCGGAGAACTGAACCCATGAACACGCTGAAAACCTGGGTCAAGTCCCGGTGGTTCACGCACGCGCTCGGCCTGCTGCTGATCGCGGCACTGATCTGGCTCGGCGGCCCTTACGTGGGCATTGGCGAGCGCGAACCGCTCGCGAGCGCGGCGGCGCGGGTCGCATTGATTCTCGCCGTGGTGCTCGCATGGGTGATCGCCTTGCAGGTCCTGCAATGGAGAGCGCAGCGCAAGACTGCACGGCTTTCCGGCGACCTCGCGGGCCAGGAAACGCAGCTCGCCGCCGCGGAGCCCGGCAGCGAGGAGCGCGCGCAACTGCTGCAGCGCTTTCGCGAAGCAATCCACACGCTGCGCAAGACACGCCGCAACGGCAACAACCTGTACGCGCTGCCGTGGTATGTCGTGATCGGGCCGCCCGGCTCGGGCAAGAGCACGCTGCTGCAAAACTCCGGTCTCGACTTTCCGTTGTCCGAGCGCTTCGGCAAGGACGCGTTGCGCGGTATCGGCGGTACACGCAACTGCGACTGGTGGTTCACCGACGAGGCCGTGTTTCTCGACACCGCGGGCCGCTACACGACGCAGGATTCCGACGCGCAAGCCGATGCAAGCGCATGGCAGTCGTTTCTCGCGCTGCTGCGCCGCTATCGCAGGCGCCGGCCGCTGAACGGCGTCATCGTGACGATGAGCGTGTCCGATCTGCTCGGCTTCGATGACGCCGCGCGCGAACAGCATGCGCGCGCCGTGCGCCGTCGTCTGGACGAACTCGCGCAGCATCTGAAAGTCGCCGTGCCCGTGTATCTCGTGTTCACCAAATGCGACCTGGTAGCGGGCTTCGGCGAGTTCTTCGACGACCTGGGCGCTCAGTTGCGCAGCCAGGTGTGGGGCGTCACCTTCCCGCTGGGCGTGAGCCTCGACGGCAGTGCGTCCAGCCGTTTCGCCGATGAATATGATCTGCTGCTCAACCGCCTCAACACGCGCCTGATCGAGCGCCTGCACGGCGAGCGCGACCGCGGCCGGCGTGCGTCGGTGCTGAGCTTTCCGCAGCAACTGGGTGCGTTTCGCGAGATCGCCCGGCAGTTCGTCGAGGCCGCGTTCGGGCGTCACGAGTACGGCACGCCACCGATGCTGCGTGGCGCTTACCTGAGTTCGGGCACCCAGGAGGGCGCGCCGATCGACCGGATACTGGGAGCGGTCGCGCGCACCTTCGGCGTCGACGCCGCGCGAGTGCAGGCCGGCGCCGGGCAGCGGCACACCTACTTCGTCGAGCGCCTGCTGAAGGATGTGCTGTTTCGCGAGTCCGGTCTCGCGGGCACGAATCCGCGCTTCGAGCGGCAAAAGCTCTTCATGCAGGCCGCCGCCTATGCGGGCCTCGCCGTCGTGACCCTCGTGCTGGTCGCGGGATTCGCGACCAGCTATGCGCGCAACCGCGCGTTCGTCGCGGAAGTTCAGGGCGCGCTGAAGGACTTGCCCGATGCCGCTACGCTTGCCGGCGCGCCTGACCTCAAGTCGTATTTCGCGCGGGCGCTCGCGCGGCTCGAGGTGATCTCCGCGACGCAGGACGCCGCGGGTCAGTACCGCGCGCACGTGCCGTGGTCGATGCGCTTCGGCCTGTATCAGGGCAACGCGCTCTTCGCGCAGGCGCACAGCGCATATCTGCGCGAGCTCGACGGCACCTTGCTGCCGGGCGTCGACCTGCGGTTTCGCGAAGGTCTCGTCGAGAACGCCAGCAATCCGCAAGCGCTCTACGACGATCTGAAGGGCTACCTGATGCTCGGCGAGCCGCAGCATCTCGACGCGGACGAACTGGCCGCGCTTGCGCGCGTCGAGTGGCAGCGGCTGTTCCCGCAGGACCCGGCGATTCGCACTGCGCTCGACAAGCACTTCTCCGCCCGGCTCGGCGACGCGCAGAAGCCGCGCGCACTGCCGCTCGACAACGCACTGATCGCTCAGGCGCGCTCGACGCTGAAGACAGCGGACGTCGCCACGCTGATCTACGGCAGCGTGCAACTGGACGCGGGCCGCTCCGGTGCGTCGCCGCTGCGGCTCGACCAGTCGCTCGGGTTGCTGGGCAACGTGTTCCGCCGCAAGAGCGGTGCGCCGCTGTCCGAGCCTTTGCCGGTTCTTTTCACGCGGCCGTATTTCCAGTCCGAGGTGAGCGGCGGGCTAGACCAGTCCGTCGATCGTTTCGTGAAGGACTACTGGGTGTTCGACAGCGGGCGCGTCGATCCGCTAGCCCGCTCGCGCTACGAACAACAGGTGCTGACGCTCTATGAGCAGGACTACATCCGGAACTGGGATGCCTTGCTCGCCGATCTGCAATTGCAGCCGGTCACGAGCATTCAGGACGCGAGCGCGATGGCCGCGAAACTGTCCGGACCGAGTTCGCCGCTAAAAGCGCTGCTCAACCTGGTTCGCGACAATACGAGCGACATGTTGCGCGCGCCGGCAAGCGCCGCGGCGGCGGGCGCCGACTCGCTGGCCTCGCAGGCGCGGCTTGCGGGTGAAAACATCGCGGCGAAGCGCGCGCTGAACACGCGCCTCGCGGGCGAACTGCGCAACGCAGGCGCGCCGCTGCCCGTCGGCGTCACGCTCAAGGCGGGCGATGCGAACCCGGCCGGCTCGCGGCAGCCGGACGCGGCCATCGAAGAACATTTCGCGCAGATCGATCAACTGGGCACGGGCACGGGCGCGGGCACGAGCGGCGCGACGCCGCTCGACCATACGTTGGCCGTGCTCGATCAGCTTGGCAAAACCCTGCTGACTATGAACGACCTGGGCGACCCTGCCGCGCAGAACAGTCCGGCGCTGCTTGCCGCGCGCCAGGAAGCGGGGCAACTGCCGCCGCAGGTGGCCGGGCTGATTCAGGGGCTCACCGGCAAGAGCGCCGATCTGGTTGCGAGCGGCGGGAGCGCGGCCCTTGCCGATCAGTTTCGCGCGGCGGCGGGCAGCGACTGCGCAAACTTCGTCGATGGACGCTATCCGTTTGCGGCAAGCGGCGGCTCGGATATCCCGTTGCAGAATTTCGCCGATCTGTTTGGCAACGGCGGCAGATTCGACAGTTTTTTCAAATCGACGCTTGCGCAGAGAGTCGATACGGGCGGCCGTGCATGGCGCTGGAAACCGGGCTCGCCGCCGGGACCGCAATCTGTACTGGCCGGCGCGCAGGCCGCCGACGACATCCGTCAGATGTTCTTTCGCAGCGGCGCTCAGGTGCAGGTCGGCTTCACGCTGCTCGCGCCGCAGTTCGAGGCGCCCATCGCGCGGGCCGTGATCGAGATCGACGGGCAGAAGTACGACTATTCGGCTAGCGGGGCGTCGAGCGTCGCGATGGCGTGGCCGGGCCCGCAGTCGGGCCACGTGTCGGTCAGCGCTTTCGATGTGGCCGGCCGTCCGCTCGGCACGCCGCTGCGCTTCGACGGCGAATGGGCGTTCTTCCATGCGCTCGACGCCGCTCGCCTGCAAAAGCAGGGCGATCTTCGCTATCTGGCGACGTTCGATTTCGACGGCCATGCTCTGAAGCTGCCGATCCGGCCGGCGAGCCTGCGCAATCCGTTCGACAGCAATGAAGTGCGGCGCTTCAGGTGTCCGCGATGAGCGGCGCCGTCGGCTTCTACGGCAAGCTGCCCGGCGCAGGCGACTTTGTGCGGCGCCGGCTGCCGCCGGACTTCGTCGATGCATGGGATCGCCACTTCCAGCGCGCGGTCGAGATCGGGCGGCGCGAGACCGGCGAGCGATGGGCGTCCGCCTGGCAGCACGCCGCGGCATGGCGGTTCGTGCTTCCGTCACAGGTATGCGGCAACGGCTCGTGGTGCGGTCTCGCCGGTCCGGCCGTGGACCGTGTCGGCCGTGCATTCCCGACCGTGCTGGCGGCGCGCTGTTCCGGCGAAGTCGCGGAGCTGTTCGGCAATCCCGGCTGGTTCGACGCGCTCGAGCGGGTGTACCGCAGCGCTCAAGGCGAGGCAGTCAGCGTCGAGACCTTCGACGCGCGCGTCGTGACGCTGCCCCGGCCATTCAGCGACGCGCGCGACCTGGCGGCGCTTTGGCGCGAATTGCCGTGGGACAGCGGGCAATGGGAACTCGCGACATCGGATAGCGCGTGCGCGGGGCTGATTCTGAGCGAGGCATGGCGCCAGCTTTGCATGAAGCCGGGTCCGTGGTGCCTGTGGTGGACCGCGGGCGCGGCGCGATTGCTGGCGACGCGCGGGTTGCCGCGCAGTTATGCGGCGCTGCTTGCGCCTTCACGCCTGCCGGTTCAGGACGGACCGCATGGAGCGTATCGACAGTATCAACCGTACGAGCAACCCTTGCGCGCTGACGATACTTTTAGCTCATCGGATATCGATGCAAGCGACGCCGCGTCGGTAACGGCAGCCTCCGCCTCCGCAAGCGAGCCTTTGATCGCGACCTCGAGCAGTCCCGACCTCGTCCCTCGCACCGCCCCGATCGGCAGCACGACGATGTGGCTGGACAACGGCCGCACTTTGCTCGTGAGCGCCGACGACGGTCCGTCTGATCCGCGCCGCGTGGCCGCGCGCGGCATCCGCGAGACGGTGCTGCTGAACGCGCCCGACGCCCGGATGCTCAGGGCCGGGCTGATGTCGCTCCATGCGCGGCTGCGTGATTCAAACAGTGAAGCAAGCCGTGAAGCAAGCGGGGCGGCTGCCGAAAACGGCGCGGCTGTCCTCGTGTGTTTCGAGGGCGCGTCCGCCCGCGTGATGCGCGTCGGCGCCGCGGCGCTGTGGCACTGGCGCTCCGGCCAGTTGCTCGCGCCGTTCGTCGAGCGCGCAGCGGGCACGGGCGGCGAGTTGGACGATCTGCTGTTCGGCGACGCATGGCTCGACATGCCCGGCATCGGCGCCCACGGCGATCCGAACTGCGAGGAAGCGGCGCTTTCGCTCGAACGCGGCGACCGTCTGCTTCTGCTCGCCACACGCGAACTCACGCGGCTTTCGCGCGACTGTCTCGCCACGGCGCTGGCGCTGCCGACCTGCGACGACGCGCGCGCCTATCTGGCGAATGCGGCCGGGCTTCGTGCGCCGTCCGCAGAATGGCCGCTCGCGGTCGTGGAGATAGACGCATGAGGACGGTCTGCCGCTCAGCCGGCCACACGGAAACCGGTAACGTGCGCCGCCGTAACGAGGACGCGATCCTGGTGCGCGACGACCTCGGACTGTGGGTCGTCGCCGATGGACTCGGCGGCCACGCGGCCGGCGACTACGCCAGCACGCTGATCGTCGAGCGGCTGGGTGCGCTGACTCGCGACGCCGACGTGAACGACTTCATTGCGGCCATCGAAGACACGTTGCAGCAGGTCAACGCCGAGTTGCGCGCGGCAGCCGCGGCGCGGCAGGTCGACGTGATCGGCTCGACGCTCGCGCTGCTGGTCCACGCCCCGGCATTCGTGCTGTGCGGCTGGGTTGGCGACAGCCGCGTCTATGTGCACGAAAACGGCGCGCTGGTTCAGCTCACGCGCGATCACGTGCACGGTCAGCCAGCCGACATCACACAGTTCGGCACGCGCGCGCCGGCAGCGGGGGCGGGGGTGCTGACACGCGCAATCGGCGTCGAGGACACGCTGTTCGTCGACTGGGCGGTGGCGGGCAGCCGCCCAGGCATGCTGTTCCTGCTGTGCTCGGACGGGATCAACAAGGAACTGAGCGACGGCGAACTGGCCGACGCATGCCGCGATCCGCACACCCCGCAGCAACTGGTGGACCGCCTGTTCGCGCTGTCGCTTGCGCGCCGCGCGCGCGACAACCTTTCCGCCGTGATCGTACGGCTTGAAGCAGCCTGATAGACCTTCGATGAACGACATCTACTCACGCCTCGGCGCCGGCGGCGCGCGCGCACGGCAACTGTTCCTTCTGATCGAGGCCCGCGCACGGCGGTTGTTCGCGCGGCGCGCCGCGCCGGTTTCGTCTTCTTCCGTGTACCGCCGCGAGCAAGTGGCGCTCGATGCGAGGCCCGCTGACGCCGACGACGGCCTCACTGTCGTGCAACCCGCAGTGGGGGTTTCATCGCGCGCATCGTGGGACGACGCGACCGTCGTCAAACCCGCGAGCCGTTCCGTCAGCCACGCGGGATCGGAAGAAGTCCGAAGCAACGATGCGAACAACAGCGATGTGAACGGCAGCAGCGCCAGCGATAGCAAGTCCAGCGACAGCAGCCTGAACCGCGATAGCTGGCAGCGTGTAGCTCAGGCGCGAAGCGGCGATCATGCATCGGTGGGCAAGCTGCTCAAAGGGCGCTTTCTGCTCGAGCGCGAACTGGGGCGCGGCGGCATGGGCGTCGTCTATCTGGCGCGCGACGAGCGCAAGGTCGAGGCCCGCGACCGCGATCCCTACGTGGCCGTGAAGGTGCTCAACGACGAGTTCCGTCGCCACCCGGATTCGCTGATTGCCTTGCAACGCGAAGCGCGCCGCGCGCAACGGCTTGCTCACGACAACATCGTGCACGTCTACGACTTCGACAAGGACGGCACGATCGTTTTCATGACGATGGAGTACATCGACGGCACGGATCTGCGCACGCTGATTCGCGAGCGTCCTTCGGGAATGCCGTTTCGCGAGGCGTGGCCGCTGATCGACGCGATGGCGCGCGCGTTGCAGCGCGCGCATGCGAGCGGCATCGTGCACTCGGACTTCAAGCCGGGCAACGTCATGGTGACGCGCGACGGCCTGCCGAAGGTGTTCGACTTCGGCATCGCGCGGGCGGGGCTCGCTGCGGCGGGCGCGGCCGGTGAGCAGACCGTGTTCGATGCCGGCACGCTCGGCGCGATGACACCGGCCTATGCGAGCCTCGACATGATCGAGGGCGCGGCGCCGTCGGTGCGCGACGACGTGTACGCGCTCGGCTGTGTGGTTTTCGAGTTGCTAACCGGCCGCCATCCGTTCGACCGGCACAGCGCGGATATCGCATTGCGCGAGAGTGCGGTGACGCCGCCCGTGCCGGGTCTCGGGCGGCGTCAATACCGGGCGCTGTGCCAGGCGGTGGCTTTTCGCGGCGGCGAGCGGTTGCAGACGGTGGGCGCGCTCGTCGAAGCGCTGCGGCCGAGGAAAATGCGCGAGCGCCTGTTGCCATATTGCGCGGGCGCTCTCGCCGTGGCGGTGCTCGCCGCAGGCGCTTCCGCATGGCATAGCCAGCATCGCCATCGGCAACTGGAGGCGACCATCGCGCGCTTTGCCGATAGCGATCCACGGCACTACGCGAACGAAGACCAGGCCGTCGCGGCGCTCGCCTTGCTTGGCGTGGACGAGCGCGAACGCCTCGTGCTGAACCAGAACGATCTGATCCAGCGCTTTCTCGCAAGCCGGCTCGACGCGTACTGGAGCCCGCCGCTCGGGCGAATCGATTATGCGGCCGCCCAGCACGTGTTTGAGATCCGCGACCAGTTGAAGCTGTTTTCGCCGGAATTCGACGTGCGGCGCAAGCAGATCGACGATGAGCGCGCCGACATGCTCGCGAAGCTCGCGAGCAGCCTCGACGAAGCGCTCGATCGCGACGCGTTGTTCGACGACCAGCCGGGCAGCGCGGCGGACATCCTTCAGCGGATTCGCATGCTCGACCCGGGCAGCGCGTTGCTGAAGAGTCCGCAGATCGAATCGCGCTACGACGCCGCGATCGGGCAATCGCTCGACTCGGCCAGGTTCGAAGAAGCGCGGGCGCGGATCGCGCTGGCGCTGCAACTGTTTCCGGACTCCTCGCGCTTGCAGCGGCGGCGCGGACAACTGGCGGCCGCAGCGGCATCGGCGACACAAAATCATGGGACGCCTGCCGCCGCGATGAGCGTGCCCGATGCGCGCCGCTCGCTCGTGGAACTGGCGGCTAATCCGTCAGCCAGCGCCGCGTGGCTCGACGGCGTGAGCCGGGCGATGAGCGCGCTGCAAAACGACGCTTCGCCGGAAACCGGCACCGCAATAGACGCGCTCGCCGACGGCATCGTCGCCGCGGCGTCTCGCGTGACCGATCCGCTGCTGGCGCATCGGACGCTGGACGTCATCGAGGTCGGCTTGCGTTATGCGCCGCATTCGCCGGGTCTTTCCGCTCAGCGTGACCGGATGCTGCAGTTGTTGCAGCAGCAACGCATCGACCAGTTGACGGCGAGCGGCGACGCGGCTGCACAAATGGACGCGCTGCGGCTCGCCGCTGCCGCCAACGACGGAGCCCGTGCGCTCGCGGCACTTAACCGGATGCGCGCGTTGGAACCCGGCAACGCGTTCCTCACGAGCGGCGCGCCGCAGCTCGTTGCCAACGCGTATCTCGGCAATGCTCGTGCGCTTGGCCGCGCGGGCCATCTGCAAGACGCCGCTCGCGTCGCCTCGCAGGGTGCCGACGCGCTTTCGGGCGATCAGAAACTCGGCGACGCGGCGCAACGCTATCTGCTCGCGGCGGCAATCCTGGCCGCGCGCGATCAGCCGATGGCCGACCCGGATCTGCAGGCGCTGCAGGCACGCTTCGATACCGCGCAGGCAGCCGACCCGGAAGCCATGAAGCAGATGGAGCGCGACATCGGCGCGAGCATCGCGTTGCCGCCAGGCGGCTTGAGCGCGCTGCTGGAGCAGATCAAGGCGCGGGTCGAAAGCGGCGACGCGGCGAGCGCGGCGGCGTCGGTTTCAATGACGCTGCCCGCGCGCAGCGACCGGCACAGCCAGGCGAACGCATGACGGGCAGCGAAATGCGGCGCGCAGGACAGGGCAAACGGGCGGCGCGGCGCGACCTGCAGGCGGAGCTTGCGGTGACGACACAGGAGGAGCCGGGCGTGCGCGAGCAGCAGGTCAACGACGCGTTGCGGGTGCTCGATGAAATGCATCGGCTCGGCCGCATCGAACGCGATGCATATCGGCAACGGCGGCGACGCTTGCTTGATTCGCTCGTCGGCGAAGTGCCCTCCGATGGGGGCGATACGGTGCGTCGAAGCGTCCCTGCGGGTGCCGCACGGCGCCAGCCCGTGCCGATTCGGCGGCGCGATGCCGGCAGCGCGCAGATGCCTGTGAAGCGAGGCCGCTCGTCCGCGCTATGGATGCTGCTGATGCTGCTGCTGGTCGCGGTGGCCGGCGCGCTTGCCGCCGGGTGGTTGATGCTGACTCGTTGATGCTGGCGTCATGATCGCCGTTGAGGGCCGCGATGCGGTCTGCTGAACGCGCCTCCGCGGCCGCACCTCGCCGGCCACGCCTCGCCGGCCGCGCTTATTCGCTCTCGGAACCCGACAATGTCTGAAGCTCCGACAGCCCGCCTGGCGCGATGTCCCTGAGCACCTCGGCGAAACTCTTGCCGACGAGGCGCCGCGCGCGTTTGAGCAGAATCGGTAGCGGGCTCGAAGGTTCGACGCGCTCGTAGTAGTCGCAAATCTCGTCGAGCCGCCGGATCACATCGGCCTGGCCGGAGATTCTCGCGTTGGCCGGCTCATGCGTAGCGCCCTCGTGCGGCGACACAGGCGAAGACGAAGACGAAGACAAGTCCAGAAGCGAGCCCGACAGCGAGGCCGGCGACGCGCCGACGCCCGCGTCCGGTCGTCCAGGAAACCGGCGCTGCACTTGCGCATCGACGAATTTTTTCAGCTCCGCGATATCGCCGCACAACAGCGCCAGGTCGGGGCTCGCCGTGCCGAGTTTTTCCCGCGCCAACGCAACGATGGCTTGCGCATGTTCCTGTGCTTCTGCGAGCGTTGCGGCCGATTGCGGCAACTGATCCTCCGGGCAGTCCATGCAACATGCTTCGAGATCGACGAGCGTCGGAGCCGGCGCGCCGTCCTGCGACGGCGACGCGTTGATCGCGCCCGTCGCGACGCGCAGATCGCGCAGCGAAAAGCGGCCGAGACGCGGCGACTGCACAAACGGAGCAAGCCTGAACATGCCGAGCGCGCTTTGCGGATCGCCAAGCGGCATCAGCGCATTGGCGCGGGCGGTGGGGTCGTTGTTATCGTCTGCGTCCAGTTGCGGATGCACATGGTCCCAGTAGCGTTCGAGCAGCCCGCGCACGAGGCCGAGGCCCGCTGCCCATCCGGACAGACCTTCTCTACGGGTTCGAGCAGAACACAGGTGGACCGCGACGCGCAGATCTTTCGTGCACGCGAGCAGCGCGCCGGCGGCGCTTGCGACTTTGTCCCAGTCGGGTTCCTGAGCCGCTTTCAGACTGTCGCCCATGGCGCGCTCGGGCGTCGGTGTCGCCAGCAGTTCGAGTTCGGTGAAGGCGGGATCGTATTCCAGGTTGAGCCCGGCCGGCGCCGCATCGTCGATAGGGGAAAGCAGGGCATTCGTCGTGTAGGAGTCGGTCATGTCGGACTGGAAGAGGAGAGCATGTGCAAGCGCGAGCGAAAACGGCGGACGCGCTCGCGTGATTTCGTTCGGTGTTTCCGGTCCATGACAGAACAACTGACGGCGAGCGGTTATTCCACCTGATGCGGCAAACAGGCGTGGCTGCCCGGAAGCAAACGTTTGACGCACGCTGTACAATCCGCGAACTCCTTCACCCGCAGGAACGGTCAGTCAGCAGCCGGCGCGCCGGACGGTAACCCTGCTTCGAGCCAGTCAATCATGTCAACAGCAGATGTCGAGAATCTGCCCAGTCTTCTACCGGGCATGCTGCCGCGGCTCTGGGCATTCTCTCTGCGCCTGTGCGGGAACCAGCACGACGCCGAGGATCTGCTCCAGCGCGCGTGCGTGCGGGGGCTCGAACGTGCTCATCAATTGCAGCCGGGCACCTCGCCTCTGAGCTGGATGTTCTCCATCGTCCATTCCACCTGGCTCAACGAACTACGTGCGCGCAACGTGCGCAGCCGCTCGAGCATGGAGTGGGACGACAACTTTCTCGAAACCGTGCCCGACCCAGGGGCGCGCAATCCTGCCGACAGCGTGAGCGAGATCATCGCGGCGGTGGAGCGTCTTCCCGACGCGCAGCGCACCGTGATGCTGCTCGTGGCGGTCGAAGGGTTCAGCTATGCCGAGGCGGCCGAGGTGCTCGGCGTGCCGATCGGCACCATCATGAGCCGGCTCTCCCGCGCGCGCCAGACAATCGGCGCGCAATTCAGCGACCACGATACGTCTTCGGCACGATCGTCGAAAAACCAGCGAGCGGCGCAATGAAGATCGATGATGCCAGCCTGTTGGCTTATGTCGACGGTGAGTTGTCGGGCCCCGAGCGCGAACAGGTGGAAAAGGCGATCCGCGAATCGGAAGACCTCGCGTCCCGCGTGTCGATGCTGCGCGCCTCGCAACTGCCTTATCGGCATGCGTTCGAACAGCAGGCGTTGCCGCCCATGCCGGAATCGCTGGGCCGTAGCGTCGACGCGTTGATCCGTCAGCATGTGGAGCGCGAGAGCGCCGAGCGGAGCGCGAGCGCTGACGCGGCAGAAGTGGCCCAAGCGGCAGAAGCGGCAGAAGCGGATAACTCGCGCGGCACCGAAGAACAGCATGGCGACAATGTGCGGCCGCTAAGGCCTCGGACGAAGTCGCGGCAATGGCTGTCGCTGCCGCAGTGGCCCACGTGGCCGAAGCTCGCGGTGGCGTTCGTCGCGGGCGCGTTCTGCTGCGGCCTCGCGCTGCGGCTCGTGCCGCAACTGGCCGGTGGCGGCGGCGCGCTCACCACGGCCTCTGACGACTCGGGCATGACGCCGTGGATCAAGGCGGCGGCCGGTTATCAGAAGCTGTACACACGGGACACGGTCGCTCTGCTGCAACCCGACATGAGCACCACGGCGACGACCGTTGCAGACATCCAGCAGGTGGATGAGCTGCCCGTACGGATTCCCGATTTGCGCAGCCAGGGGCTGACTTTCAAGCGCGTCCAGCGGCTGCGCTTTCATGGCAAGCCACTGGTGCAGATCGTCTATTTGCCCGAGAAGGGCGACCCGGTCGCGCTGTGCGTGCTGAAAGAACCGAAGGCGGATGCAGCGCCGTCGAACGCGAAGGTCGAAGGCATGAAGGTGGTCGCGTGGCGGCGCGGCGAGGTGGGCTATGCGCTGATCGGCACGCCAGGTGCAGTCGATCTGGATGCGCTCGGCAGGCAGCTTTACGATGGCCGGGTATCCGCGACCGTCGGCGACAACCGCACCGGCACCGATGTCCAGCAGAGTTGAGCGCAACCTTAGCGGTTCGATGTGCGTGACGAGTCGCGCCGCATCCGCTGGTCACGAGCCGCTCGCGTACGCTGCGTTGAAGCGCACGCGCCGCCGGCCGCATAACGCATGAGGTTCGGCCACTTGGGCGATCAGCCGGCGCGTCCGCGATCATCGCGTCGCACATTGCGCACGTTCGCCGTATGCGCGATACCCGCGGCGCTCGCCGCTGTGTTCCTTTCTTGCGTGGGCTGGCTTTCTCCACGGCTGAACGCACGGCGCATCGTCAATGCGTTCGAGGCGACGACCACGCCGCACCCCGGTTTCAGGCGCAATCATGCGAAAGGAATTTGCGTGACCGGCCACTTCGACAGCAACGGAGACGGCGCGCTGCTCTCACGTGCCAGCGTGTTTGCGAAGGGGCGTTATGCGGTTGTCGGACGCTTGTCGATACCCGGCGGCGATCCCGGCGAGGACGACGCCGCGGCCACGGTGCGCAGCCTCGCGCTGCGCATGGCGCTGCCGCGCGGCGAGGAGTGGCGTCTTGCGATGAACTCCACGCCTGTCTTCCCGGTGCGCACACCTCAGGCGTTGCTCGATCAGTTGCAAGCGGATGCGCGCGATCCGCGCACGGGCCGCCGCGATCCGGCGAAGATGCAGGCGTTCCTCGACAGTCATCCCGAGGCACGCGCGTTCAGGCGTTTTATCGAGCAGCATCCGCCGTCGTCGGGCTACGACAACGCCACGTACTACGGCATCAGCGCGTTCCAGACTATCGACGCGCACGGTATCCGTCGCTTCGTTCGGTGGGAAGTGGTGCCGGACAAGCCTTATCGTGCCGTCGATGCCGGCGATCTGCGCGATCCGGATTTTCTGTTCTACGATCTGTCGAAAAGTCTGCGCAAGGGGCCGTTGCGCTGGCATCTGTTTATGAACGTCGCCATGCCCGGCGACACGACCGACGACTCCACCCGGCAATGGGTGAGTTCGCCGCGCCGGCCGAGAATCGACGCCGGCACGCTCGTGATAGATCGCGCGCAAACGCAGATCGACGGTGCGTGCCGCGATCTTGCTTTCGATCCAACGGTTTTGCCGGACGGCATTGCGCCTTCCGCCGATCCGCTGCTTGCCGCACGATCCGCCGCCTATGCCGTGTCCCTGCAGCGCCGCACGAGTGAAGAAGCGGCGGCGCGGGCCCGCGCACATTGACGCGCGCACTGCCTCGGGTGGGAACGCACCGCCAGTACGGTTATCATGGAAGCCTTCGGCAGCACGGGCGTTCGTGCCCGCCGTGACGCCACTCACTCATTCACACAGCCCTTTCTCTCCTTAGCCTATCGTCCAATGAAGCCCGACGACAGCCAACTGATCGCGTATGCCGACGGCGAACTCAGTGCTCGCGAAGCGGCATCGGTCGAGAGCGCGCTCGCGCAATCCGCCGATCTGAGAGAGAGCGTGGCGTTGCTGCGAGCGTCGCGGCTTCCTTATCGCGAAGCGTTCGCGGCGCAGAAATTGCCGCCGCTGCCTGACGAACTCCGGTGGCGGATCGAGTCGATGGCGCAGGCCGCGGGGCCGCAGGCATCGAGCCATCGCGCGCCGCAAGCACAGCGTTCGCAGCGCCGCGTGTGGCTTGCCGCCGCTTTCATTGCGGGCGCTTTTTGCGCGGGCCTCGTGCAGCATCTTGGCGGATGGCCCGGCGCGTCCGGCAATCGCGGAGTCTCCACGGCGGCCGTTCAGACGCGCTCGTGGATCAGCGTCGCGGTCGACTATCAGCGCATGTACACGCGCGAGACGGTCGCCAGTGTCGTTCCCGATGGCGCCGCTGCCGCCCGCACTGTCGATGCGATTCGCAAAGTCGACGGCATCCGCTTGCGCATGCCCGATCTGCAGGCGGCGGGGCTATCGTTCAAGGCGGTGGAGCGGTTGCGCTATAACGGCAAGCCGCTCGTCCAGATGGTGTATCTCCCCGAGCGTGGCATGCCGGTGGCGCTGTGCGTGATGAAGGATTCGCGCCCTGACGAGTCCATCGCCCAGCGCCAGATGGACGGGATGAACGTCGTTTCGTGGCGGCAGAACGAACTGTCCTATGCGCTGATCGGCAAGCCCGATTCCGCCGACTCCGCCGATTTGCCGGCCATCGCCCGGCAGATATCGAACGGCAATCTCGACGATATGTTCTCCGGGCTCGACGCATCGTCGCAGCACGGGCGTGGCACGCGGCCATTCATCCAGGCACGAACGGGCTGAGTTGAGCCGCCGCTGCGAACATCCGCGTGAATTGATCCAGCGCGGGCAGCGTGTCGCGTCCGCTGCGCGTGATCCGGTAGAACGAAAATTCCACCTCTGGCCGGATCACGTCGATGCGCACCCGATAGTGCCGGCAGATGTGTTCGCAGAACGACGGCATGATCGCAACGCCCAGTCCTTCGTGAGCCATCGCGACCGCGGTCTGCAAATGGCCGACAACCGTACGCCGGCCCGCCGTCACTTCTTCTTTCGACAACGACGCTTCGATCAGCCGCTGCAACGGGTTCTCCTTCGGCAGGGTAATGAGCGGCAACCCTTCGAGGGCGCGCCATTGCACTCCGTCGCGCGGCACCTTGCCGATGCCATGCGCTCCTTCCACGGGCGACGAGACCACGACGAGCCGCGTCGGAAAGATAGGCACGCGGTCTATCCCGGACAACTGCGAGAAGAAGATGCCGTACGCCGCATCGAGATCGCCGTCCTCGACCATCTTCAGAAGCTCGCCGGGAGGACGGTCGACGAGTTCGATCTGCGCTTGCGGACTCGTCTCGGCGAAACGCGCAAGCACTTGCGGCATCAGACTCGCGGCGATCATCGGCGTGCAGCCGAGCAGCAGCGACGCCTGCTTCTGCCGGCCGAGTTCGTTGAGTTCGACAACGGATTTTTCAAGCGTGTCGACGATCTTCATCGCCGTTGGATAGAACAGGTGACCCGCCTCCGTGAGCGCAACCGTGCGCGTGGTGCGTTCGAACAGCCGGCAATCGAGCTGGGTCTCGAGCTCGCGGATGATCGCGCTCAGCGCCGCCTGACTCAGATGCAAGCTCTGCGCGGTCTTCGTGAAGCTCGACGCGTTCGCCACGCCGAGAAAGACCTTCAGTTGTTTCAGGGACAGATTCATGCGGCGGTCCTGTGGGAAGGGCACGAGAGGGCTGCCGGGATTCTATCGCCGCGCTCGGGTATCCGCGACCGGGACAACACCCGATCGCCCCTTACATGTCCATGACGATGCGACGGCACCGTTGCGCCGCGCCCGTCATGCAAACGCGTATCGCCCCTCCTCGTCGCGGACGATGGCGCGGGTTGCCGCCGTGTCTTCGAGCCAGCGCACGATCTCGCGGCCATCGCGCGTTCCTGTCGCGGACATGAGTTCGGTGAAACGCTTCGGACCGTGCTCGAGTGCGGCTTGCAGCGAATCGAAACGCGCGCCCGTCAGAACCGGCGGCGTGGGAACGCGATGTTCGAGATCGCGCTGTTCGCCGGGGCGCAAGAGCGGCAGCGTCAGGTCGAAGCCGAGCTTGGCGGTGACCGTTGCGCCGGCGAGCGACGGGTCCAGCGGCATCGCGCGCATGCCGCCATGCATCACCATATCGCGGTCCGCCTGGAAGCGCGTGGCGAGCGCCCAGTCCATCTGCTCGTCCGAGAAGATATCGATGTCGGGGTCGACCACGAAAACATGCTTGACGTTGGCAAGCGACGCGAACACGGCGGCGATCGCGTTGCGCGCTTCGCCAGGCACACGCTGTTGCATCGCGACCCGCACGTTGAACATGCCGCCCGTCGCGGGACTCGCGTACACCGCCCCGATCTCGCGCACGGCCGTTTCCAGCGCGCGCCATACGGTGACTTCGGTGCGCAGCGCGGCCAGTTGCGCGGTATCGGTGCGCGCCATCGTGCGGCCGCCGATCGTGCAGGTCTGGAACACAGCGTCTTTGCGATGCGTGATCGCAGTCAGATGAAACACCGGGTTGGTCTTGATGCCGCCGTAATAGCCGAGGAATTCGCCATACGGTCCTTCGGGCTCCGCGTGGCCGCGCTCGTCGAGATAGCCTTCGAGAATGAACTCCGCGTCGGCCGGCACCAGCAGATCGCTGCTCACGCATTTGACGACGCCCATCGGCGCGCCGCGCAACGCGGCAACGAGCTCGAGTTCGTCGGCGGGAATGCGCATCGTTGCACCAACGTGATCGATGGGGTGCGTGCCGACGGCGAAAGCGATCGGCAGCCGCTCGCCGCGCTTCGAATGTGCGAGCGAGATCGCGCGCAGATCGGACGGCGCCACGAGATCGATTCCGGCGGTGCGGCGCCCGCGCAGCATCAGCCGGCGAATGCCGACGTTGGTCCAGCCCGTGTCGGGGTCGACCGCGAAGTCGATCGACGCCGAGATATACGGCGCGCCGTCCAGATCGTGTTGCAGATGAACGGGCAGCGCCGTGAAATCGCAAGCGTCGCCGGTCAGGACCACTTGCTGAACGGGCGCCTGTGCGCGGCTCACTTCGACGAGCTTGCCCTTCGTGCGCAAACGGTCGCGCACGACTTCGAGCAACTGGCCGGGTGTCGTGTCGAACGCTTTGGCAAGGCGCGAGCGGCTCGCCGCCACGCTGCCCGCGAGCGGCACGCTGCCGCCCGCCGGTTGCGCGAACCAGACGGCGCGCGGATTGCCTTCCATGATCGCGGCGATATCGGCCAGATCGACGGGCTCGCTGCGTCTATCGAGTTCCGTTTCGTCGAGCGAGTCGAGAAAGCGGCGCAGCCGGAAACGCTCCAGGTCGGGCAGTTCCGCGCCTTGCGCGGTGGAAGCGATGGTGGTCTTCGGTCTCAATGTCGTGTCCTTGTGCGAGGGGCGGCGCGCGGCCCTCAGAAGCGGGCTGACAGCGCTGTGGCTGCAAGATGGGCGGCAAAGCCGCTCGAAGCCGCGGCGGGCATCTCCGGAGCGAGATGCAGGAACTGCTTGACGGCGCGCAGCGTGACGGCGCTGCAGCCGAGCAGCGTTTCGGTGAGCGCCCCGGCTTCGGCGTCGAGCGAGGCGGATGCAACGACGCGGCTCACGAGCCCCGCCGCCAGCGCTTCGTGCGCGGAGAGCCGCGCGCGGCTCAGCACCATGTGTGCAACTGTCTTGACTGGAACGCGTCCGATCAGCGCCGACATGACGAGCGTCGGCGGAATGTCGCGCTCCATCTCGGGGATCTGGAACACGGCGTCGTCGGCGGCAAGCGCGACATCGCAAACGCCCGCGAGCGCGCAGCCCACGCCGATCGCCTCGCCGCGCACGACGCACAGCACCGGCACACGCACCGCCTTCAGCGCATCGTAGAGCGCGAGCGGCGGCGCGGCGACGACGCGGCGCAGCGTTTCCGCCGACGGCTTCGCGCCTGCCGGCGGCATCGGCGACTGGCGTCCTTTGCAGAAGTCCTTGCCGCTCGTGACAATGCGCACGAGCTTGGTGTCGTCGTCGATCGTGGTCAGGGCGGCGATGATCGCATCGCTCATCGCCTGGTCGATCAGGTTGCCGTTCTCAGGACGGTCGAGCACCACTTCGAGCAACGCGCCCTCACGGCGGATAGTCACGGATTCAGTCGACATGAGCGCCTCCTTGCGCGCGGTGTATGTATTCCCAGATCACCCTGGGCGTGGCCGGCATCGCGAGTTCGTCGCTGCCGTAGTCGCGCAGCGCGTCGGCCAGCGCGTTGAAGATGGTGGCCGTAGCCGGCGTGATGCCGCTTTCTCCACCGCCTTTCACGCGCAACGGATTGCCCTGCGTCGGATCTTCCGTCAGCTCCACGTTGAGCGGCGGAATCACGCCGGCGCGCGGCACGCCGTAGTCCATGTAGGAGCCGGTCAGCACCTGGCCGGTTTGGCGATCCATGTAGAAGCCTTCCGAGAGCGCCTGGCCGATTCCCTGCGCGAGGCCGCCATGCACCTGGCCTTCGACGATCAGCGGATTGATCGGCTGCCCCACGTCGTCCACCGACGTGTAGTTCACCAGCTCGACCGCGCCGGTGTCGGGGTCCACTTCGAGTTCGCAGACGGCCGCGCCGGTCGGATGGGCGGGCACGCGCGTGCTGACTTCCGCGTGGGCGTGCAGCTTTTTCGCCGATGGGTCGCCTGGCAGGCCGTCTTTCGCCACATGCTGCGCGATCCCGGCAAGGCTCACTCGACGGCCGCTCGCGGGCGCGGTGAATTGCGCGCCGGCGAATTCGACGCTCGCTGCGTCCACATCGAGCAAGACCGCGGCGACGCGCTTGCCGGCGGCAATGATCTGTTGCGCGGTATCCACGAGCAGCATGCCGCCGAGCCGCATCGTGCGATCCGAGTGACTGCCGCCGCCGACGCTCACGAACGCGGTATCGCCCGTGCGCAGCTTGACGGCTTCCATCGGCACACCGAGATGATGCGCGACCACCTGCGCGAACGTGGTTTCGTGTCCCTGGCCGGTCGACTGCGTGCCCGACACGATATCGATGCCGCCGTCGGCGCGCACCGTCAATTCGATGCGCTCACGCGGCGCGCCCACCGGCGATTCGATGTAATTCGCAAGGCCGATGCCGCGCAGCCGTCCCTGCACGCGCGACTGCTCGCGGCGCTCCGCGAAGCTGTCCCATTGCGCGAGCGTCAGCGCGCGCGCCATGTTGCGCGCGAAATCGCCGCTGTCGTATGTGAGACCCATCGGGCTGCGATACGGAAGCCTGTCTCGCGGCACCAGATTGCGCCGGCGAATTTCCGCGCGATCGATACTCAAGCCGGCGGCCGCAAGATCGAGCATACGTTCGATCACATGCGTCGCTTCGGGGCGGCCCGCGCCGCGATACGGCGCCGTGGGCACGGTGTTGGTCAGCACCGCGCTCACATGCACGGCGGCCACCGGTACGTCGTAGACGGTCGTCATGATGCGCGTGCCGTTCGACATCGGCACATACGAGACCGTGTGGGCGCCGACGTTGCCGATCCACTCGTTGTCGATGGCAAGCATGCGGCCGTCTTTCGAGAAACCGATTGTCGAGCGGATGATCGCGTCGCGCCCCTGGTAGTCCGACAGAAACGCTTCGCTGCGATCGCTAGTCCATTTGACCGGGCGTCCGATGCGGCGCGCGGCCCATACGACGGCAAGCTGTTCGACATAGATAAACGAGCGCGGCCCGAAGCCGCCACCCGTATCCGGGCAAATCACGCGCACGTTCGCCGGCGGCACTTTCAGCGCCGCGGCGAGGCAAAGCTGCTGGCGCACCGCGCCCTGACTGCCGGAGATCAGCGTGTAGACGTCGGTTGCCGCGTCGTACGCGCCGATCGCGCTGCGCGGCTCCATCTGGCAATTGACGAGCCGGCTGTGATGAAACTCGCGGCGCACGACATGATCCGCTTTGGCGATGATCGCGCGCGCGGCGTCACGATCGCCGATCTGGGTCTGGAAGCACAGATTGCCCGGCGCGCCATCCCAGAGTTGCGGCGCACCGTCCTGCATCGCGTCGTTGCCGTTGATCACGGCGTCGAGCACGTCGTAGTCCACGTCGATCAGTTCGGTCGCGTTGCGCGCCTGCAGCGGCGTCTGCGCGATCACCATCGCGATCGCTTCGCCCACATGGCGCACCCGGTCGACCGGCAGCGGGAGGTGGGGCTGATTGAAGATCGAGCCGGTCAGCGAGGTGAGGAAAGCTTTCTTCGTCGCGTCGATGGCATCGACGGGATTCGGCACATGGTCGACGCCCTGGAAGCCGTCGTCGAGATAATCCTGACCCACCAGTACCGCGATCACGCCGGGCGCTTCGCGGGCGGCGGCGATGTCGATCGAACGCAGCACGGCGTGCGCATGGGGCGAGCGCAGAAACGCCGCATGCAACTGTGCGTCGACGTGAATGTCGTCTGTGTACTGGCCGTTGCCGGTGACGAAGCGCTGGTCTTCGACGCGAGGTATCGGTTTGCCGATCATGACGTGTGAGCCTCCGTCCTGGCGAACGGCGCATCCGGATACATTTCGCGAGCCGCGTGGCGAACGGCCTCGATGATGTTCACATAGCCCGTGCAGCGGCAGATGTTGCCCTCCAGCGCATGAGCGATGCTCGCCTGGTCGAGCGCCGGCTCTTGGCGCAGATAGAAGGCGCTTGCCATGATCATGCCCGGCGTGCAGAAGCCGCATTGCAGACCGTGGCACTGAACGAAAGCAGCCTGCACCGGGTGCAGCTTGCCGCCGCACGTTGCGTTGAGACCTTCGACCGTGACGACCTGGCCGCCGCTCGCCTGCGCGGCCAGCACGGTGCACGACTTGACGGCCTGACCGTCGAGAAGCACGGTGCACGCGCCGCACTGGCTCGTATCGCAACCCACGTGCGTGCCCGTGAGGCGCAATTGCTCGCGCAGGAATTCGACCAGCAGCGTGTTGTCGGGCACGTCGCGCGCGACGTCCGCGCCGTTCACCTGCAATTGGACATCAACCATGATTCACCTGTGTTTCCGGTTCTTGCGTTCATTGCGCGGCCTGGCTCGCTGCGCTCAGCGTCGCGTTGAAGCGTTTGAAGAATTCGGCGGCGAGCTTGTTCGCCACGGACGTAACAAGCCGCGAGCCGATCTGCGCGAGCTTGCCGCCGACCTGCGCGTCGGCCACGTAGGTGAGCAGCGTGCCGTCTTCGGCATCGGCGAGCGTCACGGTCGCGGTCATCTTGCCGAAGCCCGCGATACCGCCTTCGCCCTGGCCTACGATCCGGTAGCCGCTCGGCGCATCGCGATCCGACAGTTCGAGCGTGCCCTTGAAGCGCGCCTTGACGGGCCCGACCGACGCCACCACCACCGCCTTGTAGCGGTCTTCGCTTTCGGCCTCGAACGATTCGCAACCAGGTATGCATTCCTGCAGCACGGCTGCGTCGTTGAGTCCTTGCCAGACCTGTTCGCGCGATGCCGCGATGGTTTGCGATCCAGTAAATTCCATTCTTGTCTCCTCGATGAGCGTCCGCTGTGACGACGCGGTTACGACGCAAGCAGCGCCTGCAGTGCGCGGCGGGTATAGGTTTCGATCAGATGAGCGCGATACGGCGCGGACGCGTTGTCGTCGTCGGGGAGCGTATCGCGGTCGATGCAAAGCGACGCGAGCGCCGCGTGCGAAAGGTCCTGCTGCAAGGCGTTTTCCGCATCGAACCAGCGGAACACCGACGCGCCCGCGCCCGTCACGGCGACGCGGATCGTATCGTCGTACTGGGCGATGAAGACGCCGGCCACCGCGTAGCCGGACGCGGGATGCCGGTACTTGGCGTAGGCCGCGCGCAGCGGAATCGCAAATTCGATTGCGGTCACGAGTTCGTCCGGGCGCAGCGCTGTCTCGAAGGTATCCACGAAGAATTCGTCGGCGGGAATGCGCCGTTGCGACGACGTGACGACGTGCGCATTCAGACCGAGCACGGCGGCGGGGTAGTCGGCGGCAGGATCGTTGTTGGCGACCGAGCCGCCCAGCGTGCCGCGGTTGCGCACCTGCGGATCGGCGATCACGCCAGCCAGGCTGGAAAGCGCCGGAATCGCGCCGCGCACGACGCTCGACGCCGCAACCTCGGCGTGTTTGCTCAGCGCGCCAATGCGTAAAACGCTGCCGCACACTTCGATGCCACGCAGCGCGTCGATGCGCGTGAGATCGATCAGATGCGAGGGCGCGGCGAGGCGCTGCTTGAGGGTGGGAATCAGCGTCATGCCGCCCGACAGCGGCCGCGCTTCTTCATGCTCGCGCAGGCAGCCGACGGCTTCGTCAAGCGATGCGGCGCGCAGATAGGTGGTCTCGTACATGGTGTCTCCTGCATCGCGCGCATTGTGTTGGCGCGCGTGCCTGACTGCTTAGCGCGGTCCGTTAAGGCTCCGAGAGCCAGTTTTCGAGTGCGGTCGCCAGCGCCACCGGCGCTTCGTTCATTGCGTAATGCCCTGCATTGGTCAAGGTTTCGACGGCGGCGTTCGGATACCACGTCAGCCACGTGCGCGCCGTCAGCTCCGCCGTGATGGCCGGGTCGTGTTCGCCCACGAAGAGTTTCACCGGCGTGGGATTGCCTTCCACCTGTGCGGCAAAGTCGCCGGTGGCCCAATGCGGCAGATAGGCCGCGAAAGCCTCGCGGCGCGATTCGCGCTCCGATTGCTGCGCGAGGTGCGCGCTCCATCGTGCGGCGAGCCGGCTGCCCGTCGAAAAGTGAATGATGCCCGCGCGCTTCGTCACGTCGCCGATTGCAGCGGCAAACATCGCGAGACGCGTGTCGTCCATGCGCGAGCCGCACGCGGGAACGGCCGACACCCCCGCCATCTTCACGATGCGCCTGGGCGCCGCCAGCATCGCCCGCTGCATCGCCATGCCGCCCATCGAGTGGCCGATCAGGCTGAAGCGCTGCCAGCCGAGATGGTCCGCGAGCGCAAGTACGTCGCTTGCCACTTCGTCGAAGGTGAATTCGCCGTCTTTGTCGCGCGAAAGCCCGTAGCCGCGATAGTCGAAGAACGCGTAGCTGAAGCGCTCGGGATCGAGTGCGGGCGTGAGCGCGTTCCAGTCGGCCGAACTGCCGAACCAGCCGTTCAGCGCGATGACTTTATGCGGGCCGCCGCCGAACTGCGCGAAGCCGTTGAGCGTCGTCATGGTTCAGTGTTCTCCGTGCGGCAGCGCGTTTGGCGCGTGCGGATACGGCAACGCCGGCGCGATGCGCGCGCGGCACTCGCCGAAGCCGATCGACACTGCGCCGGGCGCGCTCGCACGCGCACTCAGCACGATCTCGTCGCCGTCTTCGAGCGCGATGCGCGATTCGCCGCTCGGCAGCGCAAGCGGCTTCTTGCCCGCGTCGGTCAGTTCGGTCAGACAGGCGCGCGATTCATCGCTCGCACCGGAGATCGTGCCGCTGCCGAGCAGGTCGCCCGTGCGCAGGTTGCAGCCGTTGCTCGTGTGATGCGCGACCATCTGCGCAAACGTCCAGTAGAGATTGTCCAGATGCGTGTGCGTGATTCGCACAGGCTCGATGTGGTCGCGCCGCATCGCAGCCGTGGACAGTTGTGCGAACAACTGCAGGTCCAGACCGCCGCTTTGCTGGTCCTGCACGCCGTGAAGATGCGGCAGGATCGCCGGATCGCCGGCGGCGCGTGCGGGCGCCGCCTTGCGAAACGGGGCGAGCGCTTCGTCGGTGACGATCCAGGGCGAGATGCTCGAATGAAAGCTCTTTCCAAGGAACGGCCCCAGTACCTGCTCGAACCATTGAATGCTTTTCGCCGACCAGTCGTTGAGCAGACAGTAACCGAAGATGTGCGCGCGGGCGTCGTCGATCGGAATGGCTTGCGTCAGCGGGTTGCCGCGGCCGATCACGGCAGCCAGTTCCAGTTCGAAGTCGAGCATCGGCGCGGGCCCGAAACACACGCGGCCTTCCGCGTCGCGATACTGGCCGTACGGGCGCCGCACTTCGCCGCCGCTCACGCGCAGCGACGAAGCCCGGCCGTGATACGCGATCGGCAGCGATTTGAACGCGGCCGGCAGCGGATCGGCGAGGCCCTTGTAGCGGCCGTGGCGCTCGGTGTGATGAAGCGACGTCAGAAAGTCGGTGTAGTCGCCGATCGTGCACGGCAGTGTCAGTTGCACATCGTTCATATGCGGCAGCACGGCGTCGATCGACGATTCGAGCCGCGAGCGTGCGGGCGCGTTCTGCGCGAGCAGCGCCGACAGTGCGCCGCGCAACGCGCTCACATGGCGGGCGTCGAGCGCCATTAGCGCGTTTAGCGTACCGTCGCGAACCGACGCGCAGGCGAGCGCCGCGTCGCCTTTCAGCAGCGCCGTGTCGTGCAGCGCGCGCAAATCGACGATGCGATCGCCGATTGCCACGCCGATGCGCAATTCGCCGCCTCGCACGAATGCGCCGAACGGCAGGTTCTGAATGGGGAAATCCGCGTTGCCGGCGTTCGCCGATTCGATCCAGCTGCGCCGCGCCGGATCGTGCGTGGAATTGAGCGCGCTCATGCGGGGCGTGTCTCCGATACTGCCTTGTTCTTTTCAGCGGTCCAGGCGTCGAGCACCGGCCGAGCCCGCATTCTATAACCCGCGAGTTCTTCGGCGGGCGCGACGGGCACCGTTAGTTCGACACGCAAGCCGTTCGGGTCGAAAAAATAGATCGAGCGGACGAAGTGATGATCGGTGACGCCGAGCACCTCGATGCCATTGTGGGTCAGCCGCGCTTTCATCGTTTCGAGCTGTTCGAGCGTTTCAAGGCGCAGCGCAATGTGATTGACCCACGCGGGCGTATTCGGCGAGGCAAGCGCGGCCGTTCCATCGCCGAGATCGAAGAAGGCGATGTTCGAGCCGTCCGCCATTTCGAAGAACAGATGCACGTAGGGACAATATTCGCCGGTGCTCGGCACGCGGTCCAGGCGGATGACGTGCACGAGCGGCAGACCGAGAATGTCTTCGTAGAAGTGACGCGTTTCCTCTGCGTCGCGGCAGCGCCACGCAAAATGATGCAGGCCGAGCACCGGCGCTGGAGGATCGAGATGGATGGACACAGTGTCTCCTGGTATTGCTGGATCGTACGGGGCAGCGTCGCGCGAAACCCGGCGCGGGTCAGACTTCGATCGCGTCGACGTTGTATTCGAACAGCCAGTTGTAGCGCTCCTTCACGCGCTCCTCGCTCCACTCGCGGTCCACATAGGCGGCTGCGCCTTCCGCATGGGCAAGCTGCGGATTGTGAAAGCGCGTCGCGTTGGCCGCCGATCCGCGCACGACTTTCGCGGTGCGTTCGAGCCGCAGCGCCTCATAGCGTTGCAGTGCCTGCGGCACGTCGTGCGTATAGCGTTCGAGACAGCGCGCGAGCAGATAGCCGTCTTCGATCGCCATGCCGGCGCCTTGCGCGAGAAACGGCAACGTCGGATGACAGGCATCGCCGAGCAGCGTCGCGTGGCCCTGGCTCCAGCGGGTCATCGGCTCGCGCACCATCAATGCCCATTTATACGGAATGTCGATCGCGGAAATCAGCGTGCGCACATCTTCGTGCCAGCCTTCGAAGTCGGCGAGACATTCGTCGAGCGTGCCGCGTTCGGACCATGATTCGACTTGCCAGCCCGACTTCTCGATCGCGCCGACGAAGTTGACGAGCCCGTTGCCGCGCAGCGGATAGTGAATGACGTGCGCGCCGGGGCCGACCCAGTTCGCGCCGTAAGGCGAACGCAAGTGCTCCGGCAGCTTGCTCGCGTCGATCACGCCGCGCCATGCCATCACGCCGGAAAACACGGGCTCGTCAGGGCCGAAGAGCGCGTGCCGCACACGCGAATGCACGCCGTCCGCACCGATCAGCAGATCGCCTTCGCAGGTTTCGCCATTGACGGCCTGCACCAGCACCTTGCCGTTCTGTTGCGAGAAGCTCTCCACCTTATGGTTCAGGCGAATGGCGTCGGGTTTCATGGAGCGCACCACGTCGGCGAGTTTCTGATGCAGGTCGGCGCGATGCAGTGTGAAGTAGGGATAGCCGTAGGTCTCGCGCGATTGCGCGCCGAGATCGAACAGGCGCCATGTCTGGCCGGTGTTCCATAGACGCACGCGCTTGCCGAGCGGTTCGCACGCAAGGCCCTCGAGCGCATCGCCCGCGCCGAGCCGAAACAGCACGCGGGTGGCGTTCGGGCTCAGTTGCACGCCGGCGCCGATCTCCTTGAGCGCCTGCGCCTGCTCGAACACCGTGACATCGAAACCTTTTTTCAATAATGCGGCTGCGGCCGTCAATCCGCCGATACCGGCGCCTGCAATAACTATCTTCATTCGACGATTCGACCTTTTTCGTAATGAGCGCTTTTATCGATCTTCGTTATGAATCGATCGATAATCTTTATAAGTAGCCAACGCGGTGAAATCGGGAATCACTTTAATTCAGCGAATCGCGCGAAAGAAGCAAATTAATCCGAATGGATCATCACTGAAATTTGATAATCGGAACAGGCGCTGTGACAAGGGCGCGGTGGCCCTGAACGGCAGAGACGGCGGCGCGCCTACATGCCCCAGCGCTGCACCGTGGCGGCGTCCAGCCCGAACAGGTCGAGCACGCGGCCGAGCGTGTGATCGACCATGTCGGTCAGCGATTCAGGGTTCGCGTAGAACGCGGGCACGGGCGGATAGACGATGGCGCCGGACTCCGTTACCGCCGTCATGCTGCGCAGATGGCCGAGGTGCAGCGGTGTCTCGCGCACCATCAGCACGAGGCGGCGGCGCTCCTTCAACGTGACGTCCGCGGCGCGCGAAAGCAGGCCGCTCGTCATGCCCGTGGCGATTTCCGACAGCGTCTTGATCGAGCAGGGCGCGACGATCATGCCCATCACCGGGAACGATCCGCTCGAGATCGACGCGCCGATATCGGTGTTGGAATGGCAGACGCTCGCCATCGCGCGGATGTCGGCGACGCTGAAGTCCGATTCGTGAGCGAGCGTCACCTGCGCCGAGCGGCTCATCACCAGGTGCGTTTCGATTTCGAGCTTGCGCAGCAGTTGCAGGAGCCGCACGCCGTATATGACGCCCGACGCGCCGCTGATTCCAACCACCATGCGCCGCGGCAGCATGCCTCTTATATCCATACGAGTCTCCAGACGCAGGTTCTTAATGCCGACGCGGCGGATGGTAGCACCGGGTTCTGGCTAATAGAAGCGTGGGTGCCAATTAATCGTGCTTACCTGGTATTTTCACCGACCATTAAAAGCTTTATTCGTTTTGTTCGATGAGTTGATAAATAATTCACGATTCAAAAGCCTAAATCCATTCGCTACACTCCCGGCAACATCTGGAAGACGGCAGCGAACCGCGCAGCAGACCGGCGCCTGTCACCCACATGGGGATCGGTCAGCAGACATGCGGCCGGCGACAAAAAAAGACATTGGAGACATGGGTTGAAAACGACGAGTCTGTTCTCAGGTGCGTGCGCGTTGGTGCTGGGGTGCCCCGCGTTCGCACAGTCATCGGTGACGCTCTACGGGAGCGTCGACGTGGGTGTCGATTTCGTGACGAACTCGCGCGGCGGGCATCTGTATCAGGAGTCGGCCGGCAAGCGCACGCCGGACCGTTTCGGCTTTCTCATCAAGGAAGACATTGGCGGCGGCAACACGGTTTTCGCGCGGCTGGAGTCGGGTTTTCTCACCAACACGGGCACGCAGATCAATCCGGCCAGCTTCTTCAACCGGGACGCGTACGTGGGCATCACGAACAGCCGCTTCGGCTCGCTGAGTCTCGGCCATATCCCCGACTATGTGTACGAGTACGTGGGCGCGTTGAACAATTCGGTGCCGGGTATCTCGTCGTATTACACCGTGGGCAACCTGGACGGCCTCGCGAACACGCGCGCGCTCGACAACTCGGTGAAGTACGAATCGATCGACTACCGCGGTTTCCAGGCCGGTGCGATGAACGCCTTCGGCAACCAGACGAACTTCAGCGAAGGGCGTCAGTACAGCGTGGGTGCGCGCTACCAGAACGGCAGAGTCAAACTGGGCGCGGCGTATTCGATGTCGCACAACCGCACGGCCGACCTGTTCGGTATCTTCGGCGTGACCTCGGTACTCGGTCAGCGGCTCAAGCAGGGCACCCTGTTCAACGCCGACCGTTACAGCACGATAGCGGTGGGCGGCTCGGTGGTCGTGGGCGACTTCATTCCGCACGCGACCTTTACGGACGTGAAGCTCGAAGATCCGCAGGGCTCGGTGACGGAGCGCAACTATCAGGTGGGCGTCAACATCGACCTGAGCGGCGGCAAGCGCTTCTATGTGATGGGGATTTCGTACAACCGCTCCATGTTCGAGGGGCTGACGTACAACCAGTACAACCTGTTCATCACGCACTATCTGTCCAAGAGCACGCAGATCTATGCAGGCGTCGGCCTGCAACGGGCCTCGGGCACGAATGCGAAGGCGGAGCAGTTCGGCTATCAGCCGTCGAGTTCGAGTGCGCAGACGGTTGGACGTATCGGTATCAACCAGATGTTTTGACGTGACGCGGATGCCGTGTGCCGGGTAACGCGGCGGGCTTTGTTCACTAATTTCGATTTCATCATCGGGATTTTTTGATTCTGTCGCCCGCTGCCGGGCCGTATATTGAGGCTCCCGGCGCAGGCGCCAACGGGAAACAGAACGAAGCGGCGTGCGCGGCAACTGCGCCCACCGCCTGATCGGCATATTGGGACGCACATGCAAGCAGAGCGCACATTCAACATATCGACACTCATCGAAGAGCAGAAGACAGGACGTTTCGCGGTCGGCTTGCTGTTCTGGTGCTTCCTCATCATGCTGATGGACGGTTATGATCAGACGGCCGTGTCGTTCGCGGCGCCCGCCATCATCAAGGAGTGGCACGTCGCACGCGGCGGCTTTGGACCGGTCTTCGGCGCGGGTCTGTTCGGCACGTTGATCGGCTCGTTCATCTTCGGCTACTTCGGCGACCGCTTCGGCCGCAAGCGTGCGATCGTGTCGGGCAGTCTGTTTTTCGGTTTGCTGACGCTTCTGTCGGTGTGGGCAACTTCGCTGCACGAACTCATGCTGCTGCGTTTTATCGCCGGTCTCGGCATGGGCGGCGTAGTGCCGAATTCGGTTGCGCTCGTCGCCGAATACGCGCCCAAACGGTTGCGCGCCACATGGGTGACGCTGATGTTCTCGGGCTTTTCCATCGGCGCGGGGTCCGGCGGGCTGGTTTCGTCGGCGCTCATTCATCGCTATGGCTGGCCGGTGATGTTCGTCGTGGGCGGTATCGGCTCGCTCGCGGTCGCGTGCCTGCTGATCGTGACGCTGCCGGAATCCGCGAAGCTGCTGGTAGTGCGTCGGCGCAGTGTCGAAACGGTGCGCAAGCTCGTTGCGCGTCTGCGCCCCGAACTGGCGCTTCCCGCCGACGCGCAGTTCGTGCCCGGCGAAGTGCAGGAAAAGAAGCGCTTTGTGCTCAAGCTGATTTTCTCCGACGGCCTGCGCGCAATCACGCCGTTGCTGTGGATCGTATTCATCGTCAATTCAATGGCGCTGTACTTCTTGCAGAACTGGCTGCCCATTCTGATGGAAGGTGTCGGCATCAATCCGCAGAGCGCCGGTGTCATCACAACCATGTTCTCGGTGGGCGGCGTGCTCGGCGGACTGATCCTGTGCCGCTTTGTCGACCGTCACGGCGTGCTTGCGATCATCTCGTTGCCGGCGGTCGGCTGCCCCGTGGTCGCCTTCCTCGGGCATGGCATGTCCGAGGCGTGGCTCATGTTCGCCGTGTTCGCGACGGGTTTCTGCGTGGTCGGCGCCCAGTACGGGCTGTACGCGGTGGCGGGGATGATTTACCCGACCTCGTTCCGCTCGGCGGGCGTGGGCAGTGCAATCTCCGTCGGCAAGATCGGCTCGGTATCGGGGCCTGTGATCGGCGGAATTCTGCTGTCCATGCATCTGCCGATCTCGCAGATGTTTTACGCGGCGTCCGGACTCTTTCTCGTCGCCGCCATCTTCTCGACCGTGCTCGCGGTGTTGTACAAGGCGCGATTCGGCGAACAGCATAAACAGGACGACGCCCGCATCAAGGAGATGCGTTCCGCGCTGGGCGACTCCTGATCCGGACCAGACAGAAGCGTTCATACAATCAGCCGGCCGGCGCCGCAAACAGGCGAACGGCCGCAGCCACGGAGACCCGATGAGCCCGTACTTCGAACGTGCTTGTGGATGCGCGTCGGCGCGCGCCATGCGCCGCGCCGATGGGAGATACACGCGATGACTGTGCTTCCCGAAAGCGCTAGCGCTGTTGCCCCGGCCGTTGACATCACCGCGCTCATCGAGCGGCAGAAGTTGCGCGGCTTTTCGCTGGGCCTGATTGCATGGTGCTTCGTGATCGTGCTCATCGATGGCTACGATCAGGTCGCCGCTGCCTATGCCGCTCCCACGCTCGTCCGCGCATGGCACGTGAAGGCCACCGAGTTCGGTCATGTGTTCGGTTACGGCCTCGTCGGCGTGCTCGTCGGTTCGTTGCTGCTGGGCTTTCTCGGCGATCGCATCGGACGGCGTCTCACGATCATTTACGGCGTGTTGTGGTTCGGCATCCTGACACTTGCGTGCAGCCGGGCGGCATCGCTCGATCAATTGACCGTGCTGCGTTTTGTTGCGGGAATCGGCATGGGCGGCGTGGTGCCCAATACGGTCGCGCTGGTGTCGGAATATGCGCCGAAGGCACGCCGCGCGACATGGATCACGCTAATGTTCTCGGGCTTTTCGATCGGAGCCGGCGGCGGTGGCGCGATCGCTTCGTGGATGCTGCCGCGCTTCGGCTGGCCGGTTCTCTTCGAGGTGGGCGGCGTCGCGGCCATTGCGGTCGCCCTCGTGTCTTTCGCCGTGCTGCCCGAGTCCGTCCGTTTCCTGATCCTCAGGGGACGGGCGCCGCGCGAAGTCGCCCGCATCGCTCGCCGTCTCGGTTCGGACAGGGTTCTCGACGACGCGGAAAACCAGGCTGCGCGCTACATCGTTCAGGACGAAACGCGTATCCGCGCAACACCGCTCGCGTTGTTCGGCAACGGTCTTGTCCGTGTGACGCCTTTGCTGTGGGCGCTCTTTGTCCTGAATTCGCTCGCACTGCATTTTCTGCAGAACTGGCTGCCGATTCTGTTCAGCATGAGCGCGCTGCCGGCGGCGCAGGCAGCGAAAGCCGCGATGATGTTTCCGGTCGGCGGGACGGTCGGTGCGCTCGCGCTGTGCCGATGCGTGGACCGTTACGGCATAGCGGTGATTCTGTTGCTCGCTTTGGTCGGCCTTCCGGTTTGCATCTCGCTCGGCATGCCGATGCCCGCTCTTTGGCTCTACGGCGCGTCGTTCATGAGCGGGGTATGCGTGATCGGCAGTCAGTTTGCGCTCTATGCGGTGGCCGGCATGCTGTATCCGACGATGTTGCGCTCGGCCGGAGTCGGCTCGGCTATCGGCATCGGCAAGCTCGGCTCGGTAATCGGCTCGGTGCTCGGAGGCGTCCTGCTGGCGATGCATTGGCCGGTTGCCGATCTTTTCATGAACGTGTCGGGCGTTTTCATCTTCATTGCGCTGTTCTCCGTCTGGCTGGGCTGGAACCGGCGCCGCGCAGCAAGCCAGTCGATCGCGTAACTCAACGCCGCTTGCCGCAACCAGGCGCGGCATATACGGGCAAGGCCGTGCGCGAGTCGACGCGTCATAGCGTCCACGGCATTTATCCGATTTCAAGAGCAGAGGTTCGCATCATGCTGTCCCTTTCCAACGCTTCCAACGCCTCCACCACATCCACCGCCGACATGGCCACACCGTTCTCCGAACCGGACCCGGTTAGCCGCGCCGATGCGTTCGGCGCGACAGATCGTACAGCCGCACCGGCCGGGCTGCGCAAGGCGATTTCGTTGCAGCAGCGCATTGCATTGACGATGACGTTGCTCGCCGCGCTGATGATTGCCATCGGCGTGCTCGGACTGGCGGGCGCATGGCGCGCGAACCAGGCGACGCGCGATACCTATGAGAACAAGCTGACGGCTGCCGTCCACATTGGTAACGCCGAGCTGCTGATGGCGCGTACCCGCCTCGTGCTCGGCGGTGCAATGGCCGCGACGGACACTGCGCGCGCGGGGGAGCAGATTCGCCATGCCGCCGACTTCCTCAAGCAATCGGACGAACAGTGGCGCAGCTTCTTGAACGAGCCGCACGAAGCGGGCGAAGCGTCTCTTATCGACGCCGCGGGGCAGCGCCGCGACGCAATGCGTGTCGCGATGCGAGCATTCCTCGACGCGCTCGAGTCAGGTGACCGGTCGACTGCGCAGCGGATCGGCGTATCGCAGTTGAGCACGCTGTTCAATGACATGAGCGGCGCGAACGACACGCTCAAACGCTCGCTGTATGCGAATGCCAAACGCAGCTACGACGACGCGGAACACTACTTCGAGCTTTTCTTTGCGGGATCGACGGCGATGCTTGCGTTCGGCGTCGCCGCGGCGGCGTTTAGCTGGCTGGCGCTGCGCCGTGCGATCGTTGCGCCGCTTCGCGACGCGCTTGCGCACTTCGACGCGATCGCGGCCGGAGATCTGAGCCGCACGGTTGCCCGTCACCGCGCCGATGAAATGGGACAACTGCTCGACGGACTGCATCAGATGCAGGCGCGGCTCGCGCAAACGGTAACGGCGGTGCGCGACAGTTGCGAATCGATCGGTACGGCCGTTGGCGAGATTGCTGCCGGCACGCTGGATCTGTCCGCGCGGACGGAAGAACAGGCGGCGTCGCTCGAGCAGACCGCCGCGAGCATGAGCGGTCTGACGGAGACGGTGCGCCGCAATGCGACGCGGGCGCAGCAAGCATATGGCGTCGCGCAGGAGGCGGCCTCGGCCGCGAACCAGGGCAACGATGCCGTCGAAGAAGTGAGCAAGACCATGGCGCGCATCGACGCCAGTTCGAGGAAGATCGCGGACATCACGGGAATCATCAAGGGCATCGCGTTCCAGACCAATATCCTCGCCTTGAACGCTGCGGTGGAAGCGGCGCGGGCCGGCGTGCATGGACGGGGCTTTGCCGTCGTCGCCGCCGAGGTGCGCTCTCTCGCGCAGCATGCGTCGACGGCTGCGAAGGACATTGGCGTGCTGGTGGCGGATTCCGTCGGCGCGGCGGCGGATGGCTCGACGCTCGTGACACATGCGGAGGGCGCGATCCGGGCCGTGCTCGACGCAGCCGGACGCTTTCGCGAAGTAATGAGCGAGATGACTGCCGCGGCCGAGGAGCAGCGCGTCGGCATCGAGCAGGTCGACGCCGCACTGACCATGATGGATTCGATCACGCAGCAGAATGCGGCGCTCGTCGAGCAGGCGAGCGCATGCGCCCAGTTACTCGACGAGCAGTCCCGGCAGTTGAGCCGGCAAGTCGCGGTGTTTCGCATCGGCGCCGCATAGCGATGCCGGTGCGGTGCGGCCTTGCCTCAGCGCACGGCTCTTACGATTTACGACCTACGACTGTGACGACACCTGCTCGCGCCACCGATACGCCTGCTGCCATCCAAGCAAACGCTTGAGCTTCTCGTTACTCAGCAAGGTCTCGAACTCGCCGAGCGGTTTTTTGACCGGCACATTCGGGTAGTAGGTCTTCAGCAGTTCGGCAACCGGGCGGTCCGAAGAGACGTCGTCGGCGGCGACATTCATCACCGTATAGCCCAGCCCGTCTTTTTCAATGCCGAGACGGCAGGCCGCCGCGAGATCGCGGCCGTCGATATAACTCCATGCGATGCGCTTTCTCAACGCAGGGTCCTTCAGCCAGACGGGGAATTTCCGGTAGTCCTCGGGATCGAGTACGTTGCCGATACGGAAGCAGTAAATGTCCGAGCCCGTGCGCGCATGAAACGCCTTGGCCGTCACTTCATTAATGACCTTCGACGTGGCGTAGCTGTCCATCGGGTCCACCGGGTACTCCTCGTCGAGCGGAAAATACGCCGGGTCGCGATGGCGATGCGCGAACACCACGCCGTATGTCGTCTCGCTGGAAGCCACGATAACCTTCCTGATGCCGAGCTTCGCCGCCGCGTCCAGCACGTTGTAAGTGCCCATCACGTTGATGCGGAACACCTCGTTGTCGGTCGTGACGAGAATGCGCGGAATCGCCGCGAAATGCACGACCGCATCAATCGGCTTGGGCTCGATGTCGTCGTCGAATTCCTTCGCCGTTGTAGTGGATGCGAACGCATTGAATACCTGTCCCGCATCGGTGATGTCGGTGATCAGGGTTCGCGCCGTGCCTTTGGCCATCGGTACGCGGTCCACATTGAGCACTTCATAGCCGTGCGCCACCAGATCCTCGACCACCCATTTGCCGGCAAGTCCGCTGCCGCCCGTCACTATCACTCGCTTGGTCATGCCTTGTCTCCTTTACAGTTCATAAAGCCGTCCGGTTTTGCCGCGCCGTTGATCACACCACCCGCATCCTAACGCCGCGCCTCGCGCGAATGCTGTGACGCGCGTCATAGGCACGGGGCCTTTCATCGCGCTATCCGCAGGCAATCTACGGGTGAATCCCGATACGGATCTATGACGGGCGTCACAGATTTCCGCGGGCCGGCGCTTCTATGATCTGTTCCGGGCTTGTAAAGAGGAGCGATCGGTGACCGCAATATCGTCGAAGAAGGAACCCCAGCCTGCGCCGTCGCGTACCGCGGAACGGATCAAGGCGTGTCTGCGGATACGCGAGCTGAACGTGCTGTCGGTGCTGCTGCTGGTCGGCTTGCTGATCAGCGTCTTCTCGCCGTACTTCCTCACGACCAACAACCTGATGGGCGTGTTCCGCTCGTTTTCGCTGATCGCGCTGATGTCGATCGGCATGATGCTCGTGATCATTACAGGCGGCATCGACCTGTCGGTGGGCTCGGTCATGGGCTTATCGTCGCTCGTCACCGCGCTCGCCTTCCAGCACGGTTACAGCGCGCCGGTGGCGATCGGCGCGGGGCTCGGCGTGGGACTTGCCGTCGGCGCGTTCAACGGCTTCATGATCACGTGGATACAACTGCCGCCTTTCATCGCGACGCTGGGCACGCTGTCGATCGGCCGCGGCCTCATGTACATCGTCACCAAAGGCGTGCCCGTCACGCCCGACGTGCCCGACAGTTTCACCTTCATCGGTCAGGGCTATATCGGTTTCGTGCCCTTTCCGGTCGTCGTTCTTCTGGCGATGACAGCCGTCTTTTCCATCGTCATGCGGCAGACGCGCTTCGGCCGTCATGTCTATGCGACGGGCGGCAACGAAGTGGCCGCGCGCCTGTCCGGCGTGCGCACGGCCCGCGTCAAGTTCTCGGTCTATGTGCTGTCCGGACTGATCGCGTCGATGGCGGGCGTCATCGCGTTCTCGCGCTTCGTATCGGCGGAGCCGGCCTCCGGCTTCGGCGCCGAACTCGACGTGATCGCGGCGGCTGCCATCGGCGGCGCAAGCCTGTCGGGCGGCGCGGGCAGCGTGGAAGGCGCCATCATCGGCGCGGCGCTCGCGGGAATCATCACGAACGGCGTGGTGCTGCTCAATATCGATACCTATGCGCAGCAGGCCATCACCGGCTGCGTGATTCTGATTGCCGTCAGCATCGACATCTGGCGCGTGCGCCGCAAGGAACGCTAGAAACACTAGAAACACGAGTCATACCGAGTGCCGCGAACATAACATCAGGAGACACGCATGAAACTCACGCAACGTATTACCGCGGGCGCATTGGTCGCGCTGGCCGCATCGGTCGGGACAACGGCTCACGCGAAGGACGCTAAAGATATTTCGGTGGCCGTCATTCCCAAAGTCGCCGTGCCGTTCTTCGACGACTGCAACAAGGGTGCGAAAACGGCGGCCGACAAAGCCGGCGTGAAATACCAATGGGTGGTGCCGCAAAACACCCAGGGCTCCACGCAGGTACAGATCATCGAAGATCTGATTTCAAGGCACGTGGATGGCATTGCGATATCTGTCAATGAGCCGAAGTCGGTCGAGAGCGTGATGAAGCGCGCGGAGCAAAGCGGCATCAAGGTGCTGACGTACGATTCGGATTCGCCGAAAAGCGGCCGGTCCATGTATATCGGCACGAACAACGAACAGGCGGGCGCCACCATGGCCGAGACAATGGGCAAGGCGCTCAATGGTCAGGGTGAAGTCGCGATCATCACGGGGCAGCTCGGCGCGGTCAATCTGAACGAACGCATTGCCGGCATCAAGAAGGGCCTGGCGAAGTATCCGGGCATCAAGGTGGTCGAGACGCAAGGCACCGACGACGACCTGGCGCGCGGCGTGTCGGTCGTCGAAACCACGCTGCGCGCGCACCCGAACCTCAAGGGCATTTTCGGCGTGAGCCAGGTCGGCGGGCCGGCGGTCGCGAAAGTGCTCAACACGCGGGAGTTCGGCGCGATGAAGGGCAAGCTCGAAGTGCTCGCCTTCGACGATCTTCCGGACACGCTCAAAGGTCTCAAGGACGGCTACATTCAGGGCATCATGGTCCAGCGCCCGGTGACGATGGGCTCGCTCGCGGTCGACCATCTCGTCGCGCAGATCCAGGGCCAGGAGGGCCAGCCGAAGGACATCGACACGGGCGTGACCGTGGTCACGAAGGACAACATGACCAGCTATACGAAGTGATGAGCCCCGTGACAGGCGTTCCGTTTCTGGAGATGCGCAACATCTCCAGAACCTTCCCCGGCGTCAAGGCGCTCGATCGCGTGAATCTCGAGATCCGCGCGGGCGAAGTGCTCGCGCTTGCCGGCGAGAACGGCGCCGGCAAAAGCACGTTGATGAAGATACTTACCGGTATCTATGCGCCCGACGCAGGCGGCACGATTCTCATCGAAGGGCAGGAAGTCACGCTGGCCGACAGCCATCACGCTCGCGCGCTCGGCGTGAACATCATTTACCAGGAACTGGCGGTCGTCGGCAATCTCACCGTCGGCGAGAACATCTTTCTCGCGAGGGAACCGCGCACGCGGCTCGGGCTGATCGACCGTCCGCGCATGTATCGCGAGGCGCGCGAGGTGCTGGCCACCATCGACATGGATATCGATCCCGCCACGCGCGTCAGCGAACTGAGTGTCGGACAGCAGCAGATGATCGAGATCGCCAAGGCTTTGTGTGCGCAGTCCAGGGCCATAATCATGGACGAGCCGACAGCGTCGCTCAGTCATCACGAAACGGGCGTACTGCTGGGGATCGTCAAGCGCTTGCGCGAACGGAACATCGCCGTGGTGTATATCTCGCATCGTCTGGAGGAGATCTTCGAACTCGCGGATCGCGTGACCGTGCTGCGCGACGGACGCACGGTCGGCACGGCGCCGATTGCCGAGATGACCCGCGAGACGCTCGTGCGCATGATGGTGGCGCGCGAGTTGAGCGAACTCTACGGCGAGCCGGATTCTCATGCGAGCGGGGAGGCCGTGCTCGAAGTGCAGGCGCTGTCGCTCAAACCGGTCAGAGGGGCGGCGCCCCGCATTCGCGACGTGAGCTTCACGCTGCATCGCGGCGAAGTGCTTGGCATTGCCGGCCTGGTCGGTTCCGGGCGCACCGAAATAATGGAAATGATCTTCGGCATGCGGGCATGCACGGGATCGATCAGGATCGACGGCAAGCCGGTGGAGATCCGCAATCCGCACGATGCGATCAGAGCCGGCATGGGCTTCGTTACCGAAGACCGCAAGGCCCAGGGGCTCGTGCTCGGCATGAGCGTGCGCGAGAATTTCAGCCTCACGCATCTCGAGCGCTATTCGCCGTTCCAGTTCGTCCGGCATGCACGTGAACGCGAGAGCTGTCAGCATTTCGTGCGCATGCTGGGCATCAAGACGCCGGGCGTGGAGCAGAAGGTCGTCAACCTGAGCGGCGGTAATCAGCAGAAGATCGTGATCGCCAAGTGGGTCGCGCGCAGTCCGAAAGTGCTGATCGTCGACGAGCCCACGCGCGGGATCGACGTGGGAGCCAAGGCGGAGGTGCACGCGCTGATTGCGAGGCTCGCGGCCGAGGGCATTGGCGTGATCGTCATCTCTTCCGATCTTCTCGAAGTACTTGCCGTGAGCGACCGGATTCTGACGGTGCGTGAAGGCCGCATCAGCGGCGAATTGAGCAGGGCGGAAGCATCGCAGGAAAAGGTGATGGCACTCGCCACCGCCTGAAAATCATTCAACGAAGTAACGGACACGAACATGACCACGATCGTCGTTATACATACCGGCCCAGTCACGGTCGACCCGCTCAAGGCGCAATTCGCCGCGCAACTCGCCGATGCGCGGGTCGTCAATATCGTCGACGACAGCCTGCTTGCCGATGTGCGTTCGGCGGGACACCTGACGCCCGAAGTAACGCGCCGCCTTTATAGCTATATGGCGAACGCGGAAGCGCTCGGCGCGGACATCATTCTCAACGCGTGCTCGTCGGTGGGCGAGGCGACCGACCTGCTGCGCGGCATGATCCGCACGCCAATCGTCAAGGTGGACGAAGCGATGGCTGACGAGGCCTGCGCGCTCGGACCGCGAATCGGCGTGGTCGCTACCGTGTCCACGACGCTGGAGCCCACGGTGCGCCTCATTCGCAGGAAGGCTGTCGAGCGCGGCGTTGAGATCGAGGTGACGGAATGCATCGCGCAAGGCGCATTCGAAGCGCTGCTTGCTGGCGACGCCGCGAAGCACGACGACATCCTCAAACGCGCGATTATCGAGCTTGCCGGACAGGTGGATGTGATCGTGCTCGCGCAAGTCTCCATGGCGCGCCTCGTGCCGTCGCTCGGCTCGCTGCCGGTGCCGGTGCTGTCGAGTCCGCAGAGCGGCGTGGCGTCGGTCAAGCGCGCATTAGCGGCGCTCTGAACTCGCGCGGC
Organism: Paraburkholderia sp. RCC_158; assembly: GCF_041355255.1. NCBI lineage: Bacteria > Pseudomonadati > Pseudomonadota > Betaproteobacteria > Burkholderiales > Burkholderiaceae > Paraburkholderia > Paraburkholderia sp. RCC_158. The sequence goes on along the minus strand of NZ_JBFUPM010000001.1, from coordinate 25,944 downwards.
GCCTGGCTTGCGCTTGCCGGTACGGCCGTAAAGCTGGGCGCTCTTGTGATGTAGCGCGTGACGAACGCAGGCGTCAGCACGATCTTGCGCTCGTGCATGTCGACGAAGCCTTCCGCCTTCAGGTCGCTGAAGTGCCGGTTGACGGATTCGCGCGACGTGCCGATGAATTCCGCCAGCTTGTCCTGTGCGATCGGCAAGTCGATCAGGATGGTATCGCCGTGCTCCGGGTGCTCGTGGGCCGCACCGACCTGGCCGGCGAACATGACGAGGATGTTGACGAGCCGCTTTCTGACATCGTGCAGCGAGAGATTCTCGATCAACTGCTGTGCTTCCTGCCAGCGCAGATAGTGATTGCGCAGCACGAACTGATTGATGACGTCGTAACGCGCGAGCAGTTCCTTGAAATCGGCCTTGCGGATATAGCAGACCATGCTCGGCGTCAGCGCCTGCGCGTGATGGGAATAGTTCTCTTCGTTGAGCACGTCGCCGTCGCCGAAAATCATGCCCGCCTTCACGAACGCAAGCGTGATTTCCTGGCCGTCCTCGGTCAGACGGTAGAGCCTTACGCTGCCGCTCTTGAGCAGGTACACGTGCTCGCTCGATTCGTCCGGCCGATAGATCACGGTGTTCTTACGCAGCGTGCGATGGTCGCTAAAGGCAGGCATGACCTCGTCGAGGCAATGACATTCGATCAAAGAGAGCAGTTCGCTCTTGCCGACAAACCACATTGTCGTCTCCTTAAATTTGCCTTGCGAATGCAGCGCCCATTCAGGCGTTTGTAATAGCGCGGCGTTGTGCGATTCATTCTACACATCGACCATAAAAACGCGCTCGGCACAGCGCGTTCAGCACTTTGCAAGGCGTCGCCGCGCAAGCCGGATTTTGCGCAACGCAGCGCGGCGAGAAGCGTGCATCGACAAGGATGAGCGTCTGGACTTGCTGCGCGTGCGACGCAATTCGCGGCTCGTGAAAGGTGGCAGACGCGAGAAAAAACCAAGGGAAACTCCCTACAAAAACATCAGATGTCTGATGTATATTGGGCGCAGTGACGAGCGAGAGACAACATGCGCCTGAGCGTAGAGCGATCGATGAGCGACAAGATCCAGGAGTCGCTGCTGACCATGATTCGTGAGCGCAAGCTCAAGCCGGGTGACCAGATTCCTACTGAGCTGGAGCTCTGCGAACTGCTTGGCGTCGGCCGTTCGAGTTTGCGCGAAGCAGTGGCGCAAATGATCTCGCATGGACTGCTTTCACGGATTCAGGGGCGCGGCACCTTCATCAGACAAATTTCGTTGAAGCTGCAAGGCGGCCTCGATGATCTGATGTCTGTAACTGACATGATCAGGAGCGTGGGCGCCGTACCTTCCACGAGCCGTATTCAGATGGACAGCATTGCCGCATCGGAGAGTCTTGCCGAGAAGCTTGGAATCGCGCCGGGCGACAGTTGCATCCGCATCGAACGGGTGCGCCGCGCCGACGACGCAATTGCCGCTTACTGCATCGACACGATTCCGAAGGCGCTTTTCGACGAGGCGCAGGGTGAGTTGGGCGAATCGCTATTCGGCATGTTCGCGCGGACTGGCCGGCGTTTGTCGCATACGCACACGTCGATACAGCCCACTATTCTCACGCCGCGCGATCTGCCCGAGTTGGGCGATGGTTTCGGCATGTTTCTGCTGCTGGACGAAGTGGATTTCGATCAGAGCGGCGAGCCGCTTTGCTATAGCAACGACTACTACAACACGAGCATCTTCAAGTTCGACCTGGTGCGCAAGCGTCGCTAAAGACGTCTTTGGTCGATGAGCGCCGGAAGCAACATCGGAGGAGGCACCGATGGAGTTTGAAGCCTTTACCGCAAGCGAGCTCGCAGCGTATCTCGGCGCCATTCCCAAGGTGCGCGCGCTGCTCGGCGAGCCGGACGATCTGGACGTCGCCGAAGTCGGCGACGGCAATCTGAATTATGTGTACTTCGTGACGAATGCGAAGGCGCCGCAGCGCAGCGTCGTGGTCAAGCAGGCTCCGCCCTTTTTGCGGCTGGTCGGCAAGACGTGGCCGCTGTCGTGTCAGCGCATGGAGCACGAAGTCGCGGCCCTGCGCCGCTTCGGCGCGCTTTGCCCGCAGCATGTGCCCAAGGTGTATCACGCCGACAGCCAGCGTTTTCTGATGGTCATGCAACGGCTCGCGTCGCATTGCATTTTGCGGCAAGGGCTGATGAGCGGCATGACCTATCCGAAGCTCGCGGCGCATCTGTCCACCTATCTCGCGCACACGCTCTTTCATGGCTCGGATCTCTTCCTTGCGCCCGACATCAAAAAGCAGGCGGTGAGCGCAGCCGTCAATGTCGAACTGTGCAGGATCACTGAAGATCTGGTGTTCACGTTTCCTTTCGAAGATCATCCGTCGAATATTTATAGCCCCGCCTTGCCGCTATCCGCGCTCGAACGTTTGAGAACGAACGAAGCGTTGCGCATTGCCGCGGGCGACATGAAGTGGGCATTCATGAACCGCGCGGAGACCTTGCTGCACGGCGATCTGCATACCGGCTCGATCATGGTCAACGAGGACGAGACGTTCGTGATCGATCCGGAGTTCGCTTTCTACGGGCCGATGGGTTTCGACATCGGCGCGGTGCTGGCCAATCTCCTTCTGGCCTATTTCTCGCGCGACTGGCATGGCCGTGCTGACGGAGGCGACCCGGCGGCTTACGAGGAATGGCTGCTGGCTCAGGTGATCGGCATATGGAACGGCTTTAGCGAGCAGTTCGTTGCGCTGTGGCGCGATCACGAAAGCCGCAGCGAGCGCCGCTTTATCGGCGGACAGGGGCAGACACGCGCGCTCGAAGGCTATTGCGCGCATTTCATGCGCCGCCTGCTTGCCGATACGCTCGGTTTTGCCGGCTGCAAGATGATCCGCCGCATCGTCGGCATGGCGAAGGTCGCCGACATCACGCGCATACCGGATGCGCAGGCGCGGGCGCGAATCGAAGTGCGTTGCCTGCGCTGCGCCGAAGCCTTGCTCGTCGAACGCGAGACGCTCACCGACATCGAGCAGGTCGCCATGCTCGCGCGCGAGATTCGCCGCGAGACGCCTGTACACGTTTAACGCACACGGAGCTTTCATGGTTGCGCAGTCCCTGTTCCCCGCGCTGGCCCCTACGATCGAATGGCGCGACGGCGATCTTCTGCTGCTCGATCAGACTCGCCTGCCGCATGAGATCGTCGTGGAGCATGTCGCCGATGCAGCCGCGGTATGGCGAGCCATTCACGAATTGCGGGTGCGCGGCGCGCCGGCCATCGGCGTCGCGGCGGCGTATGGACTATGCGTCGCTGTTCAGGATGCCCGCGCATTGCCGCTCGCGCAGTTTCGGGCGGAACTCGAACGGCGCGCACGCTGGCTCGACACCGCGCGTCCCACTGCCGTCAATCTGAGCTGGAGCCTCAGACGCATGCTGCAACGTGCGCTCACGTGCGGCGCAAGCGATACCGCTGCGCTTTACGCTGCGCTCGTCGACGAGGCGCAGCAGATCCACGCGGAAGACCAGGCGCTGTGCGAAGGCATCGGCCGTCATGGCATGCCGCTCATCGGACAGGGCAGCGGCGTGCTCACACATTGCAACGCGGGGGCGCTTGCCACGACTGGCCTCGGCACTGCAACCGCGCCGATTTACGCAGCGCATCGCGAAGGCGTGACCTTCAAGGTATTCGCGGACGAAACGCGGCCGCTGCTGCAAGGCGCGCGTCTCACCGCGTTCGAATTGCAGCAGGCGGGCGTCGACGTGACGCTGATCATGGACAGCGCGGCCGCTTCGATCATGTCGCAGGGACTCGTGGACCTGGTGATCGTCGGCACCGACCGCGTGGCGGCCAACGGCGACTTTGCCAACAAGATCGGCACGCTCGGGGTTGCCATTGCAGCGAAGCATTACGGCATACCGTTCTACGTGGCGTGCCCGTCGTCGACGCTGGACTTTCGCACGCCGAGCGGCGCGCAGATCGAAATCGAGGAGCGTTGCGACGAAGAGGTCACGCATATCGCGGGACAACGCACGGCGGCGCCGGGCATCAAGGTCCGCAATCCCGCATTCGATGTGACGCCGCAAGAACTCGTCACGGGTTTCATTACTGAACGCGGCATCGTGAGGGCGCCGTTCGAACGATCGCTCGGCAGTCTCTTTCCTGCGGCAGGGAACGCGGCATGAGTGCGGCAACGGAGCGCGCGTTGCGCCGGGACATCGTCGAGACCTCGCTCGAGATGGAGCGGCTCGGCATCAACCAGGGCACTTCGGGCAACGTGAGCGCGCGCCTCGGCGATGGTTTTCTGATCACACCGAGCGGCGTGCCGGCGCGCGAGCTGCGCGAAGACAGCATCGTGTGGCTATCGCTCGACGTGGCCGACGACGCGGACGTGCTGCGCGACAAGCGTCCGTCGTCCGAATGGCGCATTCATCGCGACATTCTTCGCGCGCGGCAGGAGATGCATGCGGTCGTGCATACGCATTCGATCGCGGCCACGGCGATGGCAATTCATGGACGCGACATTCCGGCGCTGCATTACATGGTGGCGGCAGCGGGCGGCGATTCGATTCGCTGCGCGCCATACGCGCTGTTCGGCACACAGTTGCTTTCGGATCATGCGCTCACGGCGTTGCAGGACCGCCGCGCGTGCCTGCTTGCGCATCATGGCGTGGTCGCGCTGGGTGTCGATCTGGCGCGCGCCGTCTGGCTCGCGCACGAAGTGGAAGTGCTGGCACGGCAGTATCTGCTCGCGTGTCAACTGGGAGCGCCGCCGCTTCTGTCGGGTGAGCAGATGGACGAGGTGCTCGAAAAGTTCAAGACGTATGGCAGGCGCAAGGAAGCCAAGCATTAGCACGCTTGCTTGAAGGAAGTGGTCGTTCGCATCGCAGTGAAGAAATCCTACAACGGAGACAGCTATGGCCTGGAGTTCAGCAAGATTCGACGGATGGGACGTATTGGGTAAATCGACCTGCGCGGTGTTGCTGTGTGCGGCAGCCGCGCTTGCCGGGTGTTCGAAAAGCGACAACAGTTCGACCAGCAGCAGCTCGACCGGCAGCGCGAGTGAAGCCGCGAGCGCGCCGGCGAGCGCGCCCGTGGCGAACGCAGCGGGCGGCAAGACGAAGATCGGCTTCTCGGTCTCTACGCTCAACAATGCGTTCTTTGTCGGCCTCAAGGCGGGCGTGGAGAAGGGCGCCAAGGAGCAAGGCTTCGATCTCGTGCAGACGAATGCGAACGGCGACGCGCAGCAGCAGGTCAACGACGCCATCAATCTTCTGAGCCAGGGCGTGACAGCACTGGTACTCAATCCGATCGATTCGAAGGCCATCATTCCCGCTGTCGAAAAAGCCAATGCGATGAACATTCCGGTGTTCACGCTGGATCGTGGTTCGGATGGCGGCAAGGTCACGTCTTTTGTTGCATCCGATAACGTTGCGCTAGGACAGACGGCCGCCAAATGGATCGCCGACCAGTTGACGAAGCGTTACGGCTCGGCGAAAGGCAACGTGGTCGATCTGATCGGGCTCGTGGGCACGACGGCCGCCACCGATCGCGAGAAGGGCTTTAGCGACGAGATCGCGAAGTATCCCGACATCAAGGTGGTCGCGCGTCAGGAAGGCGCATTCGATCAGGAGAAGTCGCTCAACGCGATGACCAATATCCTGCAGAAGTATCCTCAGATCGACGCGGTGTTCGGCGCTAACGACGACAACACCGTCGGCGCGGAAAAGGCCATCGACAATGCGGGCCGCTACAAGCCGCTCGACGACAAGCAGCACATTCTCGTGATCGGCGCGGACGGCACGGCGCAGGCACTGTCGGCGATTCGCGCGGGCAAGCAGGACGCGACCATTTCGCAGAACCCGATTCAGATGGCCGCCAAGTCGCTGCAATTCGTCGCGGATTACACCGCGAAAAAGGACGTGCCGGCGAACTATGCGTGGCCGACCCTGCTGATCGACAAGTCCAATATCGATTCGGATGCGACGAAGAAATATGGGCTGTGGTCCGAGGAAGTCAAACAGTAAGACGGATCGCGGGCTGCGTTGCAGCGAACAGTGCGCGCAGCCCGCAAACGGAACGAGGCGACATGACAGTGCAAGCCGAAGAAGGGGAGCGCGTGCCCGTCGAGACACCTGTGCCGCTGCTGCGCATGCAGGGCATCGTCAAAAGTTTTCCGGGCGTGAAGGCGTTGCGCGGCGTGAGTCTCGAATTGCAGGCCGGGCATGTGATGGCGATCGTCGGCGAAAACGGCGCGGGCAAGTCGTCACTCGTCAAAACGCTGTCGGGCGCGTATGAGCCCGACGAAGGCACGATCGAAATAGACGGCGTGCCGCTGGCGCGCGGCACTCATGCGGCCATCGACGCAGGCGTCGCGGTGATCTATCAGGAACTCTCGCTGATCAACGACATGACGGTGGCGGAAAACCTGTTTCTCGGCCGCATGCCGGCGCGCAAAGGTTTCCTCATGCAGCGCGAAGCCAATCGTCTCGCGCGGGCGGCGCTCGCGCGCGTGGGCCTCGACGATGTGCCGCCGTGGATGCGCCTCGGCGATTTGCCGCTCAACAAGCGCCAACTGGTCGAAGTCGCGAAAGCCATTACGCGCGATGCGCGCATCCTCGTGATGGACGAACCGACCGCCGCGCTGCAAAGCCAGGACATCGTCAATCTGTACGCTGTGGTGCGCAGGCTGCGAGCGGCGGGCATGGGCATCATCTTCATTTCGCATCATCTCGAAGAGGTGTTCGAGCTGGCCGATTCGGCGGTCGTGATGCGCGACGGCGCGACCGTCGGCGCGCGTCCCATGTCGCAATGGACCGAAGCCGAACTCGTGCAGGCGATGGTTGCGCGCAATCTCGAGTCGTTCTATCCGTGGGAGCCGCGCGATTACGGCGATGTCGTGCTCGAGGTGCGTGATCTCGCCAGTGCGCCGCTGCTGCGCAATGCGAGCTTCAAGGTGCGCGCGGGCGAGATTGTCGGCATAGCGGGAATCGCGGGCGCGGGGCGCACCGAACTGCTGAAAACGATCTTCGGCGCGCTGCCTGCGACGGCCGGCGAGATACGCGTCAAGGGCAGGAAGATCTCGAATCATTCGCCGACCGAAGGCGTGCGTCATGGCGTCGTCTATACGTCCGAGGATCGCAAGCTGGAGGGGCTCGTGCTCGATGCCAGCATCGAAGAAAACATCGCACTGTCCAGTCTGAAGGCGCTGGCCACGGGCGGATTCGTCAGCCGCGCCAGAAAGCGGAAACTGGCACGCGACGCCAGCACGCGCTTTAACGTGCGTTCGTCGTCGGTCCTGCAGGTCACGGGCACGCTGTCCGGGGGCAACCAGCAGAAGGTGATTCTCGGGCGCGCTACCGCAACACAACCCGTTGTGATCATGCTCGACGAGCCGACGCGGGGCATCGACGTAGGGGCGAAGACGGAAATCTACGCGCATATGGTGTCGATGGCGCGCGCGGGCGCTGCGGTCGTCATGGTGAGTTCCGAATTGCCGGAACTGCTCGGCATGTCGGATCGCGTGCTCGTGATGTATCGCGGCAGCATCGTGACGGAAATTGCGCGCGACAACGCGCATTCCGAAGCTGTCATTCAATGGGCTACAACAGGAGCAGGCGCATGACCTCCACGGCAGCCAACCGCGCGGATACGGAGGCGCTGTCGCGCCGCGTGATTCGCCAACTGAGGAGCGGAATCGGGCCACTGTTCGCGGCGCTCGTGCTGATCTGCATCGCGTTGTCGATCGCATCGCCCGAGTTTCTGACGACCAGCACGCTGACCAACATCATGGTGCAGGTGTCGGTGGTCGGCATAGCGGCGGTGGGCGGGACCTTCGTGATCATCACGTCGGGGATCGATCTTTCGGTCGGCTCGCTCGTCGCGTTGACCGGCATGGTCGCCGCGACTGTGATGGCGGGGTCCACGCCGGGCGCGGTCGGCCTCGGCATTGCTGGGCTATGCGTGGCGCTCGCGGTCGGCGCAGCCGCGGGAGCGTTGAACGGCCTCGCGGTGGCGTGGCTGCGGCTCGTGCCCTTCATCGTCACGCTCGCGATGATGGCGATGGCGCGCGGCCTCACGCTCGCCATTTCGGACGGCCGCACCAAATTCGATTTCCCGAATGCCTTCACCGCGTTCGGCGCGAAGACGGTCGCGGGCCTGCCTATGCCGATGATCGTCATGCTGGTGATCTTCGCCATCGGCCATGTGTTGTTGCGCAAGACGACATTCGGCCATCAGGTGTTCGCAGTGGGTGGCAATCAGGAAGCCGCGCGTCTTGCGGGCATCCCCGTGCATCGCGTCGTGTTCCTCACTTACATGCTGGCCGGCGTGACGGCCGCGATTGCCGGGATCGTGCTGGCGGGGCGCCTCAATTCCGCGCTGCCTTCCGCGGCCAACGGGCTGGAATTGCAGGTGATCGCAGCGGTCGTGATTGGCGGAACGTCGCTTGCCGGCGGGCGCGGGTCGATCGTCGGAACGTTTATCGGCGTCGTGCTGATCGGCGTGATCAATGTGGGATTGTCGCTGCTCGGCGTCAATCCGTTCTGGACGCAGTTCATACAGGGCGGCGTCATCTTCGCGGCGGTCCTGCTGGATGCGCTCAGTCAGCGGCGCAAGCAGTAAGCGCCTTATTGCATCTGTGAAAGCACCCCAAAACCGGAGGAGCAGCACGTGAAGAAAATCATCAATGAACCGGATGTCTTCGTCGACGAGATTATCGAAGGGCTGCTTGCCGCCCATCCGGCGTGGATCAAAAGCGCAACGGCCGACAAGCGGGCGCTGGTCCGCAAGGACGCGCCGAAAGAGGGGCGCGTGGGCATCGTGACGGGCGGCGGTTCGGGTCATCTGCCCGGCTTTCTCGGCTACGTGGGCGAGGGTTTGTGCAGCGGCGTCGCGGTGGGCAACGTCTTTTCGTCGCCGTCCGCCGAGCAGATTCTGGAGGCGACCAAGGCCGTGAACGGCGGCGCCGGCGTGCTCTACGTCTATGGAAACTACGGCGGCGACGTGCTGAACTTCGATCTCGCCGCCGACCTGGCCGAGCCGGAGGGCATCGAAATTCAGACAGTGGTGCTGACCGACGACGTCGCTTCCGCACCGAAAGAGCGCGCCGCGGACCGCCGCGGCGTGGCGGGCATGCTGTTCGCGTTCAAATGCGCGGGAGCGGCAGCGGAGCGCGGCGATTCGCTCGACGAAGTGGCGCGTCTCTGCGGCAAGGCGAACGCCAGTTGCCGCACCATGGGCGTCGGCCTGTCGCCGACGATCCTGCCCGCCGCCGGCAAGCCGACCTTCACGCTGCCTGAAGGCGAGATGGAGATCGGTATCGGTATTCATGGCGAGCCCGGCACGCACCGCGGCAAGCTCGAATCCGCGGATGCCATTGCAGAGCGCATCACGCGCGAAATTCTCGACGACCTCGACGCGGAGAAGGGCTCACGCGTGGCATTGCTCGTCAACGGCCTCGGCGCGACGCCACTAGAAGAGCTGTATCTGCTCTATCGACGTTCGGCGCGCCTGATCGCGGATCGCGGCCTGAAGGTGGTGCGCTCCTATGTCGGCGAATACGTGACGAGCCTCGAGATGGCGGGCGCATCCATTACGGTGATGCTGCTCGACGACGAGCTTCAGGCGCTGCTCGAAGCGCCGGCGAATTCGCCGTTCTTCCGCGACGGCACGGCATCCTGAAGAGGTCCGGCAATGACTGTATCCAGCAAGGAAATGCGTGAGGTTTTGACGCGCGCACTGAATGCGCTGCCGGCCCACGCCGACGAACTGCGCGAACTCGACGCGGCATTGGGCGACGGCGATCTCGGCATCACGGTACGCGCAGGCTCGGCAGCGGTGGTGAAGGCGCTTTCCGCACTGCCCGACCAAGCATCGGTTTCGGAACTGCTGCTGGCTGCCGGCAAGGCGTTCTCGACCGCCAACCCGTCAACGTTCGCGGCGCTCGTGGGCGGCGGTCTGCTTGCTGCTGCCAAGGCGACGGCCGGGGTACAGAGCGCCGGGCGCGCCGACGCGCTGACGATCGGGCGCGCGGTGGCGGCTCGCATCGTCGAGCGCGGCAAGAGTCAGGTCGGCGACAAGACCGTGCTCGATGCGCTTGTTCCGAGCCTCGACACCCTGGAAGCATCGGAAGGCAGGGCCGTCGAACTGCTCGACGCGATGATCGCGACGGCGCAGGCGCAAGTCGCCGCCACGGCCTCGATGCAGTCGCGAAAAGGCCGTGCCGCCTGGGTGCGGGAACGGAGCATCGGCCATGCGGACCCCGGTGCGACCGCTTACGTGCGCTTTCTGGAGGCGCTGCGCACGGCGTTTGCCGCCTAGGACGTTCATTGACGGTGCGGGCGGGTTCGCAGCCGCACTGCCCGCACCGGAAAAATGCGTTCGCGGACGCGGCGATAGGTGTCGCCTGTCGCGGGTCCGCAGGTTATCGCCGTCCCGGTAACCGAAGCTCCTGCCCACGCACGTCCATAGGCAGTCCACGCTATTCCCGCTTGTCGACCTACGCGGAGCATGCGCGCCTGCGCTTTGCTGGCGGCTTGCTCGCGTTCGAATGCGTGCCGCGCATGATTAGCGACACGCCGCCGCCCAGACTCCCTAATTCCCACTGTGCCGTTTTGATCACATCGATCATAAAAATGAGCGATTTGCGCAAGTCTGCCGACCGCAGTACACTTGGACATGATCGTTTCAATCAAAAAAGTGACCGATCCGATCAAAACCCAATCAGAGCGGAGACTGGCATGGCCCAAATAAACATCAAGCGCGGCATCGAACGCGTACCCGGCGGCATGATGATCGTCCCCCTGCTGTTAGGCGCACTCGTCGCGACCTTTCTGCCGGGCATGCCGAAGTTTTTCGGCTCGTTCACGAATGCGCTTTTCACTGGCGCGCTGCCGATTCTCGCGGTGTTCTACGTCTGCATGGGCGCGAGCATCGATGTCAAAGCGACCCCCTATCTGCTCAAAAAGGGCGGGGCGCTGTTTGTCACCAAGGTCGGCGCGGCAATCGTCGTGGGCGTCGTGATGGGACATTTCCTCGGTGAACAGCCGATTTCGTCCGGGCTGTTCGCCGGCCTGTCGACTCTTGCCGTGGTCGCGGCGATGAACGACACCAACGGCGGGCTCTACATGGCGTTGATGGGCCAGTACGGCCGTTCTGAAGATGTCGGCGCGTACACCATCATGTCGCTCGAATCGGGACCGTTCCTGACGATGGTCACGCTGGGCGTCGCCGGCCTGTCCGCGTTTCCGTGGCCCACGCTCGTCGGCAGCATATTGCCGCTTGTTTTCGGCATGCTGCTCGGCAATCTGGACCGCGAAATGCGGGCGTTTCTCGGCAAAGCCGTCCCGGTCATGATTCCTTTTTTCGCGCTGGCGCTCGGGGCCAGTCTGGACCTGCATAAGGTATGGCAGGCCGGCGTCCTCGGCATTGGTCTTGGCATCGCCGTCGTGATCGTTACCGGCATTCCGCTCTATCTCGCCGACCGTCTGACGGGCGGCACCGGAGTCGCGGGCACCGCCGCGGCGAATACGGCAGGCAACGCGGCCGCCGTGCCCGCGCTGATCGCCGCGGCCAACCCGGTCTACGCGGAAGCAGCGAAAAGCGCGACGCTGCTGGTGGCCGCCTGCGTGGTGGTGACCGCGATCCTGTCGCCGATCCTGACCGCCGCCGTCGCAAAACGCGTGCAGGTACGGCGCGAATCGAGGGAGCTGGCGCGATGAGCATGCTGATCATCGCCGACGATCTGTCCGGCGCGGCGGATTGCGCGATCGGTTTCGCGAGCGCGGGCTATCGCACGGTCGTCGCGCTCGAGGCGTCGGCGCAAGCGCTCGACGCCCATGCGGCCGACGTGATCGCCGCCGATACCGACACGCGCCGGCTGACGGCCGTCGAGGCCGCGCGGCGCACTGCGGCGGCGTGGCAGGCGTTGCGCGTACCGGGCCGGCGTCTGTACAAGAAGATCGACTCGACGCTGCGCGGCAATTGGGCCGCGGAAGTCGCCGCGCTGCAATCGCTCGCGGGTCTGGCGATCGTTGCGCCGGCATTCCCGGCGACCGGCCGGACATTGCGCGGCGGTCGTGTGTTGGTGCACGGCAAGCCGCTGGAAGGCACCGATACCTGGAAGCTTGAAAACGCCGGCCGCGCCGCTGATCTGCATGCGATGCTGGCGGAGGTCGGCCTGTCGACGGCGCAACTGAACGTGGATGCGTTGCGCGAAGGCGGTCAGGCGCTCACGGCGCGGATCGCGGCGGTGGCGGCGAGCGGCACGCAGGCGCTGATCGTCGACGCAGAGACCAGCGAAGACCTGCTGACGCTCGCACAGGCCACCACCCAAATGGATCAGGCGTTGTTCTGGGTCGGCTCGGGTGGCCTTGCTCGCGAGATCGCGAGCCTTGAAGGCTTGTTCGGCGCGCGAGCGGCAGAAGAGACCACAAGCGCTTCCGAACGGCACCGAGAGGAACAGCAGAAACAGCAGAAACAGCAAGACCATTCGCCGGTGCTGGTGCTGGTAGGCAGCCTGTCGGCGGTATCGGAGCGGCAGTGCGCGATGCTGCGCGATCGCGCCGGCATGGCGGAACTGACGGTGCCGCCCGGCGTGCTGCGTGACGGCGAACGTCACGCGGACTGGGCGGCATGGCAGACGCGCATTGGCGAGGCGCTCGGTACGCGCGCCGATCTCCTGCTGCGCATAGGCCGCGACGATGCGTTCGATCCTGCGGAAGGCGCGTTGCTGTCCGCGGCCCTTGCTGCGCTCGTCAAGCCGCACTTTGCGGCGCTCGGCGGCCTGATCGCCACGGGCGGCGAGACGGCGCGAGCGATGCTGAGCGCGGCCGGCATCGGCAGTATCGAACTGATCGCGGAGATCGAAGCGGGTGTGGCAGTCGGCAAGCCCGTCGCAACGTGCGCTTTGCGGCCGCATTTGCGTATCGTCACGAAGGCGGGCGCCTTCGGCACCGATCATGCGCTGTTCGCCGCCTGGCGCTATCTGCACGAAGCGCCGGCAGAACCGGCAGCATCGGCAGCACCCGCAGCACCGGCAGCCGCCGGAACCGGATCACACGACTCGGCCTGATCGCCGCGTTGGCGTAATCAGGCAGGCAGGACTGGCAGGACAGCACAGACATCAAGGACCAGGCAAAACACCATGAGCAACTACCTTCCCGTAATCGGCATCACGATGGGCGACGCAGCGGGCGTCGGCCCGGAGATCGTCGTCAAGAGCCTTGCGCACGACATCGTTTACAAGCAATGCCGTCCGCTCGTGATCGGCGATGCGCGCCGGCTCGAACGCGCGACGCAGATCGTTGGCGGCACGGCGAAGATCCGCCGTATCAAGGAAGCGGCCGAAGCGCGCTATGAGCCGGGCACGATCGACTGCATCGACCTCGATCTGATTCCCGACGATCTGCCGTTCGGCCAGTTGTCGGCAGTCGCGGGCGACGCCGCGTACCGGTTCATCGCGCGCGCGGTCGAACTCGCGGAGGCGAAGCAGATCGACGCGATCTGCACGGCGCCGTTAAACAAGGAAGCGCTGCACGCGGGCGGCCACAAGTTTCCCGGCCACACTGAAATGCTTGCGTACCTGACGGGCGTCGATGAAGTGTCGATGATGCTGGTGGCGCCGCAACTGCGCGTGATCCACGTGACGACGCACATCGGCATCATCGACGCGATCCGCAAGATCGAGCCGGGCCTCGTGCAACGCACGATCGAGCGCGGCAACGCGACACTGGTCAAGGCCGGCATTGCAAAGCCGCGTATCGGTGTGTGCGGCATCAATCCACACGCGGGCGAGAACGGCCTGTTCGGTTACGGCGAGGAAGAAGAGAAGATCGTTCCGGCAGTGAAAGTGTTGCAGGAGCGCGGCCTGGACGTGACCGGCCCGCTACCCGCGGATACGCTGTTCTTCCGCGCGGGCCGGGGCGACTTCGATCTCGTCGTCGCGATGTATCACGACCAGGGACATGGCCCGGTGAAGGTGCTGGGTCTCGAAGCCGGCGTGAACGTGACGGTGGGTCTCGAAGTCATCCGTACCTCGGTCGATCATGGCACCGCATTCGACATCGCGGGCAAGGGCATTGCCGACGAGCGCAGCCTGCTCGAAGCACTGCGCCAGGGCGCGGAACTCGCGACGCGGCGCGGCTGAACCCGCGCAATTAACGCCGAAGATGGCGTGCGAACCGTGGTGTAACATCGGCAGCCTTGTTACAGCAGAATCACACCCATGAAAGCGTCCGAGCGCCATCGCGCGATTCTCGAACTCGTCCTGACCGGCGACGCCAACGTAGAGCAACTGAGCGCCGCGCTCGGCGTGTCCGAGGCAACCGTCCGGCGTGACCTGACGACGCTCGCCAATCAGCGGCGGCTAGTACGCACCTATGGCGGCGCGACCGCGCTTATCGGCTCGCATGAACCGGAGGCGTCGCTCGAGGAGCGCAAGGCGACGCAGCGCGATCAGAAGGAAGCCATTGCGCGTGCGGCCGCCGCGCACGTGCACGACGGCGATACGGTGTTGCTTGACGGCGGCACCACCTGTGCAGCGCTCGCGCGGCATCTGGGCTCGCGTGCTGATCTTCATGTGGTTACCAACAACCTGCTTGCCGTCATGACGCTTGCCAATGCACCGGGCGTGCATCTGACGCTGATCGGCGGCGATCTGCGCAACACGAGCATGAGCACGCTCGGGCCGCTCGCCGAACTTTCGCTGAGCCGTTTGAGCGTGGACAAGGCGTTTCTGGGCGCCGACGGCGTGGTTGCCGGCTTCGGGCTTTGCGAGGCCAGCGCGCAGCAAGCGTATCTGAAAGACTGCATCATCCGGCGCGCGGCGCAGGTCATCGTGCTCGCGGACGCCGATAAGCTCGGCCGCTCGCGGCAGCAGCATTGGACTCCCCTCGAGCGCGACTGGCGGCTCATTACGTCGAGTGTCGCGGACGAGGCGTGTCTTGCGCCGTTCAGGGCGCTTCAGCGCGTCGTGGTGGAGACGGCCGATCTCGAGAACGCGCCGCTCGCTGCCACGCCCCGCGAAGCGGCGGTTCGAGGTACTGGAGTCGCTCGGGATTGAGCAGCGACGGCTGGTTGTCTGTATGGGCCAAGCCGCGCAGCAACAAATTCCGCAGGAAACCGGAAGTCGCCGTTGTTTTGCTCAACGATGGCGTGACTCCATACGTCATGGCCGCGTTACTTCTGCGATTGCATTAGCGCACGACGTGAGCGGATGCCGCGTGGCCTCTCACGCGAAGCACGTTGCCTTCCGGCGTGGTTTGCCGCGGAATCTCGGACATGTCCGGTTCTTCGTTGCGCAAGGTCTTTTGCGCAATACCTTGCTTCGCCACGAGCCGTGGAGCAGTTGCCAGCGCGCGCGGCGAACGCACCTTTTTCGCGTGCAAGGCCACATGGCGTCGTACTGCGAGCCTGTGTGCGGTAGCCACCCGGTGCGGGGCAGTCGCGCGCGCCTCAGGCGGATTCCACACCTCCGAATAGGTGCCGGCCCCGAAAGCCATCGGCGCGAACGCCGCGGTCAGTAACGCAAGTCCCAGTTTTCTCACGATTCCCCCTGCCTGCCTGTCATTGCTGCCACTTTTTGCAAGCCATCGGCTGATGCATGCATCAGCTGTGGCAGCCTGCGCAATAGCGGCGGTTCCGTGTGGGATACTGTACATCCATACAGGTTTTATCGCAATGGGATCTGCTTGGGCTGGTCATGTCGGCAGCACGAGGAGCAAGGGCCCTGCGGGCGATGTGGCCCGTGACGAAGTCCTTGCACAGTTTCCGCTCCGTGTATGATTCCGGCGGCGAAGCTGTCACAGGCTGATTTGGTGCCTTGCGAGCAGGAACGGGGGCGTCGCCAGCGTCGTGGCGCGTGCGAATGTCTTGCCACTCGCCCAGCTTTTGCCGACGCGTCCGGCCGTCGTTCTAGCTGTTTCGCGGCCTTGGCATCGAACCTCATGGTCGGCGCAGGTTTTCGGCTGGAGAGTGAAAAAAGCTACGCTAACGTCTTGAACTCAGCAACCTGCAGACGACCGACTACTGATACGAAAAGCCCTTATTTCAAGGGCATTTGACAAAGAAGCACCCCGCGCGATACGCCTCTCGCGGGAAGACGAAGGAACCGTCCTGAATGCTGGCAGAACAACGTCATCAATACATCCTGGCGCAAGTCGCCAAAACCGGCGCGCTTTCGGTCGCCGAACTGGTGCGCGAATTGAACGTGTCGCGCGAGACGATCCGCCGCGACCTTAACGCGCTGGCCGGGCGCGGCCTGCTGGTCACCACGCATGGCGGCGCGCTATCGAGCGACCGGCGCGAGCCCGATCTCGACACACGCGAAGCCGCGAATGCGGGCGCGAAGCGTGCGATCGGCGAGCGCGCCGCGCAGTTCGTTCCGGACGGCGCGTCGCTGATCGTCGACTCCGGCAGCACCACGCAGGCCGTCGCGCGAGCCTTGCTCGACCGCCACCGCCTGTCGGTCTATACCAACGACTGGCGCATCGCGCTCTTGCTCGGCCGGCGCAATGACAACCGCGTCACGCTGCTCGGTGGCGAGCTTTCCGACATCGAAGACGCGACGTTCGGGCTCGATACCGTGCACCAGCTCACGCAATATCACGCGGACTTCGCTTTCATCGGCGCGGGCGGCATCTCGCCCGACGGCTATCTGACCGACTACAGCCGCATGGCCGCCGAGGTGCGCAGCCGCATGATCGCCGCCGCCGACACGGTCGTGGTCGTCGCCGATCATTCGAAGTTCGGCCGCGTGACGCCTGTGCGCATCAACGGTATCGAATCGGCGCGCTATCTCGTGACCGAGCTGGCGCCCGAGCGCTCGCTCGGCAAGGCCATCACCGATCATGGTCCGGAAATCGTGATTGCCTGAGCGACGCGCGCAAGCAGGCAGATGCCCAGGCCGCCGCGCCGTACGACGCGCGGCGGTTGCAAAAAAGCGCATGCAACACGCCCACACAACCGCTCGGTCAGGCGTCCGCGCAATTCGTTCGCTGATACCCGCCACGCATCCGGCGGCAACGTCGGAATTCCCCAGCATGTTCTCCTGGCACTTCGTTGCAGCTTGGCTATTATTGGCGAATTGTGTCGTTTTTTGGAATTCGACAGAATGGTCATGGCGTTGTCATCGAAACCTGTGATCCTTGCCATGCCCATGCAGGCGTGGGAGGCAGCGCGAAGGTCGTAAGAAGCTGTATGCCGGGGCAAACATCACGCGTCCGGGTTGTCGGCAATCTGCAATCCACACGGGACAGCGGCGCCGCCGCCGGGCAACATGCAGGCAAACGAGCAGTCGACACGCACGCAACGGGTACGCAAGCAGCAAGCAAGCAGCACGCAACCAGCAAGCGAGCAGCACGCAGCGAACACGCAAGCAACACGCAAGCAACAGATAAAAGCGCAAACGGCGCGGCCCACGCGCCGTTCAATCACAACAGGTATCGGGTTTTCCCGACCGTCTGGTTTTAAGCCTTTCGGAGAAGCGACATGACAAAGACCAATTCCTCTCAAGCCACGGGCCTCGCACGCAAGCTGTTGCCGGCGCTGCTGGCCGCCACGTTGTTCGGCGGCGCGGCGATACAGGCGCACGCGGCCGACGCCGTTGTGCTCTACACCGCCGACGGCCTCGAAAATCTCTACAAGGACGTGTTGCCGGCCTTCGAAAAGAAGGAAGGCGTGAAGGTGAACATCGTCACCGCGGGCAGCGGGGAAGTGGTGAACCGCGCGACCATCGAGAAAGATCAGCCGAAGGCCGACGTGCTCGTGACCTTGCCGCCGTTCATCCAGCAAGCGGACCAGAACGGTCTGCTGCAGGCTTATCAGAGCGCGAACTACAAGAACGTCCCGGCGATCGCGAAGGCATCCAATGGCGCGTGGGCGACCTTCGTGAACAACTACTTCTCGTTCGCGATCAATCCTGAAGTCACGAAAAACGCGCCGAAGACTTTCGCCGATCTGCTGCATCCCGACTACAGCGGCAAGATCGCGTACTCGAATCCGGCGACGGCCGGCGACGGCATGGCCGTGATCATCCTGACGTCGTCGCTGATGGGCGAGGACAAGGCGTTCGAGTATCTGAAGAAGCTCGAGCAAAGCGCCAAGTTCCACACCAAGGGCACGGGCTATCTGGACGTGCTGCTCTCGCGTAACGAAATCGCATTCGCAAACGGCGATCTGCAAATGGATCTCGACGACGCGGCCAACGGCGGCTTGTCGCTCAAGCCGGTGTTTCTCGCGGCGGCGCCGGGCGGCCAGCCGACCACGTTCCAGTTGCCTTACGCGATCGGTCTCATCAAGAACGGTCCGAACCAAGCGCAAGGCAAGAAGCTGATCGACTATCTGATGTCGACGGAAGTGCAAGCCAAAGTGCCGGACATCTTCGGCATTCCTGGCCGCACCGACGTGCCGCTCGCCGGCAAGAACGGCGAAACGGTCAAGCAGGCCATCGCAGGCGTGAAGCTGATTCCGGTGGACTGGAATCAGGTCATGGCGAAGAAAGCCGATTGGACCGCGCGCTGGAAGAACGACGTGGTGGGTTCGTCGGGCAAGCAGATCGAAGTCGTCAAGCCGAAGTAACTTCGCAATACGCAGTAAATCTGGAACATGCAGCGCCTGCGCGATCTTTTTGAGCCGCCACGGCGCTGCACGCGCATCAATCTTGTTGGAGGATGAACCCGGTGAATACCGCCAGTCTTGCTGATCCAGGCGCGCTCGGCGCCTCGCCGGACGCCCTCGGCGCGGCGCGTTCGGACGCGCCCGGCGGCGTGCAGATCGACCATCTGACGGTGCGCTTCGGCTCGCGCACCGTGCTCGACGATCTGTCGCTGACGATCCAGCGCGGCGAGTTGCTGACCGTGCTCGGCCGCAGCGGCTGCGGCAAGACCACGCTGCTGCGCTTCATCGCCGGTTTCATCGAGGCGGACGGGTTGTCGGGCACGCTGACCGTTGCCGGTCACGATCTCACGCACGTATCGCCGCATAAGCGCAATCTCGGTCTGCTGTTCCAGAGCTATGCGCTGTTTCCGCATCTGTCGGTGTTCGAGAACGTCGCGTTCGGCTTGCGCGCGCGGCGCATATCGGCGAAAGACATCACGCGTCGCGTCGCCGATGCGTTGAAGCTCGTGCAACTCGGCGACGCCGGGCATGTGATGCCCGCGCAGCTTTCTGGCGGCATGCAGCAGCGCGTGGCACTCGCCCGCGCGCTGGTGATCGAGCCGGACGTGCTGTTGCTCGACGAGCCGCTGTCCGCACTCGACGCCAACCTGCGCGCGTCGGTGCGCTCCGAACTCAAGGCACTGCACGAGCGCCTGCCGCATCTGACGATTGTCTGCGTGACGCACGATCAGGACGACGCGCTGGTGCTCTCGGACCGCACGCTGCTGATGCGCGACGGACGCATCGCGCAGCTCGGCACGCCGCAACAGTTATACGACGCGCCGGCCGACGCGTTCGTCGCGCGCTATCTCGGCGCGGCCAATCTGCTGCCGCCGCAAGTCGCTTTCAGCATGGACGACGCGCGCTATAACGAGCGTGAGCGCGTCGCTTGTCTGCGGCCCGAGGCGCTGCGCATCGTGCCGCTGGGCGAAGGGCACTTGCATGGCGCGATTGCGTCGGTGGAATGGTATGGCGCGGTGTTGTCGGTTTCCGTCATGCTGGATGCAATGCCGAACGAACCGGTGCTCGTCACGATGCAGCGCGGCCACGGCATGATGCCGGAGAAAGGCGCGCGTGTTTCCCTGCGTTATGAGGCTGACGATGTCGTCCTTATCAAGCCCTGAGGCGCCGGCTTCGCTGACCGCGTCGGCGTCGGCGTCGGCTTCCGCAGCCGCCGACGCTCGCCGCAGCGCGAGCGCCGCTTCGCATCGCGCCGCGGTGAAGCGCCGCCAGCGCGCGGCGCAATGGCATCTGCTGTTCATCGCGGTGGTCGTGCTCGGACCGCTCGTCATCTATCCGCTCGTGCGGCTGGTGGCGCTGAGTTTGAGCGGGCCGCATGGCTTCGGTCTGCAAGCGTACGCGGCATTCTTCGGCAATCCGGAAACGCGCGGCGTGATCGGCACGACGCTGTGGATTCTGTTCGCGAGCGCAGGACTCGCGTCGCTGCTTGGCGTGGCGCTTGCCTCACTGCTGTTCTTCAAGCCGTTTCCCGGCGCGCGCCTCGTCACGCGCTTTCTCGAACTGTTTGTCGCGTTCCCGTCGTTCCTCGTCGCCTTCACGCTGATCTTTTTGTACGGCTCGCAGGGCTCGGTGAGCATCGGCTTGCAGCGGCTCTTTCATCTTCAGGCGCCGCCGCTCGATTTTCTGTTCGGCGTGGGTGGCGTGATTCTCGCCGAAGTCGTGTTCTACGCGCCGTTCGTCGTTCGCCCGACGCTGGCCTCGTTCGCGACGCTCGACATGCGTCTGATCGAAGCCGCCCGCAGTCTCGGCGCGAACGGCTGGATGGTCGCGTTCAAGGTGATCGTGCCGCTCGCGTGGCCGGGCATCGCGGCCGGCACGATCCTGTGCTTTCTGCTCACGCTCAACGAGTTCGGCATTCTGCTCGTGCTCGGCAGCGCGCATCTGATTACGTTGCCGGTCGCGATCTACAGTTCGGCCACCGTCGATCTCGATCTGCCGACGGCTGCCGCCGGCGCGGTCGTGATGCTCGTCATGTCTTTGTCGCTGTACGCGTTGTACCGCCAGGTCAATCGTCGCAAGGTGAAAGGAGCGGGTCATGGCCGATGAACTCGATCCGACCGTGCTGCCGGTCATGCATATGAAGGCGCGGCCGGTGCGCCGCAGTCTCGTCGTCAGAATGCTCGGCGGATTGTTCCTCGGCTTTGCGGCGCTGTTGTGCTTCTGGCTTTTCGTGTTGCCGGTGATCGTGGTCGCGCTATCGAGCGTGGCGGCTCACTGGTCGGGCACGATCCTGCCCGACGGCTTCAGCACGCGCTGGTTCGAGCGGCTCTCGTCGAGCGACTTCGACGCGCTGACGACGAGCCTCGAAATCGGCATGGGCGTCGCCGTGCTCGGCACGATTCTCGGGCTCTGGCTCGCGCTTGCGCTCGAAGGACGCGACCGGCGCGGCCTCGGCGCCTTCGTCGACACCATCGCGATGATGCCGAACGGCGTGCCGAGCGTCGTGCTCGGGCTCGCGGTGCTGATCGCGTATCACAAGCGGCCGGTGGATTTGTCGAGCTCGGCGGCGATCGTCGTGTTCGTGCAACTCGCGCTGGTCCTGCCGTTCTGCTACCGATGCGCGGCCGCCGCGCTGCGCCCCGAATTGACGGTTCTGCGCGAAGCGGCCGCGAGCCTCGGCGCGCCTCCGTCGATGGTGCTGCGCCGCGTCGTGCTGCCGCAACTCGTGCCGGCGATCCGCGCGAGTCTCGCGCTGGGCTTCGCGTTGTCGCTCGGCGAACTTGGCGCGACGCTCACGGTTTATCCGCCGGGCTTCGCGACGGTGCCGATCGTGGTCGTCGGTCAGGTGGAGCGTGGTTATTACTTGCCGGCGTCGGCGCTGTCGCTGATCTTGCTGCTCGTTTCGCTTGCCGCGCTGCTCGTCATTGCCGCGCGCGTGCCGCGTCGCCGGATCGACTGAGCCCGCATTCACGATTTCCCTGCTTGCGTTGCGCGTCTGGCTCACGAGACGCCGTCGCGCAAACGTCGTTTTCGATGTGGCGAAATTTGTCAAAATGACCGAATATATGCAAACTGCTTCTGTCGATCCGATTGAGGTTGTGCGCAGGCATTCGCTGACGGCGCTGGTCCGCGACGAAATCGAAAGGCACATCGTCGAGGGCGAGCTTGCGCCGGGCGACAAGCTCAACGAAGCGGAGTGGGCCGCGCGTCTGCGGGTGTCGCGCGGGCCGGTGCGCGAGGCGTTTCGGGCGCTGGAGCAGGCGGGGCTCGTGCGCACTGAGAAGAACCGCGGCGTGTTCGTACGGACGGTGTCGCTCGCCGAGGCGGACGAAATTTACGCGGTGCGCGCCGTGCTCGAGGAGGCAGCGTGCCGCATGCTGGCCGCGAGCATCGACGCGCAACAACTGGCGGTGCTGCGCGACTGGCTCGACGCGATGCGCGCCGCGCTCGACACGCAGGACGCCGACGCGTATGCGCGTGCCAACGTCGCGTTTCACGATGCGATCGTGGCGGCGGCCGGCAATGTGAAGCTGTATGAGACGTATCGAAGGCTGGTGAGCGAGCTGAGTCTCTTTCGTCGTGCGGCGCTGGTCGTGCATGCCGACGCGATGGAGCGCTCGCTTGCCGAGCATCGTGCGATTCTGACCGCGCTGGCTTCACGCGACGCCGCGCGTGCCGCGGCGCTGATGCAGGCTCATGTGCACGGCGGCTTGCAGCGCGCGCATGCGGCGTGCGAGGAAGGCGGTGCCGCGGCAGGCCAGTTGGATGCGGCGCGATTTACGCCGGCGTCGGACGAGTGAAGCGATGAAGTGGTCATAACCGATTGGCTCGAGCACGCGTGCGCGGCACGCAGGGACGGGAACAATGGCAAGCACGAACGAAGAAACGGTTGGGCGGATGATTGAAGTCAACGGCCGCCGCTACAGGCTGCCGTCGCGGCCGACGGTCGTGGTGTGCGTCGACGGCTGTGAGTTCGATTATCTCGAGGCGGCGGTCGCGGCCGGCGTTGCGCCGTTCATCGGCAAGATGCTGAAGGGTGGCGCGGCCTTCAAGGGCGATTGCGTGATCCCGTCGTTCACCAACCCGAACAATCTGTCGATCGTGTGCGGCGTGCCGCCTTCGGTGCACGGCATCTGCGGCAATTACTTCTGGGACCCGGACGCGAACGATGGTGCGGGCGCCGAAGTGATGATGAACGATCCGGCCTATCTGCGCGCCGGCACGTTGCTGGCTGCCGCGAGCGAAGCCGGCGCGGCGGTCGCCGTCGTCACCGCGAAAGACAAGTTGCGCCGCTTGCTGGGCTGGCAGTTGAACGGCATCTGCTTTTCGGCGGAAAAAGCGGACACGGTGACGCGCGCGGAAAACGGCATCGACGAAGTGCTCGATCTGGTCGGCTTGCCGCTGCCCAACGTGTACAGCGCGGCGCTGTCGGAGTTCGTGTTCGCGGCAGGCGTGCGGCTCGCGCAAACGCGCACGCTCGACCTGATGTATCTGTCCACGACCGATTACATCCAGCACAAATTCGCGCCGGGCACCGAAGGCGCGAACGCGTTCTACGCGATGATGGACGGCTATCTCGCGCAACTCGACGCGCTCGGCTGGGTGATCGGACTGACCGCCGATCACGGCATGAACGCGAAGCACGATCCGCAAACCGGCGAGCCGAACGTGATCTATCTGCAGGACGTGCTGGACGAATGGCTCGGCGCTCGCAGGGCACGCGTGATTCTGCCGATCACGGACCCGTACGTGGTGCATCACGGTGCGCTCGGTTCGTTCGCGACGATCTATTTGCCGCGCGATGTGAGCGCCGCGCAGGTCATTGAGCGCATTCGCGGCCTGGCGGGAGTCGAACTCGCGCTGGATAACCGCGCCGCGTGCGAACGCTTCGAATTGCCCAACGACCGCGTCGGCGACATCGTTGTGATCGGCACGAAGCATGTCGTGCTCGGCACGCGCCGCGACGAGCACGATCTTTCCGGATTGACCGTGCCGTTGCGCTCGCATGGCGGCTTGTCGGAACAGGAAGTGCCGCTGCTTTTCAATCGGCGCGTAGAGGGATTGCCGACCGCGGACAGTGGCCGGCGGCTGCGCAACTTCGATATCTTCGACGTCGCATTGAACCGCGTGTCGGCATCATGAACACGACGCTGCGGGACCATCCGGCCTTCCGGGCGGAAACGCTGCGGCTCGAAGGCGAACGCGCGGCGCGTCCTCGCTCGTTCGACGTGTTCGATCCGTACACGGGTACGCGCGTGGGCACGGCCGCGCTTGCAAGCGTCGACGATGTGCGCGCCGCGTTCAACTACGCCGCGGCTTATCAGCCGAAGCTCACGCGCTATGAACGCTCGCAGATTCTCGAGCGCGCGGCCGCTTTGTTGCGCGAGAGAACCGAAGAGGCGTCGGATCTGATCTCGCTGGAATCGGGTCTGTCGAAGCAGGACTCGCGCTATGAAATTGGCCGCGTCGCCGACGTGTTCAAGTTCGCCGCGATGGAAGCATTGCGCGACGACGGGCAGAGCTTCGCGTGCGATCTGACGCCGCACGGCAAGCGGCGGCGCGTGTTTTCGCAGCGCGAGCCGCTCGCCGGCGTGATCGTCGCCATCACGCCGTTCAACCATCCGATGAACCAGGTCGCGCATAAGATCGCGCCGGCAATCGCGACGAATAATCGCGTCGTGGTGAAGCCGTCGGAGAAGGTGCCGTTGTCGGCGCTTTATCTCGCCGACATTCTGTACGAGGCCGGTTTGCCCGCGCCGATGCTGCAAGTGCTGACCGGCGACCCGCGCGAAATCGCCGATGAACTGATCACGCATCCGCTGGCTGAACTCGTCACCTTCACGGGCGGCGTGGCGATCGGCAAATACATCGCGGCGAAGGCGGCGTATCGGCGTGTCGTGCTCGAGTTGGGCGGCAACGATCCGCTGATCGTGCTCGACGACGCCGATCTCGAGCGCGCGGCGACGCTCGCCGTGCAGGGCTCGTACAAGAACTCCGGTCAACGCTGCACGGCCGTCAAGCGGATGCTCGTGCAACAGCGCGTCGCGGCGGATTTCGCCGAGCTGGTCGTCGAGAAGACGCGGGCCTGGCGCTTCGGCGATCCATTCGATGCGGCCAATCAGATGGGCACGGTCATCGACGTCGCCGCGGCGCAGCTTTTCGAATCGCGCGTGAACGAGGCGATTGCGGGCGGCGCGCGTTTGCTTGCCGGCAATCGGCGCAATGGCGCGCTGTATTCGCCGACGGTGCTCGACAGAGTTGAGCCCGAAATGAGCGTGGTGCGCGAGGAAACCTTCGGGCCGGTGTCGCCGATCATCACGTTCGACACGCTCGACGACGCTATCCGTATCAGCAACGGCACGCGATTCGGTTTGTCGTCGGGCGTGTGCACGAACCGACAGGACGCGATCACGCGTTTCATCAACGAGTTGCGGGTGGGCACGGTCAACGTGTGGGAAGTGCCGGGCTATCGGATCGAGTTGACGCCGTTCGGCGGAATCAAGGATTCGGGGCTCGGCTATAAGGAAGGCGTTCAGGAAGCGATGAAGAGCTTTACCAATCTGAAGACTTTTTCTTTACCGTGGGAGTGACGGCGTGGCACTGAGTGTGAGCGACATCCGTTCGCTATTCGAGCAATATGGCGGCATCGCTTATAGCGGCGAACCGGTCACGCAACTCCAGCATGCATTGCAAAGCGGCGTGTTAGCGGAAGAGGCTGGCGCGAACGACGAACTCGTCGCCGCCGCGTTTTTGCACGACCTCGGGCACTTGCTCAATCTGCAAGGCGCGACGCCGACGGAGCGGGGCATCGACGATCTGCACCAGTACTTCGCGTTGCCGTTTCTGCGCGCCGTGTTGCCGGACGCGGTACTGGAGCCGATTCGCCTGCATGTGGACGCAAAGCGCTGCCTTTGCGCCATCGACGACGCGTATTTCGACCAGCTTTCCGCCGATTCGGTGCGAAGTCTGCAGTTGCAAGGCGGGATCTTCAGCCGCGACGAAGCCGAAGCGTTTCTCGAGAAGCCGTACGCACAGGACGCGCTGCGTCTGCGTAAATGGGACGACCGCGCAAAAGAAGAAAATCGCGCGACGCCGGGTATCGATCACTACCTCGCAGTGGTTGAGCGCGTCATGCATAAGCGCGCGATTTCGGGAGTTTGAACGGTCCGGTTTTCATAGCTCGTGACGACCGTTCTCGAGCAATTTCCTTATGTGGAAATAACGCTTGCAAGGCGCCGGCCGGCTCGCTAGAATCTCGCTCTTTCGTGCTCCGGACGCCGGGGCACGGGAAGCGGGAGAGCCAATAGCGGCAAGG